>NZ_SNWX01000002.1 GCF_004362045.1 Halanaerobium saccharolyticum | reverse complement strand
CATTTTGAATATTTTTATTATAATTAAAATTAGTGGTGATCTATTACTATTTACTTACATTTTATGGTAACTATCATATTTTATTTGACGTTATCTTTTATTATACTAATTAACTTAATTTTAATGCCTTTTAAATCCTGATCTATCACCCTCCTTTCTCTAATCTTATTTGTTCCTATCTCAACTATATATTAGGCCCTGAAGATAAGGGGCAGATAACCGTTCTTTTAGATAATTATAAAAATGAAAAAATATTTTTATAAAAAATAATTTTCTGAAAATTTACAGCTTAAATAATTCTCTTTCCGCTTTAATTAATCAGAATAATTTTACTGAAGATAATGATAGTTTTCATATATATGAAAAATTTTTCAATAAGCTGGCTAAAAAAATTTAGGTTTTTATTTTTTAAGATAATTGATAGCCAAGTTTAAAAGAAATATTTAAGGCCTCATGATGGATCGTATTAACTAAATTATCCATATTGTTTTTAACCCTTTCAGTATCACCAGTTATTCCTAAGGCAGCAACAACATTCTTTTCTGCATTATAAACAGGAACTGCCAGACAGGTTGTACCCAGAAAAACTTCCTCTCGGTCAACAGCATATCCATTATTCCTGATATCTTCTAATTCAGCTTCTAGTTGATCTCGCTCAGTTATTGTATTTAAATTAAATGCCTTTAACTCAATGTTATCTAATAATTCGTTTCTTTTTTCCTCCGGCTGAAAGGCAAGTAATACTTTACCGGCTGCCGGGGCATATAAGGGCAGACTTAAGCCCACAGTTCCCCTTGTTTTTTTATTATTAGGGGTTTCTATTATTTCCAGAAAATATAAGTTTTCTTCAAAGATAATACCTAACTGAGAGGTCTCTCCAGTTTCTCTGGTAAGTTCACGCATATACTGCATAGAAATATCTCTTAAATCGCGAATATACTTGACATTATTACCCAGTTTAAATAATTTAAAGCCGAGGCTGTACCTTTTTGTTGACTCATCTCTTTCAATCAACTGATAATCCTCTAAGGTCTTTAAAATCTTATGGGAAGTTCCATTTGGAATTTTAAGATCTTTAGCAATCTCAGACATGTTTTTGTTTTCTTTTGTCTCTGCTAAATATTCAAGGACCTTGATTGATCTTTCAAGTGTAGATTCTTTGCTCTTACCATTGTTTGGAATTGAAATCACCTCATTTTGAAATATTTTTCATATATATAAAATGTTTTTCAGCAAATTAATTATACCCTGCAGCTCTGAATTTGTCAAGAAGTTTTTTGAATATTTTAATTTCAGGCTGGAGTTCAATTATTTTAGGCTTTATATGGCTGGATACAGGAATTATAAACCATTTTTCTTCATTTAAAAAGAAAAACAGCTCTCAATTAAGAAAGCTGCCCTTAAATTTCTGATTCAATTTTAAAAATTATATTTTCTATTAATTCTTAAAGTTTCCTGGTCGAATTCCTGACTATCAGTTCTGTATCAATTATTTCGGGCTCTACTTTTTCTTCGTGATTATTAATTAACTCTATAACCATATTAGCAGCTTCAATCCCCATCTCTTCTTTTTTCTGACAGACTGTAGTCAGAGCGGGGTTTAAATACTGGCTAATTTCGATATCGTCAAAACCAACAATAGAAAAATCGTCCGGAACTTTGAGCCCAGCTTCTTTGGTCGCCTGCATTGCTCCAACTGCGATCTCATCACCCTGACAGAAAATTGCGGTTGGTTTATTTTCTAATCTCAAAATTTCTTTCATCGCCTGATAGCCACCATCTACACTAAACCGCCCCTGAATCACCCATTCATCTCTGATCTCTAAGTTCTGAGCTTTCATTTCAGCTTTATAACCGGCCAGTCTTTTTTGAGTTGGAACAGTTATTTCTTCACCCTCAATAGTAGCAATCTTTTGATGTCCCAGTTCTGCCAGATGCCTGACGGCTTTGCGAGCACCTTCTTCGTTATCCGAAATAATATAAGAGGCACGCTCAGCAGACATATCAAGATCAATAAAAACCGAGGGAATTTTAGCATTTAAAAGTTCCGGTATTTTAGGATCATCCTTGGGCATCCCCATTAAAATAGCCCCATCAACATTACGGAACTGACACTTTTCTAAATAACTAAATTGGTCCTCCCAGTTAGCGGAAAATAAAATCATATCATAATTATTTTCCAGCAGCTTCTCCTCCAGACCCGATATTATACCTCTAAAAAACGGATGCTTAACTCCACTGTCCTGGTGATCCTTAAAAAAAAGACCGACCAGAAAAGATTTATTTGTTCTTAAAGATTGTGCATTAGCATTTGGTCGATAGTTATTTTCTTCAATAATTTTTAAAACCTTTGCCTTTGTAACTTCCCCAATATCATCATAACCATTCATTACCTTGGAAACAGTTGCTACTGAAACCCCTGCCTTTCTGGCAATGTCCTTAATTGTCAGCATTCAAATCAGCCCTCTTTTTATTACATATATTTCCCCTATTATTATCCTGTCTTCTATTTTATCATTAATTTAGTGCTACTTACAAGCATTTTAACTTTTTTGTCGAAAAAGAAACGAAATTGATTTAGTAATTTCTTAATATTATAGCAGTTATGAAGATTTAATTTCCAGGTCCTTAAAGTATTTTCGATAAAAACCCCGGTCTCTGCTTAATAGTAAAGCTTCATTTTCTACTGCATGCCCTGCAATTATAAAGTCTGCCATTATATACTGTCTGAAAGTTATTTTACTGCCACAATCTGAACAATAAAAAGTGTTTTTTGAACCACACTTACTGCATTCTAATTGACTATCTCGATTTTGATTATATTCTTTCCAGGCAGCCGCGGCAAACTGCAGTCCTTTTTTACCAATAGATTTAAGCTGTATATTTGAATCTTCCAGAAAACTATCCAGTAAAGCCGGATTGTTAAAGTGAGCAGCAAGTTCTGCATAAACTATTTGAGAAATAATTAAATTCTGTGAACTATAGTTTAAAATTAAATTTAGGGAACTTTCCTTATAGTCAGGATCAGGTAATAAAATATCAAATAAGATATTTGTATCAACTGTAATCTGCATTACCCCTCAACTCCTCAACTAATTGATCACTGCTCTTATTCCCATTTAAAATTCCTACATAGTTTTTGATTTTATTTTGATCAACTTTTTTTTCAAAATAATAGCCCTGTTTACTCTCTTTAATTATTAACTGATCACCTTTATTTAAATTCAATTTCTCCCGCAACTTTTTGGGGATTGTAATCTGTCCTTTGGAAGATATTTTAACCTGATACATAAGCTCACCTTCTTATTTTAAAGTAAGATTAATATTTCTTACTTTTATTATACTACTATTTAAGTAAAAATACAATAAAAAAACCGGCATTAACCAGATTTAAACTTATCTGACCTGCTGCCGATTTGAATAAAACTATTTATTTATAAACTTTAATTCTCTCTGCTAAAGGTTCAAATTCCTTTTTGTCCGGCTCTTCTACCGGATTACCAAAGGGCATCTGAGCTACAAAACGCCACTCTTCCGGTACATCCCATTCTGCTTTTACATCTTCAACTATCAGTTCTGTATAATGCTGCAGAGACGCACCAAGACCTTCTGTCTCCAGCAGAGTCCAGACATTATACTGCAGCATTCCACTGGAGTGCTGGGACCACTTTGGAAAATTTTCGCTGTAGAGGGGAAAGCGCTGCTGCAGATCCTCCACTATTTCCATATCTTCAAAAAAGAGGACCGTTCCATAACCACTGCGGAAGCCGTCGATTTTTTCTTTAGTTGAGTCAAAATCTTCTTCCGGCACCACAGGTCGTAAATTGGATTCAACTATATTCCAGAACTTATTGTGCTCCTCATCAAAGAGAAGAATCACCCGGCCTGTCTGAGAATTAAAAGAAGTCGGTGTATATTTTACTGCATGTTCAACCACTTCTTCCACCTTTTTTTCCGGCACTATCTTTTTGTCATTTATATTATAATAGCTTCTTCTTTCCTTTGTTGCCTGATAAATATCTTTTGCCATTTGTAAAACCTCCACTTAATATTTTAAAGTCTTATGTAAAAGCCCCGGCTTTTAGGGCCAGGGCTTTTGAGAATATATTGGAAATCTATTTGCTTAAATTCAATTTATTTATTAATATTAATTTGAATTTTTGCTGATTTAAATTTCTTATTTAGTAGACTTAATTCCTTTAGCAACTCTAGCTACTCTTTTGGCAAGTCTGCCTGCCATTTTCAGATCGCCCTCTGTCGGCTGCATACTGCCATCACTACCAGCAACTGTAGATGGGCCGTAAGGTGAGCCGCCATGCAGATTATCTTCACTTAGTTCAGGATTTTGTCCATAAGGTGAACCTACAAAAATCATGCCAAAGTGAATCAGTGGTATCATAGAACTTAAAATTGTACTTTCCTGACCACCATGAAGAGTGTTGGAACTGCTCATAATACCGGTTGCTTTATCTTCCAGTTTACCTTGAGCCCATAAGCCTCCAGCAGTATCAATAAACTGCTTAACCTGAGCCGGCATATTACCAAATCTGGTTGGAATACCCCAGACAATACCATCTGCCCATTCCAGATCAGCTAGAGCAACTTCTTCTACATCTGACTGAGCTTCCTGAGCCTGAAGATAAGGATCCTGGCCGGACATTGCCTTCTTAGCGGCTTCCAGTTCCGGAATTTTGCGCAGTTTTACATCATAATCATTGTTCTCTGCTGCCGCATCTCGAGCTGCCTTTGCCATCTGATACATGTGTCCATATGAACTATAATATGTGATTAATAAATTAGTCATTAATAATACCTCCCCAAAAATATCTTGCTTAATGTTAAGTAAAATGGTTCATTTTCATTGGTCATATTCGATTCATTAGTTCCATCTCCGAGCTTTTTACTCCGAATTCAGCTTAAAAAAATTTATATTAATTATCCCCATTTGACCGGGGCTAATAAATTACCTAATTATCTTTTCGGGTACTAATCCCCAAAAGTTTGTACAATAAACAATTTCCGGACAATCCCGTGTAGAGAGGGATTATTCCTAAAATACCAAAATACTTAGCATTTCCTTCGACAAAGAAAAACAGCGACAGCAGAACAATACCGAGTATTATTCTAATCCACTTATCAGTTTGACCCACGTTTTTCATTATTTTTCCCCCTTCAATCTGCAATTTGAATTGCAAATTATTATTATTTTTACTTACTAATTATAAATTATCACCTGAGCTATTAATTTTCTGTATTATTGATTACATTTCCAGAATTAAATTAAGCGCAATTCAATTTAATTAAATTAATTTATGCCTTTTTATCGGAGAGCTTCTGCCAGCTGCAGAATTTATCCTCCAGCAGGTCAATTCCTTTGAATAAGAAATAACCCAGCAGGCTGACTGCGATTATACCGCTGTACATTTTTAGATAATTGACCATCGACCAGCTGTTCATTATATAATAGCCAATTCCATATCTGACTGCGAAATTCTCTGCGAAAAATAGAACCGCAATACTGGTTCCAATAGTAATTCTTAAAGCCGTAAGGATTCCCGGAAAAACAGCAGGCAGGACCAGATGTCGGTAGATATCAAGCCGGTCCATCCCCAGCGAACGAGCCGAAGCAAAATATTTACTGTCAATACTGCGGACTCCATCTCGGGTAGTAACTATTATCTGAAAAATCACTATTACAATCAGCAAAATTATTTTTGAGAGATCTCCCAGGCCAAATAAAAGCATAAATACCGGCAGAAAAGCAATTTTGGGAATTGGATATAAAAGATAAATCAGGGGAGCTAAATATCTATCAATTTTAGGGTGCATCCCTGTCAGCAGACCAATACTGACTCCCAGGATCAGAGAAATAGCTACTGCAGCTGTAATCCGATAAAAACTCATTAAGAGATGAGGCAAAATCTCACGGCCGAAATTGGCAGTAAAGACTTTAATAACTGCTGTGGGAGAGCTGATAATTGCCGAATCAATGCTAAAATAGAGTAAATACCAGACAGCCACTATTAACAGCAGGGCATATAAGCTATCAAATTTCTGCTTTTTCATCTTTATCTACTCCTTCAGCCTTTAAAGACATTAAATTTCTCAGCTTTTTCTGCAGCTCAAAAAATTCTTCCTTTTCCCGCAGATCTTTTTCTCCAAAATGTGGGTTTTCTAAAACTGCTGCAATTTTCCCTTCTTTGATTACCGCAATTTTATGACCTAAAAAAGCAGCTTCTGCAATATCATGGGTTACCAGGACATAAGTAAAGCTTTCCCGGGCGTGAATTTCCAGAATCAGATTCTGCATTTCTTCCCTGGTTAGTGCATCCAGGGCGGAAAAAGGTTCATCCATTAATAATAGATCCGGAGCCAGAACCAGGGCGCGGCCGACAGCTACCCGCTGTTTTTGACCGCCGCTTAATTCTGCTGGATATTTATCTTTTAGCTCCGATATTTTAAGCCGCTTTAAAGCTGAATTAACCTTTGCTTTGATTTCCCGGCCTACTGCTCCTCTAATTTTGAGGCCGAGAGCCAGATTATTATAAACGGTTTTCCAGGGAAAAAGGCCGTAATCCTGCAGAATAACCCCACTTCTATCTCTAATCCCAGTTAAAAGCTGAGAGTTAATTTTAATAGTTCCCCGATCTGCCTGTTCCAGACCTGCCAGCAGATAAAGCAGAGTAGTCTTACCACAGCCGGAAGGACCGATTACAGCAAGACTCTCCCCTTTTTTTACCTCTAAATTTATGTTTTTTAAAACCTCTTCTTTTTGATAGGCAAAATCTAAATCTTTTACCTCAATCATTGACTGCTGTACTTCCCTTCTATAACCTGATTATAATCGATGTCAATCTGACTGCCGTCGGTTTTTTCTATCCACTCAATAACTCGATTTAAATATGCTTCTGTTGGTACTCTTGTTAAATGGTATTCGGGCATTGCAATTAAATCTTTGATCTCCATCGGTAAATCTAATTTATTAATTAAAATCTCTCTGGCTTCAGAATCATCCTGCTGAATTTCTTTAACCGCTCTATTATAGGCTCTGTGGAAGGCTGCAACAGCTTCATCTTTTTCTGTAAGAGTTTTTTCAGTAAAAATCATCGCTTCCGGCATAAAATCATATTCATTTTTATAAACTCTTTTTTCCAGACCCTGCAGTTCTGCTGTGGAAGCAAGGGGTTCCGGAATTACAGCCATCTCCAGCTGTCCTGATTTAACCATTTCCAGACGGGCGGGAATTGCAGGTACAAAAATTTTATTTAAATTATACTGTTCTTCCAGAAACTGCTCAGCTAAAAAATTGGAAACACTAACTTCCATCATTCCAATCTTAACCTCTTCTTTTTCTCCAAAGTCCTTACTGACTAAAATAGGAAAACTTCCGTCAGTACTGGTAGTTATTTTAACCGGAAAGCCATTGTTGACATTATTAACAAAGGCAATCAAATCAGTCATTGCACCATCAAGTTTATTGGTCTGGAGCGCAGTCTGTCTGTTAACTGCATTTGTATAAATCCCAATCTGGATATTTAGATCTTCTTCAGCAAAATATCCTTTTTCCTGGGCCAGCAGAATTGGGGCTGAATCCACAGCCGGCATAATACCGATCTCCAGTGTCATATCAGAGGCGGCTGCACTTCCGCTTGAAATAATAAGTGAAAAGATTAACATTGCTAGCAATAAAAATACCTTTTTTTCTCTCATTCTGTTATTCCTCCTAAATTTTTTGACCATTATCTTTTAGTTTATTATATAATATATAGGTACCAGGTACAAATCAATTGATTTGTACCTGGTACAAGTAATTTTTTTCACTATATTCTAAAGCGCCGTTTATTTTGCATTTTCTCTATAAATATGAAACAATATACATGTTAAAAAAGTAACGAAAGGAAGTTTAAAATTGAAAAATATTAGATTTTTAAAAGAAATTTGGAAGGCTTCACGTCCGCTTTCTTTAACCCTGGCGTTTTACTCCACTACTCTGGGAATGGCTGTCGCCCACCTGGAGGGTAACTTATTCAGCGGCAGTTTAGCTTTTGACCTGAAATTAATTTTTTTGGTTACACTGGCCGGCCTTTTTGTGCAGACAGGAACCAATTTTATCAATGATTATTTTGAATGTGAGTACAAAAACCTCCATTTTAAAGAGGGAAAAAAATATTCATTTCTCGGCCAAAAAAGAAAGGCTTTTGATATTTTAATTTTTCTGCTGGGAATGCTTTCTTTTCTAATTACAGCTTTCCTGGGACTTTATATAATCTCCATTACTACCAGAAAATTAATTCTGATTGGTGTTTTAGGTATTATTGGCGGTTATGCCTATACCGGAGAACCGATTGTATATAAAAAGCGGGGTTTAGGGACTCCACTTTCTTTTCTGCTGATGGGACCATTAATGGTTATGGGAACCCATCTTGCTTTTAGCCAGTATTATTCCTGGCGTCCAATAATCCTGGGCCTGCCGATCAGTCTGTTAATTCCGGTTTTAATGCTGAGTAATGAACTGCGGGACTATGAGCGGGATAAATCACTGGGCATCAAAACTTTAACTGTACGGATTGGATTTAAAAAAGGTAAAATGCTCTATCTATTCCTTTTGAGCAGCTCCTATCTTTTAACAATTATATTTGTTATTTTAAATCTCTATCCAGCAGCAGCTCTTTTATCACTGCTGACCCTGCCGCTAGCTGTTAAGGCTTATCAAAATGTGGCCGAAGCTGAGAAAAAAGGAGTTCCTGTAACAAATCAGCTTCATTTAACCTTTGGTCTAATCCAGCTGCTGGCATTGTTTCTCTTTTAGGTACCAGGTTATAGTGAAATATTTTTTTAACCAGGCACAAAAAGGCCTTTTTTTACCTGGTGCCTAAAAATTTAAACTCTGATATGATACTTTTCTTCCAGAAAATCCAGGATTTCTCTGGCTGAAGGTGGGCAGCCTTTAACAAAGCTGTCCGCTCCACTGCAGCAGCTGCCGATTCCAATTCCGGAGATTTTCTCTCCCTGATAACCCTGACCGATTTTGATCTTTCCGGCAATTTTATCCAGCTGACCTGTTTTCTCTATTCTTTTTAAAGCATGGATCAGACTCCCGTAGCAGGCTGAACAGGCATCTTTTGCTTTAACTTTGGCTGCCAGCTTTTTAATTTTGCGAGAAGAATATTCAATTTCTTCTGCCCGATCCTGATTTAGCTCAATTATCTCTGCCCCAGATAAATCTTTACTGCCGACTCCAATTTGAGCTGCTATTTCTATATACTCGACTTCTGCCGTAGAATAGCCCAGCAGTTCAGCTGCATAGCTGTCTGCCAGAACAGGATCCTGAGCGGCAATAATTCTATTCATTTTAACCGGATTTCCACCTTCTTCAAAATCGAGGTCCCCGTAAATTCCATCTACAATAATCAAACCCTGTTTTAAAAGCTTATTTAAATAAGCAATTGGCTGATGCAGCCCCTGGCGGTGAAACTTTCTTTTTTCTGAATCAGAAATACAGCCTTTAAGATTTTTAAGGGCACAGGTGATATTCGTCTGGCAGTGCCCTTTAAGCACCGGCAGATTGATCAAATAATCAGCCTGAAGAGCTTTTTGCGCTATCTCAATTTCCAGCCCCTGATAGGACTTTCTGCTAAAGTTATCATTTTTTAGATTATACAGAGGAATCTCATAGTCCCGGGCCAGCTTGTTATATCCGCAGATTTCAAAAGCATTATCGGTGTCTGCTCCCACCCAGGAACCCTCAATAATCATTAAATTATTAAAATCTTTGTCCTGTAAATATTCAATAATTCCCTTTACTATTTCCGGATCAGTAGTCGCTCCTTTTTCTGATTTAGTAGCATTAATTAAGTTAGGTTTCAAGGCAATTAGGTCATCTGGCTGCAGCTCCTCTTCAATCTTTATTCTCTGCAGCAGTTCTTTAACCATCTCTTTACCCTGATCACCATAATTTATAATAATCTGATTTTTATCCATTTTTTTAACCTCTCTTTTTAGCTTAATAGCTGTTTGTTGTTGGAAATAATTGCTAAGTACCCGGTACCCTACCCAAAAAAAGCAGGACAGCACCTCTTTAAAAAGGATGCTGCCCTCTAAGCTCAATTGAAACAATTATTTGTCTATTTAAGCAGCATTTCTGATTCTTAGAGCTGCTGACTGATCTACTTCTATTACTCTCTGAGCAGGATCCACTTTAATTTCCTCCAGTTCACGCAGATGCTCAATTAAGGCATCTCTCACTTTAATATAGCTATCTGTAAAATCAACTTCAGTAAAGGTAGCAAATCCATCTCCACCTTCTGCAAGGAAATTATTTGTGGCAACTGTATACTCTTTATCCATTTTAAGTGGAGTACCATCGGGAAGAGTTACAGCTACTACCCGCTCATACTCAGGCTTATTTTTATCATATTTTACCCTTAAACCGGAAAGCTGAAGCATCCCTTTTTCAAAGGTAAAGCTCTGCTCCAAAATTGATACGATCTGTTTTCCGGTCATTTCCCCAGTTACAATTGTATTTCCAAAGGGCAGCAGTTCATAAATATGACCCACATTAACCTCTCCCTCAGGCAGATCAATTCTTAATCCACCCGGGTTCTGGAAGGCAATATCAGCATTTACTTCCTGAGCCATTGCATCAGTAGTTAGAGCACCTATTTTAGAAATTTTATCATAGCTGCTGACTAATTTTTGCTCAGTCTCAATCAGAACTTCCGACATAATTGGTTCCAATTCTTTTTGATATTTACTGACCATTTCTTCAATTTTGGGATCCTTTTCCAGATCAATTACACTTTTACGAACTGGATGGCTCATTGGAACTGCATTATATATTTCACCTGTCTTTTCACTTACAAAGAATCGTAGATTACCCAGCTCACGCCCGTGCTTATAAGCTTCTACAATTGGATTGCCATTAACAACGGCAGTTACTGTATGATGACTGTGACCGCCAACTATACCTGTAACATCAACTTTCTTAGCTGCTTCTACCAATTCTCCACTTACCTGACCACTATCATAATCAGTTGTTCCAGGAAGATGACTGACAACTATTATCATTTCTGCTCCCTGTTCTCTTAAGCGGGCACTGTACTTTTCAATAGCTGCCGCTGGATCAGTAAATTTAAGCTCAGCGATATTGGAAGGCATTGTGGTACCCTTAGTATCAGGTGTTGAAATACCGATCAAACCAATTTTGACTCCATCAGCTGGAATCATACGGGTTGGCTGAGCCCATTCAACTAATTCACCAGTATTTTTATTAACGATATTGGCTGCCACCAGGGGGAAATATGTCTGCTCATTTATCCGCTTCAATTCTTCAATTCCCCAGTCAAATTCGTGGTTACCTACAGCCTGTGCTACATAACGGGCATGATTCATAAACTTAATTACCGGTTTTGCATTATTAAGACTGGAAATTGGTGTTCCCTGATAGGCATCTCCACCATCAACCAGAATTGTGCCTTTTGGATTAGCACCACGATAGTGATTAATTGCACCCATCAGCTTAGCTGCTCCTGCTTCATAACCAGCTTCCATCTTGCCGTGGAAATCATTTGTCGAAAGCACATCTATCTGCTTATAATTATCCCGAACTCTGTAAAGCATTGCTGCCATTTCTCCAAATGTCATGGCTGTCCTGGGAGCAAGAGTATTATCTGCTCTACCGACTAAGAATCCCATTTCAACTGCTAAAGCGAGCCTATCTTTATCCCTTAAATTTCTTGTTATTTTACTTTCATCTTTAAACTGATCTAAAACAGAAGGGTCTGCCTCATCTGCAATTCTCATTGCCTTAATTAACATTACAGCAGCGTCTTCTCGAGTCAGCACTTTATCTGCTTCAAAATTACCATTATTCTTTTCAACCAGTCCTGCCATCAGGGCAGCTTCGGCAAAAGCTAATTCTTTTCCTTCCAGACCTTTAAATGTTGGCTCTTCAACGTTTTCTGGAATATCATAATTAAACATTCTGATTAGAGCCTTTGTCAGGTCCATCTTTGTCAGCTTTTTTTCTAAATTGATACTGGCTGCATTCCAGGAACGATTAATAGCAGGTATTTTCAAAATATCATTGTTTATTAAGGAAAGGGCTTCTTCTTTATGAGGATGATCTAAATCAGCACCAATGATTTCCCAGTTATGATCAACAATCTGTTCAGGATCAATGGTTTCTTTCTGATCGATATAGTCAATAATCATTTCTCTAATTCCCTCTTCTGATTTAAAATAAGGTTGATTAGAAAAAATACCGGCTGACTTCATTCCACTGTAGCGGTAGTTGTTAACTGCCAGCTTGAATGTCTGATCATCTCTGACCGGTTTCCCTTTAAATCTTAAGTCTTTGATCCTCTGACCTACAGGTTCAGAAATATCAATCCTGTAGTCCACACCCTGGAACATATCATAAGAATAACCGCGCATTTCCGGGTCAAAGCTGATTGTTACATCTCCAGGCTGATATTTATTATAATAGGCAGCCCTAGATTCCATAAATTCTTTTAATTCACTGCCACTTACTTCTACTGCATAAAGGGTGTTGCTGTATTTATAAATACGAGCAGCATCTTTAATTGAAACTGGTCCTTTATTAATAGTAGAATCTGAATCAAATAAAGCAGCCGAGGAAATATCTGCATCAGTATTTGCCAGCTGAACTTCGTTTATTAAATCTACTAAAGCGGTATCCATTATCTGAGCAGAAGGAATACCTTCTACTGGATCTGCAGGTCGGAAGTCTCCCGCTGCATAACCAATTGGTGTATTTACATATTCTACTACTTCTTTGTGATAAGGTTCAGCAGCTGCCAGAGTTTCTGGATCTGCCTTATAATTTTCAGCCTCCAGATGAGTACCTTCTTTTTTGGTGACAACCCACTCACCATTTTCTTCCTCGACTGTCAGTTTGATTTTAGAAGCCTGTTCCCCCGCATCTGCTGCTGCCATGACCAGTACACCATTTATTACTTCGTTGACTGTTTCATGATCATGACCGGTAATCATTAAATCAATACCGGGATTATTTTCTGCCACCTTGCGGGCTCTGTCTCCCTCAGTTGGATCATGACGTCCTTCTAAACCGGCATGGACCAGAGCAATAATAACATCTGCTTTCTCTTCTAATTCCGGCAGATACTCTGCTGCAGCCTTGTCCATATCTTTAAATTCTAAACTTCTTACCTTGTCCCCATCCCAGAGCGGAATATTGGTTGTGGTTAAGCCCAGAATTCCAATTTTAACTCCATCAATTTCTTTGATTGTATAAGGTTTAACAAATGTTTCACCTGTTTTTTTAACTATAGTATTGGCAGATAAAATAGGAAATTCGGCATCTTCTAAAATTTCCTGCTGGGTTTCTAATCCAAAATTAAACTCATGGTTACCCAGAGTCATCGCACTATAGCCCATGTGGTTCATTACTTTCATCACTGGATGAACTACATCACGGCGGTCTTTAAAAAGTGCAGTCATCGTGTTTCCCTGAATCGTATCACCTGCATCTACTAAAAGAAGATTGGGGTTCTCCTGCCTGGCTTCTTTTACCATTGAAGCTATTCTGGCCAGACCTATATCAGCTTCTTCCCCTATTTTATAGGACCAGGGGTAAATTGCACCATGAATATCACTGGTTGCAATCACCGTTAATTCTTTTGCCGAAATTATTCCCCCGATGAGCAGAACAAAACTCAAAGCCAAAATTAAAGTCAGCATCAATTTTTTCTTTTTAATAAACAATCTAATTCCCCCTCTTAAAATTTGAGATTAAAATAGAAAAATTCAGACTTTTGCAAATTAAAGCGCTAAAATTTACTATTTCTTCTATATATTATATTCTACATAAAAAACAGAACTCCTGCTCAAGTTTTTGGTACCGGGTACTTAGAAATTTTTTCCAAAATAATTCCCTAATAGGAACTCCAGATCTGATTTTCAGTCTCAATTTTTCCCTTTTTCTGAAAAGTGTCTTCGATCATTAAAGCTAAATACTGATCCTGAGAAGCTTCCGCTAAAGAATAAAAACTGTTTCCGGTTTCTAAAAACTGCTTCATTTTAACTAAAGCTGCTGCCACAGCAATCTCATCATCTGAAAATCTAGCCGGAAGAAATGGATTTTGATAGAGCCACTCTTCACCACAGGTTATTCCCTTTAGATAAAAACCTTCCAGATTCTGATTAATTCCGGCTTCTACTCTTTTTAACTCTAATTCAATTGGAGTCTGATAGTCTTTTAGATATTTTAAAGTTGAATTTTTTATCTCACCTTCACTGCCTCTAATCAAAATCTCCTGAGATCTAATCCAGGACCGATGCTGATCCCGCTCAAAATCATAAAAAGCTAATTTATCCTCAAAATTCAACAACGCCAACTCATGCTTTTTGCTTACAATTTCTCTTTTCTCCGGTGGGCCAGAACGATCAGGTCCTTTTACTATCGGATGTTCAAAACTTCGGGCCTCAATTTCTGCATTTTCAAATTCAATTCCCAGAGCCTTACGCAGCAGACTTACTGCATGATAGCCGTGGCTGATTGAAACTCGAGCATAATTAACTTCCCCCAGGTGTCCGGATTCAACAAGCTTAAAAATCGCCTGATGTAAGGGCTGAAGGTGATACTGTTCGGCAATCTGAATTGGATAATTTTTACCCAGTTTTTTATTCAACTTAATCAGTTCTGATAAATTAGCTGCCGGTGGAGTCTCAGCTAAAATTGGAATCCCGGATTCTGCCAGCTGCAAAATCACTTCCGCAGCTGCCTCTTTACTGATTGAAAGCACTACAAAATCTGGATTTTCATTTGCAAGCAGTTCTTCAGCTGATTGGTAGGGTTTAAAACCCCACTTGTTTCTAATCTCTTCTCGTTTACCGGCTCTACTGCTGACAACACCTGAGACTTCAAACTGTTCCGGCAGAGCTCTGGCAATTCTTAAGAAAAATTCAGCCCGCCAGCCGATTCCGATAACCGCAAAATTTGTTTTTGGTACCGGGTACTTAGAAATTTTTTCCATTTTTATTCTCCTCCAGAAATTCTTCTAATAAAGCTAAACCATTTTTTAACACCGGTTCACTGCCGGCAAAACCAATTCTTAAAAATCCCTCTCTACCAAAGGCAATTCCGGGCACTACTAAAACTCCTTTTTCTGCCAATAATTTTTTAGCAAAGCTTTCAGAATCCAAATCCAGTTGGTATTTTAAAAAAGCAGTGGTCCCTCCATTTGGCTTAACATATTCAATTAATTCCTGACTCTGAACCCAGTCATCCAGAATCTGCAGCTGTTTTTTTACTTTTGTCAAATTTCTTGCCAGAATCTTTTCTTTATTCTCCAGGGCAATTACAGAAAGATAATCGGAAATCATGCTGTTGCTGATCGTTGTGTAATCCCGGTGCAGCTGACAGAGCTCAATTACCTCCTCCGGGCCAGCAATCCAGCCCATTCTCAGACCGGCCAGAGAAAAAACTTTGGACATACTGCCCACACTGATTCCCTTTTGATAAAGGTCAGCTATTGAAGGAATCTCTTCTTCCAGATTAAAACCCCGATATACCTCATCAGCCAGAATATAGGCATCGGCTGCTCTCGCTATTTCTACTATCTCTTCTAAAAGCTCCCTCTTGATTACTACTCCAGAAGGATTATTGGGATTATTGATTGCAATCAGCTTTGTTTTTTGACTGACCAGCGATTTTAATTTTTCTAAATCCGGCAGAAATCCATCTTCATATTTTAAGTCCAGCCTTTTAACCTCAGCCCCAAAAGATTCGGGAATGGAATAGAGCTGCTGATAGGTTGGGAAAACCGAAACGACTTCATCTCCGGCCTCGATTAGAGAGTACAGCAGAAGAAAGTTGGCTCCAATTGCTCCATGTGAGGGTAAAATATTCTCTGGTTCTACAGTTTCGTAAAGACTGCTCACTCCTTTTTTAAAAGCAGCTGAACCTTTAATATCCCCATAAGTAAGCTGCAGTTTCTTAATTTCCTCCAGCCTGGCCTCCGGATCATCACTAAAATTTAATAATTCTTCTATCGTCAGCGATTCAACACAGGTTTCTGCGATATTGTATTCAGCATCCATCTCATACTCGTTCATCCACTCTTCTACTTTAAATGGTGCTATTTTCATTTTTAGCCTCCAGTTTTGATTTATTTGTGAATTATTTCTTCTATACCAGGTACAAAAAGGACTTTTTGTACCTGGTACCAATCAATCTATTACTTTAATTTTATCAGATAAGTCAGAAAAACTCCACCAGATTATATCCAGCAGAGTTTTACTGAGAAGGGAGGTACAAATTTATTTTCCAGAGCCCATTGTCAGCCCACGGATAAAGTATTTCTGCAGGAAGACAAAAACTACAATTGTAGGAATAGTAGCCAGAATTGCTCCAGCCACCAGTACACTCCAGGAAGTAATAAAGTTTCCTTTGAGTGTGGCCAAACCTGCTGTAACAGGTTTTAATCTATCATCTCGCAGCAGAACCAGGGCCCAGATATAATCATTAAAAATCCAGGTGAATTCCAGCGTTGCCAGAGCCGCTATTGCAGGCAGAGAAAGTGGCATATAGATCTTATAAAATATTTTAAACTCAGAAGCTCCGTCTATTCTTGCTGCTTCAGACAGCTCTTCGGGGATTGTTATCATATAATTTCTTAAAAAGAAGGAGCAAAATCCCATCTGAAATACAGTGTGAATCATAATTAAGCCCCAATAACTGTTGTAAATGCCAAGATAATTGCTGAGCCTGAATACCGGAATTAAAAGGATCTGAAAAGGAATCAGCATTCCCCCAACAAACATTAAATAAATGAACATATTCCCCTTAAATTTATACTTTGCCAGAGCAAAACCTACCAGAGAAGATAAAGCAAGAGTTCCAATTAAAGAAGGTATAGTAATAATAAAACTATTTTTTAAATATGTATTTAAATTACCTTCTGACCAGGCAGTAAAGAAGTTTTTAAAAGTCACATTTTTCGGCAGGCTCCAGAAGCCGTTATTCATAATATCATCCATAGTTCTAATTGAAGTTAAAACTGCTCCAAAGATTGGTAAAAGCCAGACAATCGTAAAGACCAGCAGGGCAGCAAAAATTATTCCCTGTCTTATTCTCTTTTTTTGATGTATTGATAGTTCCATTATTCCAGCTCACCCTTCCTGATCTGACGTAAATACATGACAATAAATATAAACATGATAGCAAATAAAACTACTGCAATCGAAGCTCCGTAACCCATATTATAATTTTTAAAGGCCTCTGTATACATGTAGTGAGCTAAAACATTGGTAGAGTTAAATGGTCCACCTCTGGTCATCATGCTGACAAAGTCAAAGGCTCTTAAAGACTGAATCATGGTAATTACAATTACAATTACTGTAGTTGGTTTTAAAAGTGGTAATATAATATATCTAAAACGCTGCCAGGCAGAAGCACCATCAATCCGAGAAGCTTCGATAACTGTCGGAGAAATTGCTGTTAAACCGGATAAGAACAAAAGCATTACATAACCAGTATGCCGCCAGACTGCTGCTCCAATCACAGCATATAAAGCAGTGTTGGGGTTACTGAGCCAGCCCCTGGTTAATTCTTCCAGCCCTATATAAGTAAGAGTATTATTTAAAAGTCCACCCTGAGGCTGATAAATCCAGGACCAGATTAAACCAATAACAACTGGAGCTAAAATCATTGGTGAATAAATTGCCGCCTTATATCCTCTTGCCCACTTAATTTCTTTACTCAGTAGAATTGCTAAAAATAAGCCAATTACAACAGGAATTGCCATGAAAATGACCAGCCACTTAAAGTTATTGACCAGAGAAGTATAAAAAATAGGATCATTAAATAACTGTAGATAATTATCTATGCCCTGAAACTGAGGAGCAGTCATTCCATCCCACTCAGTTAGACTCAAATACATCGTATAGATTGTTGGGCCGATTACCCAGACTGTATAAAAAGCCAGAGGAATTGACAAAAAAGCCCAGGGTATATATTTTCTTTTCAAACTAACACCTCCAAAAATTTTCACCTGTGAGATTTAAAGATCCCACAGGTGAGATCTTAATTTATAGCTTAATATATCTTAGCTTTCAAAGTTTTATTATAATATTTAATCATTAATAAAGTTCTGACGATGTGCTTCCATTTCTTTCATAATGTTTCTGTAATCTTCTGGTGAATACCAGAATGCCATTAGAGAATTCATAGTTTTATCAGCAAGTTCAGGATCCATATCACGGTCATAGAACTGAGCCAGTTTATCAGTATTATCAATCATTTCTCTACCTTTAAGTGTCAATTTGTCATATACCTCAGCAGGCATATTCTTATTTGTTACTAGACGACCGAGGTCTTCAGCAAAAAGACGCTGTCCCTCTACAGAACCCAGGAAGGCTATAAAGTCTTTTGCTAATTCTGGATGTGGTGCTTTAGCTGGTACCATGAAACCATCTGTTGGCAAATCTTCAGCTACAGGAACACTTTTGTCCAAAATAGGGAAGCGAAAGAAGTTTAGGTCTTTGCTCACTTCTTCAGAAGTTGCATCTAAAATAAACTGTCCCATTAAATACATCGCTGCATCTCCATTTGACAGAAATCTTAATCCTTCCTGCCATGAGTAAGCTGCTGCATTTTCAACAAAGAAATCATTTTCAATTAGATACTTCCATTTTTTAAACACTTCTGCTACTCTTTCGTCAGTAAAAGGAATTTTCCCGGCCATTAAATCTTTATGGAAGTCAGCACCATTGATCCTTAAATTTAAATAGTCAAACCAGGCAGCTGCGGTCCAGCGAAACTTGGTTCCAATTGCAAAAGGTGTAATTCCATTTGCTTTTAATGTTTCACCAACCTCTAATAATTCCTCCCATGTTTGCGGTTCTTTTAGGCCATATTCTTTAAAAATTGACTCTCTGTAAAATACAGACCACCAGTAATAATTGTGAGGCAGAAAATATGCCTTGTCATTGAAAACACTAATACTTTTAAAAGCTTTTGGAAATTTTTCATAAAAATTTTCTTCTTTCCAAACATCAGAAATATCCATAACCAGACCCTTTTCAACAAAGTAAGCCGCTCTGTTACCAGCAAACCAGCTGAATACATCTGGTGGATTATCAGAAGTTAACCAAATTCTGATTGCCTGCTTAAAATCTTCGTGAGCTGTTATGTTTAATTGAACATCAACATCAGGATTCATTTCTTCATACTTAGCCACCAATTCTTTCATTGCTTTTCTTGGTGCCGGGTCACTAGTGTAGGTATTGACAACTAATTTTTCTTGAGCTGCTGCTGAAAAAGACAAAACCATAATCATCACTAAAGTAATTGTAATAAGTGAAAAATTCTTAAAATTCATTTAAAAATAACCCCCTTTTGATTTTTAAAAAAATAAATTTAAACGTTTTAAATTTTGTTTAAAATACCCCCTCCTTTATTCGACAAAACCTACAAGTACCAGGCACCTGTACTTTTTTTGCTTTTTGTCGAATTCTAATTTTATTTAAGCTTTCCAACTAGAATCTCTAATTACTAATTCTGTCGGAAAGATAAAAAACTTTTCTTTTGGGCTTAAAGTCTGTCCTGATATCCTCTTCAGCAAAATTTCTGCTGCTTTTTTCCCCATCTGACTAACAGGTATATTAACCGTAGTCAGTGAAGGATTATAGAAATTGGCCATTTTAATATTATCTATTCCAATAACTGAAATTTCTTCTGGAACCTTAACTTTCTCAGCGATTAAGGCCTGAATAACACCAATCGCAATTTCATCATTTAAACAGACTACAGCTTCGGGTTTATTTTTTCTGGCAGCTATCTTCTCACCAACAGTATAACCACCTTCCATCTTCAAATAATCATAATAAACATTTTTATCTTTTAAATCCAGTCCGTGTTTCATTAAAGCACTTTTAAAACCATTTAATCTTTCCACACTCTGACCGGCAAAAGCAAGTTCTTTGTGTCCCAGTGAAATTAGATAGTCGGCCGCCTGATAGGCAGCATGATAAACATCACTTTTTACAACAGGAATAAGATCATGGTCAACACCATCGCGGTCTACATAGACAACAGGTATATTCTCTTCTACAAGTTTGATAATTAGCTCATTATGCTGAGCCATCATATCTCCCACACAGGCAAATATTGCGCCATCGACCTGACCAGAACGAAACATATTAATGTATCGCAGCTCTTCTTCACTCTGGTAATCAGTACTGCATAAAATAACATTAAAATCCTGGCTGCGTACATAATCCTTAATTGATTGGGCCAGTTCAGCAAAAAATGGGTTAACTACTTCCGGTATTACCAGTCCAATTGTTTTGGTTGATTTTTTAACTAAAGCTCTCGCTCTGGCATTGGGGACATAGTTAAGTTTATCTGCTATTCTCTTGATCTTTAACTTTGTATCTTTATTAACTTTATCACTATTATTTAGTGCAAGTGAAACAGTTGCCAGCGAAACTCCTGCTTTTCTGGCAATATCATTTAAAGTTACAGCCATATAATCGCCCTCTTTTAAAACGTTTAAATTAACATATTTATATAATAACAAATTTTCATACAATTTGCAAGATTTATCTTTAATTTTTTATTCAGCTTTTTTAAAATGCAGTTCCATTCCTAATGCTGTTCTTTTTGGAAAACCAATCCAGTGAGTGTGATCTTCTGTAAATGACCCATCCTGATTCTGGTCCCAGATTCCCTGATTCGAATTAGTAATTAAATCTAAATACTCTTCATAGTTTTTACCTTTAATATAAATCCCCATAAAAGCTGTTGCAAAATGCTGCATGATATTATTTAAACGCCTATTATCCCAGACAGGCTCATTATAACGCATTAAATCTGCAGCAGTCATCTCAACAGAAACGAGAGGACTTACTCCATAGGCATTGGGAGCAATATTATGTCTGGCATTTTTAAAAGTTAATAGATAGCGGTCTGAATTAACCGCCCAGTCAAATAATCTTTTTGTCCCGTTTTGATAACCGGAAACATCATCCTGATCCCCGGCAGCAAAAAATGTAGGAACTTCTAAACCTTTCATGGTTTCCTGATTCCAGAAACCGTTATTTGCTCCCCAGGGAGCCATTGCAAAAACAGCTTTAATTCTATCATCCAGTGAGTTTTTATATGCTTCATTTCCAGCCTGTCTGATTTTCAAATGACCACCAGGTACACCCCAGTTTAAATTAACTGCCGACTCAGTATAACCGGCTCCAGCTGCATTGATTACACCATAACCACCCATAGAATAACCAATCAAGCCTGTCTTGTCAGCATTTACCGCCTCAGCTAAGAAATGATTGCTGTCAGCTTCTGCAAATTGAGAAATTTTATCAAGTGTGAATTCAATGTCTAAAGGACGATTGAGTAAGGTACTGGCAAATCCTGCCTGATCCCTGACAGTGGATTCGGTGTGGCTGATTGCAGCTACAACATAACCTCTGGAAGCCAGATTTTCTGCCAGATAGGACATCATATATCTGGTGCCGGGATAACCGTGAGAAATTATGATTAGGGGATATTCTCCTTCAGATCTATCCAACTCTGCTTCTCGTAAAGCTCTCCCTTTATAGATAAGGGCTTCATTTTTAAAATAATGATCTTTATATCTGGTCATTTCTTTTCTTGCTGCCGGAATTTCCGCCGGATACCAGATCTCGAGGGTTAAGGCACGGTCATAAGTTGGATTTTCATTCTTTTCCGAAAAACTCAGGATATCGATTTGGTCCTGATTTACAATTTCCAGAGTCCTGACTCCAACTTTATAGTCTCCCCTTGCAGCTAATTCCGGGGCATCAGGCATCAAATCTCCAATCAAAAAATCAGCCTCCTCTGCAGCAGCGGTTAAACTTAAGGCACAGATTAAAATAATCGAAATAATAAGAGTACTTTTCATTAAAAACATCTCCTCTTGAATTATTTTAAAAGGTTTTAATTAATTTTATTACTGACTGTCCGCTAATTAAGCAGACAGCCAGTGTATTTAATTATTAATAATCTATTCCCTTAAATTTAATCTGGAATTCAAAATCTTTTACTTTCAGCGCATATTTCTCCAGGGCTTTTGGTCCACAGGAAGTACTTCCCAGACCTCGATTTCGATGGATTAATTCCAGATGAATTTCATCTCTATAGGGAAGTTCACAGTCGTGATCAGCCAGCTCCAGATCTTTTTTACTGTAACAGTGAGCAGTAAAATCAAATTTATTGGAGTTATAGAATTCAATTCCAGCTCCAACTCTATTTTTTAACTGCATCCATTTAGTCTCAGACCGATTTCCATTATCCTGGGGATAGACATAAGGTGTATGCAGTTCTCCCACTTTTTTAGTAAAGAAATCAATATAAGCTGCTCTTTTACTGTCCGGATATGATTCTCCCGGTCCTTTACCAAACCAGCTAATCTGCTCTAAATCCTGACTTAACTCCAGTTCCAGAGCAATTCTTGGTAGTGAATGCTCTTTTTGATCTGCAAATCCACCGGCAGCGGTAACCTCAACTTCTCCATTATTGTAAATCTTATATTCAAGACTGGCTCTGATAATTAAATCCTTAGCTGCTGGAGCAAGTGTATATTTGCTTTTGATTATAACATAAGTAGGTTTAACTTCTACAACTTTGAGCAGTTCCAGCCGCTGTCTTAACTTATCAATACCCTCTTCTTGCCAGGCAGTTGTATAATTATGGGTAACTTCTGTATTATCATTATCAATTGGCGCTCTCCAGAAATTAAGCTCAGGTCCTTTTTCGATAATTCTTTTGCCTCGATAATTATAATCACTGAGCTGACCACTGGCTTTATTAAAGTAAATCTTAAAATCACTGCCGTCAATTTTTAAGTAAAGATCACTTTCCTGGATAGTTAACTCCTTATTTTGGGAATGACTTTCAGCCGGGTGATAGAGACGGTCAAAAACAAATGGTAATTTGAACTGTTTAAAAGTAATCTCATGTCCGGGTTCTGCCCAATTTTTCTTATTCTTCAGCACAATCCTGAAATTAATGTAACTGTCAGCCGGTAGATTGGCGCCAATTTCTCTTCCCTTTTCTTCAATCAGAAGCTCCAGATTATCCAGCTGAAGACCTCTGACTCTGAATTCGTTAACCTCTCCTGCTTTTAACTCGAAATCCTGACTGCCGCTTTCGATTACTCTGCCGGCAGTTTTAACTTCCCAATTCAGCTGATAATCTGAGCTGTCTATAAAGTCAAATTGATTTTCTATTGTAACTACAGCATCTTTAAAATTAAAATCTTTAATCTTAAATGGGGCCATCACATACTTATATTCTTTTAGGCCGGGCGAAGGAGTGCGGTCTGGAAATACAAGCCCGTTGATGTTAAAATTTTTATCATGGGGCTCTTCTCCAAAGTCTCCACCATAGGTATAGCAGATTTCTCCCCCGGCGTTCTCAACTGCAATTCCCTGATCAAGCCAGTCCCAGATAAATCCTCCCTGAGCGGAAGGGTGCTCATAAAAGACTTCCCAGTATTCCTTAAGTTCACCCGGACCATTCCCCATTGCATGAGCATATTCACAGAGGATAACCGGTTTTTCCTGTTTTTTTGCAAGTTCTGCAGTCTGCTCAATTGTAGGGTACATTGGTCCAATGATATCAACGACTTCCTGCTTGCGATCACCTTCATAATGGATAGGACGAGTCGGATCAAGTCTGCGGGTCAGCTCCGTCATTTTGCGGTGATTGTCACCAAAACCTGACTCATTCCCTAAAGACCAGATTATGATAGAGGGATGGTTTTTATAATGCTCGACCATTCTATCCATCCGATCCACAAAAGCTGCTGTCCACTCCCTGGAATCTGCCAGCTCATCCCAGCGGCCAACCGGTTCCATACCGTGACATTCTATGTCTGTTTCTGCCAGTACATAAAGTCCATACTTATCACAGAGCTCGTAAAAATAGGGGTGGTTTGGATAATGGGCTGTCCGGACTGCATTGATATTGTGCTGCTTCATCAGCAGTACATCTTTTTCCATCTGGGCTCTGCTGACAGTCCGTCCCAGATCTGGATCAAAATCATGTCTGTTGACTCCTCTGATCATTACAGGTTCTCCATTAACCAGCAGCTGGGCATCTTTGATTTCAACTGTTCTAAAAGCAGCTTTCTGTCTGATAGTCTGGATTGTTTCTCCTTCTGGATCTAAAAGTTCAACCTCCAGCTGATAAAGATACGGATTTTCGGCTGACCAGGGTACTGGCTCAGTTATTTCTAAATCAGTTTCAAATTTTTTAAGCCTGGTCTTTTTTAAAGCTGGCAGTTCCAGTATTTTGTCTGCTGCCTTAACTCCCTGATCATAAAGGTTAATTTTTATTTTACCTCCTGCTGGAATAAATTCCTGGTAGGAAAGCACCTCAAAATCACAGTTAAGAATTCCAATTTCCTGATTTCTTTTAAATTCACTTTCAATCTTAAAATCTTCAATCTGAAAAAATGGCTGAGAATAGAGATAAACATCCCTGAAAATGCCGCTCAACCACCACATGTCCTGATCCTCTAAATAACTTCCATCTGACCACTTGAGAACCTTAACTGCCAGAATGTTGGCTCCACCATAATTTAAATGTTTAGTTAAATCAAATTCTGCCGCCAGTCTGCTTCCCTGGCTGTAGCCAATATATTCCCCGTTTAACCAGAGATAAAAAGCCGAATCAACTCCTTCAAAACGAATAAGATTCTGCTCACCTTCCCGGTCCGGACTCAGATAAAATTTGCGGCGATAAAGACCGGCCGGATTTTCTGAAGGTACCTTTGGTGGTTCTACGGGAAATGGATAATTCACATTGGTATAATGTGGTCTATCATAACCCTGAAGCTGCCAATTAGAGGGGACAGTAATTGTATCCCAGTCGACAGTAGAAAAATCTTTTCTGTAAAAGTCCTGCTGATATGTATTATGGTTTGAGAGATACTTAAAATCCCACTCTCCATTTAATGATTGAAAATTATAGTCTTTTAATGTCTGCTGATCTAAAAAGAAAATACGATTTGCATTTGGTAGACGCTTATTAACTGCAAAAATTGTTGGATCTTCCCATTCTTTCATTTAACTCACCTCTTCTAATATTTTTTATTTTAAACGCTTTTAATTACTAATCTCATTATATGACACTTTTAACTTTTTATCATCCTTTTGCGAGTCTTAATTATTAATTATCCAATTTCCTCAATTAAATTATTAATATCTGCTTAAATAATTAAAGCTTCAGCCTATTTTGCTCTGCAGCTGAAGCCATAATCTCTTAGCCTTTGAGAGCTCCCATTGTAATTCCTGAGATAATGTATTTCTGGAAATAGAGGAAAATAATTATCAGAGGTGCTGTTGACATTGTGGCTGCTGCCATAATGTGGTGCAGGGGTATTCCAAACTGCTGGCCCTGCAGCTGAGCGATAGCCACCGGAACAGTATACATAATTGTTTTGTTTGTTACAATCAGAGGCCAGAAAAACAGGTTATAATTATTCATAAAGTAGATTGTTCCCAGTGCTGCCACAGCAGGTTTGATGACCGGCAAAATAATCTGAAAGAAAATCCTGAATTCTCCACAGCCGTCAATCCGGGCTGCTTCGATCAGATCATCGGGAATCCCATCAATATACTGTTTGAGCATAAATAAACCAAAGCCCTGAGCAGCAAATGGTAAAATCAAGGCCGGATAGGAGTTAATCCAGCCGATCTGAGCCATTAAAATATATAAGGGGATTGCCAGTACCTGCATTGGAATCATCATCGTTGATAAAATTACAGCAAAAAACAATCTTCTCCCTGGAGCTTCTCTATACTTTGACAGCGCATAACCACCAGTTGCAGAGATAAAGACTCCAAAAAAAGTATACATAAAGGCAACAAAAAATGAGTTAAAGAGATTTCTACCATAAGGTAAAGTGTCAAATACATCTACATAATTATTCCACATTATATTATCTGGAAACAAACTGGGAGGATAAGCTGAGATTTCAGCCAGAGTTTTAAAAGATGAAGAAATCATCCAAAAAAAAGGGAATAAAGAGATAATAACTCCTGTGATCAGTAAAATATAAAATATAATTGTTGTTATTTTATCTTTTGTAAACATTGCTTAAATTCCCTCCTCGCCGGAACCAATTTTAATCTGAAAATATGAAGCTACAAAGATAATAGCAAATAAGACATAGGATAAAGCTGAAGCATATCCCATTCTAAACTGCTGAAAACCGGCATTATATAAATACTGGACCACAGATAATGAAGACTGCATGGGTCCTCCACCGGTCATAATATAAGGCTCGGTAAAAATCTGAAAAGAACCAATTGTGGAAAGGATAAAAGTAAAAAGAATAATTGGTCTCATCATGGGGACTGTAATATAGAAAAATTTCTGTAAAGTACTTCCTCCATCTATCTCCGCTGCTTCATACAAATCTTCTGGTATGTTCTGCAGTCCAGCCAGCATTATAATTGTATTATAACCGACCCAGCGCCAGGTAAGCACAATGACGATTGAAATTTTGGACCAGGCTGTACTGGTTAAAAAGCGAATTTTTTCAAAACCAATACTTTCAATAAAAAAGTTAACCAGACCAAAAGTTCCATCTAATAAAATAGTAAAAATAACTCCAACTACTACGGTGGAGGTAACAAATGGCATAAAATAACCAACTCTAAAATATTTTAAAAATTTAACTTCCTTTTTATTTAACATCACCGCTAAAATAAGAGCAAAACCCAGAATCAAGGGTGTACTTGTCAGCCACATAAAAGTGGTATTGTATAAGGCTGTATGAAATGTAGAGTCTGTCAAAATGTCTAAATAATTACCAAAACCAATAAAAACAGCCTTTCCCAGACCACCCCAGTCATGGAGGCTCATATAAAAAGAAAATAAAATAGGGAAAAGCATAAACAGAGAAAAAAACAATAAAAAAGGAACTAAAAAATAATAAAAATGCCGATTATCTTTAATTTTCTGCCAGGTATTTTTAATTTCCAATGATTATTCACCATCCTTTTAAGAAAGCAGGGTCAGACTGACCCTGCTTTAAAGATTACTTATTTTCTTATTCCATGAGATCTACAACTGCCTCCTGTGCCTTATCTAGACCTTTATTTAATTCTACTCTATCAGTTAAGATTCTTGTTAACTGCAGGTTAATTGGAGCACCTTCATTACCAAATACCTGAGTAGAATAAGGAGTTGCATTCCAGGTAGCTAACTCTTTTTTACTTATTTCAGCAAGTTTCTGCCAGACCTTCTGACCGCCAAAAAACTCAATTTCTTTGCTAAATGCTTCTGTTTCATATACAGGTTTATAAGCAGGCATTACTCCAGCATCCTGGAATAAAAATTTAGTACCTTCTTTAGTAGCCAGGACATATTTTGCAAAATCAACTGCAAGTTCTACATTATCTGAGGTAGAAGGAACAACCATTGCGGTTCCACCCATAGACCCTGCTGCTTCAGCTGTAAAGTTTGGAGCCTGCATAACTCTCCAGTTTCCAGAAGTTTCAGGTGCTATTTCAGTAATATTACCAATAAACCAGCCGCCTGCTAAAACAGTTGCTACATCACCATTCTGGATAGCTGCATTCCAGGGAGTTGTCCATGGTGTTGCCTCTAAGCCAATACCAGAATCAGTGATTTTCTGCATAACTTCTATAACTTTATAATTAATAGATAGTTTATTTACAATTGGATTACCCTGCTGATCAAAAAAGTTTCCACCTGCAGCTCTTAAAGCAGGCTCGAAGTTCCAATTTCCTAACTCATAATGAGTTGTAGGCCAGGGTAACATGTGGCTTCCGGTCTCTTCCATAATTGTTTTCCCGGCAGCGATATAATCTTCCCAGGTCTTGATGCTTTCAGGATCTACTCCAGCTTCTTCGAAAATATCGGTGCGATAAAACATTGTGTAAGGACCAATATCGGCAGGAATTCCATATGTTGTATCTTTATATCTTGAACCTGCATAAGCAGCATTTGTAAATTGATCAGAGATAGGATCAACATATTCAGAAAGATCTGTCAAACCACCAAGTTCAGCAAAACTTGCAATATGAGTGCCCAGGGTAACAGTTGCCAGATCAGGTCCACCTGTACCAGCTGACATTGCAGCCTGTAATCTTGGCACCATATCACTCCAGCCAATTAATTCAACATTAATGGTAGCGTCAGGATGATCCTCTTGATATTGATCAGCCATTTTTTCTAAGGTGTCAGGATAAACTCCCCAGCCCCAGACAGTTATTTCTTCTGCAGCTGCACCCATAGTCAGTGATAAAGCAAAAATAAGAGTTAAAGTTATTACTAAAGTTTTTTTCAAAATAATTCCCTCCTGATATTTTTGTTTTTTTAAATCAACAGACTCAGTAGAGCTCAACTTCACCTCCCCTTACTAGTATGAAATTCAAACGTTTTAATAATATTGAATTTTACTTATTTAAGACCCTTTAAAAGGTTTTAAATAAGTTCAAAAAAATATCTTACAAATATAGTTTAGCACAAATTATCAGACATTTCAATAATATTCTCAAAATTATGATTAAGAGATCAAAAAACCTCTTAAAGATTAGATAAGTGATTCTAATACTCTAAGAGGCTTTATAAGGGAGGTCTAAATTTCTTGTTCTTTGATCAATCAACTATTTGATTAAGTTCAATTATTTTTTCTAAATCCAGTTTAAATTCTCTATTTTCATCTAAAAGTCCATTTTTCTCCTGCTCAACATCAGTCAGCTGGGTATAGCAGTAGCCTTTAAAGTAATCAGCATTTTTAATAATTTTCAACAGCTGTATGATTCTCTGACTAAGTTCTTCTTTTGTTTCTACCTGTTCACCATAGCCCCAGCCTTTTTTGTTCTGAAATGCTATACCTCCAAATTCACTGAAGATTATCGGCTGACCCTGATACTGGTAATTATCTGCCATTATAAACTTACCACCATTTATATATTCCTGATCATTAAAAACCCTTTTGTTCTGAAGCAGTTTATCTATGTTTTCAAGATATGTCTCTCTAAGCTTATCTGTACTTTCTACATAATCATGAAAAGTAATTATATCAGAAATTGTATGTTCCCAGCCATCATTGGCGATAATTGGCCTTTGAGGATCAATACTTTTGGTTAGATAATAAATGCTTTCAGTAAAATTCTGCTGTTTTATATTTTTTGCAACATCTTCAATCCCCCAGGATTCATTAAAAGGAACCCAGGTGATTATTGAAGGGTGATTATATAATTCTTTGACCACCTTAAGCCACTGATTGCTGAAGTTTTCTACAGCCTGATCATTATACTCATATGTAGAACCAATTTCAGCCCAGACTAAAAGTCCTAATTTGTCTGCCCAGTAATAAAAACGATCATCTTCTATTTTTTGATGTTTCCTGGCACCATTAAAGCCCATTTTTTTTATCAGTTCTACATCTTTTTTTAAGGCCTGATCAGAAGGAGGAGTCATTAAACTTTCCGGCCAGTAACCCTGATCAAGTATTAATTTCTGATAAAGCGGTTGATTATTCAATAATATTTTATCCTTCTCAATCGAAATTTTTCTCATCCCGAAATAGGAATTAACCTGGTCTACTACTTCTTTATCTTTATAAACAGTCATTTCCAGATCATATAAGTCCGGCTGCTCCGGTAACCAGAGTTTTATCTGATTATGATCATCTAGATTAACTTTATATTTATGATTTTTTTTATTTATTTCAAACTCAAATTTATTGATCAGCTCACCTTCAAATTTGATCTCTGTCAAAAGTTTATATTCTCCGGTTTTAAAATCAGCTGCCTCAAAAGTGTATTCCAGCTCAACTTCCTTCTGATCTATATCTGGTGTGATTTTAATATTTTCAAATTGAAGCTTTTGATCCATAAACTCCAGCCAGACAGTCTGCCAGATCCCTGTAGTTCTGGTATACCAGCAGAGAAAATTATCTTTTTTGTAAGTCTGTTTACCCCGGGGCTGAGTTTTTGAGCGTGAATCTTCAACTTTAACTACAATCTTATTCTTCTCCTGATAATTGACAAAGTCACTGATATCAAAACTGAAAGAATCATAACCTCCGGTATGACTGCCGATAAAGCTGCCGTTAATCCAGACTTTGGTCAGATAATCAACTGCCCCAAAATTTAAAATTACTTTCTGCTCAGACTCAGCCTCTGCTTTAAAACTCCTCTGATACCAGATATAATTATGTTCACTCCTGTCAGCAATGCCGCTTGCTTCAGTTTCAAAAGTAAAGGGAACTATTATTTCCTTTTCCAATTTCTTATTTTGATACCACTTATTTTTTTCTCCCTGATTCTGATCATCAAAGGCAAAGTTCCAGCTTCCATTTAGATTCTGCCAGTTATGTCTCTGGAACTGAGGTTTTGGATGTTCAGGCCTCGGTATTCTATTCTCCATATGCTACCTCCTAAAATAATTAGTTCAATTAAAAAAATCTAGGCGAAAATTATCCTGTTTACAACTTTTCTAAAAGCCTTATCCTTTAATTCCTGTAAACTTAATACCCTGAATAATCTGTTTTTGAAATAATAAGAAAGCTGCTATAGCTGGTAAGGAAGCAATCATGTTGACTGTCATCGGAATTGAATAATCCGGTGTATAAGCATCTGTAAATGTTGGTACACCTACAGGTAGAGTAAACATTTCTTTGGTCATTATTGATATAAAGGGCCATAAAAAAGCATTCCAGGACTGAATAAAGGTAAAAATACCAATTGATGCAATTGCTGCTTTGGAAAGCGGCATGAATATAGAAAAATATATTCTAAATAAGCCGCAGCCATCAATTCGAGCACTGTCAATTAAATCCCTTGGAATAGCGTCAAAGAATTCTTTCAGGATTACTATTCCTAAAGGAATTGCAATTCTTGGTAAAATTAAACCGGGATAAGTATTAATTAGACCTAACTTCTGTACAATATCAAATAAAGCTACTACATTCGCTTCTGTAGGAACCATTAAGCCAATTGTAAATAAGATAAACACTATGTTTTTATGTTTAAAATCAATTACTGATAAAGCAAAGGCAGCCAGTGAATCGAAGATAATAACAATAAATGTTACACTTGCTGAAACAATAAAACTGTTTAACATCCATTTTAGGATAGGTGCCTGATTAATAACAGAGAAATAATTAGAAATAGAATAAGGTGGTAAAAACCACTCAATAATCTGTGAAACATGATAGCCGGATGGTTTTAGTGAGGCAAAAAGCATCCATAATATAGGAAAAATAAATAGTACTGCCAGCAGATAAGAAAAGGAATATTTTAGGACCTTAGCGGTTGGTGAAGTTTTATTTTCCATATTAACCTTCCTCTCTTTTACGTAAGTAAATTTGTGCCATAGATACTAAGACTAAGATGATAAAAAAGGCAAAGGCCATTGCTGCACCATAACCCATACTGTTTTGTTTAAAACTTACTTCATAAATATACTGAACAATGGGTCGGGTATCTGTACCCGGTCCACCGCCGGTGATTAACCAGACCTGGGCAAAAATTTTAAATGAAAATATGATTTGCAGCAGAGTTACTACCCAGGTTATCGGTTTTAATGATGGCAAGGTAATATATAAAAGCTGCTGGAGTTTGGTTGCCCCATCAACTTCTGCTGCTTCATAAAAAGACTCCGGTATATCCTGTAATGCGGCCAGATATAAGACCATATTAAAACCGACTGTCCACCAGAGAGTTGCAAAAACGATTACAAACCAGGCCAGTTTGGTTTCTCCCAACCAGAAAATAGTCTCTTCCATACCAAAATAACTCTGTAAAATACCATTTAAAAGTCCACTGTGGGGCTGAAAAAAGTAAACCATAATTGAAGAAATTACTGCAACCGATAAAACATAGGGAAGAAAAAATGCTATTTTAATAAATAATTGACCTTTAATTTTTTGATTTGCCAGTAATGCTAAAACTAATCCTCCAATAACAATTGTAGGTGTGGAAATAATAACAAACAGCAAAGTGTTTCCCAGCGACCCCCAAAATGCCGGATCTTTAATCATATAAAGATAGTTATCCAACCCTACAAACCCCATATTTCTGATCATTGTCCAGCGGTGTAAACTCATCCAGAAACCTCGAAAAATTGGATAAATCAAAAATATACCGTAAACTAGAGCAAATGGCAGCATGAAAGGTAAAGCTTTTAAAAATGGGTACCTATCTGATAACTGATTATAACTTTTCAAAATAATACCTCCTCGTTTAATCTAGTTAATCAGGCACAGGCACCACCACGGCACCTGTGCACAATTAACAGTTTTCTTCTTATCTGCTCAATAATCTCTCGATACCTTTAACTGCCTGTTCTACTGCTTCTTCTGCAGTAATTTCGTCATTCCAGACTCTACTTAAAGCGGTAGTTATTTCTGTTCTAATCCCCCAGGTATCAGAACCAGCACTATCAAAGGTTACATAATCTGCTGCCTTAACATAATCCATTCTGTAAGGCATATTCTGAAATGCTTCTTTTTCGATCACTGTTTCTTTACTTGGGATATGACCTGCCTTAGCCCAGAGCTCACCGTGATCTGTAGCCCACTTAGCAAAGGTTAAAGCCGCCTCTCTCTTTTCCTGGTCAATACTTCTTGCATAGGGGATTACTAAAGTATGAGAGTCACCCCAGACAGATCGATTGTCAAAAATCTGCGGCATCGGAATAACACCAAAATCAAGGTTCTCTGTATTTTCTAAAGTACCGGTAATCCAGACCCCAGTTAATAAGGAAGCTGCTTCTCCATTTCTAAATAAATTAATATTTTCCATATACTCTGAGTGCAGTGGCGAATATTTTTTATCATAAAGGTCTTTCATGTATTTAATTGCCTCAACTGCTTTTGCCTGATCAATGGTAACTTTATCTCCCGTTACAACAGGCGATCCATTAAGCTGGTTGTAAAGACTCCACCAGACTCTGTAGTGACCTTCGGCAGTTAATTTTGTCCAGTTTGTCATTGGATATTTGGCAGAAGAATCAGACTTTAATTTTGCCAGAAAATCTTTAAATGAACCCTCAATTTTAGGAGTTCCATCTTCTGCAAGCAAATCAGCCTCAGCTAATAGATCCTTATTATAATAATAAACAAGTGGATGAGTATCCAGCGGCACCGCATAAATTTCGCCATTAATTTCTGCCCCACTTAAAATATTTTTATTATACTCAGTCCAATTAATTCCAACCTTTTCTCCCAGTTCATTTAAAGGAACAATTAAGCCCTCATCTGCAAGTTCTTTAACTCTGGTCACATGACTGATTGCAAGATCAGGTCCATTACCACTGGCAGTTGCAGTTTTCAATTTAGTATAATATTCTTCCCATTCCAATCTTGTTACATCTACTTCGATGTTTTCATGACTGGCATTAAATTCTTCTACAATTGCGTCCATAAATTCAGCATCTCCACCACCAAAGAGATTCCAGTACTCAACAGTTACTGTTTCAGCCAGTGCATTTGAAGTAAATCCAACCAATACAGCAGCTAAAACTAAAAACAAAATCTTTTTCTTCATTATAAATCCCCCTTAAGAATTTTTAGATTGCCCAACTACTTTTTCAATTAACAATATTGCGAATATTAATCACCGAAAAAATATCGCCCCCTCTTTAGTTTATGTATTACTGCTTTAGTTTAATAAAAGTTGAATTAAAGCACCTAAAAAATTGATCTGACTATTTGGCTCTATTATTACTATTCAACACTAAATCTGAAATTCCTGCTTTTATTTTATATTTTTTTGATTTAATTCATTAATCATTGAATTTATATCTATATCTGAGCATAATATCCTGTCTATAATTACCGAATTTACGGCCGAAAAGATTGACTCCACCTACATTGCGGGCATCTTCTTTTACACCAATCTTTACATCGATAAAATCCTCTTTTTCAAGGTTTAGCTCATTTAAAGTCACATTCGAAATTTTATTGCCATCTACATAAGTACCTTCTTCTGTAACTTTCCAGATTTTTAATAATCCATGCTGAGTCTGATCAAAATACCACCAGTCCGGATTTAAAATTCCTCTTTTCTCCCCAAAATCTCCAGGAGAAGTCCAGACACCTATTTCCACACCATTAATCCAGAGAGAAATATCAGAAGGCCAGTCTTCATTATAATCCGAAGTTTCTGAGCAAATTTCCATACTCAATTCCAGTTTTGCTGCCTGAGAGTTTTTGGGCAGGTTATTTGGAAAAACATATTTAACATAACCCTTGCCAAACCAGAGTATCTGAGCATGAATATGTTCTGGATGCAGAAAAGACTTAACATCATCTAATTCTCCAATTACTGCTTTTTCGGAGGCCAGACCACAGGTGGGGCTGACTTCAAAATCCTTATAGTTACCAATTGGCATCGATGTTTCAATTAAATTTTTATCTTTTAGTTCTCTATTTCCAGGTAAATTAATTAATATCTTATCATAGTTCAAACTGCATATTTTTTGAGATCCATGATTTCCCGGCTTATATTCTGTTTCAATTAAACCTGCCTCTTCCAGCTTTTTAATATTTACTGTGACTGAAGAAGCCGGCATATTTATAAATTCAGAAATCTGATTTAAATTCATATCTTCATTCTGTAAAACTTCAATAATTTTCATTCTGGATTCTGATCCCAGAGCTTTAAGAACATCAATAATCTGTTCTTCATCTTTTAGTTCCATTATATTACCCTTCATTTTTATACCTCCACTCATCTTACATTTTCTGTCTTTATTTTAACAATTATTAAAGTAAAAAGCAATTAAATCTAAATCTTTAATTCTTCATTTTAACTACTTATAAAAATAACTCCCCAATCGTTACAACTGGAGAGGATTTAGAAATACTATAATATTTTATTTCACTGATCAAAAATCACTAATTTCAGTCTGTTTTAGCTGCCGCTGTTGTGCTCCACAAATTGATATGTCATCTCTGCAACTTTTCTGTTGCCTGCCTCCGAAAATCCATGTCCTTCTCCATCAAATATTTCAAGTTCCACATCTGAATACAATTTTGAAGCTTTTTTACAGGAAGCAGCTGTAGCAATCGAATCCTGATCTCCTACAAATATCTGCACATTTTTATTGTATTTACCTATATTTTTATAAACATCATAGCCCTGAATTGTCTCAAAAAACTTTCTCCCCAGTCTCATCCCCCAGAATTCATGAGTTTCGGGAATATCTTCAGAGTCCGGAAATTTTTGATTCCAGTTATCCGCTATACAGAATGCCGGAAATAAGAGCAGGAGCCCTTTAATATCTTCTCGACGCTCTTCAGCTGTCAGAGCAGAAACCAGACCACCCTGACTTCCACCAAATAAAAATATATTATTTTGATCTATCTTTTCTCTGCCCTGAAAATGATTAATTACTGCACATAGATCTTCTTTTTCGGTAAATAGAGTCATCTCTGTTGTCTTTAAATCACTTTTGGAATTAACTGATCCACCACAGAAATCAAAGGAATAGGCTGCTATCCCCCTTGCTGCCAGATATTCACTATTCATTCTAAAATCCTCATTTGAGCCATTATAACCATGGCTGAATATCACCAGTGGTGATTTACTTTCCCTTTTGGGAAGATACAAAACACCGTGAATTTGACGCCCATTTTGATTAATTTTTATCACTTTTTCTCCGTAACTATACATTTAAACACTCCCTGTCTTCATTAATCTTCAAAAAAATATCTGATCAGCAGATCATAAATTACTATTTTAATAATCTACTGTTCTAGTTTAATCTCATACTATTTTGAAGAATTTAAAGTCTGATTGTCTAAATTTTCTTTTTCAAGATTTTCCAGATTGATTTTGCTGCTTTAACTGCATTTTCTCCGAGTGAGTGATTACTGTAAGCACTTTCTACAAAGATATCGGTCAGGTTATTAATCTCTTCTTTTAAATCCTGGTATTTATCCTGCAGGTAGGAGCTGTACTCATAGGGGGTTGCAGCCGGATCTTTGCCTATCCCTTTAAGTGAGAGTAGTTTTAAGAGTGAATTATAGATTCTAATAATAATCGAGTTACTCTCTCCACTTAAGTCAATATTTTTTATATCTTTTACTTCTTTTTTATTCAATTTTTTATTCTTCTTTTTCTCTCGTCTCTTCTTCCAGCTGGAACTTAAATTAAAGTTCATTTCCTTAACTGAAGCAAAAATATCTTTAAGTGCTTTTATTAAAAAAGTGTAAAAAGACTTAAAAAACTGAGGTAGATTTTTGATTTTGCTCAGTTCAGATTTAATTAAAAAGAGGATTAAAGCCAGCAAAATAAAGCCCAGAAACAGTGTCAGAGCAACCTGAATTATAATAAATAATATTTCTATCAGAAGCGATTCTTCATCCTCAACTGCAGACGGAACTTTTCCTGAATTTGAATTTTCCGGCAAATTTGCTTCCGGATTTATTTCCGGCATTTCGGTTAGTGCCAGCCGCTGAGCTAAAAAGCTGTTAATCCGATCCATGGGCAGAGGCTGATAATTTGCCGGCAGCAGAAAAGCCAGCAGAAGAGCAGAAATAATGAAAAATAATAGAAATTTACGCCAGCCGCTCTTGATTGCAGCCGGTTCTTTAATCCGATTAACCCGCCAGTCAACTGTTTTCTTATCCAGATAAGTCAGCGCCAGCAAAAAAACCTCGATTACTAAAAACAGAATTGTCAGCACAATAATCGTCGAATTCATTTCTCCCACAGCAGCCCAGATTATAAAAAGCGACAGATTAAGCCAGCTAATCTTCTGGGTCAGCCTGGGCCAGATTACTGGATAATCAAGCAAGCGGCGAAATTCTTCCAGATTCCAATTTTCACTTGAACGATCATATATTTTATCAAAATCTTTGCGAAAATATTCCAGAAGTCTGCATAATTCTGCTGTCTGATACCAGATAAAAATACTGAAACCCCAGAATAAAAAAAGATCCAGATTATTCAGAGTTAAAATAGAGTCAAGTCCCTGATAACGACCACTAAAAATAATTATTGCAAATAGATAAACTGCAAATTCCAGAATAAAGGTTAAGGCCGGAATCTTAAGTTCCTGAGCTGCATTAGCATGTAAAATTGCTTCAATTAAAAATATAAAAAACAGCAGATACAGGGTATTGTTCAGCTGCATAAATTCAAATTTAACCTCGATTAGATAGAAAAACATTAATGAAAGGATAAAATACAGCAGAACTCCCAACAGCGGATATAGATAGTTATATTTAAAATTATATTCTTTTGCTTTCATTTAAATCACGCTCCTGCCTGAGGTGATGGATAGAAAGGGGAGCTGTAAATGGTTTATGCTGATATTCTCTGTGAACCAGCTCCTCACCCATAATCATGATTTTGATGTTATATCCCCGACGCAGCAGATTTTGCACAACCTGCATTAATTCCTGGTCATCTTTTTCTGTAAAAATAATTAGGGTTCCACCCCAGCCCAGATCAAGCTCTTCCGTCAGCAGATTGAGAAAATTATCGGCTTTTGAAATTTCAGCTCTGGCCAGCAGTTCTAAAAGTTCCTGCAGGTGGGCATCCCCACTTCCCGAAGGCAGTTTTAGATAGCTTTCAAAATCATCACTTAGCTCTGCGGCTTCATTTTGCTGAACTGACTGCTCCTGCTCATTTTTTTCCAGTTCATTATTTGTGTTTTTGTCATTCTCTTCAATCTTAGAATCCTGTTCAGCGGCTTCGTTTTCCGAAACCTGAGCCTGATAGGCATTAAATTCTTCCTTATCTTTACCTTCAATAACTGCATTACTCAAAAACTTATAGCTGTGGCCGGCTCGATTTAAATAATAGGCCATCGAAGCAGCTGCAGTTACCGCCAGCTCAGTCTTTCTCTCCAGGAATTTAAGACCATAGTCTTTCTGCGACATATTTAAAACTAAGGCTGTATCTATCGAAACTGTTGATTCATTTTTGCGGGATTTAAGTTCACCTGTTTTGGCTGTAGCTTTCCAGTGAATTTTATTTAACCGATCAGAAGGCTGATATTCTCTAATCCCTGCATTGCGGTAGGGATCCTTGTAAATTGGCTGAGGCCATTTAGAATTACCAAAGGGTATTCTGGAAGCAAGTCCCAGCTCTTCTAAATCCATAATTTTTGGATAAATATAAACTTCAAGTTCCTCCAGCTCGCCTTTTGTCAGCTCATAGCCCAGAAAATCTCCCATTTCCCATCTCAGGGGACCAATATTGTAAAGACCCCTCTTTTTTGCTCGCAGCTGAAAACGCCATTCCTTCTTTTCTCCTGCTTTAAAATAACTTAAATGCTGTTCTTCTAAAGTTGTCAGCTCTCCCGGCAGAAATTCCTCTAATTTGAGCCAGAGAATGGGCAGAAAACTGTTATTTTCAACCTCAATGATTGTCTCGATTTGTTCATTAAAAAATAGATGGTCATTTTTTAATTGATGAGATATTTTTAAGTTTTTAGAAATATTATAATGATAATATTTAATTATAAAATGAAAAAGGAGGAAAAAATAGGCCAGCTTAAATAAAATTGTACGCTGCAGGACTGCTCCTCCCAGGTAGGTTACTAAACCAAGTGCTAAAAAATTAATCAATTACCGGCACCTCGGTTCTTCTGACAATCTCATCAATGATTTTTTCTTTATCTGCACCTCGTAAACGGCTCTTGGATTTAATAATTAAGCGGTGAGCAAGGACAGCAGGGGCAATTTCTTTAATATCATCTGGAATAATATAATCCCGCTCATTAACTACCGCCCAGGCCTGCGCCATCTTCATTAAGGCAATACTTCCTCTGGGGCTGGCTCCCAGCTCCAGGTCGCTGTGGTTCCGGCTCTGATTAACCAGTGAAACAATATATTTTCTCAATTTCTGATCAACATGAACTTTTTTAACCTCATCCTGCAGCTCAATAAATTCCTGATCAGTCATCACTGCTTCCAGTGTTTCCACCGGGTGCTGCAGCTGTAAATTCTCTAAAATCTGCTGTTCATCTACTGATTCCGGATAACCAATTTCCAGCCTGATTAAAAAGCGGTCAAGCTGTGCTTCCGGCAGGGGAAAGGTTCCATCATATTCAATCGGATTTTGAGTTGCCATCACAATAAAGGGGTCAGAAAGCCTGCGGCTTATGCCCTCGACCGTAATCTGTTTTTCAGCCATACTCTCTAAAAGTGCTGACTGAGTTCTGGGTGTAGCTCTATTTATCTCATCTGCCAGCACCACCTGTGATAAAATTGGACCCTCTCTAAATTCAAATTCATTGTTCTTTTGATTATAAATGGAAACACCTGTAATATCAGATGGTAAAAGATCGGGTGTAAACTGAACTCTTTTAAAGGAACAGCCAATTGATTGGGCCAGCGAACGCACCAGAATTGTTTTTCCAACTCCCGGTACATCCTCAAATAAGATATGTCCTTCAGCCATCATAGCTGCCAGAGCAAGTTTGATTACCCGGTTTTTACCTAAAATTACTTCTTCCACATTATCAATAATTTTCTGTACTTTTTCTATATTCTGCAATTACTACACCTCTTATTATTATGGTACCGGGTACTTGGTAAAAATTACCAAGTACCCGGTACCAATATTATTTTACAACCGGTACTGTTAAACTACCCTGGGGCATAATGTAAGCTGAATAATCTGCCTGATGTTTAGCTTCCAGATAATCAACTGCCTCCTGAATAGTCTCCATTTTTTTAGCAAATATATTCTCTGTCTGTTCCTGATTTAAACTTGAAATTAAGATTATCTCTTTTTCGGCTGCTACTTTAGAAATAGCAAATGCTTTATGGCCGCCGATTAAAAACTTCTTTTTAATCCTGTCAATATTGTCTTCCGGCTTTTGAGCCTGATCCATCCATTTTTGAAACCGCTCTTCTCCGTAGCCTTCCAAACATTCTGCAACCCAGATAATTGTTCCACCTTTCTGGACAGCATGATCTGCATGATCTAAAGCTTTCTGTGCCTGATAAAGGTTGATATCCCGGGGGAATCCTCCTGAACTAACAATTGCAGCTTCAGCTTTTTCCGCTAGAGATAGATGATACATCTCTGCTGATTTAGCGATTCCTGCTTCCCAGGCCTGACGATAATCACCGCCAACCACCTGCACTATTTCCCGCCTGCTGTTGGTAACCACATTGAGAATAAAATCTACTCCTACTTTTTCTGCCGCCTCAAACATTTCCTGACTGATTGGATTATTCTTTAAAGCAGGTTTTTCTTCTGTCACCTCAACCATCATTGCATGATTGTTTTCAATACTTTCTCTGCCTGCAACTCCCGGCAGTATAGATTTTCTCCCTCCAGAAAACCCGGCCATATAATGGGGTAAAATAACCCCGGTAGTAATTAAAAAATCTGCATCTACAACCTTTTTATTGATCTGAAGCTGATTGCCGGTACTCAGTTGACCTAAGTCAGCCAGATCCTGATCACAGTCATGATGAATAAAATTATAATTGTCATCTATCTCTTCCCCAAAAATTTCTCTGTTCTGCTCATCAGAATGGGGACTGTGGACCCCGGTCGCAACAATGAATGTTACCTGCTCATTTTTAATCCCGGCCTCAGAAATAGTTTTTAGCAGTGGTGGCAGCAGATAATCATAGGGGGTATAGCGGGTTACATCATTAACTATAATTACCAGCTCATTTATTTCACTGGCAGCTAAAAGCTCTGCCAGTGAAGCTGTACCAATCGGAACCTCTAAGGAACTTTCCACTTCTGCAAGAGGATCTTTTACCCCTTCTTTTTCATTTGCCTTTAAAACATCTAATACTCTACTACTCTCAATCTCAAATTCTAAATTTTCTCTTCCATATTTTAATTTCATTTCTGCTTTTACTCCTCAATTCTCTTGGTACCGGGTACTTGGTAAAATTTACCAAGAACCCGGTACCAATTCCGGTTAGTTCTCCCAGCTGTTGATGTAAGTTTCCTGCTCTTCTGTCAGCTGATCAATTTCCAGTCCTAATGACTTTAATTTGTATTCTGCTACCATATTGTCGATATCATCAGGAATATTATAGACCTGAGCATCCAGATTCTGAATGTGATTTAAATATAACAGTGATGATAACTGCAGGGCAAAGGTCATGTCCATTATTTCTGCTGGATGGCCATCTCCTGCTGCCAGGTTAACAAGTCTGCCATCTGCCAGTAAATAAAGCTTGCGCCCATCTTTTAGTTCAAATTTCCTGATGTTTTTTCTGGCTTCACTAACTTCTACTGCCAGCTTATTTAAAGCAGGTTTGGAAACCTCTACATCAAAATGACCTGCATTGCACATTATAGCTCCATCCTTCATTACCCGCAGATCTTCTTCGTCAATTACATCTCTGCAGCCGGTAACTGTAATAAAGAAGTCTCCTTTTTTAGCTGCTTCCTGCATCGGCATTACCTCAAAACCGTCCATCCAGGCTTCACTTGCCTTAATGGGATCAATTTCGGTTACTATTACTCTGGCTCCCAGACCTTTTGCTCTCATAGCTACACCTTTTCCACACCAGCCATAACCAGCAACAACTGCAGTTTTACCGGCAACTACCAGGTTTGTTGTTCTCATTATTCCATCCCAGACAGACTGACCGGTACCATAGCGGTTATCAAATAGTGATTTACATTTAGCATCATTAACTGCCATCATGGGAAAAGCAAGAGTCCCATCACCTTCCATTGCTTCCAGGCGGTGAATTCCGGTTGTTGTTTCTTCTGCCCCACCGATAATGTTTTCTAAAAGCTCTTTTCTCTCTGTATGTAGAGTCTCAACCATATCTCCACCATCATCGATAATCAAATCCGGCTCAATATTTAAAACTTTATTTAAATGCTCCTTATATTCTTCTGGTGTTGAACCATACCAGCTGTGAACCATTATTCCGTGAGCAGCCAGTCCTGCTGCCACATCATCCTGAGTTGAAAGTGGGTTACTACCCGCAATAGCCACATCTGCTCCAAGCTGACTGATCACATAAGCCATATAGGCAGTTTTAGCTTCTAAATGGAGGCAGATAGCCACCTTTTTACCTGCCAGCGGCTGTGAGTCTTTATGTTCTTTTAAGATTTCATTTAAAATGTCCATTTTATCTGCTACCCACTGGATCTTGCGCCAGCCCTCTTCTGCTAATTCTGGGTTTCTAAGTGTTGATTTAGTAATCATAATCGTCCTCCTCATTAAATTTTATAAATATAATAAGTGATTTAAGAAATAAAATTCCGATTAAAAAAATCTTTATTAATCAATCTATTACTAAAATAATTATCCGAATTTTCCTCTTATTATCATTTTATCATAGATTAGAGTAATGAAAAGAAAAATCAACTATTATCCTGAGTTTATTGCAAAAAAGTAAAGAACTTATTGAAAAAGCAGTTATAAATTAAAGTTTATCCGAAATATTTATAAAAATCTTATTGCATTTAATTTAAAATTACATCTGTTTTTTGCGATATTTTATCTAAAAAACTGGAAATTTGAGTGTTTTACTTATATAATAAGTTTAAGAATGGAGGGATAATTAATGAACAAAAAAATATCAATATTTTTAATAGCTGCTCTGATAGTAGGTGGGCTTTCTTTTTTCTTTCTGCAGTCACCCGGAAATGCAGTAGTTTCTGCTGCAGTAGGTACCGAAATAGGAATGCAGGCACCTGATTTCACTTTAAAAAACATGAATGATCAGGAGGTAAGTCTGAGTGATTACCGGGGCAAGAAAGTTTTTCTTAACTTCTGGGCCAGCTGGTGTCCTCCCTGTAGAAAAGAAATGCCGGATATGCAAAAACTCCATGAGGAATATGGAGATGAAGTTGTAATTCTGGCAGTAAATGTTGGCGAAAGTAAATCGGCAGCTGCTAATTTTATGATGGAAAATGGACTTGAGTTTTCTGTGCTGCTGGATACTGATAAAAGCACAGCTCAAAATTATTTAGTTAGAGGAATCCCGACCAGTTATTTTCTGGATCAGAATGGTGTAATTCAGGAAAAAGTTGTAGGTGCAATTAGTTATCAGAGAATGCTGGAATTAAATAGAATAGAAGAATAAATTAAATAATTAGTTTAATTAAATGAAGCCACATGTAGATTTATTCAATCCGCATGTGGCTTTTATATTTGCTTTTGATGTCCACTGCTATAGTAATGATTTCTACTGCTAAAGAGTTCAGCTAATCAAGCTTAAAAATCAGCTTCTTTTGCATATTTTTCATCAGATGGTAGAGGAGATATAGTAACATAAAGAACTAAATCTTCACGACCAGTATTATGGATCGACATAGTTTCCGGACCATCAATTTTAGTTAAATCTTTTTCCTGAATATTAAAAGACTTATCATCGACAATTAATCTGGCCATACCGCTGATCACCTGCAGCAGCACTGTAGACTCAAAATGAGTGTGATCAGGCAGTGATTCACCAGGTGCTATATTTAAGACAAAGGCCAGCGTATTTTGATCAGAATAGATAACTCTTTTGGCTACACTTTTTTCGGGAACTGTAGTATAATCGGCTAAATTAAATTTTTCCATAATTAACACTCCTTTTCTTTCAGATTTCACTTCAACTTATCACTTTTTTGGACCAAATTGTTAAATAATTAATCAAAATTATTATTTATTTTTGTTAAACTAATTATATCAGTTATTGATTCAAATTAAAAATTAGCGGTTCTTTTTTAAAAAAATATACTAGAACATATAATTTCAAAATGGATTTAATAAGATTGTCCTATGAGGGGAGGAAAAAATGGATAATAACAAAATGGGTTTAAACGAAACTTGGAGTATGGCTGTTGGCGGAATGATAGGGGGCGGTATCTTCTCTGTCCTGGGAGTGATCATTGCTACTGCTGGTAATCTAGCCTGGTTAAGTTTTTTAATTGCCGGTTTAATTGCGCTGGCCACAGGAATTAGCTATTCCAGGCTAACAAATAAATTTGAAGAAGGTGGGGGAGCCTTTACTTATATCAAAGATATTAACCATGAAGGTTTAGCCGGTGGACTTTCCTGGCTTTTAATTATAGGATATATTCTTACTCTTTCAGTTTATGCATTTACTTTTGGTCAGTATTTAGAGCAGCTATTAAATTTTGGTCCCTGGTTCCCCAGGCTTGTTTCTATTTCTATTATTCTTATTTTTATGTACTTTAATCTGAGAGGTGTTAGTGACGCATCTCATTTAGAAGTTTTTATTGTCTGGGCCAAGCTGGCCATTTTAGTAGCAATTGCCGGAGTAGGATTGTCGAATTTTAACCCAGAAATGGTTAACAGTCAACCAATGAGGTCGGGGGGGACTTTTGTTAATGCTATTATTGGGGCCTCAACGATTTTTATGGCTTATGAAGGATTTCAGCTGATAACTTATGACTATAATGAAATAAAAGATCCTGATAATACAATTTATAAAGCTGAAATACTGGCAGTTATTTCTGTTATTATTGTCTACATTATAGTTACCCTGGGGACGATTAATCTGGTCAGTTATCAAACAATTATTGAAGAAAAAGAAGTTGTGCTGGCAATTGCTGGAAAAAATATTCTGGGAACAGCCGGTCTAATAATTGCTTCAATTGCGGCTCTGTTTTCAACTGGTTCTGCCATCAACTCGACAATCTTTGCTACTTCAAGACTGGCTATTAAGGTAGCTGACGATGGAGAACTGCCTTCATTTCTAGCACACAAAAACCAGGCCGGTATTCCTGATAGATCAATTTATATAATAGGGGGAGTTGGAGCACTACTTGCAGCCTTTGGAAATCTTTCTTCTCTGGTAGAGGCAGCCAGTTTTATCTTCTTAGTTACCTTCGCTATTGTCAATTTTGTAGCCTTTAAAAAGATTGCTAAAACTAAGATCATCTCCTTTTTAGGAGGGGCTGGAGCAGCACTTGCTTCAGTTTTATTATTCATTCGATTTTTACAGCGGGATCTAGAAATAATTATAACCCTGACTATTTTACTAATCCTGGCAACTTTAGGAAGAAAGTTGTTTTACAGCCATAGTTCTTAACTGAATATCTATAAATAACTAAAAATAGAAAATATCAATCTTTACAATAAATTACCAGGATAATTTATTAGAAATTAAAAAAAGCGGTTTTAGCCCAGTAAAAAGAGCTTTAACCGCTTAAAAAATATTATTACCTTTTTAAAATCATTTGAAGCTTGAATAACTGTTAGTGCACAATAAAATAGAATACAAATACTATACCCAGGACATATACCAACCAGTGAACATCTTTACCCTTACCAGTAAAGAGCTTAACTAATGGATAAACGATAAATCCAAGTGCAATACCATTAGAGATTGAATAGGTTAAAGGCATAGCAATCATCGCTATAAAAGCAGGCAGAATTTCAGTAAAGTCATCCCAGTCCAGCTTTGTAATATTTGTCATCATCATTGTACCAACAACAATTAAGGCTGGTGCAGTTGCAGCTCCAGGAACTATTCCAATTAAAGGTCTAAAGAATAAAGCCAGGAAGAATAGTATAGAAACTACAACTCCGGTTAGACCTGTACGTCCACCTTCAGCTACACCAGAAGCAGACTCAACATATGTTGTTACTGTACTGGTACCGAATAAAGCACCACCAGTAGTACCAATAGCATCAGCTAAAAGAGCTTTACTTGCTTTTGGTAAATCTCCATTTTCATCTAAGTAACCAGCCTGCTGACTTACACCAACTAAAGTCCCGGCTGTATCAAACATATCTACAAAGAGGAATGAAAGTAAAACTCCAAACATTCCCATACTTAAAGCTGAGCCAATATCTAACTGAAATAATACTTCTGACCAGTCAGCCATCTGCGGCATTGCAACTACTCCACTAAATGCAGGAGTTACACCATTAATCCAGCCAAAAGCTGTAGATGCCAGGATACCCCAGAGCAGCGCACCTTTTACCCTTTTGGCATGTAAAATACCTGTTAAGATCAGACCAAATAAAGCAACCAGACCAGGACCTGTTAAAACACTACCCATTGAAACTAATGTTGCCTGATCTGCTACAACTATTCCTGCATTCTGCAGACCGATAAAGGCAATAAACAAACCGATACCAGTACTGATACCTGTTTTTAGAGCCATCGGAATACTGTTTACAATCATTTCTCTAACAGGGGTCACACTCAAAATAATAAAGATAATACCTTCCAGGAATATAATTCCCAGTGCCGCCTGCCAGGTAACTCCCATCCCAATAACTACAGAATAGGCAAAAAATGCATTAAGACCCATTCCAGAAGCAAGAGCAAAGGGATAGTTTGTTAAAAACGCCATGGCCAGGGTACCTAAAATTGCACCCATAATAGTAGCAATAAATACTCCATCAAAAGGCATTCCTGCAGCACTTAAAATATTCGGATTAACAAAAATAATATAAGCCATTGTCATAAAAGTAGTGAAACCAGCAATAACCTCAGTCTTTACATCAGTATTGTTTTCTTTTAACTTAAATAAATTTTCTAAAGTTCCATTGTTATTAGTCATTAATTAAATACCCTCCTTATTTTTTATCTAGATATCTAAAACTGAATTAAAGTTTTCACCGCCCTTCGCCCATAATTCTGATCTATCAAAAATAAAAAAACCCGCAAAAATAGAGACCTCAACTAAGAGGAATCTACCTTCACGGGTTATATCCGCAAGATAAAACATGTACTCCATGTATAAATTAGCTCTACTGCTTTCTTTATCCATTAAAAATTGATAAAGATTTCCCTTTTTCAAAACAGATAGACTAATTTATTTCCCTCATAGTTGTCAGTTATCGGCTGACACTAGAAACTTGTGAACCATATCATCACAATTATACGAGGCCTATTTAAATTTATAGATTAAATTTATAATTATTTACATCTTTAAAAATAATGAGCTGATTTTAATTCCATCTATTATTATAGATAATGTTGAGCAGCTTGTCAATAAACTTTTAAAATCAGTTCCTGAAATACATAAATACAATATTTTAAATAGGCTTTTAAATCATTCTATAATCAACTCAACCTTTTCAAATTTATTAACATCAAATAATCCCTGATCAGTCAATTTGAGTTCTGGAATTACAGTTAAGGCCATAAAGGATAAAGTCATAAAAGGACCATCCCTGCTAACTCCCAGATCATTTGCGATTTCCCTCATTTTATTTAAGCAGTTTGCAACCTCTTTGACCGACTTAACAGCCATTAATCCAGCTACCGGTAAAGCCAGTGATGCTTTTACTTTCCCGTCAACAACTATCACCAGGCCGCCCTGCATCTTTTCGATTTCTCTAACAGCAAGCTCCATATCTTTAGCTCCCACTCCTGCCACAATTATATTGTGAGCATCATGTCCGATCGAAGTTGCAATTGCCCCCTGACGCAGGCCAAAATTGCGGAGCAGACCCAGACCAACATTTCCGGTTTTGTGGTGTCTTTCTACAACAGCCAGTTTAACCAGATTGTGACCAATCAGCTCGATTGCAGGCGGTTCTTCCTCATATTCTGCCTCCGTCTGATAAAGGGACTCTCCAGTTACTACCTGATCTTTGATCAGTTCTATAACCCTATATTTGCTGGCAGCCGGCAGTAGAAAATCAGCTTCCGAAATTTCTCCAACTCTGATTGAGTTAAAGATTTTTTCTTCAATTTCCTGATTCATAAAATCTTCTTGATCCAGGGAGATTTTATCATCAATTGATTTAAGCAAAGTTCCGTCTTCAGCGACCAGACGCCCATCCTTATAAACTTTCTTTACTTCAAATTCTCTTAAATTATCAAAAACTAATAAATCTGCCTGATAACCGGGGGCAATGGCTCCCAGTTTTTTCATCCCCAGAGCTTCAGCGGCATTAATTGTCGCCATCTTAACTGCTCTTAAAGGAGAAAGACCATACTGAATTGCCTTCCGGACAGCAAAATCAATCTGACCTTCGCTGATCAGATCTCCCGGATGTCTGTCATCTGTTGCAAACAGGAATCGGGAAGAATTGCTGCTGTTAACAGCGGGCAGCAGGCTGACTAAATCTCTGGTAACCGAACCTTCTCTGATCATAATATACATTCCTTTAGAAACCTTCTCTAAAGCTTCTGCAGCAGTTGTTGCCTCATGATCTGCTTTAATATCTGCCAGTAAATAGGCATTTAAATCTTTCTCCGATAAACCTGGAGAATGACCATCTTTAAATAAGTCAGAAGCCATTTCAATTTTATCCCAGATTCCAGGCTCACCATTAATTACTGACTGAAAATCCATCACTTCTCCCAGCCCAAAAATGCCCTTTTCATCAATTAATGTCTTGAGATCAGCTGCCGAAAGTTTAGCCCCTGAATTTTCAAATTTAGAAGCTGGCACACAGGAAGGGAGCATCAGATTAAAATTCCAGGGCTGAGAATTACCGGCTTTCAGCAGGTATTTAATCCCGGTTAAACCTGCTACATTGGCAATTTCGTGGGGATCAGCTACAATGGTAGTTGTCCCCCGGGGAATAATCACCCGGGCAAACTCATCTACATTGGTCATTGAAGATTCCAGATGCAGATGAGCATCAATTAAGCCAGGAGTAACTATTCTCCCTCCCAGATCGATTTCTTCTTTTCCTTCATAATCACCAATTCCAATGATAATCCCATCTGCAACTGCAATATCATTTTCGATTAATCGTTCATTAAACACATCAACAATTACCGCATTTTTAAATACTTTATCAGCTTTTTCCAGTCCTCGGGCCTGTTTTAGTAATTCTTTTCTCAGCATAAGCTCCCCCTTTCTCTATCCTATTATGCCAGTGCCAGAGCTTCAAAGTTACAGCGGGTAACACAGAGGCCGCAGCCGGCACATTTTTCAGCATCGATCACAATTCTATTTTCCTGATCTAAATAGTTGGCATCATAAACACAGCTGATAATACAGAGTCTACAGCCAGTACAGTTATCTCTTTTGATTTTAGGCACCCTTGTTTCGTAATTTGCTGCTTCCGGAGCTGCCTTCTGAGCCAGACCTCTGATCTGATCCAGATTCTGATAACCATGCTTTTCTAAATATTGATCAATTTCTTCTGCAATTTTACCATAAACCTGAGGACCTTTCAGGATAGCGGCTGTACAGGTCTGTACTGCCTGGGCTCCAGCCATGATCATCTTAACTGCATCAGCTCCGGTAGAAATTCCGCCAACAGCTAAAACAGGAATATCCACAGTCTGAACAGCCTGGAAAACTGCCCTTAAGGCCAGCGGAAAAATTGCTTCTCCGGAAAGCCAGCCATAACCATCTGCACTTCCCATCAGCGGTCTGCCGCTGTCTATATCAAAATCAAGGGTTGGCCCAAATGAATTAATCAAAACAAGTCCATCTGCTCCAGCCTCTGCCGCAGCCCTGGCAAATTTGGGAATATCAATCTGCGGACTGAGCTTAACCATTACCGGTTTATCAGTGGCTTTTTTTGCAGCTTTGATACTTTCTACGACCGGAGAAGTATCACTGCCTAAATAATGGGTTGACAGCTCAAAAGCATCAGCATAGGCTTCAGTTTTTTTGACCAGTTCACTAATCTGCTCAGCACTGTAGCCCAGACCAACGATTACCGGCAGCCCCAAATCTTTAATTTTTGGATATTCGTTTTCTAACCAGTGATCAGGTCCCATTTCTGACCAGAGCTCTGTGTTCATAAAACCACCTCTGGTCTGGGCCATATTGGGCCGGGGAACCTCTGCTGCTTTAGTAGAAATAGTCTTGGTTACAATTGCTCCTGTGCCGCCAGCTTTTGCTTTCGCTGCCATTTTTGCATCTTTAATTGGTGGTCCAGCAGCCGGCATTACCGGATTTTTTAGTGTAAAGTCAAACAATTTAACACTTAAATCAGCCATTTTCTTCACTCTCCTATTTATATTTAATTGCTCTAATTTCGACTGGTTTATCTGCTTTCAGTTAACTTACCGAATTTAGCCGAGAAAGTTTCGCTTATGTCAATGAGCGGGGATGATCTCAGGTAAATCTCTGGCTTTAACTATTTTCTTCCTTTTCTTTCTCTTTTAAAGCCTTTTTGATCTTTGAGGGACTAATCGGTAAATCAAAAAATCTAACTCCGATTGCATCATAAACAGCATTGGCCAGTGCCGGGGCAGCAGCAATTAAAGTCGGTTCCCCAACTCCTTTGGCTCCAAACGGTCCTTCAGAATCCTCTTCTTCAACCAGATAGTGCTTGAATTTGGGAATATCAACACTTGTCGGCACCAGATAATCTGTCATGCCTGCATTGAGTGTTTTACCATTGCGAATCACCTGGTCTTCCATCATTCCCATTCCCAGTCCCTGAACAGTTCCACCTTCAATCTGGCCTTCAACATTTTTGGGATTAATTGCTTTACCAAGGTCAACAGCTGTATAAACATCCAGGAGATCAATTGTTCCGGTATCTGTATCAATTTCAATATCAATCACCTGAGAGAGGAAAGTATAGGCTACATAGACTTTGTCTGCCTGACCATTTTGATCAGGACTGTAGGTTACAGGAAAGAAACTTCCTTCTGCTTCTAATTTTTTACCTCTTTCTCTAACTCTTTCTGCCATTTCCCAGTAGCTAATATAATCGTCCGGGTCATCATACATATAGATTTTTCCATCCTCAATTGCAATTTCAGGATGGTTGCTGCGAAATTCTAAACTGCCGTAGTGGTATAGATTAGCCAGCAGATCTTCGGCTGCTTTTTTAACTGCATTACCGGTAAAATAGGTCTGCCGGGTAGCAGAGGTTGAACCTGAGTTTTTAGTTTTATGGGTATCACCCTGAACCACTTCAAAATAGTTTGGATTTATTCTTAAAATCTCTGCTGCAATCTGAATCACAGTTGTAATAACTCCCTGCCCAACATCGGCTGCAGCTGTTCTGATAACTATCCGCTCATCTTCTTTAATTTCAATTGAGGCAATAGAATGGTCAGGAAAACCCTCACCATAACCAAATCCAAACATAATTGTTGCCAGTCCGCGTCCAAATTTTTTCATTATTTTCTGCCCCCTTTCCAGTCACTGAGCTCCATCACTCTTTTGATTGTTTCTTCTGCATTTACACTGTGAGTAAGCTGCTGACCGTTAGGAGTAATCGAATCTTTTTGATAGATGTTTTTGAGTCTAAATTCTGCCGGATCTATACTTAACTTTTCTGCCAGAATATCCATCTGCTGTTCATAGGCAAAAGCTCCCTGAGCAGTACCAAAACCGCGCATCGCACCAGCATAGGTATTATTGGTATAAACTGCATGGGAGACACCACGTAAATTGGGACAGTTATAGGGTCCTGTTGCATGGTACATTCCCTTGTGCACAACTGCCGGTCCACTGGAAGCATAGGCTCCGGTGTCTCCAATAAATTTGGTTTCCCAGGCGGTTAAATAGCCATCACGGTCCACACCAGTTTTATTGATAATTGTAATTGGATGCCGTTTGGATTGAGTAATCATCGATTCTTCTCTGGTAAAACAGAGCTTAACCGGTCTCCCGGTCCTCATTGCTGCAATAGCCAGATGAATATGAACCGAAACATCCTCTTTTTTCCCAAAGGCGCCACCAATTGTAGGCTGAATAATTCTAATTTGATCTTTTGATAATCTTAAAGACTGAGCAACATCGGCCTGAGTATCATGCAGCCACTGAGTTGCAGCCCAGATATTAATTACTCCCCGACGCTCATCGTAGAGAGCAACTCCGGCTTCATTCTGCATCGGCAGCTGATCGATAAATTGAGTTTGATAGCGATTTTCTTCAACTATTGCTGAATTTTTAAAAGCCTCATCAACATCACCCCGATTTAAATGATGGGTGATTACAATATTTCCATCTGGATGAATATCCGGAGCATCATCCTCCATCGCCCGGAAGGGGTCGGTGATAACTTCTAATTCTTCCACCTTTACTTTAATTAGATCCCTTGCTTTTTTAGCTGCTTCCTTTGTCTCAGCAACAACTATCGCCAGCGGATCTCCCATATAGCGCATCTTTTCTCCGGGCGCAATTAAAACGGGTTGATCTCTGATAATCAGACCAAACTGTCTGACATCCGGAATATCTTCGGCAATAACAATATCAACTACACCCTCTACTTTTTTAGCCTGCGAAATATCTATATCTTTTAAAATAGCATGGGGATGGACTGCTCTTTTAATTTTAACGTAAAGCAGATCATCGAAAAATATATCATCAGGATAAACTGCTTCTCCAGTCACCTTGTCCCAGGCATCTGCCTTCAATACATCATGGCCCACAAAACGCTTGCTTTTTTTAACTCCTTCAATTGTACAGCGGGTTGTATGTTTACAGAAATAATCCTTAATTCTTTTATTCTGATCAGTCATTACTATCACTTCCTTCGACTGCAAGTTTATCTGCTGCCATCATTACAGCATCGATAATCTTCGCATAACCGGTACAGCGGCAGATATTACCGGATAATCCATAGCGTACTTCTTTTTCTGTTGGCTGAGGATTCTCATCCAGCAATCTTTTTCCTGCTAATATCATACCGGGAATACAGTAGCCGCATTGAACTGCTCCTGCTTCCACAAATGATTCCTGAATTGGATGTAGATCATCCCTTGTTCCCAATCCTTCTACCGTTAGAATCTCTGCCTGGTCTGCCTGGGGAGCTGGAACCAGACAGGAAGCTGTTAGTTCTCCATTCATAATTACTGTACAGGCTCCGCACTCACCTTTACCACAGCCTTCTTTAACTCCTGTTAAGCCGAGATCTTCTCTCAATAAATCGAGCAGCCTGGTATAGGGAGTAACTTCCAATTCTCTTTCTTCTCCATTAACTGTAAATGTAATCTGCATCAGCTGCTCACCCCCTTTTCCTTTCAATCTCATTTAAAGCTCTGACCATTACATCAGCTGCTACATCTTCTCTGTATTCTCTGGTACCTCTTAAATCATCAATGGGATTAATCCGGGCTTTGACTTCCTGGCCCAGCTGTTTGTAATCCAGTTCTGTTAAGCTGCTTCCGAGCATCAGCTCTCCAACTTCCCACAACCTGATCGGTGTTGGGGCAACAGAACCCAGAGCTATTCCAGCTTCGATTATCTTATCAGCTTCAAATTCCAGCACTACCGAAAGAGTCAGGGTAGAAATAACGAGAGCCTTGCGGCGTCCAACTTTAACCCAGGCACCTTCGCGTTCGTTTTCCGTCAGCGGAATAATGATTTCTGTTAAAAGTTCATCAGCTTCCATTAAATTTCTTTTTGGCCCGGTAAAAAAGTCTTCAGCTCTCACAATTCTTTCTGCTCCTGCTTTCTGAAGTTTAAAGCTGGCCTCATAGCTTAAAAGAGGAGCCAGGAGATCTCCTGCTGGTGAAGAAGTACAGATATTGCCGCCAATTGTACCCCTGCTTCTAATTTGTGGTGAACCAACATCTTCAGCTGCTGCAGCCAGAACCGCCAATTTTTCTTTAATCAAATCTGATTTCATCAGCTGCAGATGAGTTACCATTGCTCCTATATGCAGCTCATTCTCCAAAATTTCAATTTTGCGCAGTTCATCTATTTTATCCAGATCCAGCCAATTTTTAATTTGATGCAGCTGCTCATAATTTGCTACCAGCAAATCTGTAGTACCTGCTGCCACCTCAATCTGGTCCGAATATTCTGCTTTAATTTCCAGAGCCTTCTCTAAATTCTGAGGCTGAAAATATTCCTCAAAATCTGCTCCAGAAATCGTCTGCCTGTTCTCTTGTTTCATGGGTGATTTTCTGATCATCAACTACCTGCACCTCCCGATTTTCCATTAATATTTTACCATTAACAATTGTTGTCTCAACCATGCCGCCATTGATTCCAAATAAGATGTGGGCATAAGTATTATCACTATTTATTTCCGTTGGCGGGCTGTAATCAACTACAATAATGTCTGCAGCTGCCCCCTCTTTTAAAACACCAAGCTGAGTGCCAAAGCTCTCACTGGCCAGCTTTGCATTTGTCTTAAAAACCATCTGGGGAATTTCAGTCCAGCCCAGACGGGGATCTCGATTCTGATGTTTGAGCATTAAATTAGCAACCTTGATGCTCTCAAACATATCAGTTGTATAACCATCTGTACCCAGTCCAACTTTGAGACCTTTGTCCAGAGCTTGCTTTAAGGGTGCTGCTCCTACCGCATTTCCCATATTGGATTCCGGATTATTAATCAGATAACAATCATTGTCTCTTAAAATCTCCAGCTCACCTTCCTGCAGATGGACCCCGTGAACAGCAATAGTTCCCGGCCGCCAGATATTGTACTGATCAAGACGCTTAACCGCTCCATTGTAACCGCGGAGCCGGCTGTCTTCTAAATCAGTTCGTCCTTCAGCTACATGAATATGGAAACTGCTGTCTAATTCATCGGCCAGGGCTGAAACTTGCTCTAAAGTCTCATCTTCTAAGGTAAATGAAGCATGTAATCCAATTCTACCATTTAAATGATTTGAATTTTTCTCCCTAATCTTCTTTAAAAATTTCTCAGTTTCTTTAACCGCTGCCTGAGACTGCTCCTGACCATTGCGGTCAGAAATCTCATAACAGAGATCAGCTCTAATACCCAGTTCCTCCACTGCTTTAGCTACCAGATCAAGCGAATAACTTACCTGTCCGTAGCTTGCATGGTGGTCAAAAACAGAGGTCACACCCTGTTTTAGTCCTGTCAGAAAGGCATAAAGAGCACTGTAATAAATATCATCTGCTTTTAATGTGCTGTCTACCCGCCACCACATTTTCTCCAGAATTTCTAAAAAATGTCGGGGCGGCTGCTCAGTTTTTAAATCCATGCCCCGGGCAAAGGTGCTGTAGATATGCATGTGAGTATTGATCATTCCCGGCATAATAATTTTGCCCTGAACATCTTTAACTTCTGCTTCCGGATACTTTGATTTTAAAAGCTCAGATTCTCCTAAAGCCTTAATTTCTTCTCCCTCAATTAAAACTGCTCCATTTTTAATAACTCGATTATCTTCGTCATGAGTAATTACTGTTCCGTTGGTTAATAAGAGCAAGAAACCACTCCTTTCTTTCTGATTTTTCAGATCGAAAATTTGAATAAAATTTAATAAAATAAATAAGACCATCTGTCCGCCTATAACCAGCATTGACTAGACTATGACTATTAATTTAACAAGAAGTATCTTCCCCGGCAAGCCATAAATCAACAGCTTTCTGGATAAATTCCGTCAAGCCAGTTTCTGGGATCTTCTTTGATTTTGAAATTCGGATGCATCCTTTACCAAGGTTCAGTCCTTTCAACAAACTGCTATCCGGATCAATTTTTTGAATGTCACCGACATACAGGCTTACATAATTCTTCTGGGCATTCAGATGAAACAAGGGCTCTGCTTCTGTTCCGTCTCCATACGCCAGCATTCCGTAATTCATTCCTTCCTGGAGTTGGGGATGCTTAAGAATCAATTGTCGTACTTCTAACAATTTTTCCTTTCTCCAATCGTTTTCCAGCTTGTCTAAAAACTCCTGCGCAGTCTTGCCTCCATGTATCATAATTTTCCTCCTACCTGCGTGTATCTTCTCTCGTCAGATCAAGATTTTAATTAACATTACAAATCTACCCCAGGCAAGGATAATTCAATTTCTGCGCTTGCCTGTTGAGGCTAAGAAAAGTTACTTAATAAAGTTGCTCAATCTCAAATTTTTAAATTTTGTAATTATTTTAAGTATCAGCTTGAGATTTTAATTGAAATGACTATTTTTATTTTTAGAACAACTTGATGAATATTAAGTTAAATTTATCTGAAGGGCAGGACGCCCTGAACTGACCGTGCTGCAGGAGGCAGCAATCGGGAAGGTAGATAAATTTAACAACAATATGAGTCTTAGTTGTTCTTGAATAAAAAACTGGAATGAAATTAAACTCTCAAGCTGATATTATTTGAATAAATTAAACAGTTAAATTTGAAATTGAGAAAACTTTTCTTAGCCTTCTACCATCTCAGCAGAAATAGAATTAGCCTTTGCTATAATCTCAGCTTCATCAACCCTTGTCAGCTCTCCCTCTTCAACCACAATCTCACCATTAACAATTGTGTAATCAACAATCTGAGTATCACCAGTATTAATTATCGCTGAAACCGGATCATATAAGCCACCGGCAAAGCCAAGCCTTTTAGAATTAACCAGAAACATATCTGCCGCTTTACCAACTTCCAGGCTTCCAATTTCTGGCTGAGACAAAACATCCCGACCCCCATTTGTGGCCAGGGCCAGCACATCTTCGGCTGTAATTGACTTCATGCCGTGGACCAGACGGTGCATCAAAAAGGCCGCCTTCATTTCTAAAATCATATTGGAGGAATCATTGCTGGCACTGCCGTCAACTCCCAGGCCAACCGGAACTCCTTTTTTGATCATTTCCGGCACTTTTGCTGCTCCCGAGGAAAGCTTCATGTTAGAAACCGGACAGTGGGAAACTCCAGTTCCTGTTTCGGCCATCCGACTCAGTTCATCACTGGTCAGATGGACTCCATGGGCATACCAGATATCACTGCCAACCCAGCCCAGCTTTTCCATATAGGCTAAAGGTCTGAGACCTGTTTTCTCTAAAACAAACTGTTCCTCATCTTTAGTCTCTGCCAGATGAGTGTGGGCCTGGACTCCATAGTCCCGGGCCAGCTCAACTGACTCTATCATCAGCTCTTCAGTCACCGAAAAGGGTGAACAGGGAGCTAGAGCTACCCGCTGCATGGCAAAAGGAGAGCTATCATGATATTTTTCAATTACCCGGCGGGAATCTTTGAGTATCTCCTGATCAGTCTGCACCACTGAATCTGGCGGCAGACCTCCATCTTTTTCACTTAAGGACATACTGCCCCGGGTACCGTGGAAGCGGATCCCGATTTCTTTTGCAGCTTCAAACTGATTATCAATTAGGTTTGAAGGCTGTGATTTAGGAAAAACATAAAAGTGATCACTGGTCGTTGTACAGCCTGTTTTTAAAAGTTCCCCTGCTGCCAGCAGAGTCGAATAGTAGACTGCATCCGGATTAACCCGGGACCAGATTGGATAAAGATATTTTAACCAGTCAAAAAGTTCTGATTCCTGGGCCTCAGGTAAGTTGCGGGTTAAAGCCTGATAAAAGTGATGGTGCAGATTAACCAGACCCGGAAAAAGAAAGTAATCACGACCATTAATAGTTCGATCCACTTCTCCTTCAACCTCGATATCTCTACCCATTCGTGAAATTTTTCCATCTTCAATCAAAAGGTCAGCATTTTTGAGCCGATCTCGATTTTTATTCATCGTAATAATCTCTTTTACATTTTTAATTAAAATTTTAGCCACCTCAGACACCCCATTCTTCGGCTGCCATCTCAACTGCATCAATTATCTGCTGATAACCTGTGCAGCGGCATAAATTTCCTTCCAGAGCTGTTTTGATCTCTTCCTTAGTCGGAGTCGGATTGGTATTTAAAAGTGCCAGAGCTGACATCAGCATTCCTGGAGTACAGAAACCACACTGGACAGCCTGTTTTTCGATAAAAGCTTTCTGCAGTGGATGCAGACCGCTTTTGCTTTCCAGACCCTCAACTGTGATAATCTCACTGCCATCTACCTGAGCTGTGAGCACCAGACAGGAATTAACTGCCTGATCATCGACAATTACCGTGCAGGCCCCACATTCACCAACACTGCAGCCTTCTTTGGTTCCGGTCAGCTTCAGCTCATCTCTGAGGGTATCTAAAAGTCTTTCCTGACTGCCCACTTTTAATTTATGCTGTTCTCCATTAACTGTGATTTCTACCTCTAACTTAGCCATTATATCCTGCCTCCTCCAATAAATCTTTTACTGCTCTTTCTACCAGTTTACTCAGAGCAGGCCGTTTATAGGGGGTTGACCATCTTTCCCCTGTAATTCCTACCATCTCATCTGCTGCTATCTCCCCGGCCTCTGCCGGATCTATCTCAGCAAAAGTTTTAGCCGTTAAATACTTATTTACCTCTCTAAAAGGTACAGGCGCAGGAGTTGCAGCTCCAGAAACAACCTGAACATTTTTTATCGCTTCATTTTCTACTTCAGCCAGCAGGGTTAAAGAAAGTCTGGAAATACTTACCGCATTGCGGCGCCCAATCTTCTGATAACTGCTGTAATATTCTCCCTGAGGCATTTTAAAAACTATTTTTTCCAGAACTTCATTATCTTTAAGTACCGTCTGATTTGGCCATTCCACAAAATCTTCCAGCAGAACCCTGCGGGCTCCACCTTTATTGCGCAGAACAAGTTCTGCTCCCAGAGCAATCAGAGGTGAAAATGAATCAGCACAGGCTGCTGCATTGACCAGATTACCACCAATAGTGGCCCGATTTCTAATTTGAGTTGAGCCAATACTGCTGGCTGCTGCTCCAATAAAGGGCAGCTTTTCTTTTATTTCCGGGCTGCTTAACAATTCTGCATGAGTTGTCAGAGCACCAATCTCGCCCTCTTCTGGGCCCAGTTTGATTCCCTTAAGTTCAGCTACATCGGTAATATCTAAAAGATAATCTATATTTTCAAATTTTGGATCCTGCTGGTGGAGGTCAACCAGTAGATCAGTTCCTCCTGCCAGAATCTGCACCTTCTTTTTTTCAGCCAGAATTTCCAATACTTCTTCTAAACTATGAGCTCTCAATAATTGATATTCGACCATTATTATTTACCTCCCTTATGCAGAGCACGACCAATTAAAACCCGCTCTAAGTTAAGGGGTAGAGAACGAATTCTCCTGCCTGAAGCATGAGCTACTGCATTTGCTATTGCTGCACTACCTAATTCCAGAGTTGGCTCCCCAATTGATTTAGCACCAAAAGGGCCATCCGGATCAGGATTTTCTACAATTACCGGTTTAATATCCGGCATATCTTTAATGGTGGGAATCATATAATCATGGAAGTTAGTTCCCTGAATTACTCCATCTCTAACTTCAAGTTCTTCCATAATTCCATAACCTAAGCCCATCATGACTCCACCATAAATCTGACCTTTAACATTTTCCGGGTTAATTGCCCGACCGACATCATGAGCAGCCGCCATATTGAGCACGCTCAGCTCACCGGTTCCTGTATCAACTTCAACTTCAGCTATCTGACAGCCGTAGACATAGGTAAAATAAGGGTTGCCGGATCCTTTTTCTTCATCCCAGGAGATTGGAGGTGATTTATACCAGCCGTAAGCTGACATTAAAATACCGGTATTGCCCATTTCTCCTGTTAGATCAGCAAAGGTTGCCAGTCTGTTACCCTGACCGTCATATAAAAAGCCATCTTTTAGTTCCAGCTGATCTATCTTAAAATCATATTTACCTGCGGCAAAATCCATAATTCTACCCTTCAATTTCTCCGCTGCATCCTTAATCGCATTACCACCGATTAAGGTAGCCCGGGAGGCAACTGTTGAGCCGCTGTCAGGGGTAAAGCTGGTGTCCAGTTCCTTAAACTCAACTTCGCTCATCGGGACACCTAAAACTTCAGCTGCTATCTGGGAAAAGATTGTTTTTAATCCCTGACCATTTTCAGCCAGGCCACTGTAAACTGCCACACTGCCATCTTTATTAATCTGAATTACAGAAGCTGCTGCATCTATTGCCTCTGCTCCCAGGCTGCAGCCTCTAAAAGAAATGGAAAGTCCAATTCCCTTCTTTTTATCTCCTGGCTGTTCCCTGGAATATTCTTCATATTTCTTCTTATAATCTATGGCCTCCATCGCCTTAGACATAACTTCATTTAAGGAAACAGTGTGCCGCTCCAGCTTCTGACCGCTGGCTGTAACCGAACCCTGCGAATACATATTTCTTTTTCGCAGTTCAACTGGTTCTAAACCAAGCTCAGCTGCCAGTTCATCCATTAAGGATTCCTGGGCAAAAATCACCTGAGGTGAACCATAACCGCGCATCGCCCCGGTATAGGGATTATTGGTATAATAACCATAGGTATCAGTTTTAACATTTTCTACTTCATAGGGACCTGTGGCCTGAACCACACTGCGCCAGGTTACAAAAGGAGTCTGACAGGCATAGCCACCACTATCTGCAACTGCCGCAATTTCCATTGCCGTCAGCTTACCTTCTTTTGTGGCTCCTATCTTATATGTTAAATGATAGGGATGCCGCTTATAACTTTCGGTAAACGACTCCTCTCTGCTGTTGACCATCTTAACCGGTCTCCCGGTTTTCAGCGCCATCACTGCTGCCCGGGCAGCCATTGCCGAAACAACCTCATCTTTACCGCCAAAAGAGCCACCAATATGATTTTGAATAACCCTTACTTCAGCCAGTTCAACTTCCAGCACCGCCGAAACAGCATTTCTCGTTGCATAGGGATTCTGAATTGAACCATAAACTGAAACCAGATGGTTTTCCTCATTGGGAACCACTACAACTGCTTCCGGCTCTAGATAACTATGTTCAATAAACTGAGTTGTATATTCTCTTTCTAAAATTACATCTGCTTCTGCAAAACCTTTTTTCACATCCCCTTTACGCAGCGGATGGTGGATCACCTGGTTATCATCTTTTTCCGGATGCAATTTCAGGGCACCTTCTTTTCGAGATTCCAGTGGATCAAAAACTCCTTCCAGCTCTCTGTATTCAACCTTAATCTTTTCCAGAGCTGCCGCTGCCTGAGCTTCAGTTTCTGCCACAGCCATGGCCACTCCATCTCCAGCCAGCAGCACTTTCTTATCTGCCAGTACCTGCTGATCCTGAACAATAACTCCAAAGAGATTATTTGGAATATCCTTAGCTGTAAATACACCTCTTACACCCGGCATCCCTTCTGCCGCAGCTGTCTCAATTTTTTCAATTTCAGCATGAGGATATTCTGTCCTCAGTACTTTAGCATGAAGCATATTTGCAAATTCCAGATCTGCTCCAAATTTGGCCTTACCGGTAACTTTCTCATAGGCATCTACTCTCCTGACACCTTTGTTAACATGTTTAAAAGCCATTACTGCACCTCCATAATTAAAATCAAAAAATTATCCTGCCCAACTGCCTTCTTACAAAAAATAAAATAAACTTAATTTCAAAAAATTCTCCCCATTAAATAGATGGACTTTCTCCATTTTTGCCAGGATCAGCTCTTAATTGGCTGGTAGTCAGTCAGGCTGGAATAAACCAGTTCTGACGCTACAAATTAAGAGTTCTCAGGGCATTTTTCTCAATTTTAGTTGAGAGAAATGTTAAAATGGAAAAAGTCCATGCATTAAACTTTACTATATTCAATTCTTTATCTTTATTATATAACAAAATATTTTAAATTAACAGATTTTTAACATGATTTTTTCTATTTGCTAACAGATTTTTTGCTCACCCTTATGTGGCAGCAGTAAGTTTAATCCGATTGCAATTATTGCTCCCACTGTAATTCCCGAGGATAAAACTGTAGAGATTACTGACGGCAGCTGAGCTACAACATCCGGTCTAAAGGTTACACCAAGACCAAAACTGAGGGCGATTGACAAAATAAAGATTTTTCTATCAGTCAATCCACCTTTAGTTACAATTTTCATACCTGAGGTAGCAACCATTCCAAATAAAGCAATTGTTGCTCCACCTAAAACAGGATTGGGCATTACACTGACCAAAGCACCAATTTTAGGGACAAGACCAAGTAAAAATAAGATTGCAGCCACTGCTATTCCTACTACTCTACTTCCTACTTTTGTAATCTGAATAACTCCAATATTCTGGCTAAAAGTTGAATTAGGTAATGAATTGAAAACTGCGGCCAGGGCACTACCCACTCCATCGGCCATGATGCCACCGCTCAATCTTTCTATATGCTGTTCATTGGCTACATCTTCTCCGGAAACCTCTGCCACAGCTGTCAGATCACCGATTGACTCGACTGTAGTAATAATATAGGCCATCACCCAGGGTAATAAATGGCTCCACTGAAATGAAAGTCCATACTTAAAGGGGCGGGGAATTGTCAACCAGCCTGCATTTGCAACCTCTGTCATATCAACAAGACCAAGTGGAATAGAAACAAGATAACCGACAATTAAACCAAGTGCCACTGCTCCTACTTTAACCAATCCCTTACCAAAACGGTTGGCGATAATAATGATCGTTAAAACAAATAATCCCAGAACCAGATTCTGAGGTGCTCCATAATTTTCTGCACCGGCTCCTCCACCAAAGTCAGTTATTCCTACTTCCATCAGACCAAGTCCAATTAACATCACAACAGTTCCGGTAACCACTGGTGGAAAGATTTTTCTGGTCTGCCTGATAAATCTGCTCAGGATCATCTCAACCGGTGATGTGATCAAACCCATTCCTAAAACTAGAGGCAGACCGCCCTCGCTTGCTGCTGCAATAGCCATTGGCACAAAGGTAAAAGATGTACCATGAACTGCCAGCAGTCCTGAACCGACCGGCCCAATTTTTGTGACCTGAATATAGGTGGTGATTCCGGAAACCATCAAAGCCATACTGACAAAAAATCCAGTTTCTGCAGCATTTAAACCGGCAACTCCCGCTATAATTAAAGGTGGGGTTATAATTCCGACAAACATAGCCAGCATATGCTGTAATCCTAGTAACAAAGTCTCAACTAACGGTGGCTTTTCTTCTAATCCATAAAAAGGTTCTTCTTCCACAACAAATTCTTTCTTCTCCCTACTTGCTTGCATAGAAACACTCCTTTTTGTTTTGTTCTTAACTTATATATTATACTAATAAACGGATTTCCCTGCTTCAATCAGGCTGGATACCTGGATTTAGAATTATTATATCTGTATACAACTCCTCATTATTCTAAATTTTCCGAAAAATAACTCTTAAAAAGTACCGGGCAGCTGAAATAATCCCCTCCTACAGGTCCTAAAATTGGAGATTATTCCCAGGTACCCGGTACCCAAATTTTAAAACCCTAATAAACGGGGTAAAAACATCGAAATTGGTTCAATAAAGGTAATAGCAAAGAGAGTAATTACCTCAATCACAATAAAGGGCCAGATCGCTTTTGATATCTGTTCCAGCGAGAGTTTTGTAATTCCACTGACTACAAAGAGACAGGCTCCAACCGGTGGTGTCATTAAAGCCACATTTAAAGATAAGACCATGATAATCCCAAATTGAATTGGAGGGACACCAATACTGACAGCAAGTGGATGCAGGATGGGACCCAGAATTACTAAAGCTGCTGCAATATCCATAAACATACCTACAACCAGCATCAAGAGATTGATCATCAGTAAAATTACATATTTATTATTGCTGAGCTGCATAAACATATTTGCTATCTGTTCCGGTACCCGCTCAGAGGCCAGAATCCAGCCTAAAATAGAAGCAGAAGCAATGATTAAAAACACTACTCCGGTAGTTCTGGCTGTCTGTTCTAAAAGTTCTGGAATATCCTTTAACTTTAAAGATTTAAAAACAAATTTGCCAACAATAAATGCATAAGCAACTGCAATTGAGGCCGCCTCTGTCGGTGTGAAAACTCCTGATAAAATTCCACCAAGAATAATAACCGGCATTAAAAGCGCCAGAATTGCATTCCAAAAAGCCACAAACATTTCTTTGATTGAAGAGCGTTTTTCTTTTTTTGGATAACCTCTTTTTTTAGAAATATATCCGGCTAAAATCATCAGCATTCCACCGAGCAGCAGTCCGGGAATAAATCCGGCTGCAAATAAACCGGCAATTGAAACTCCCATCAGCGACCCATAGATAACCATCATGTTGCTGGGAGGAATTGTTGGTCCAATAATAGAAGAGGCTGCTGTGACAGCTGCACTGAAATCTTTATCATAACCATCTTCAACCATTGCAGGAATCAGCATTGTACCAATCGCTGCTGTATCAGAAACCGCAGCTCCGGTCATTCCCGCAAAGAAAATACTGGCAATAATATTAGCATGAGCCAGGCCTCCGCGCAGATGACCAACTAAAACATTGGCGAAATTAACAAGTCGGTGAGTTATACCCGATTTGTTCATAATCTGGCCGGCAAGAATAAAAAAGGGCATTGCCATCAGGGTAAACATATTTAATCCAGCAAAAAATCTCTGGGGCACCATATTAAACATTACCGGCATATCCATCTGATAGATTGCGAATAATGCCACACTACCAATGGTAAAACCAATCGGCATTCCGGCAAATAATAAAATTAAAAATGTAATTACAATTGTTACCATCATCTAAAATCACCCCTGACCCTTTTCTGTTTCTATCTGAATTTCTTTAACTTCTCTTAAAGCTTCATCTACTTCTGTTTCTCCTAATATTTCTGAAACTTCTATTCCTGGTTTGAAAATTAAGATTGTCTGGATCAACTGCTGGATAATTGCCAGAGAGCCAGAAACCGGGATGCTCATTAAGGGCCAGTACATTGAAATATTTAAGGCAAGAGAAAGTTGATTTTGTGCTTTATCTGCCACCTGATAACCTTTAACCGTTAAAACTCCCAGAAAAATAATTGTAATTAGATAAACCACAAAAGTGATTAATTTAGTTATAACTGGTGGAAACTGTTTGATTAAAAGCTGAATCCCGACATGTTCCTTATCCTTAATTCCCACACTAACTGCCAGCAGGGCAGCCCAGATCATCAAATAGCGGGCCAGCTCCTCAGTCCAGCTTAAGGAATCCCGAATTATATAACGAAAAAAGACTCCGGTTAATACTGTTATTACCAGAATTCCAGTTAAAATGATTACTACAAATAAAGTTATTTTGCCCAGCCAGTCTCCAAAGGCTTCCAGTCTGTCAAAGATACTAGTATTATCCAATTTGCCCACCTCTCAACTGAATAAAAGGGGTAGAATAAAACTACCCCTTTTAATTTTTAGTTACATACCAAATTTTTCCTGAGCAGCTTCTATTGCATCAAGATAATCCTGAGCCAGTTTAGCCCCTTCTGCTCCATATTCTGCTTCAATAAAGTCCATTGAGGCTGGTATTGCTGCATCTTTAAACATCTGAATTTCTTCTGCAGTTGGCTTATAAACTTCCATTTCTTTTGCTAAATAGGGAAGTCCATCATCAGAAGCCTCTATTAACCTATTAACACCACGGCCTGCCAGATTTGCAACTCTTGCTGCCTCTTCAATTACTATCTTTTCTTCAGTAGTTAGTGCAGAATAAAAATCAGAATTTAAGACCCAGACATAAGGAGTATACATATGGTTGGTCAAAGTTAAATAATCCTGAACTTCTTCTAGTTTACCGATTTTAATAATTGGAATTGGATTATGCTGTCCGTCTACTACACCTGTCTGCAGAGCTGTGTATAATTCAGCCCAGGCAATTGGAGTAGGTGAGGCACCAAGAGAACGCATAAATTCCATATGAATAGGAATGGTCATTGTTCTAAATTTTAAACCTTCCATATCTTCTGGAGTTCTAATTGGCCGCACACTATTGGTGAGCTGAAAAAATCCTCCTGATTCGCCAAAACCGAGCACTTTAAATCCTGTTTTTTCTTCAATATCCGCTGCCATCTGCTGGCCAAATGCACCATCATATACCTCATAAGCAACCGAATAATTGGTAATTGAAAATGGAATGTTAACTATGGAAAACATTGGATAAAAGGTAGCCATCCCACCACCAGATGCTATATAACTGTGGGTTACTCCACTCTGCACCTGTTCCATACTTTCTCTTTCATTACCCAGAACTCCATTTGGATAAATTTCGACAGTAATTCGGCCGTTGGTTCCACTTTCGACCATCGACTTAAATACCTCGGCCATTGCTGCTGTTGCAACTTCTTTTGGCTGCTGTGGATTTAAATGACTGAGTTTTAAAACCTTCGAATCCTGGGCCATCACTGTCAGAGATGCTGTACTCACCAGTGCTAAAATTAAAGTAATTATTAATATTTTTCTCATTTCAAATTTCCTCCTTAGTTTTTACTTGAAAGCAAACAGACTCATCAAAAACAACTTTTACTACTATCTACTCGATTACTGCCAGCCATTCCCATCAGATTACTAATCCTGGAGTCCAGAAACTATTACTTTAATTTTTAACAGCACCCCCTTTTAAAGAGTACCGGGTACTTAGAAATTTTTTCCAGGTGCCCGGTATCCAATCCAATTTTACTTACCACCCATTGTTAAAGTCATTACAGCTTTAGCTGTGTGTAATCTATTTTCTGCTTCTGTAAAGACTATTGAGTGTTCTCCATCTATTACAGAATCCTCTACCTCATTCCCGCGGTCAGCAGGCAGAGCATGCATGTACATTACATCAGCATCGGCCATGGCCATTCTCTCTTCTGTGCACTTCCAGTGTTTATTTGATTCTAAAAGATCATCAATTACTGCATCATCCTGATTGGTAACCCAGCTGCCCCAGTTTTTAGGTATAACGATATCAGCTTCACGATAGGCTTCATCCTGATCATGAGTAATTTTGAAAGTTCCATTATTTTTCTCAGCGTTTTCCCGGGCCTGTTCAATTACCCATTCCGGCATCTCATATCCTTCTGGGTAAGCCAGAGTTACATCCATACCATAACGGGGGAAAAGTAGTGCCTGAGTTAAGGGGACAGAAATTGGCTTTTTGTGACTTGTTGCATAAGCCCAGATAATTGATACTTTAAGATTATCAGTTCTCTTTTTCTTTTCTTTTATTGTCATTAAATCTGCAATACCCTGCATTGGATGGTAAAGATCACACTGTAAGTTCATTACCGGAACTTTTGCATGATTGGCCAGTGAACGCAGATACTTATTTCCAATTTCCCAGACACAGTTACGGCAGGCAATTGCATGTCCATAACTTCCTAAAATAACACCTGTATCTTTTGCTACCTCACCGTGAGAAACCTGCATGGTGCTGGTATCTAAAAAGTTGGCATGACCACCTAACTGAGCCAGTCCAGCCTCCATTGAATTTCTGGTTCTGGTTGACTGCTCAAAAAACATTAAAAATGCTGTTTTATCTCTCAAATATGGAGTTGGCTCTCCCATCGCAAATTTTCTTTTTAGATCAAATGAAACATCCAGCAATGTATCAATCTCATCTTTTGTCCATTCCTGTAGTGTTATAAAATCTCTTCCTTTTAATTGAGTTTCCATTTAAAAATTCCTCCTTTGAATTTTGGTTAGTTGATTGGCACCGGGTACTTGGAGATTATTTCCTTTTATTATCACCTGTTTTAATATGGAAATAATTTCCAAGTACCCGGTACCATTTAATTTAAGCTAATAAATTTTCTGTTTTCTCGGGCATTTGATCAGCATACTTTTCTACAAATAATTTTGGAATTGCAGCATAAATTGCAGCTGCTTTAACAAGTTCTGATTTCCATGTTTTTTCATTTGGGGCATGAGCCTGATCTTCATGGCCCGGTCCAAAACCAATACAGGGAATCCCGTGGCGTCCCATAATTGAAACTCCATTGGTCGAAAAGGTCCACTTATCAACCAGCGGCTCTTCTTTAAATAATTCCTGATAGGCTTCCACTGTTGTCTGGCAGACCGGATGCTCCTCTTCGATCAACCAGGTTGGAAAATAGGCTTCGATTGGATATTGAAAATCGGTATAAGATGGTCTCTCATACTGGTACATCTCAACTTCTGCTTCTGCATCATTAACTGCAGGTAAATTTTTAACCTGCTGGACTGCAAACTGCCAGCTTTCTCCTGCAGTCAGGCGGCGGTCAATAGAAATACTGCAGCCATCAGCTACTGCACAGCGGGAAGGTGAACTGAAGAAAACCTCAGAAACCGTCAGGCTGCCCTTACCCAGAAACTCATGTGGAGTTAAATTGGGATGCAGAGCCTTGAGCTCATTGATAATCGGGGCCATCTTGTAAATTGCATTTTCTCCTCTTTCGGGAGCAGAACCATGACAGCTGACTCCATGAGTACTAACCTTGATTTCCATTCTACCCCGGTGACCGCGGTAAATATTACAGGAAGATGGTTCAGTAATTACTACAAATTCCGGTCGAATATCATTTTCTTCAATCATATAATGCCAGCAGAGTCCATCACAATCTTCTTCCTGAACTGTACCGGTAATAATCAGAGTATAGTCATCTTCTAAGCCTAAATCCTTAATAATTTTGCCGGCATAAACCATTGAGGCCATGCCGCCTTCCTGATCGCTGGCTCCACGACCAACAATTATCTCATCATCTTCATAACCCTCAAAAGGATCATAATCCCAGAGAGATTGATCACCAACTCCAACAGTATCAATATGAGCATCCATAGCAATCACATGACTGCCGTGGCCGATATATCCTAAAATATTACCCATCTCATCAATCTCGATTTTGTCAAAACCAACCTTTTCCATCTCTTCTTTAATTCTTAAAACAACTTTCTCTTCCTCACAGCTCTCACTGGGAATTCGAATCATATCTCTCAAAAATGAACTGATCTCAGATTTATAGTTTTCAGCCTGTTCAACAATTTTGTCAAATTCTATCACTTAACTGGCACCTCCATAAATAAATTTGCTCACTAAAAATTAATCGATAATTCTTTAAAATTTTATTACCCAAATGCTTAGTAAACACTTTCTTTTTTAAATAAGTACAATTTTAAAAATTAGGTGGAGTAATGGCAGAAATAAAATGCAGGTCTTCCTCACCAATACTCTTAATCTTATGAGGTAGACTTGCTTTATAATAAATGCTGTCCCCTGGTTCTAATTCATATTCCTGATCTCCAATCTTAATATACATTTTACCCTCCACCACAATGGTACATTCTTCTCCTAGATGATTGAGTGGATCATCCGAGGTAGCAGCCCCGGGTTCTAAAGTAGCTGCAATCACTTCCATCTCCCTATTTAAATCTGGAGAAAGCAGCTCAAAAGTTAGATGTGAACCGGGAAAATTTAAAATTCGGCGCTCATCTTTGCGGACAACTGCATTGTGGTTTTCTTCCTCAATTAAAAAGTAGAAAATTGGAACCTCTAAAGCTCTGGCGATCTCCCGCAGTGCAGTAATTGAAGGTTCGGCCAGTCCCCGTTCCACCTGACTTAAATAACTTGATGTTTTTTGAATTTTCTCTGCCACATCATTTAAGCTCATCCCTTTGGCCTTGCGTTTTTGTCTGATCCGCTGACCTAATTTTGTATTATCACTCATCTTAAGTCACACCCTTTTCGGCAAAAACCCTGGTTAGTTTTTCAAGATCCGGCTCAACTTCAATTGGATCTCCGGCAGCCCGGCGAGCATTTTTGACATCTTTAAGTCCATTCCCGGTAATTACAACTGCTGCAGTCTGATCTGTCTTTACAATTCCTGCGGCTGCTGCTTTTTTAAGTCCAGCCAGTCCGGCAACACCTGCCGGCTCACCAAAAATGCCGGTCTTTTTGCCCAGAGTTCTCATCATCGCCAGAATCTGCTCATCACTGACATTAATCATCTCACCCTCAGAATCTCTGACTGCTCTTACTGCCTTCAGCCAGTTGCGTGGTTTCCCCACAGCAATACTGTCGGCAATAGTGTTTTCAGCTGTTACTTCCAGATCTTTTCCGCTTCTAAAAGCCTCGGTAATTGGGGCACAGCCTGCAGCCTGAACTCCCAGAAGTTTTGGTATTCTATCAATAAAGCCAATTTCTTTGAGATCAAATAAACCTTTATAGGCTCCGGCAAGAGTACAGCCATCACCAACAGAAAATACAACCCAATCCGGCATTTCCCACTGCAGCTGTTCTGCCAGCTCCAGAGAAACTGTTTTTTTCCCTTCAACCAGATAGGAGTTAATAGCAGCATTGCGGTTATACCAACCCCATTTATCAATAGCAGCTGCTGAAAGATAAAATGCTTCTTCATATGATCCTTTAACAGAAACTACATCAGCCCCGTAAATTAAAAGCTGGGCCAGCTTACCGGCTGGAGCCCGATCGGGCACAAAAATCACAGCATTCATTCGGCCTCCCATCGAGGCGATATTGCCGGCCAGAGAAGAAGCGGCATTACCTGTCGATGAACAGGCAACAGTTGTTGCACCTGCTTCCTGAGCCTTAACCACAGCCATCGCTGAAGCCCGGTCTTTTAAAGATGCAGTCGGATTTAAACCATCATCTTTTATGATCAATTCTTTAATCCCAAACTCATCTGCAAGGACCTGTGAATTATAAATTGGAGTATTGCCAACAGCAAGTTTTGGTTTTTCTGTTTCTGGATTGATTGGCAGCAGTGGTTCAAAACGCCAGATTCGCCGGTCGGAATTTGCCTTAAGATCCGCCTTTGACCACTCAGCCTTAATTTTTTGATAATCATAATCAACATCCAAAATTCCATCCTCACAGTCATCACAGAGATAACGTTCAGGATCTGCTTCATATTCCTTACCACACTTAATACAGTGCAGCCCTGTTACATATTTCATCTGCTTCACCTCAATTACTATTTATATATTTCTACAACATATATATATTGCTTATACAATTCTACAGTTCTTCTAATAAACCTGTTCTCCGGTTAAACTCTTCTATTAATTTATCAATTTCTGCTGCCTGAGAATGAATTCCGCCCCAGTAATTTTCATAATCATACCACTGAGCATTTAATTCTTCCGAATCTCTACCCTGCTGTTCAATCCAGGTATAATATTTAAGATTATGAACCCTATGTCTTTCTTCAAGTCCCATCTCTAAAATATTTTCTGTATTTATACCTTTTAAATAACGCTGATAATCCTTAATCGCATCTTCCCTTGTGTATTCTCCTCTGTCTTCTCTCATTTCTTCCAGGCGGGAGGAATATAATTCCAGCGAATCAGTTAAAACGGTCATCAGCATCTGGTTTTGATCAAGCTCATAGTACTTGGCCATTTTAATTGCTCCAACCAGATTTGCTATCCCAGAAATTCCCATCAGTTCAAGTTTTTCGACAAATTCACTGGGAACACCCTGCTCGATTAGATACTCTCTTCCAGCTTCTTCGTTAAATAATCTCAGCAGAGAAACTGCTCTCTCATCATCAATAGCGACTGCCATATCAGTATTTTTAACATTATGAATCCAGGGAATATGTTTATCACCAATACCTTCAATTCTGTGGGCACCAAAACCATTGCTTAAAATTGTTGGACACTGCAGTGCTTCCCCAACAGCGATTTTACTCTGAGGGAACTGATCTTTAAGATGATCACCAGCTCCTAAAGTACCAGCAGAACCTGAGGTAGCAAAAAAACCAAAGTAATTATCTTTTTCACCCATTTCAGATCTGATAACTTCTTCCATTGCAGCACCTGTAACCTCATAATGCCAGAGGTGGTTGCCGAATTCTTCAAACTGATTGAAAACTGTAATATTATCCCTGGTTTCTCTCAGTTCCCAAACCTTATCGAAAATTTCCTTAACATTACTTTCTGTTCCGGGAGTAGAAATCACCTCACCTGCAACTTTCTGGAGCCAGTCAAAACGCTCCTTACTCATCCCTTCGGGTAAAATTGCAATTGAATCACAGGCTAAAAGCTGAGAGTTGTAAGCTCCACCACGGCAGTAATTACCGGTTGAAGGCCAGACTGCATGGCTGGAAGTTGGATCAAATTGTCCTGTTACCAGCTGGGGAGCAAGACAGCCATAGGTAGCTCCCACCTTGTGGGCTCCGGTAGGAAACCATTTACCAACTATCGCAAAAATTCGAGCCTCAACACCTGTCAGTTCTGAAGGGAATTCTATATAATTTACACCATCATAAAGGCCTCCATCTTTTTTAGGCTCATTTTTCCAGCTGATGCGGAATAAATTATAGCTGTTTACATCCCAGAGACCGATATCTTTCAGCTGTTCTTTGATCTTATCTGGAATAAGCTCCGGGTTTTTCATCTGCTTAAAAGTTGGCAGAATTATGTTCTCCTCCCGGGCACGCTCAACTGCTTTTTCTAACTGTTTTTCGTTTAAATCTAAATTAATCATCATTTTCCTCCCTTTTTATAGTAAGAGTATTTGAAAAATTGTCTGCTTAAAAAATTAAATCACACTTTATATATTCAATGAGATTTAAATTAATCCTGCAATATTCCGCAGATAAAATAAAAAAAATACCCGTATACCCGGGTATTGAATAATATCTATTAATCTGTGTGTTCTATTTCATAACTGGAAGTAATTTCCGCATTGAGGGAGTTGCTGGCTGAACAGTACTTTTCTTCAGAAAGATTAATTGCTCTTTCTACTTTTCGATCATCCAGTTTTTTACCCTTTAGTTTATACTTGATATGGATTTTAGTAAAACGCTTGGGAGCCTCCTCTGCTCGCTCTGCCTCAACATCCATCTCAAAATCTTCCAGCTCTGTTTTCATTTTCTTTAAAATTAAAACAATATCAATACCGGTACAGCCAGCCAGTCCAGCAAGCAGCAGTTCCATTGGCCTTGGACCCTTATTATGACCCCCGCTTTTTTCTGCTGCATCGATAGTTAAATCATGACCTGATGCCAGCTGGTTTTTAAATTCTAAATCTCCCTGCCAGTCTACATTAATTTTCATAATTGTGCCTCCTCTGGATTTGCTCTAATCTCTTCAGGACAATTTACTTCAATTAACTTTATAAATTATTATTAATACTAAGCCGGAAATCCAGCTAAAAATTTAAGAATCCTGACTGTCATCACAATCATGACATGGCTTTTCCCTGGATTCCTCACCATGTCGTCGGGTTCTACCCGTTTTCATTTTTTTACCACATTTGGGACAGTGACCGGGACGGACTAATCTATAATCTCCACCCGCAAATTTAATCGCTTTACCACAGGTTAAGGCTTCTGCCGCCTTCTGACGAGCTGAAGTCAGTACCCGCTGAAAAGTAGGTCTGGAAACATTCATCACCTCTGCAGCTTCGGCCTGTTTTAAACCTTCAACATCCTTTAAGCGCAGAGCCTCTACTTCTTCCATAGTCATCTCTACTGTTTCCAGCTGATGACCGGGGACTCCTGCCGGTTTGAAAAACCTGATTTCTGGTAATTTCTCTATTATTCGATCCTTGGTTGGACGTGCCATAATGCTCACTCCTGTTACATTTATTTAAAGTTAAGTAAAATACTTTGATATATTTATTATAACAGATTGGTGAGAAAAGAACAAAATCATAATTTCTTTTCAGCAACCATTCCCAGAATAGCCACAGCATCTTTGGGTCCGGAATAAGGAGGTGCATAAGCAAGGTCAACCTGGAAAAGTTCATCTGCTGTCATACGATTATAAACTGCTGTTGCCAGAACATCAATTCTTTTATCAGACCCATCACCACCAATTACTTCTGCTCCCACTATAACACCATTTTCTTTATCAAAAATACCTCTGAGATGAATAGAGTCTGTTCCGGGATAATAGCTGGCATGATTGTGGGCCTTAATTTTAACTGCAGCTGCATCAATACCTTCTGCTTTAGCTTCTTTTAATCCTAAACCAGTTTTAGCAGCTGTGAGCTCAAAAATCTTGGTGATTCCAGTTTTTAAAATTCCATAATGCTCTGCCTCTCCACCAGCAGCATTTTCGCCGGCAGTCCTTCCCTGTTTATTAGCAGTTGAGCCCAGCGGAACCCAGACATCTTTATTTGTCAGAAGATCTGTTGATTCAGCACAGTCACCGGCAGCATAAATATCTTTAACATTAGTCTCTAATTTTTCATTGACTTTAATTGCCCCTGTCTCACCAACTTCGATTCCGGCCTCCTGAGCCAGTTTCGAGTTAGGTTTAACTCCAATTGAAAGCAGTGCCAGATCAGCTTCAACTTCTCTACCAGAAGCTGTTACAATTTTTTCTACCCTGCCTGAACCTTCAAAATGGTCTATACCATCATCTAAAATTAAATTAACACCCTTTTCTTTTAAGTGTTCAGCGACAAGATCAGCCATTTCTTTACTAAATGGTGGTAAAACCTGGTCTTCAAGTTCAACTACTGTAACCTCCAACCCTAATTTACTAAAAGCCTCTGCCATTTCCAGGCCAATCAGACCGGCACCAATAATTACAACCTTTTTCGTTTCCTGTCTACTGACAGCTACTTTAATCTGATCAGCACTTTCTACTGATCTCAGTGTAAATATGTTTTCTAAATCAAGTCCAGCAAATGGCGGCTTAATTGCTGAAGCGCCAGTACTAATAATTAATTTATCAAATTGATATTCCCCATTTTCTCCACTGTTAAGGTTTTTATAAGAAAGTTTTTTATCATCTTTATTAATTTTAGTTACTTCATGCTGCAGGCGTACTTCTACATTATATTTTTCCTTGAAATCCTGAGCCGTATTCATTACAACTTTATCCCGAGTTGGAGTTACTCCTGAAATATAATAAGGAAGTCCACAGCCCGCATAGGAAATATCTGTATCTTTTTCAAAAACTACTATTTCTGCGTCTTTGTCGGTTCTTCTCGCTTTAGCAGCTGCACTTGTACCTGCTGCTACAGCACCAATAACTGCAATTTTCATTTTAAATTCCTCCAGTTGAAAATATTATAAGTAATTTCTGCTCTAAATATATTATTCTAGATTTATCGGTTACTTCCTTGTCCTAAAATTGGTTCTCATTATTAATTAACAAATTCAGATTAAAATATAAATTTTAGGCCCCCCAGAATTACTATACTCACAGCCATAATAGAGCGAAAATTTTAAATTATATTTCTTCAGAAAATTTCTTGACGGAAGCTATTTCTTATGCTATTATATTTATTGCAGTCAACAAAACTGTATAAAAATTTGCCCTCATCGTCTAGGGGTCTAGGACACTAGGTTTTCATCCTAGCGGCAGGGGTTCGAATCCCCTTGAGGGTACCATTTTGAGATTAAGACAGCCAATCGGCTGTCTTTTTTTTGTGTGCAGGTACCGTTTACCGACCCAATTTTTACCAATTGTTTTTGATTATATCAATTTGTATTTTTTTTATTGTACAAATACCATGAACCTATCCACTTATCTATTGAAATTTGTCTTAATTTTTCAGTTCTGATATAATTCAGTTAGCAGTTAACAAAAGGGGTTTTTTAATAATGTACATAATTTATAATTTACTACTTTTCATCATCTTAGTAGTATACTCACCAATTTTAATATACAAAAAAATTACTAATTCAAATAAAAAAAATATTAAAGAAATGTTTGGTTTTTATTCTAATGATATAAAAAAATTAGCTGAAAATAATAAAATCATCTGGATCCATGCAGTTTCTGTTGGTGAAACTGTTGCCGCAAGTCCAGTTGTAAAAGAGTTAAAAAAAGAAATGCCTGAATATAAAATAATTTTCTCAACCACTACCTACACCGGACAAAATATGGCTCACAAAATAATTAAGGATGCTGATGCTGTTGTTTATTTCCCCTTTGACCTAACCTTTGCTGTTAAAAAGGCTTTAAAAACAATAAATCCTGAGCTCATAATGATTATCGAAACCGAGCTCTGGCCAAATTTTATCAAAATAGCGAAAAATAAGGGTCATAAAATCATCTATGCAAATGGTAGAATTAGTGACAGCAGCTTTAAAAAATATAAATATTTAGGTTCAATTTTGCCTGAGATGCTTAATAATATCGACTGTCTGGCCATGCAGTCTGCACAGGATAAGGAAAGAGTGATAGAACTTGGCGCTGATGCAGAAAAAGTACTTAACTTAGGTAACACCAAATTTGATCAGAACTATTCTTCAATCTCTGAAAGTAAAAAAGAAGATTATAGAAACAAATTTAAAATTAATGAAGATAATTTAGTCTTTGTTGCCGGCAGCACCCATGCTGATGAAGAAAAACATCTAATTCAAATTTATAAAGATTTAAAAACAAAATTCCCAGAGTTATATTTTATTGTTGCACCGCGCGATATTGAAAGAGCAGCAGAAATTGCAGATCTTTTTCAAAAAAATAACATTGATTACATAAAAAAATCAGAGCTTAAAAGTGAAAGCTCTGACAAAATTGATGCCCTTATTTTAAATACAATTGGAGAACTGGCACAAATATATAGTATTGCTGATCTGGTTTTTGTCGGAGGCAGTATGATGGGTAAAGGCGGACATAACATTTTAGAACCTGCAGCCCACGGTAAATTAGTCTTTTTCGGGCCAGATATGTCTAATTTTAAAGACAGCAGAGATCTTTTACTTAAAAATGATGCCGGAATACAGGTTAACAGCTGGCAGAGTTTAAAAAAGCAACTCCTATATTATTTAAATAATATAAATGACTTAAATAGTAAAGGTGAAAAGGCCAGAAAAGTAATTTTAAATAATAAAGGTGCATCTAAAAGAATTCTTGATCATACTTTAAAAGTACTCAAGCAGAAGCAAAATAACTAGTTTATTTTGCCTCTTCTTACATCAACAGCAAATACCCTGTAGAGTTTTGATAAAACTACCTTTTTAATCTTTGAAAGATAGTAAGCAAATAAGCATAAGCAACATCAAGATTCATCCACCAGCGTAATAGAGTACCTTTTAGAACTCCGTACTTTTTTTCTTTAAGTGTTTGATAGTATTCAAATTTATTCCATCCATAGCCATTACCTCGTCTTTTAGCAATAAAATTAAGACCTGCTTCTATCCGATAACGATATTTAAAATGTTCTGGTAGTTTATTCCAGAGTTCACGTCTTACCGCACGCTCACCAGAGTTTAGGGCAAATAAAGTTACTGCTTTCTGCATAAAATTATTCCTAACTCCGATATACATATCATATTTTCTTTTAGCAACAGGTTGAATAATCCGACCAACAATTTCAACAGTCAGATCCTTTAGATCAGCATCACAGAAAAATAATATATCTGCATCAGTATTCTCAACTCCCTGCTGCATTGACTGAGCCTTCCCTCTGTTGGTATCATTTTTTATCAATTTAACTTCTTCAAATCTGCTTACCACCTCTGCAGTATTATCTGTTGATCCATCATCAATAACAATAATTTCGTTTAAAAAATCAGCCTGAGTTAAAACATCCAAAACCCGATCTATATTCTGAGCTTCATTATAAGCTGGTATGATAGCAGCTATTGTATCCTCTTTCTTATTTTTTTCTTTATTAATATTTTGATAAAAATCTTTGATATTTTTGTAAATTTCAGAACTTTTAGCTGAGAAAAATAGATTATGATTTTTATTATCTATAATTTTTATATAATGAGGGGCTTCAATTTTACGGCTGATATATCCAATTGCTTTATAATTGCCTATTGGATCATTTTTTGAATAAATTGTAAAAACTGGACATGTTATTTTAGAAAGTTCATTTTTTAATAATCCATTTGCTTTTTTAACAATTTTTAATCCATTTGCATGCATTTGATTATAATAAAATGTATTTTGGCGTACTTTTTCTTCTTCCTCTGATAATGGTTTTGGCCAGTATTTTTTGAAAAAACTAAGTGTTGATAAACCAGGAATATTAAAAGGGAATTTAAGTTTATAAGGCAGACAAACACTAAAAACTCCATCTATAGGAAATTCACTGGCAAAATGAAGTGCCATTTGAGCCCCAAAAGAAACACCTCCGAGAATGACTTCCTCATACTTTTCTAGATCATTTTTTAGTTCAGCTTCAATTTGATTAATAAAATCTTTTAATTCTAGATCATCCAAATCCTGAATTTTATTTCCATGACCTTTAAGAAGCATCACCTTAACATCTGCAGCAAGAGTATTACTTAAATATTCCGGTAAACCATTAAAATCAGTTGGACTACCTGTATAACCATGGATTAAGAAAAATAAAGTTTTAGAATCATTCTTTAGCTCTATATTAATCATAGAATCAACTCCAATAATTGAATTAAATTCAATATTTTATAACTATAAAATATGCTTTGCCATCAGTAAAAAAAGGATCTCCTACAAAATTAATTCCCAGTTTGGGCTCAACAAGTTGATGTTTTTCTGCAGATTTGATCATGGAAATAGTCTGTAGATCCTCAAAAAGATATTCCCGCTCACTATCAATATTAGGATCAATCTTATGAGTTATACCCCACTTAATACCGCTGTCAAAACTTGCCGTACCTAGATATATTATTTTCCCTTCATTTGTTATAAAGTTAGTCTCCCAGAAACGAGCATGATGTCGAACTCTAATATTATCACTGGAATCTGGTTTTTCAAAAGCAAGATCATGAACCTTTGAATTCCAGAAATCAGGTGTAACCGGAGCATTTTGGTATGGTTTTTTTAATAAAGCCGCTTTTGCCGCTTTATATAAAGTATATATATTAATTTCATCTGCTAGACTCCAGCCAGCATTTTGAAAAGTTCTAATTAATTGTTTTTCATTATTAGCTATAATAATGAAACTTATCGGTTCCTCTTTTTTTCCTAAAAGAGTCTCTGTGTACTTAAGCTGATTATCCTCAAAAATATTGAAGGCTTCACTAACAATAAGCGGCTTCTGTGGGTTAGTTGTTCGATAAGGAATCTGATAATCTAAAGAAATAAATGTATATGAACCCACTGCTAAAAATATTATAATAATTGAGATTATCTTTTTTACTGGCACAGATAACTTTATATCGTTAAATCTCTGAAAAATTTTTTTTTGATTAAGACTTAAATATTCTGAAATACTTATTGCGATAATCAACCAGAGGGCTCCAACTAAATATCCAGCCCAGACATCACTTAAAAAGTGTACACCCAGGTAAAGCCTGCTGAAACCGATGGCAATAATTAATATCAGGCCCGTAAAAAATATATTTATTTTGTTTTTCCAGTTAGAAATTTCTTTCACTAAAAAATAAGTTAAGAAACCATAAAAAGCAACTGAAATTGTAGCATGGCCGCTGGGAAAAGAAAAAGAACTTTCTTGATAAATTGCAACAGCTGGCCTTGGCCTATGAAAAAGCAATTTACCGATATAGGTAAATAACACACTACCTGTAATACTAGTCAGGATTGGAAATATATATGATTTCTTATTCCAGAGCCATAAAATCAAAATTATGCTAAATGTAAAAACTAATATAACCTGCCATTTGCCAAGAAAAGTAATCCAGAAAAATATATCTGTAAGAGTTTCATTTCTAAAAACAGTCAAAAGATTTGCTATTCTATGATCTACACTAATAATTAGATCAGTAGTTAGAAAATCTTCAATAATACCTCCTAAAAGAGCCATTACGTAGAATAAAGAAAAAACAAAAAGGGTAACTGGAAGGCCAAAAAAATTACCCCTATCAAATCTTTTTCTTAAAAATGAAAAGAAAGTCTTATGCTGCTCAACAAATTCTTTTACTTCTTTATTCTCTACCACAGCAGTTTTTATCGATTTACTTATTGAAACAATTAAAGTTAAAAGTTCCTTCCCCCTGCTCAATGCAAAATGCTTGAGTAAATATATTAAGATTATAAAGGTAATTAATCCTGTAAAGAAAATTGTAAATCTTGTGGACCAGAGGGCAACAAGCTGCCAGGTCCTCCCAAAAAAGTAACCAAGAGCAATATGAGATGCTGCCCATAATATGCTGCTTAAAATATTCCACAGTAAAAAAACTTTACTATCTAACTCAAAAAAACCTGCAATAAATGGTATAATGGGTCTTACCCAGCCAACAAATCGACCCAGAAAAACACTTTTAGCTCCATAATGTTCAAAAAACTTTCTGCCTTTTATAAAAATCTCCTGATTAAATATTTTTCCGCCCTGATTAAATGGGACTTTTTTATTTTTCCCTAAATAAAAACTATAATTATCTCCTAAAACAGCAGCCAAAAAAACTAAAATATACAAAATTACAATATTCAAACCGCCGTGAGCTGACAAAAAGCCTCCAATAATAACCGCTATACTTCCGGGTACTATTAAACCTATAAAAGCAAAAGATTCAAAAAAAGCCAGAATAGCAATTATTAGATAGCCCAAGCTAGAGAAATTTTGAATTAATGATATTAGATAATTATAATAAGTACTCATAAAGAAATCCCCTTTTTGAATAAATTTAATCAAATAAATTATTTCTTCTCAGAATCTTTTCCGGTTGAGCTCTAATTACTGTTATTGGGGTACTTAACTCATATGAGGCGTCTGAAGTAAACTAATCTAATTATATTAACTATTTGCGCTTTTTCTATTTTTTTTAATCAAATATAAGTTACGCAGATAAATAAAAGAACCGGTTGACTGTCCCACAATAAAGACCGGATCCCGCCGATGAACTGCATAAACTAACAAAGTAAGACTTCCTGCAATACTAAAATACCAGAAAGCATTTGGGACTATACTTTTTTTGGCTCTTTCTGACGCAATCCACTGAATAACAAAACGTAAGGTGAACATTGCCTGACCAACAAAACCAATTATTATCCATATCATAAATTAATCCCTCTTTATATTATAATTAATAATTCTTTTTTTCATCCACAGCATAACCAGAGTATCAAATAATCCTCTCCACATCCTATTATTAATCCCATACTTAGACTGACCATACTTGCGGGGATAATGGTCAACCGGAACCTGCTTCACATTATATCCATTAATTCTGGCTAAAGTAGGATAAAATCTGTGCATGCCTTTAAAAGGATAAAATTCTTTATGAATCTCATTTTTGAAAATTTTTAAAGGACAGCCGGTATCAGTAATCTTTTCACCAGTAATAAAATTCCGAACCCCATTACCAACTACTGAAGATAATTTCTTTATCAGACCATCATTCCGATTTGTCCTCATCCCTATTACCATATCATAATCTTTTAAAAAGGGAATCAGTTTTGGAATGTCAGCCGGACTAACCTGGAGATCAGCATCTAAAGTTATTATATATTTTCCTTCCGCTTCTTTAAAACCAGCTAAAAAAGCAGCAGTCTGGCCATTATTTTTAGTAAAATGTATTGCTGAAAGTTTATCTATTTTTTCCTGCAGCAGATCTATCTTTTGGCTGGTTCCGTCCTGACTTCCATCATCAACATAAATTATTTGATAATTAAATTCATCCTCATTTAATTCATTCATGATACTATCTGTTAGAGGAGACAAATTTTTAATTTCATTGTAAATGGGTACCACTATTGAAAAATCATATTTATAATTCTGCATTTTCCACCATCCTTAATTCAAATACATCTTTAAATTTAAATCAGTTACTATAATTAGTAATAATTATATAACTTTGATCAAATTGTAATACTTCGAATTCACTTTTTATATTATTTAAATCCCCCCTGATCTGCTGCCAGTCTGCAAGTTCCATCATAACTGCAAATTTATCCTGCTTAAGATAATTTGAAAATTCAACCCGATCCTCAATCACTTCCGGCCAGAAATCAAGATAAATACCAAGTGCATCAGAATCACCATCATACTTATATGTAGCAATTTTATTAACGCTCTGGACATGTAAATGCTTCAATTCTGCAGCAGTTTCTTTAAGAGTATAACTTTGATTAAAAGGCTGAGCCATAGAAAAAGAGAAATTGAGCAGAAAAACTGAAAACATTATAATAACCAGATATGAAATATAATTATACTTCTTTTTAAATAGAAGAAATATCCCTGCTATTCCTCCCAGAATCCAGGCTATAATTGTTGGCATCAGAAGACTTTTTAATGCTATTCCATTTAAGTTTTGAGGAATAAAAAAGCTGCCTACAGCAAAAAATGCAAAAGTAATAACTGCTGGAATTATAATATAATATTTAGATGCCCGCTGATTCGAAATCTCTTTAAATAAATAAGCAACCAAAAGTGCTCCAGCTGGATAAATTGGTAAAAGATATATATCAAGCTTACCACTTATTAAAGAAAACAAAATAAAAGTGACAATAAACCAGCTGAGCAAAAACTTTATAAATTGAGGCAGTTTTCTCCTGTTTTTAAAACAGTAAATAAATGTTGAATAAAGAAAGAAAGACCAGGGTAAAAAAGTAAAAGAAAAAGTTGTTAAATAATAATAAAATGCTTTCTGGTGAGCAAAAGAATTAACAGTTCTACCAAAAGTCTGGATAACTAATAATTGATATGCATATTCTTTTCCCCCTTTAATTAAAGCAGGAACCAGCCATAATAAAATTACACCTATAAAAATTAAAATACCCTTTTTTAACTGTAAATTTTTAAATTCACTCAAATCTTTTTGAATTAACAAATAAACAGGAATAACAACTAAAGGAATTAAAAATCCAGCTGGGCCTTTGATCCATGTTGCCAGGGCCATAAATAAATAAACCAAATAATAGAACCTATCTCTCCCTTCTGCTTCTGAAGAATACCCCAGATAAAAAGAAAATAGAGCAGAAATAATAAAAAATCCCATTAAATGATCCATTCGCACTGTAATTGAGAGAGCAAAAAAGTAAAAAGTTATCATTAAAATTAGCGCCGATAAAAATCCGTATCTCTTATTAAAATTTAAACTACCCCAGAAAAAAGTAACTATTGCAATTAAGATTCCCGAAATTAAACTAATCATAACCATTGCGGTTACCGAATAACTCCCGGCCAAAAATCTACTGAGATTTAAAAAGTGAAAATAAAAGGGAGGTTTATGAGAATACAAGTTTCCTCCAAAATGTGGAACCAGCCAGTTTCCAGTATCATACATTTCTTTAGCAACTTCAACATATTTCATTTCTTCTTCCCAGTGTAAATCTCTATAAAATGTAGCTGGCAAATAAATAGCTGCACCACAAATTATAATTATTAAAATATACAGATAAACTTTCTTGTGCTTATTTATTGATTTGATTGAACTTCCCTCCCTCAAAATTTAATAATTTTATTGATATTTATTTCTATTCAACTAAATGATAAACCAGATTATATCCATTTGAATGATATATAACTTTTTTCTGGACAAAAATATCTCTGATTCTTTTTAAATCACTGTCCCGGACTAGAATAACCGCTTCTTGCTTTTCTTGAAGATAATTAATAAGTGTTTCTTCATTACCTAGGTCTTTAATAAAAAAGTCAGTATAAACAGCCAGAGTTTCAGGCTGTCCATATCTAAAAGCAGCAATGTTTTCAATATTCTCCTTTTCTCTGAGCTCTTTTAATTCTTCACCAATTGGTCGTTTACTATAACTCTGGCTTGCTGTAGGAACTATTACAAGACTTAAATTAAGAGAAAAAATCAGCATCAAAGCTGGTAGAAGATAAATTAGAGATAAATATTTGTTTTTAAAATATAAAGCCGCAGCTGCCAATAAAATAAAAACAGATGCTATAATTGTTGGCTTTAATAAATTCCTAAGATTATAACCTTCAATATTTGCGGGAATAAAAAAACTGCCGGCTATAATTACTATTATGGTTAACAGAACTGGAATAACTATAAATTTTTTATTATCCTGATTAACTATAATCTGCTGACATAAATATGCAATCAAAATTGAAGCCGCCGGATAAATTGGCAGCAGATAAAATACTAATTTACCACTAAAAATAGAAAATAAAAGCAGAGGCCAGAAAAACCAGCTTAATATAAATTTAAGTTCTGGATTAATATTTCTGTAATATTTAATTATGTAAAAAAAACTTGAAATTAATAAAAATGTCCAGGGTAAAAGAGTTAGTGGAAGTGTAGTAAAATAATAATAAAAAGGCTCACTGTGGGCAAAAGAATTAACCGCTCTCCCAAAAGTCTGCAGAACTAACAATTCATAAATATATTCTTTACCACCAAAAATAAAGGCAGGTATTAACCATAATAAAATTACTGATAAAAAGATAATTAATCCCTGAACCAATTTGATTTCTTTTAATTTTTCTAGCTTATTATCCCAGATAAGAAATCCGAGAATGGTTATTAAAGGAATCAAAAATCCAGCAGGCCCCTTAATAGCAGTTGCAAAACCAATAAATAAATAAGTTAGAAAATATAAATAGTCTTTTTGATTTTGATATGCTTTAAAAAAAGTAAATAAAGCAGCTGTTATAAAAACCATCATCAATAAATCCATTCTTACAAATATAGATAAACTAAAAAATAATACAGTTGTGGCTAAAATTATACCGGCTAAAAAAGCATATTTCTCTTCTAAAAAAGATCTAGCAAAATAAAAAGTCAGTAATATAATTATTATCGCTGAAATAATACTGGGGCTAACCATTGCTGACGCAGAATACTCACCAAAAATTTTTTTAGTTAAAATTAAAAACCAGAAATAAAAGGGAGGTTTATCTGTATAATTTCTACCACCAAGCTGTGGAACAAAATAATCGCCACTATTCTCCATCTCTCTGGCAACCTCTGTATATCTTAACTCATCACGATAGTGAAGATCTCGATCCAGAGTTGAAGGAACAAATAAAATAATACTAAAAACAATTAGTATTAGCAGATAAATATAAGTATCCCTTAATTTATTATTAAATAAAGACACGCAAACCCCTCCTTTTTTGAACTCCAATTTCTAATTAAAAGTAATTAATAAATTTTCTGAAGCCAGTTAACTTCCCTTTCTAAAGCTTCTTTAAAGGTAAGCTGAGGAGAATAGCCCAGCAGTTGATCTGCTTTACTAATATCTGCAGCAGTATGCTTAACATCACCCTTAACTTTGTTTGAATAAATGATTTTTGGAGCACTACCAATTATTTGTTTCATTAATTCAAGGCTCTGATTCAATTTAACAGTATTAGTCCCCCCGATATTAATAATTTCTCCAGCCGGAGCTTTTTGAGCTGCAAGAATATTAGCACGGGCAATATCACCTACATAAGTAAAATTTCGGCTTTGCTCACCATCACCAAAAACATTAATGCTTTCTCCCTGCAAAAAAGCCTTAATAAATATATGAAAAGCCATATCAGGTCTCTGGCCTTCACCAAAAACAGTAAAATATCTTAATGATACTGTGGGTACCTTAAAATTTTTATAATATAAATAGCAGAGATTTTCTCCAGCAAGTTTTGAAACACCATAAGGTGAAACCGGCTGCAGCCTCTGTTCTTCTGTCATAGGTATTTGATCAGTATCACCATAAACCGAAGATGAAGAAGCATAAACAAACTTTTTTAATCTTTTGCTTTCTTTTGCAGCTTCTAAAAGTTTTTGAGTCAAGAGAATGTTATTTTGATTATAAATTTTAAAGTCCTCTCCCCAGCTGGAACGGACACCTGCCTGTGCTGCCTGGTGATAAATATAATCTACATCTTTTATTAACTCTTCTAGATCTGTTTTTAAAAGATCTTTTTCAATAAAAGTAAATTTAGGATTATTTAAAATTTCTTTTATGTTGTTTTCTTTTAATTCTCTGGCATAATAATCTGTAAAGCAGTCTACACCTATGACTTCTTCGCCCTCTGCCAATAACTTTTTAGCTAAATTTGATCCTATAAAACCTGCTGACCCTGTTATTAAATGTTTCACCTATAAACACCCCTATATTTTATTATCTATTATCAACTTAAAAAGTAATCTTCTATTTTATTAATCATCAATTCAAAAGTATAATTTTTTTCAAAAATGCTTTTTGCTTTTTTTCCCATTTCTTCTTTGTTTTTGCTTTTAATCATTCGAAAAATATTGTCTGCTAATTCATTTCTATTTCTTGGAGAAAGATAACCTGTCTCTCCATCTATAACTAATTCATCTATACTAGGAATATCAACAGCTACTATTGGTTTACCAGCAGCCATCGTTTCTAAAACAATCCAAGGACATCCTTCATATAATGCAGTATGTACAACAAAATCAATTTGTTTCAAAATTGATGGTATATCCTTACGAAAACCCGTAAAAATCACTTTATCACTCAAATTTAATTTATTCACAATATCTTTATATTCATTAATCCTATTACCTTTTCCAACAATCAAAACCTTAAATTTGGTGAATTCATTCTTTAAAACACCAACTGCATATAGCAAATCTTGTTGTGCTTTCTGATTTTCAAGTCTTCCAATATTAGCTATCAATAGTTCATCATCTTTAATATTAAATTCTTTCCTTAAATTTGAATCTGCTTTTGACTTCAAAAAATCTGACTTTTTTACTCCATTATAAATCAACTTTATTTTACTGTTCGAAATAACATTTTTTGGAAGTTTTTCGAAGCTTTTTTCTAATGTTGTTCTAGAAATCGCCATAAAATCGGTTATAAACTTGTTTAAAAAAATTCTATTATAAAAATGATTATTTATTGGTTTGGCTAAAGCTCTTCTATAGATAATTCTTTCAACTCCAGCCAAATATCCAGCCACAGATCCAATTTTAAAATGTGAAGATTGACAAAAAAACATTACATCTATTTTTTCTTTTTTTAAATATCTACTTAGTTTGAATATTTTTATTGGATTTAAAAAAGTACCACTATTTATCTTTTTTCACTAGCATTGCATAAAAATATTTAAGAAAAGTCAAGTTCGATTTTTAGCGAAAATACTTGCTTAAATTAGAAAAACTCCTTATAATTGGGATTAGGATAGTCTTTGTCCAAATCCCAAAAAATAAGGAGCATATACTATGGACAAAGATATCACAGAAACCACATTTAATCAACTACTTGTTTCAATAAATTTTAATTTATTCTCAAAAATTGTTACTGAACTTGAACTGGATAAATATACTAAAAAACTTACAACAAAAAGATTATTCTTAATTTTACTCTATGGTCAGCTTGAATCTGTTAGCTCTCTTGACAGTTTAAGCATTGATGTCAGCAATAGGTCTGATCTTAAAAAAGAAATTGGCCTGGACTCTATAAGTGCCTCTCAGCTTTCAAGAAAATTAAGAGATATTCCACCAGTGATCTTTGAAGAAATATTTAATCAGATTAAACTTGAAGCTCTGGCAAAAAGAGGTTCTAATTTCTACAGAAATAATCTTGGCCAGCTAAACATCATTGATGCATCAACTGTCTCTATGGCTTTAAGTAATTATCCCTGGGCTGATTTTAGATCAACAAAAGCAGGAATTAAAATACATACCCGCATTATTTATGATGGAGAAATTATGCCTGATAAAGTTGAGATTACTCCAGCTAAGGGTGCAGATAAAACCAAGATGGATAATCTCATTGTTCAGGATAAAAATACTCTCCATGTCTTTGATAGAGCTTATGTTGACTATAAAGGCTTTGATAATTACTGTGATGCTGGTATTCTCTTTTTATCAAGGCTTAAGAGTAATGCTAAAATTAAAGTTCTAAAATCTAAAACTGTAATTATTGATGGCCAGGAAGTTAAAGATTCGATTGTTCTTTTAGGTGATAAAAAACAGGACAAACAGATGGATAATATCTTAAGGATCTTAGAAATACCTGACAGAGAAAACCCTGGCAGTACAATTAGATTAATTACAAATGACTTTGAACATTCTGCAGCATTAATCAGCAGATACTACAGAGATCGCTGGCAGATAGAGATTTTCTTTAAGTGGATCAAACAGCATCTGCATGTTAAAGTCTTTTATGGACACAGTGAGAATGCTGTTAAATCACAGATATTTACTGCTTTAATCAGCTTTGTATTACTTACTCTCTTAAAAAGAGAAGCCAATACAGATAAGAGTTTATTTAAGGTGCTTAAATATTTTAGAGCCTGTAAGTTTGAGAGTTTAAAAGCTTTTATCAGAAAGATAAATCGACCACCATCACGCTCGTCTAAAGGTCGGAGAGTGATAGATTACGAAAAAATCTATCAGCTACTAGAAAGGCAGGTGATGGCAGGAGAAACAGAGCTTTTATATTCAACAGAATTCAATCCAGTAATTCTGTAAAAAGAGCAAATATATTATGGTAAAATGTGGATAAAGACTATCTCTTAATACTCCATTATCTCTTTTTCTTAAAAAAGGATAAGGTAGTGACTGAATATTCTGTAGATAGTATATGTTCTCAATAACTTAAATTTGACAATGCTTAAATATTTTTATGCAATGCTAGTGATCTTTTTTATAAAGTCAACATCAAGTCCAGCTGATTGACATCTCTTATGGAAAGGTGTATTTTTTACAGCTAGTATTTTAACATTATATCCTCGTTTCAGTAATTCTTTTGCAGTTTTATAATGCCAACCCTCAACTCCTCCCCAGATAATACCTGTGTTCAAAAATAATATATTTTTCATTTTTTTACTCCCCATTTATTTCTATAGAATTAAGTATCTTTTCTCCTCGATCTTTCCACTTCAGTGAGCTGTAATCATTTATGATCTTTTTAGAAATATTAGCTTAATTGTATAATGAACTTGAACTAATTAAAAATTTAATAAAAAATGCCCATAGTGGCCCAAACTGTAATATAATTGAATTACCACAAACAAAAACATTACAGGAGGGTGCACACTATGGACTACTTAAATGATACACCAAATTCTCGAAAAAATAAACACCTAAATGCTTATGAGCATGGTCAAATTGCATTACTACATTCAAAAGGAATGTCAGCTTCTGCTATTTCTAAACGCTTAAATAGAGCTTCTAATACAGTCAGAAACGAATTGAAACGTGGTACTGTTTCTCAAATCAAGGCTAATAAAACTGTTGAAATCTACTTTCCAGACACTGGTCAAAGAGTTTATGAGAATAATCGTAAAAATTGTGGGCCTAAGTTTAAACTCTTAGAATGTTACAATTTCATAGAACATGTGATAGATGAATTCTACAACTCAGATCATTCAATTGATTCTATTTGTGGTTCAGCTAAACTGCATAATAAATTTCCGAATTCAGAGATGATTTGTACTAAAACTCTCTATAACTATATAGATGCGGGTCTACTTGAGATTAAAAATATTGATCTGCCACTTAAATTGAAACGTGCTTCAAAATCAAGACGAATTAGAAACAACAAAAAGAAGTTAGGTACCAGCATTGAAGAACGTCCTGAAAGTATTAATAACCGCAGTGAATTTGGCCACTGGGAAATTGATACTGTTATTGGCAAAAAGACTAAAGAGCAGGCAGCATTACTTACTATGACAGAACGTACTACTCGCTCACAAATTATTTGTAAGATTGCTGACAAGAGTTCTTATTCTGTTCAGGAAGCTATGACAACTCTGATCAAAGAAACTGGAAACCTATTTTCTACAGTTTTTAAAAGCATTACAAGTGACAATGGTTCTGAGTTCTCAGAGCTAGCAAGAATAGAAGAAGTAGTTGATACGAGAGTTTATTATACCCATCCATATTCATCCTGGGAAAGAGGCACAAATGAGCGTCACAATGCTTGATAAGAAGATTTATACCTAAAGGTAGAAGCATAAATGAATTCTCAATTAAAGCTATTGCCAGAGTTCAAAATTGGTGCAATACTTTACCAAGAAAAATATTGGGATATTTAACTCCAAATGAAGCTTTTGAAGATCAACTAAAACAAATTCTATACAATTAAAATTATTACAGTTTGAAATTAGTTCAATTTAACATTGCAATTTAAGGAAAAATTCTATCTTAAAAAATATAATATTTTTTTGTAAATTCTCTGTAAATTAAAATCAATTTTGCGTCTAAGATTATTAGTCCTTTTTTCTGTTAGCATACTTGAAAAATCGCCGCTTAAACTTCCCTGTCTTGCTATTGGTGGATCAATCCAGTAAATATTAATTATATTTTCTTTAGAACAATCAATATGAAACCAATCAATAGGTTTGTCATATTTGTTTTTTTTAATGTAATTAATCATATTCTTTGCAGCTAATTTATCAATAGCATATGCCCCTGCCAGACGACCTTTTTCTTTTGAATATAATAACTTATTTTTTTCTTTCTCACTTCTTTTTACATATCTCAAATTCGAGTCTTCATATGAGATAAGAATATTTGATAATCTTTTATTTTTGACTTCATTAATGCTGCTTTTAAATAGATTATTAAAATTATCAAATAATTTTATGTCATCTTCCAGTATTAAACCATAAGAAATATTATCCTCTATAATTCTTTGATAAGCTTTCAGATGCTTTATCGCACATGAAGTTTTAGGTTGTATTTTATTCATTTCTCCGACAAAATATTTGTTTAATAGCTCCTTATTTAAGTCTTCCACATTTCCTTCTAAAATATATTCATATTCAAAGTCAATTTTTTTTAATTGTTTCTCAATATATTTTTTTCTTTCATTATTACCTTTCACATGTATTATATAAACCTTTACCTTTTTACATAAGTTATTCATCTAATCACCATCCTTTATAAATCAATAACTATATCATTGTTAAATAAAAAAATAAATATAGAAATAAAGAAGACAAATGTTAAACCTATTTCTGAACCATGCAAAGTTAAATCTACCATATTATGAAAAGCAGTAGCAGCAAATATTCCAGAAAATGAAACAGTATAAAGATCTTTTTTCTTTTTTAATCTAATAGCTATATACTTGAGATTATAATAAATCAAATTAAAAAAAGCTAATAACCCTGCAATTCCTAACTCTACAGCAATATTGATATATATATTGTGAAAATTTCTATATCTGTCAATTAATTGTGGTAAGTCATAAAAATCATAAACTACAGCAATATTATTAAATCCAATACCTAATAAAAAATTATCTGCGAATATTTTTAGTCCATATGTATACATTAACCATCGTTGTTTTACATTATTACTTTCAAAATTTGCTAAATCTTTTAATCTAGATAAAAAATTGTTTGGTAGAGCAAAAACAACCAAAATTATAACAAGAATAAAATACATTATAGCTTTTTTATTTTTTAAAATTGAGACAACAAACAAACCCACTATCAATGACAATAAAGCCCCTCTTGATTGAGTAGAAAAAAGAGCAAAAAAGCCTAATAAACCTGAAAAAAATGAAAGTCCTTTAATTTTTAAATTTTTAGCAAATAAAAGGCCTGTATAACTAAATATTATAAACATAACCATCATTCCGCCTAGACGATTTGGGTTATGTGTAAAAGCACTCGGCCGATTCATTCCAACAAAAAAATATAAATATGTTACATAACCAGCACTTATTAGATTAGATATAATGTAAATGATTAATGAATTAATAATATCTTTTTTTGTTTTAAGAATATTGTTAATTAAAAAATATAAAATTACATATTTCAAATAAGGACTTATAAAAGAATCAAGCACTCTATATTTATCATAAGCTGGTATTAAAGATATTAATATAACAAATGAAAAAATAATTATTCCTTTATCTAAATTATTTTTTAGTAAATTAAAATCTTTTTTTATTAATATTCGAATTAATGATAATAAAAAAAGTAAAGCAATAACCGTATTAAATCCTCCTATTGAAATCGGAAGGGTAAATATAAGTAAATATAAAAGTCCTTTCAATAATAAATCTAATTTATCTATCACTTTATCTTTATTAATTGACAATAATTTCCCTCCTTAATTTTAATGCTAAATAATTTTTTTAAATTTATCCATCATAATACTAATTTTGTAATTATTTTCTATAATTTTCCTTCCGTTTTTTCCAAAATAATCTTTATTTTTATGATCTATCATTTTCAATACATTAAAAGCTATATCTTCAACATTCCTAGCTTCAGCTAAATAACCACTTTCACCATCAACAACTATCTCCGAGATATTACTAACATCAGTACTAACAACAGGTATCCCTGCTGCCATTGCTTCTGCAATTACAAAACCAAAACCTTCCCATCTTGCAGTATGTACTAAAAAATCAAGACCTGGTAAAATATTATAAACATCATCTCTAAAACCAGTAAAAATTATATAATCATCTAATTCTTTCGCACTAACTAAATTCTTTAATTCTTCTTCTCTTTCTCCATCACCAATTATTAAAACAACAAAGTCATTTCTTTCTTGCTTTAATAATTCTACAGCTTCAATTAAAAATTCATGCCCTTTTTGATAACTGAGGCGCCCAATATTTCCTATAATCATCTTATTATCAGCAATTCCAAATTCCTGTCCTATATCAACCGGGTTTTCTAATGCCTTATCAATCTTAGCCAAATCAATCCCATTATAAATTAACTCAATTTTATCTTCATTTAACCAATGTGATGTGTTCCTTAATATTGTTTCTTTAGTAGCTTTAGAATTAGCAATAATATCTGTCACACACTTAGTTAACAAATATTTATTATAAAATCTATCTTTAATCGGGATTGCACTACCACGCCTATAAATTATTCTATCCAAACTAGCTAATTTACCGGTAATCCCACCAAATTTCAAATCCTGGGACATATTCAAAAACAATATATCAATATCTTTTTCTTTCAAAAAATTTTTAAATCTGAAAACTTTAAACAAGTTTAAAACTGTTATTCCGCTTTTAACTTTAACTTCTTTAGTTTTAATTCCTGCTTTTTCTGCTCTCTTAAATAATTCAGTATCACTTCCTGTAGCAATATAAACATTAAATTCTGGATCTTCATTTAAAATTTTAGCAGTTGTAAAAGTCCATTTTTCGCCACCACCCCAAACAGGACAGGTATTTAAAAATACTATACTTTTCATAAATTCCCATCTCCAAATTTATTTAGTTCCCATAGTTTAACACTTTTAAGAAATTGATAATATGCTGATAAAATAGATAAAATCAAACCCTGGCTTCCAAGCAAAAATCCTCTTTTTAATATATACTTTTTAACAAATTCTAGAAAAGGTCTACTTAAAATATAACTGATTCCAACTGTTTTGCCAGCACTATATTTCTTCTCAGCATCAAGAGTAGTATATTGATTCATTTTAGATACATAACTTTCCAAATCTTTATATGTATAATGAATAAAGTCATTTTTTAACCTATCAATTCTTCCATTTATTTGAGGTGACTCGTGTACTAAACCCTTGTATTTATATTTGCTCCTAAATAATCTTAAAGTATAATCAGGATACCAGCCGCAGTATTTAATCCATTTACCTAAAAAATAATTTTTGCGGGAAATTTCATAACCTTCTACCTCAGGCTTATTTAAAACATCTTTTATTTCATCTCTTAATTCCTCAGTTACTCTTTCATCAGCATCAATAACAAAGACCCATTCTGTTTCAATTTTATCCAGTCCAAAATTTCTTTGAGAGGCAAAATCGTTAAATTCATTTTCATAAAAATCTACTTTATCATACTGCTGACAAATTTTCTCTGTTCGATCATCACTATAAGAATCAATTACAACAACCCTTTCGATCCAGTTAATGCTGTCCAGGCAGTCAGCTATATTATCCTCCTCATTATAAGTTAATACTAAAGCTGTAAGGTTTTTCATCATATCATTCCCCCATTTTCAATTCTTTCGACCATTATCTCAGGGCTCAGCTCCCGCATGCACTTAAAATGCTCAAGAGGACATTCGTGCTCACCACAGGGACGACATTCCAGGCCGGCATTTTTAATCACAATATTTTTGCCGCTTCCTCTGGGAGCATACTTTTTTTCATCAGAAGGTCCAAATATAGCGGCTGTATTAGTTCCAACTGCAGCAGCCACATGAACCGGTCCTGTATCACCACTAATTACTAACCTGGCTTTTTTTAAAACAGCAGCTAGCTCTAATAAAGAAGTTTTACCGCTTAGATTATAGAGCATCTTTTTATTCCCAATTTTATTTAAAATATAACTTACTCTTTCAGTATCAGAGGGGCCGCCGACAAAAAGAATTTTATATCCTCTCTCCATCAGCTGATTGGCAACTTCTGCAAAATATTCTTCCGGCCAGCGTTTTGTTTTCCAGCTGCCACCTGTATTTAAAACAACAAACTCATCTTTTAGTCCAATTTTCTTCAGCTTTCTTTCTGCACTCTGCTGATAAGCTTGACCAACACTTAAAACTGGAAAAGCATCTTCTTCAAAACTGAAATCTTTTTTCTTATCTTTAAAATAATTTTTCAGCAGTCGACTCTGCTGCATTTGATTTAAAAATTCAAGGTAAAATTCTATCATATGAGAAGATATATCTTTTTCAACTTCCTCATCTAAAAATAATCCTCTGCCCTTACCTCCATAACCTATACTTTTATCAGCCGAAATTAGTTTTAAAAGCAGAGCAGTTCTCCAGTTTCCCTGAATATTAATTCCCAGTTGATAATTATTCATTTTCAGCTTTTTAGCAAACTTATAAGATCGGGCAGGAGTCCAATCTTTATTATAGCTGTAAACATGATCTAAATTGAGATTAGCTCTCATAATTTCTGCGAAATTACTATTTGCCGCCAGATCAATCCTGGCCTCAGGAAAAAGCTCCCTTAAACCTGCAAAAAATGGATGCGCAAATAACAAATCTCCCAGATATAAAAGATCAACCACTATTATTCTTTTGATAGTTTTCATAATAACCATTCCCCATATAAAATAGACCATCCAACTTTGAGATAAGAATTGAACAGGTTAAATTAATGTTAAAAGAAATTAAATGATTTTCATATTAACTGAATGTTTTAGGCTAATCATTTAATTTCTTTTTAGCTATCCTGAGCACCTGTTCAACACTTATCGACTTCATACACTGCATCTTCCGGCTGCAGTGCCTGTCCCAGCAGCGAATACATTCTAAACTATTATCCTGAATCACAGTATGCCCCTCACCAAAGGGACCATTGGTTTCTGGGTCAGTAGGTCCCATTAAAGCTACTACAGGTGTCCCTACTGCTGCTGCAAGATGAGTAGGCCCGGTATCCCCACCAATATATAAATCTGCCCGATTATAGACCTCTGCTAATTCCTGCAGATCAGTTTTTCCAGCTAGATTGCTATAACTCTCTTCATTAATAGCAATAAAATTATCAATAGCTTCTTTATCATCTCTGCTTCCAGTAAATATAACATAATAACCGTTTTTAATAAGTTCATTGGCCAGACTAAAATAACGTTCCAAAAACCAATTTTTAGACTCCCAATTTGTAAAGGGGTTGATGATAATATTTTTTTTATTAGTAACAATTTTATGTTCTTCAAAGAGCCGGCTTACTCTACTTTTAATAATCGGAGTCATTTTAAGTCCATAATTTATTTTATTCATCTCAGCAGCAAGAGCTCCAGCAAAATGAAGATATTTCTTTATTCTATGAACTTTGTTTTCTGGAACATCTATTTTTGCCTGATAAAATAAAGTGCTCAACTCTCTTCCGTCAGCCGGTCCCATACGCAAATCAGGATTAACCAAAAAGGAACTTATAGAGCTCTTAAAAAGACCCTGCAAATCTAAACCAATATCATAATTTTCAGCTCTCAAATCTTTAAAAAATGAAAAAAATGACCTAAGACCTTTGATAACATCTTTTTTTATTAATTCTTTCCAGCGATCACGAGGTAGAATAATTACATTATCTAAATACGGATTCAAATCAACCAGGGGATAAGACTGCTCTTCAACAAGCCAGTCAATCTGAGCATCTGGATATTTCTGACGTAAAGCATAAGCAGTAGGTAAAGAATGAATTACATCCCCAATAGCACTCAATCTTACAATTAATATTTTCTCCACATCATTATCCACCATTATAATCTTCTCCCTGCTTTAACAGCACATCAACAAGCTGCAGCTGTTTTCTAACTGAACCACGATTTTGATCAATTAATTCCGCAGCTTTTTCTGCTCTCTGCTTTCGATATTGATCGTTAGCCAGCAGCTGATAGCATTTTTCAAAAAAATCATCAGCATTTTCTATTTCAAAGGCTACTTCATTTTCTAAAAGAAAATCTCTTTCCTCTTTAAAATTATACATACTCTGACCAAATAACACAACTTTTGCTCTGGCAGCAGCCTCAATTACATTATGACCGCCACGATCAATTAGAGAACCGCCAATGAAAACTAAATCAGCATAAAAATAAAGTTGAGCCAGCTCCCCCATAGTGTCAATAATAATTACATCTGTATCCTCTGCCAGCTGAATCTCATTTCTTTTAAGTTCCGAATAGAGCACCGCTGCAGTTCCCTTTTCCCGACAGAGATCTAAAAGGTCTTCCCTGCGTTCAACATAGCGGGGAGCAAGTAAAACCTTCAGCTTCTCAAAATCTGGTTTAAGCTGCTGGTAAAGGTCTATAATCATCTCTTCTTCACCCTGATGAGTACTTCCGGCAACCAGTACTTTTGTCTGATCCTTGATTTGGAAAAGTTTTCGTTTTTGAAAATATTCTTCTTTGGTTGGTAGGTTCAAATCAATATCATATTTTAAATTTCCATTGATACAGACATGATCTTCTGCTGCTCCAAGTTCTTTGATTTTCTCCGCCGCTTCCTGATGCTGCATACTAAATATATCAACTCGCTCTAACATATCTTCCAAAAGTGAACCCAGATATTTATACTGTCCAAAAGAATCATCACTGATTCGGCCGCTGGCCAGCATAATCTGTGCACCCTGTTTATCCAGGGCCCTGATTAAATTGGGCCAGAGTTCAGTCTCAATCATAATAAATAGATCCGGCTGAAAAATCTTAACTGACTTTTTAACAACCCAGTTTAAATCAAAGGGTAGATAAATAATTAAGTCAGCACCCTTAATTTTCTTTTTAGCCAGATTCTTACCGCTGGCAGTCATTGTAGAAAAAATGATCCTTGCTTCCGGATGCTTTTCCCTAATCTCAGCCGTTAATTTTTGAGCTGCAAGAGTTTCTCCTGCAGAAGCAGCCTGAATCCAGATCACCCGTGGTGCTGGAAATAAAAGGTCTAAATTTTGATCATAAAAAGCAAAACGCTCTCTTAAATTAAGTTTTTCTCCACTCTTTTTGCTCTTAAAAAAATAATAGGGAAGTAAAAAAACTGTCAAAATAGACAATAATGAATTATAAACAAAATACATATTTCTCCCCCTCCAGAATACTAAAAAATTTATTCCTCAAAATTTAACTGTATGTCTTCCAGCGTTTGTGAAGCCACATCCAATCAGCAGGCTCTTTTTTGATTTCTTCTTCGGTCAGTTCAAGCAGAGACTGCAGTTCTGCTTTCAGTTCTGTTTCCGGAGCATCTTTATCAATTCTCCGGGGTGGATAACATTTAAGTTTATGTTTTAGCCAATCCTGACGGTGAAAAAAAGCTGGAACAATTAGAGCACCGGTTCTCTGAGCAAATTTTACAGCACCAGGAAATGTCAAAGCAGGCCGATCAAAAAAGTTAAGTTCCCAGCCATCCTTTCTCGCATGCTGATCTCCTAAAATAGCTAAAATTTCATTAGCTTTTAAAACTTTAAATGCCTTTCTAATTGAAAGACCTTTTGGAATAATTCCCACACCAACATTACTTCTGATTGCATTTATCTTCTCATCAAAAAGAGAATTGTTTTGTTCCTGAGCAATTGAATGAACTCTATACCCTTTAAGTGCTAAAACAGCTCCCATCAGCTCCCAGTTACCAAGGTGGGCTGTGTATATAATAACTCCTCTTTCTTCTTTTAAAGCCTGTTCAAGATATTCTAAACCCTCAAAATTAACCATTTCATCTATATCGTTCTCTGTAAATTTATCTTCCATTAAAAATTCAGTAAAATCGTATCCCAGATTTCTATAAACTTTTTTTATTAATCTTTTCGCTTCTTGATCATTTGTATTTAAAGCTCTCTTTAAATTTAAACGAGAATGTTCCCGCCGCTCCGGTGTAATAAAATAAGCTAAAAAAGCAATTAACTTTCCTAAATAACGACCGGCCTGATCAGGAAGTTTTTTTAAAACAAATCTGAAAATATTATATAAAAAAATACTGAGTTTATCCTTCATTTTTAACCTCTTTTAACTTTCATAATTTCAAAATAAAATTTATTTCTAAAAAACTTTTGCGCGCAATAAGTCCTGGAAATTGAGCATAGCTACCGGCTTCTGATCTTCTACAACAGGTAAATCATTAATTTCTTTGGCCTCCATAATCTGTAAGGCCTCTGCTGCCAGTCTGTCCGGTGCAATAGAAATTGGATCGACAGTCATGTAGTCTTTAACCGGACGATCAATAAAATCTGATGATTTTTCTAAAAGTCGGCGGATATCACCATCAGTGATTATTCCCTTCAGCTTACCTTCCTGATCAACAATAGAGGTTGAACCCATCCGGCTTTTGGTCATTTTAAATAAGGCTTCCCTGACTGAAGTCTCAATCTTTACCACCGGGTTCTGCTCTCTGATTTTAATTACATCTCTAACTTTGGTCAGCAGTTTTCTCCCCAGAGAACCTCCAGGATGATAAAGCGCAAAATCTTCGGGGGTAAAACCATGGTAAGTTGAGAGTGCAATTGCCAGGGCATCTCCCAGTGCAATAGCAGCAGTTGTACTGGCAGTAGGTGCCAGGTTATGAGGACAGGCCTCTGTAATTACATCTGCCTTCAAAATTAAATCGGCATGTTCAGCCAGGGTTGAATCACCATTACCTGTCAGAGCAATTAGAGTTACCCCAATTCTCCTCAAAGAAGGGATTAAGGAAATCACCTCATCTGTTTCCCCACTATTGGAAACAGCAATTACTACATCACCTTCTCGAATCATCCCCAGATCACCGTGTAAGCCTTCTCCTGCATGGACAAAAAAGGCTGAAGTACCCGTGCTGGAAAATGTTGCAGCCAGCTTTTTGGCCACCAGTCCTGTTTTGCCAACTCCAGTGAAAACGACTCTCCCTTTTGCATCAATAATCAGTTCCATTGCCCGTTTAAAGCTGCCGTCCAATTCTTCTTTTAATTTTAAGACTGCCTCTGCCTCTATCTGCAGGGCATTTTTTGCTTCTTCAATTCCTTTTCTTAATTTATCATCTCTACTGGTTTTTGTCATTTTATTCACCCGTATTTAATAATTTATTTCCTCACAGTTTTTCATCGCTGAATCAATTGCCAGACCCTGCTTTAAAATTCCTTCCAGCTGTTCTAAGGGAATCATATTGGCACCATCACTTTTAGCAACAGCGGGATTATCGTGAACTTCCATAAATAAAGAATCAATCCCGGCCGCCAGTGCAGCCCTCATTAAATAAGGGACATATTCTTTTTCTCCACCTGATTTATCTCCAGCGCCTCCGGGAAGCTGGACAGCGTGAGTGGCATCAAAAACAACCGGATAACCAGTTTTGCGCATCCGGGGCAGTGAACGCATATCTACCACTAAATTATTATAACCAAAAGAAACTCCTCTTTCGGTCAGCAGAATCCGCTCATTATTTGTGCTCTCAATTTTATTTATAACCTGATCAATATCCCAGGGTGCCAGAAACTGGCCCTTTTTAACATTGATTATACTGCCTGTTTTACCTGCTGCGGTCAGCATATCTGTCTGTCTGGACAAAAAGGCAGGAATCTGCATGATATCTAAAACTTCAGCCGCTGCTGCTGCCTGCTCTGGTAAATGAATATCCGAAATCACAGCTAAGTCAAATTCTTTTTTAACCTTCTCTAAAATTCTTAAACCCGCTTCCAGTCCCGGTCCCCGGTAGGATTCTATAGAAGAACGGTTGGCCTTATCAAAAGAAGCCTTAAAAACATAGGGAATTCCCAGCTTTTCTGTAATCTTTTTGATTCCTTCTGCAATTCTCAGCACTCTATCTTCTTCTTCAATTGCACAGGGACCTGCTAAAAGTACAAATGGTCTTTCCTGATCACCAAATATAATATCATCATTTAATTTGACCTTTTTTTGCATTATTTACCTCCATCTCAAATTTAAATTTCTCTTAAACCAGGTTTTTTGCTAATCAATAGTAAAAAGAACAAATATCTGACTGAATCAAAATTAACTATCAAATCTTCTGGCCTTAATCTCTGCTTCAACCAGCTCAATATCTTCTCTGCGGTCAACCCCGATTAACTTCGACTCTGTTTCCAGAACCTTTATCTGAAAACCATTCTCCAGGGCCCGCAGCTGTTCTAAAGACTCCGCCTTTTCTAAAGGAGTCTGCTCCATCCCGGCATACTGCAGCAGAAAGTCTTTACGGTAAACATAAAGTCCAATATGCTGATAATAATTCTGAGCCTCTGGTTCAGCACTTCGATAATAGGGAACTGGCGAGCGAGAAAAATATAAAGCATAGTCATTTTGATCAGTGATAACCTTAACCAGATCTGGATTTTTTGCTTCCTCAGCTGTAATTTTTCTTTTTAAAGTACTCATTTTAAGCTCAGCTTCTTTGGCAAAAGGTTTTAAAGCCCGGGCAATACTCTCTGCTTTAATTAGAGGTTCATCCCCCTGAATATTCACAATTAAATCAGCTTCAATTTCAGCAGCAGCCTCAGCAATTCTATCAGTTCCACTCTGATGCTGGGCTGAAGTCATAATTGCGCTGCCTCCAGCTTCTTCCACCCGACTTTTGATTCTCACATCATCTGTAGCTACATAAACCTCATCAATTAACTTACATTTTTCTGCTGCTTTCAGCACCCGCACAATCATTGGCTGACCCATAATTTCTGCCAGAGCTTTACCCGGAAAACGGCTGGAAGCATAGCGGGCAGGAATTACAGCAGCAGTTTTAAGTTTAGACATTCAAAATCCACCTCAAATCTTTATTTCGCTCTTTCATTTTTAATTCTGTCTTTAACAATCTCCAGCAATTCTTCCCTCTTCTCAATCGCCAGAGAAATCTTGAGATAATAAAAGGGCAGTTCTCCAATCATCTCTGCAAAATCAAATAATTTAACCGCATCCTTTTCTGTAGTCAAAATCAAATCAGCCTGGGAAGCAGAATACTGATCAAGCAGAGTCAATAAATCCTCTTTTTGATAATTATAATGATCTTTAAAGATTCTATAACTTACCAGTTTTGCTCCGGCAGTTTCTATACTTTTTTTGAAAGCTTCCGGACTTCCAATTCCGGAAAAAGCAAAAACCTTTTTCTCCTTTAAAAAGTCAAGAGATTCTTTTTCCTGTGAAGCAACAGAAACACAGTTATCTAATCTGGTTTCTGCCCTGAAAATACCTTTATTGAAAGGGTTGAGAGTATTTAGAGATTTTTTCAGCTCCTTAATTCGGCTTAAATCAACATTTTCACTCCTGTTTAAAAGAAAAAGATCGGCTCTTTTTAAAGCAGTAAAAGGTTCTCTTAACAAACCTGCTGGCAGCACTCGATTATTAGAAAAGGGTTCTTCGGCATCAATTAAGACTATATCTACATTCCGCTTTAATTGGTAATGCTGAAATCCATCATCCAGCAAAATTAGCTCTGCTCCACATTCTTCAGCAAGTTTTGTCCCCTGATATCTGTTAGCAGATCGGATAAAAATTAGCTGATCACTGCTGCGGGCCAGCATAAAAAGTTCATCTCCGGCCTCTGCGGCATTGGCATAGAGTTGATCATCATTCTTAATTAAAAATGGTTCTTCTACATCTCGCGAAGCCCCATAACCGCGGCTGATAATAGCTATCTTATATTCTGATTTTAATTCTTCAGCCAAAAAAGCTGTAAAAGGGGTTTTCCCAGTTCCCCCGGTAGTAATATTACCAATACTAATTACCGGTACCCCGGCTTCTTTTTTCTTTAAAATATTATTTTGATAGAGGACTGACCTAATTTTGGCCAGCTGGGAATATACAAGGGAAAGCAGAAATAAAATAAAGCGAATTACAGCTGCCACTTTTCCTTTTTTTGAACCACTTATTATTTTTTCTAAATACCTCTGCAGTTTATCCATATAATTAATACCACCATTACTTTTTGACTATTTCGGCTGCTCTTAAATTAACTGCTTCCATTTTCTCTTTTAATATTTTCTGTTTTGCTTCCATTTCCAGGTCAGCCTCAAAAGAAAAGGGCTCACCGAAAACCAGAGCAGTTTTACTAAAAGGAAGCGGCAGCAGATACTGATCCCAGCTGTTAAAATTCTTTTTCCAGCGGGCATCTACCCCCATTGGAACCAGCAGAGAATCGGCCTTCTCCTGAAGAAAAATAATGCCCGGTTTAACCTGATAGATTGGTCCGGTTGGGCCATCCGGAGTTAAGGCAGTACTGGCCCCTGTTTTTAACTTGCGATAGAGAGCCAGCAGTGAACGACTTGCGCCTCTGCTGCTGGAGCCGCGAACTGTTTTCCAGCCCAGTTTATGCAGAATCTCGGTCATATAACTACCATCCCGGCTTAAACTGGTCAGCGCATAAATTCCCAGGTCTCTTAAAAAATAGGCGGGAACCCAGCTTTTACCGTGCCAGCTGGAAAAAACCAGAGAATCCCCTGCTTCCAGGGCCTTCTTTACCGGCTCCCAACCTGCAACTTCCAGCCGATAACTCTGATTTGTTAATTTAATCAGGTTATAGGCAAAAGGAGGAATCATCTTATCTTTTAAAACTTTTTTTCCTGCTGACAATCGTCTCCCTCCTTCTTTATTTGAGCACTACTTATTATTTGTTTGAGCATTATTTATTAAGCATTGGGGTCTTCAATAAACTGACCCTGATACAGGGAAGCATATTTCCCCTGTTTTGCAAGCAGTTCCTGATGACTTCCCATTTCCATAATCTCACCCTGTTCTACGACCACAATCTTATCTGCATTTTTGATAGTAGAAAGTCGATGGGCAATAATAAAGGTTGTCCTATTTTCCATTAAATGTTCTAAGGCTTCCTGAACCAGAGCTTCAGACTCCGAGTCAAGCGAAGAAGTAGCCTCATCTAAAATCAAAATCCTTGGATTTTTAAGAATCGCTCTGGCAATAGAAATCCGCTGTTTCTGACCACCGGAGAGACCAACTCCTCTTTCTCCAACCATTGTATCATAGCCGTCAGGAAAATTCATAATAAACTCATGCGCATTGGCTGCCTGAGCTGCCTTCTGGATAGCTTCGTCATCAGCATCTAAGTCACCATAAGCTATATTATTTCTTAAAGTACCGCTGAATAAAATTGTCTCCTGGGGTACTATACCAATAAAATCACGCAGGCTGTCTATTTTTAAATCTTTGAGATCATGACCATCCAGCCGCATCCGTCCCTCGATCGGGTCAAAAAAGCGGGGGATCAAGTCAACCATTGTTGTTTTTCCGGCACCACTGTGACCAACAAGTGCCACAACCTCACCCGGTTTAGCAGTTAAGTTAATATCTTTCAGGACTACTTCATCTCTATTATAGGCAAAAGTAACATTATCATAAACAACCTCACCCTCTACCTCTTCTAATTCAATTTTGTTCTCATCATCTTCCCGCAGCTCACTTTCGGTGTCCATAATCTCAAAGACTCGCTCAGCAGAAGCAAATAAGTTCTGCAGTCTTTTGCTTAATTTGGTAAGTGACCTCAGTGGCTCACTGATAGTTAAAAGTAGAGTGAAAAAGGCAATCAGCTCAGAGGCTGTCATCCGGCCCTGCATTACCTCATAACCACCATACCAGAGAATAGCTGTAAAGGAAATAGCGGCCAGAAACTCGACCAGTGGAGTTAAAATCGCTCCATATTGAGTTTTTTTCATTTTGGCTCTAAAATTAGCCTGGTTTTCATTGCTAAAACGGTCAAACTCGTATTCTTCTCGGCCAAATGACTTAACAACCCTGACCGCCGAAAGTGTCTCCTGCAGTACATCTGAAACATCTGCAATCTTAATTTGTACCCTGCGGCTGACCTTCTTTAACTTATAATTAAATTTTGTTATTACATAGGTGATGAATGGTAAAATTATAATCAAAAAGATTGTAAGTCGATAGTTTAAATAAATTAGATAAATTATTCCTCCAATCAGAGTGAATACTTTATCTATGGTTCCTACAGTAGTATTAATTATCGAACTTTCCAACTGCTGCACATCATTGGTCACTCTTGATAAAATATCACCAGTTTTATTTTTACTGTAAAAACTCAGCGACAGATTGTGGAGATGAGAATAAAGGTCATCTCTGATATCTCTAATTGACTTCTGGGAAACATAAGAAACGAGATAGGTTTTCCCATAATAGGAAACCCCTTTGAGAAAATAAACTACAATCATCATTCCTGCAACCAGAGACAGCTGAACCATCCCTTCTCTGCCCATATTAATATCTGAGATAATTGTTTCCAGAAGTCCCTGAAAAACCCTGACGAAAAAAACTGTTAAAAAGGCATGAACCAGCATGGAGATTACTCCCCCTGCCAGCCTGCCTTTATATGGTAAAACATATTTAAATACTCTTTTTAATAACTCAATTTGGTTACTATCTTTTGCTGAGTCCATAGTAGTGAATCCCCATTCCTGAGATTTCGTGATCAACATCTAAACCAGGGATACCAAGTTTTCCATAAAGAGCTACTGCTAAATGAGGCTCCTTACTGACGATCCCAATTTTAATTCCTGCACCTGAGATTCCGGAAAGAGGTTTATCAAAGTCAATCATTGCTCTCTCCACACAGCGGGTTAAAATACGCTGATCCTGAACGGATTCGGTAATTACATCACCTTTGATTGCAGCTCCCAGACAGTTGCGTAAAACTTTATCTTTCAATTTAGAACCTTTACCTCCCGCTCTGGTAATTACTGCCTTATAGCCTTCATTTTTATAGGCATCAATAATCTTGCCGTCATATTCGTCATTAACCATAGAAAGCAGTACAGCCACCTTCCCGATTGACTGTCCACCATCAATTTCTGTAAAATCATCAATTGTAAAATCTGATAAATTCATCAAATCACCTCTTAGTCTTATTTTCTTACTTATGTCCTTTTAAAAAAGGCTTGAAAACGCCTAAACTTTACCTGCCACTATCTGCTATTCAACAAAACTAATTGATCTCCTCTTTTAGTTCTGGAAAAATAGCTTTGATAAATTCCTGATAACCTTCAATAATTCTGGGTGAAGGCCTGTTGACTAAATCCTGATTTACTAAATATAAACGGTCATTTTTAAAAGCAGAAATTTCTCTAAAAATTTCTCGCTGGCGGAGCTCAGCCAGAGTTAAACCATCTGGAGTACTATGTGCACTGCTGATATATACTTCCGGATCAGCAGCAATCAGACTCTCCAGACTGTAAGTTGGCCAGCTTCCCTCTGCTTCTCGCGCAATATTGTAGCCACCAGCAGCCTGAATCAAATTATCAATAAAAGTCCCTTGACCTGCTGTATATAAAGGATCTGACCAAATTTCGTAAAAAACTTTTTTTCGCTCCTTATTTTCCAGTTTCTGCTCAACTAACTTTTTAAGCCGCTTATATTCTGCCTGCATTTGTGAAGTTAATTCATTTCCCTGTCTGCTGGCAGAACTTAAATATGCAATATCTTCAATCATATCTATTGTATCATTAATTGAGGCAGGATTAAAACCAATATTTTTAATTCCTAATTCGGTTAACCTGTCCAGGCTCTCAACTTTAGTTATCGAGGCCGCAAGCACAAGGTCTGGCTCCAGAGCAACTATCTTTTCTAAATTGGGTTCATCGATTCTCCCCACATCTTCTTTAGCCAGTGCCTCTTCTGGATAATCACAGGCCGAACTTACTGCCAGCAGTTTATCCTCCAGCCCCAGAGCATAAATTGCTTCGGTTATTCCCGGGGCCAGAGAAATAATCCTTTCGACCTCTTTTTCAATTGTAATCTCTCTGCCCAGGTCATCAGTATACTTAATCGGAAAATTCTGAGCCAGTAAGGGAGTTGAAACCACAAAAACAAATAATACAAGCAAAAAAAATATTAACTTCTTACTTTTCATTAATATCTACCCACCTCTACTTGACTATCTCGTCTCTGGCTGGAATTGGAATTGGTGCAACTTTATGGCTGTTTCTGGAGGCCAGAGTTTCAATTTTTTCTTTAACCTCAGGTTCAGCCTCACCTGTCAGGATATATTGATCCAATTCCTGATAACTAAAGCCCATCTCTGATTCGTCTGTCTGTCCGTCCCAGAGACCGGCAGAAGGTTTTTTCTCAATAATCTCAGCTGGGATTTCAAGTACCTTTGCCAGTTCCTTAACCTCATGTTTGACCAGAGAACCCAGTGGTGCAAGATCTATTCCACCATCACCGTGTTTGGTAAAATAGCCAATCTTCAATTCACTTCGGTTGTCTGTTCCAACAACCAGGTAATTTTTGGCCTGAGCATAATAATACAGAGCTGTCATCCGCAGACGGGGTTTAATATTTGCTGCAGCCAGTTTTCCACCTTCAATTCCGCTTTCTTTTAAATTAGCTAAAAAATGGTCATAAATTTCACTTAAGTCATTTTCTACTACCTGCAGTCCAAATATATTAGCTACCTTTAGTGCATCTTCTCTATCCTGAGCACTGGAGTGACAGGGCATAATTACTGCCAGTACCTCCTCGCCAAATGCCAGCTGCAAAAGTCGAGCGGTAACAGAAGAGTCAATTCCTCCACTCAAGCCAACAACTGCACCCTTTAAGCCGGCCTCTTGAACCCTGTTCTGCAGCCAGCTAACTAAATTATCTTTAATTTTAGTATAATCATTTTCTGCAATAATATTTTTATCCATTATTCTTCCCTCCAGGGATATTCTCCGTTAATCATTTTCTTAAAATCACCTTCAATTGCTGTAATTCTCCAGACTCCCTCAACCTTTTCCACTACAAGTTGATCCACAATCTGATTACTGTATTGACTTTCCCGAGATCTATAGTTAAACTCATAGGTAGCTCTAAATCTATATTTATCATCTGAGACAGAAATTTCCTCAATTTTAAGCTTTTCCAGACTGTAGACCTTGTTAATTTCTTCCCCCTGCTCTAGACCACCACCATAGGCCTGCTGCATTTTTTCTATAACATGAGTTTCAGAAATCATCCTTTCCATCTCACCCAGGTCAAAGGTTACAGCTTCATTTGCCAGATTAATATTTTTGGTTGCAATTCCTTCATAAAAATAGTTGACAACTTCCCTCGCTGTGTGGTCAGGTGTAATAGTAGTCGGTGAACCCGAACTCAGACCCCAGATAAATCCTCCACCTATAATAGCAAAAAAGAGGATAACCTTCCAACTCTGTCGAAAAAACAGCTTAACATTTTCATTTCGCCTTTTCTTTTTAATTATTTTGCTGTCAATAATACTCTCCCGTTCTAAAAAAGAATCCAACTTAAAATCATTTTCGCCTGTGTTTTCTTTAAGCTCTCCCACAGCAAAATTCAAATCCGGACGTTCTGACTGCTCTTTAGCCAGCATTTTCATGATCAGCCCATTTAAACTGTCACTTAACTCCGGAACTAAAGCTTTAATGTTCAGAATTTTTTCGTTCTGGATTTTGTTTAAAACTTTTGCATTATCCTGATCACTAAAAATCGTTTCTCCACTCAGGAAATAATAAAAAACCGCTGCAGTGTTAAAAATATATGATTTAAGCTGCCATTCCTCTCCTGCAATTACCTCAGGCGGCATAAAATATTCTGCTGCCGGAATTTCCAGCTCAAACTCCTTATAATTTCTCTTGCTGCGCAGCATTTCTTCGGGCATCAAATAAACATTTTGCTGATCATCGATCCAGAAGTTGGCTGCATTGATACCGACTGGAAAGAGTTTGCTTATCAGTTCAACATCTTTCAGCAGCTCCAATGTTTCTTTAAATTCTTTGATGATTTTTTGAGAATTAGCTGAATTTTTATTTAAATACTCTGCCAGCGGCTGTAAATTTTCACTACCCCGATAGAGCAGATAATATTCCCCATTTTCTCTAATAACATCCTGATAAGAAATTATCTTGGCAGGGAGTTCTGCTGGTAAATTTTCTATTGCTTTTCTTACTCTTTTTACAATATCAAGCTGGACCCGCGAACGGGGTACAATATCTTTGAACAACTTTTCTTTATGCAGTTTTTTCTCTTCCGATTTTTGACTACTCATAGTAATTCCTCCGGCCTTAATTAAATTAGAATAAGCAAAGTTATCCACCCAAAATTACTCCGGGTGGATAAACTTCTCTACTTATTATAATTATAACAAATAATTATTAAAAATAGATGAAAACAAACTGCCATCCATTCAAAATAATTTCTTTACAACTAATTATCTATTTCAATTAGAGAATCAAATCATCTTTATGATCGACAGCATTCTCAAATTCTTCCTTTTTCTCCTGATAACCATCACGGCCAAAAATTCCATAGGTATAATTTTTACCGAGTTCAACTCCAGGCTGATTAAAGGTATTAATATTTAGTAATTCACCGGTCACAGCTGTCTGGAATTCAAAGAAGTAGAATAACTGTCCTAAAGTAAATTCATTAACTTCCGGTACCTTAACAGTCTGGTTCATTCTCTCTCTCTTATTTAGAGCAAGTTCTGTCGCCCACTTTTCGGTATTAATTAACTCTGCGAAGCTGTGTCCTCCTAAATAGCCAAGGCCATTTAAATCCTCATAAGCTGCAGGAATCTCAAGCTCTTCCGCAAAATTTTCTACTTCAAGGAAGGTAATAATTTTATCAAATGGTCCTTCCATATAAAGCTGGGCCTGTGAATGCTGATCAGTGGCACCTAAAGCTTTAATTGGAGTTGGACCTACATTTACCGTATTACCCTGCAGATCAACTTCCTTACCTAAAGATTCTGCCCATAACTGTCTGTACCAGTCCGCTACATCACGCAGGCGGTCAGAATAAGGCATCATGACAGACATAACCTTACCTTTTTCGTAGGCCAGATACTGAATTAATCCATTAACTAAAGCTGGATTTTCCCAGAAATCACTTTTGCGGCAGATCTGATCCATATAAGCTGCTCCTTCAAGCAGTTGATCAATATCTACTCCTGTCATTGCAGCTGAAAGAAGACCTACCGGTGTTAAAACAGAGAATCTTCCTCCTACATTATCCGGAATAAAGAATTTCTTCATTCCTTCACGCTTAGCAATTTCAATTAAATATCCAGAATCTTTACTTGTGGTAGCAATAAAATGCTCACCGACATTTTCTTCTCCTACAGCATCGGCCACAAATTTACGGGCCACCAGAAACTGACTCATTGTCTCAGGTGTACTTCCCGATTTAGAAATTACATTAAAAAGAGTCTTTTCGGGATCTAGTTTATCCAGCAGAGCTTTAACTCCTTCTGGATCAACATTATCACTGACAAAAAGACGTGGATATCCATTCCGTTCTTCTTCAAATAAATTATAGTGGGGGTGATTGATTGCAGTCTGAACTGCAATATTACCCAGTGCAGAACCTCCAATTCCCAGAACCACAAAATTATCAAATTTGTCCTTTAACTCTTCAGCAGTCTGCTTCAGTTCTTCCACAACTTCCTTCTGCTTGTATGGAAGTTCCATAAAACCCATCTTTCCTTCAGCTTCTGCCTCAAGAATATTCTGATGTGCCTTCATTGCTTTATCCTTTGCTTCCTCTAATTCTTCTACTGTCATTCCATGTTCCTGGCCAATCATTTCCGCAAAAACATTATTAATGTCCAGTTTTAGTCTCAATTCATCTTCTGACTTAACTTTTTTCTCTGCAGACATCGTAATTCCTCCTTATATTCTTATATTGCAGCTTAGATTAATAATACTATCACAAGTATATATTTTTCAGCACAATTTTGCAAGATTTTTTGTCTGCACCTACCGTTTACCGACCCAATTTTTTCCAATCATTTTTTATAAAATCTTTCTAAAAATAAAATTCCCCACCGATTAAAGTGGGGATTGAATTTATCTAATTATTTGCATTAGAATTTGAAGATTTTCCTGAAGAGCTGCCATTACCCTTATCTTTTGTTTTTGAGTTATTGGAATTGCCCTTACCATTATTTCCGTTGTTTTGAGCTTGATCTGCTGCATTATCGGGTTTTCCATTTTCTAAAGCATTTTCGGAAGCCGAATTCCCCTTTCCAGCGTTTGCAATTTTTCTCTGCTCTCTTTCTTCTTCTCTGGCTTCTTTTCTATATTCGGCTGCCAGCTGTTTTAATTCAGAAGTTTCGATTTCTCCGTTTTCTTCAATAATAGCAGCAAGCTCCTCAGCAAAAGCATCTGTTTTTTCCCCAGATAGATCTTCACGGCTCAACTTGCGCAGCTCCAGAGCGGTCTGGAAAGCCAACTGGCCTGAGTTTTCCTGATTCTGATAACTATTTATCAATGCTAAAGTCTTTTCTTCATCATAACCATTTGCTACACTTTCTTCCAGGTTATTTAAAATCACAAAGCTCTGCCCTAAACCAATTTCTTCAGATAATACTTTATCAACAACTGAAGTTATGCTCTCCATACTTAAATTTTCCTCATATGAGCTTAAATTTCTCTCTAAAGTTATTTTTTCAACAGTCGAAAGCAGGTCATTTTCTTCTAAAGCGCTCAGAAATTCTTCTACAGTTTGATAATCTGCTGCTAAAATTCCTTCTAATTCTTCAGAAATTTGCTCAGTTCCCTCTTCAACCACTGTTTCCTGTTCTTCTTCTACTGCTGTTTCTTCATCCTGAGCCAAAGTCAAGACCGGCATAAAGGCAAAAAACATTACTGTTATGATCAATAAGATACTTAATTTTTTCTTCATTTTTTGTTACCCCCTATTTGCTATTCTAACTCCAATTATAATACACTTCTGGTGTTTAAACAAGCTCTTAAGGGGTCATCCCGATAATAATATCGTATTTTTTAAATATAATTTACAAAATTGTTAGCTGTTTTACTTTTTTTCTGCTGTTTTAAACATATGATAAATATAAAGATACCCCACAAGGGTATAATCAAGGAGGGAAATAATGTACACACTTTACTACATTGCAGGTATTGCAGTCTTGATTTCATTTTTCGCAGATCGCGAAAAAACTATTAAAGGCTTAAAGATTGGCTGGAAGAAATTTTCTAAAATTTTGGGAACTTATCTTAAGTTGTTGATTATTTTATCATTTATTTTATTAATTTCGGATCAGTTTATCATTAACTATCTTGGAGGACAGGCTCCCTTTGTCGGCCTTATCATGGGGCTTATCATCGGGTCCATAACTATGATGCCCGGTTTTATTGCCTATCCACTGGCCGGAATTTTAGTTTCCAGGGGAGTTAATTACATGGTTGTTGCTGCCTTTATTACAACTTTAATGCTTGTTGGAGTTGCAACTTATCCAGTTGAAAAAGAATATTTCGGAATTAAAGCAACTATCTGGCGTAATATTGCTGGCTTTATCATTTCGGCCTTAATCGCTGTTGTTACAGGAGTCTTATACGGAGAGGTGTTAGTCTAATGGCTAAAAACAAAAAGAAGACAAATAAGTGGAATTATATTATATTTACAGTTTTTGTAGCCTTTATAATCGGATCTTATTTTTTGAATTTTGATCTCGGATCTAGAATCGGTTCTAACTTTATGATTTTTGCCCGGGATATGATTTCGATTTTACCACCCGCTTTTATACTGATCGGTTTATTTGATGTCTGGGTCAGCAGAAAAAGTATTGAAAAAAACTTTGGCCATACTTCTGGCTTCAAAAAATATATTTATGCTATTTTACTGGCAGCCACTACTGTGGGGGGAACCTTTGTTGCCTTCCCGGTAGCAAATACACTCTATCATAAAGGAGCTAATTATTCTTCCATTTTTACCTATGTTACCGCTGCCTCACTGGTCATGATCCCGATGAGCATTATGGAAGCTTCAATACTTGGAGTTAAGTTTACTGCAATCAGAATCGGGGTTTCGCTTCCACTTGTCATTATCAGCTCTATTTTGCTCGGAAATTTCTTCACCAGAATAGATTATAAAATACCGAAAGCGGAATAGCGTGCAGCTGCCGTTTGCGAGTCCATTTTTTTAAATAAAATATTAAAGCAGCAGTCCGGGGAATTTAACTAGCCTCAAGACTGCTGCTTTTATTATTTATGCAATTTTAATTATTCCCAATAATTTACAAGTACCCGGTACAAAAATTTTACTCCAGATAGGTGTTCCAGAAAAATGGCTGCCAGCCTGATTTGAAGTTTTTAAGTTCTGTTCTCCTGATATGAAGACGGCTGTAATCTAAAATGTTGAAATAGGGAACAGAATCCCAGAGTTCAGCCTGCATTCTTTCTACAATTTTGTATCTCTGCTCATAATCAACCTCTCTCAGCATTTCTGCAAAGATCTGATCCATCTGCCGGGAATCTTTACTGTCCCAGTTGGTAATCCATTTATTAGTACCTGTCCAGCCCTGATGAATCTGAGGATCGGGAACTACTTTAATGAATGGAGAAAGGTGCATATGCCATCCATCAGGCTTCGATCTTTTTTCTACCACAGTCGGACGATCAAACAGCTGCAGCTCAACCTCAATACCAATCTTCTCTAACTGATCCTGAATTGCAATTGCTCCCTGTCTTTCCATCTGATTATCCTGACCACTTAAAATAACAAGCGGCTGACCATTGTAACCTGCCTGCTCAAGCAGTTGTTTTGCCTTTTCTGGATCGTAAACTCCGTAAATACCTTCGCCTGCATCAGGAACATGCCAGGGATTTCCTTCTTCGTGCAGAGCAGATTCCAGACGCCAGAACTGAGTATCACCAATCATTGCATATCCCAATTCCTCAAAATCAAGTGCATAGGCAATCGCACGGCGAGCATATTTATTGTCAAAAGGTGCTTCTGAACTATTAAAAATCAACATTGACATCCGGTCCGGATAAATAATTTCATTTTTTATATTCTCATTTCTCTTAAAGATCTGATACTGTTCTCGTGGAACCTCTTCTGCAAATTGGAACTGTCCTGTTCGAACTCCAGAAACTCTAACCTGAGCATCAGGAATAAAGTTGAACACTATTTTATCTAAATATGGAATTCGCTCACCCGCAAAAAATGAGCTTTCCCGTGAACTGGGTGTATAATCTTCAAAGCGGGTTAAGACAAGTTTTTGATCTGGTACCCATTCTTCATATTTGTAAGGTCCAGTACCAACATGACGCTCAATAATATCAGTCCCAAATTCTTTTACCACCTCTTCTGCTCTCACCACAAATTTTTGATTGGATACAGGTGAGGCCAGAATATTCAAAAATGGAGCATATGGATCTTTAAATGTAAATCTAATATTATATTGATCAATTTTTTCTACCTGATCAAAGTGGGGAGCAACCAGCTTACCCCCATTATTAATCTCCAGCCATCTTCTAAAGGAAGCAATGACATCATCTGCATTCATAGTCTGTCCATTATGCATCATTACATTTTCTCTTAACTTAACTTCATAAACCAGGCCACCCTCACTTACCTGATAGCTTTTAGCCAGGTAGGGATGCACCTTTAAATTTTTATCAAATTCAAAAAGTCCCTCATAGACATGATTCATCATAGCTGTAATCATTGAATCAGTAGAATTGTCACTGTCAAGGTGAGCTACCGACATCTGCAGAGCAGCATTGAGAGTCCCACCATAACGTTCTTCTTCCTGAGCCAGCACACTGCCACTTAATAATAGTGAAAACATTAATACCAACAAAACAACTGAAGTAATTTTTATTTCTTTTCTCATTTTTCCACCTCTTTAATTTTTGATTGTATTTTTTAAATGCGGATCCAACAGATCACGCAGTCCATCTCCCAATAAATTTAAAGACAGAACTGCAAGGATGATCATAATTCCTGGAGCTAAAATCATCCAGGGTGCAACTACCATATATGATCTGGCATCTGTTACCATGGCTCCTAAACTTGGAGTGGGCGGCATAATACCGACCCCCAAAAAGCTGAGTGCCGCCTCATCCAAAATAGCTAAAGCAAAATTAAAAGTAGCCTGAACCATGATTGGAGATGCCGAATTTTTTAGAATATGCTTTAAAATGATTCTTGAATCTCTAGCTCCTGCTGCCCGGGCAGATTCTACATAGTCCAGGTCCTTAATCGAAATTACTGAACTGCGGACAATTCTTGCCATCCTGGGAAAATAGGCAAACGACAAAGCCAGAATGATATTAAATTTACCAGCCCCCCAAATAGCAGCCAGAGAAATTGCAATAATTATGCCAGGAAAAGCCATCATTGCATCCAGAAATCGCATAACTACTTTATCAATTCGGGGATAAAATCCAGCTGCAATCCCAACAATTCCACCAGTAATCATAGTTAATATTACAACTGCCAGACCAACCTGCATTGAAGCCCGAATACCATACAAAATCCTGGTGAAAACATCACGTCCAAATTGATCTGTCCCCAGAAGATGTTTCCTGGAAGGTGGCTGAAGTCTGTCCCGGGGATGGTTTCTGACAGGACTATAGTCTGTAATTACCGGAGCAAAAAGACTTAAAAAAATTAAAATAATTAAAATGATTATCGATGTGGTAATATATGGGTGCTTATATTTGTTATATTTTTTTAGAAAAAGCAATTTTTATTACCCCTTAATTATAACGAATTTTTGGGTTTAAAAAGGCATAACTTAAATCTACAAATAAATTTAAGATTACATAAATTACCGCTACAAAAATAATTGAAGCCTGAATTATAGGTATATCGCGGCGCATAATTGCATTAATTGCCATAAAACCTGTCCCTGGAATTACAAAAATAGTTTCTACAATCCAGGTTCCACCCAGCAGCACTGCAAAGTTGTGACCAATTACTGTAATCACCGGCATCATAGAATTTTTAAGTGCGTGTTTAAAAACTATACTTTTAGTTGATAACCCTTTACTTTTTGCAGTCCGAATATAATCCTGTTTAAGTGTGTCCAGCATTGCACTTCTGGTCATTCTCGCTATCAAACCAGCCTGCATAAACGCAAGGGTTACAGCCGGTAAAATTATATAGCGAAAGGTTCCCAATCCAGCTTCTGCAAAAGATTCATAACCGCTAACAGGAAACCAACCCAGCCTTACTGAAAAAAGATACATCAAAATTAAAGCCAGCCAGAAACTGGGGACAGAGATTCCAAAAAGTGAAATAGTTATTGAAAATTGATCTAAAAATTTTCTGTGTTTAGCTGCTGCCAGGATTCCCAGGAGCATACCTCCAGTGATTCCTAAAATTTCAGCCAGAACAGCAATTAAAAAAGTCGGCTGAATCCGCTGAAGTAGCACTTCTGAAACTGGAGCATGCAGATAAAATGACTCCCCAAAGTTTCCTCTCATTATATTAGACAGCCATTTAAAAAACCTTACAATTAGCGGCTGATCCAGACCAAGACTCTGTTCCAACCTGGCAACTTCTGACTCGGTGGCCATATTACCCAGAATAACCCTAACTGGATCACCAGGCATTAAATTAGTTATAAAAAAGGCAATTACAGCTACAATAAATATTATTGGAATCAAGAGCAGTAACCTTTTTATTATATAATTTCGCATTTTTTCACTTCCTGATTATAAATCTCATTTTATCTTTTAACTTATATTATCACAACAGACTTTTTATATCAATTAAGTAAATTTACAAATTATAAATTTAGCACTACTTACTCCTACCGTGTACCACCCGATTTATGTCGACTTTTGTCAATAAAGTCCTTAAATTAATTAAAACCACCGGATTAACGGTGGTTTTCGACAATCATTGACATAAATCAAGTGGTGCTCGGCATGTAGATTAGCTGGAAAAAGCTTTTGCTATTTTTGCACCAACTACCGCATTATTTCTAACCAGGGCAATATTGGTTACTAAACTCTGACCATCTGTAATTTCTTTAATTCTATCCAGTAAAAAAGGAGTCAATTCCTTACCACTAATTTCCTGATCTTCAGCTTCTGCTAAAGCCTGTTCAATTTTTTCATTGATTACTGAGTATTCAATCTCATCTGCTTCTGGAACTGGATTAGCAATTAAAACTCCACCGTCTAATCCGAGTTCCCACTTTGCTTTTAAGACATCTGCTGCCTGTTCCGGGCTATCCAATTTGTAATCACAATCAAATCCGCTGTGACGGCTGTAAAATGCCGGCAGTTCTTTAGTTTGATAGCCAAGAACTGGCACTCCAAAGGTTTCCAATTTCTCCAGGGTTAAACCAAGATCAAGTATTGATTTAGCTCCTGCTGCAATTACAGCAACGGAAGTTTTTTTCAATTCCTCTAAGTCAGCAGAAATATCAAAGCTCTCTTCAGCACCCCGATGTACACCTCCGACCCCACCGGTCACAAAAATCTTAATTCCAGCCAGTTCGGCCGCAATCATTGTTCCAGCAACTGTAGTTGCACCATGTTTTTTTTCGGCCAATACTACCGGTAGATCCCGACGGCTGACCTTTACAATTTCGTCCGACTCTCCTAAAAATTCTACCTCTTCTTTGGTTAAACCAATTTTAATTTTACCATCTATAATTCCAATTGTTGCGGGAAGCGCACCATTGGCTCTAATAATCTCTTCAATTTCTAAAGCTGTTTCTATATTCTGCGGATAAGGCATTCCATGAGCAATAATTGTTGACTCCAGGGCCACAACAGGTCTACCTGCTTTAAGTGCCTCTCTTACTTCACCTTTGATTTCTAAATAGTTTTCTAAACTTTTCATTATATTACCTCCATTTTTTTAATTGACATTATCTGTAGCTTATTTTAACTCTGCCAGGTCAGGATTACAGGTCAATTCGGATTTCACCGTCAGGGCAGAGGCTTTAATTCCCAGTTCTATAGCTTCGGCCACAGCAAATTTATTCATTAGTCCTGCTGCCAGGCCTGCTGTAAGTGCATCTCCCGCACCAGTTGTTTCGACAATTTCTTCACTGTCAATTTCTACTGCCTTAAAATGCTTTAATGTAACATTACCCTCCTGATGGCTGAGATGATAGGCACCATCTTTACCAGTACTAATCACAAGCTCCGGTAGATATTCATTCTTTTCGTAATAATTCTTAATCCGGTCAATTCTATCAGTTAGCTTTAGTTTTTGAGCTTTCTCAGTTTCTTCAATTTTAACAATATTCATTGCTACTTCGATTTCATCCAGATTCCCTCTTAGATAATCAAGAGATTCTAACCTATCTTTTAATTTAAGCGCCTTTTCGACTGAAACCGCATCAGCAATTTTTATCATCTTTTTTTCTGAACACAGCTCAACTAAAAAATCAATAGTACTCTGCTCTAAATTTGTATCAAAAATTATCATAGCCGAAGTTTCAATAATTTTTCTCTTTTCCTGCAGATAATTACGGTCAATTTCCTTTAAAATCCGCATATCATTTACAGCTCCGATTAAATCTCCATTTTGATCAAGATGAGCAAGATAAACTCCTGTCTTATAATCCTGAGCTGAGGTGATTTTGAAGTGTGAAATATCAACCCCAACATCTTTTGTTTCGTCTTTTAATTTTTGCCCAAAGTGATCACTGCTGATTGTGGTCAGGAGAACCACGTCCTGTCCCAAGAGTGCCAGATCTTCTGCAATATTTCGCCCAACTCCACCAGAACTTTCTTCTATCCAGCCCGGACTGGAGCTTCCCCTGATATAATTGGGGCTGTAACCTTTGATATCAAGATTGGCCCCCCCAATAACAACTACCTTTTTTTCGGGAGCAGTTATATATCCCCGGCCCAGAAGATAGCCTTTACTGCTCAAATGATGAATATAGGTGCCTACAGCCGATTCGGAAATAGCAAGCTGATCTGCTATCTCTTCTCTGCTGACTGTGGCATCTTTTTTGATTAGCCCCAGAACTTCCTTTTCCCTTTCAGTTAAGTTTTCTATTGCCAGCACCTCCATTTTTAAATATTTATTTACTTATCTAAATTTTAGTTTAGGTTAATTATAACAGATCAGCTCTGCTTTGTAAATCTTTTTTTAAAATTTTCTTTAGAAATAGAAAAAACCGCCCACTGGGGGCGGTGATTAAGTACTTAAATTTTATTTTGCTTTTACTCTACAACTTCAATTGATTTGGAACCTTCCCAGTGATCATGTAAATTACAGAATGCATATACATTTAAATCACAGGATTCCTCTAGCTTAAGAGTTAAGGTAGCTTCCGCCTTCATTTCAGGTGTAAAGTCAACTCTTGCAAGACTTGCATAATCAGCATAAAGATCAAAATACTGAATATAGTGATCTGGTCCCATTGGATGAGTAATTTCCTTACCAAAAGTAACTGTTACTTCAAAATATTCGCCTTTTTGAACTTTATCAGGACATTGAATATAAGGAACATGTTTTTTCTCTAAGGCTGTCTTGTCTTCACCAGTGTTTTCCAACTTTTTAAGATCATAGTAACCCATTAAAAATTCCTCCTTATAGTTTTGATGATTATTTAATTAAACAAATCAACTTTCTCAACTGAAAGTGATTTAAGAAACCCAAATTAATTACTCAGCAACTATTTGTTTGGTAAACTTTCTAAATTTAGACTTAGGCTCTCCACAAACTGGACATTTATCCGGTACATCATCAACAACTGTGTGGCCACAAACCTGACAGATACTAACATATTCTAATTCAATGTCTTCACCATTATCAACATGTTCTTTAGCATTTCTGAAAAGTTTAGCATGGATCTGCTCTGCCTCTAATGAATAATGGAATGAACGCACTGCATCAGACTCTCCCTGATCTTTAGCAACTAAACTATAGGAAGGATACATCTGCTCAATTTCGCCTTCTTCACCCGCAATAGCTCCAACAAGATTTTCGGAGGTTGTTCCATAACCAAATTCTCCACCACCAGCAACTAAAAAGCCACCATCAACATTTCCATGTGCTTCAAAGTGATTTCCAGCATGAACCTGTTCAGCATTCGCGATCGCTTTAAAAAGTAAAGCTACATTTTCGAAACCTTCTTCTTTTGCTTTTCTGCCCCAGGCTATGTAGCGCTGATAAGCCATACTTTCTCCAGCATATGCAGAACGTAAATTTTGAGCTGTTTGATCATTCTTTACCATTTTTTGCATACCTCCAATTATTAATAATTATTACTATTAACAGTATATCATTCTAAAATAAGCCCTGTCAAGAACATTTACTGACAAATTTCAGTAAAACAGAATACTTTCTCTTATATATATTCTTTCTATTTAAAAAGCAATTTTCCTGCTTTAAAATTTAAAAAAGCTAAATTTTAACTTAATTTTAATCTTTTTTTAATTATTATTCTCAACTTGCTAGAGCCGGCAAAGAAAATTTTCAACTAAAGTCAGGTCCGAATTTCAATAATGATTTTTCCTCTGGCATGATGAGTTTCACTTAACTCATGCGCATCTTTAAGCCCCTGTTCTGAAAAAGGAAAAACTGATCCTACAACAGGTTTTAAAGTTTCATTTTTCATCATTCCAGCCAGAGCAGCAAGTTCTTCTCCATCAGGTATTAGCCAGTGCAGCTCAGCGGTAACACCCATTTTGTCGGCTTTTTCCTGATCAGGTTCTTCAACAATTGAAACCAGCATTCCACCCTGTTTGAGAATATTGAAGCTTTTTTCCTGTATTTCTCCTCCAAGAGAATCAAGAACAAAGTCATAATCCTCTAATACCTCAGAAAAGTCATCTTTTGTATAATCAATGACCTCATCAGCTCCCAGGGATTTTAAAAATTCTACATTTTTGGTGCTGCCTGTAGTTGCAACATAAGCACCCAGATTTTTGGCTATTTGAATAGCAAAACTACCAACACCACCAGCACCAGCGTGAATCAATACTTTGCTGCCTGAAACTAGTTTCCCAACATCTGCCAGACATTGATAAGCAGTTAGCCCGGCAAGGGGTACTGCAGCTGCTTCTTTAAAATCAATGTTATCCGGCATTCTGGCTACCAGATCTTCCCTGGCAGTCGTATATTCAGCATAGGTGCCCCGATTTGTGAGTTCAGGTCTAACAAAAACTCGATCTCCTTTCTCAAAAGAAGATACATCTTTGCCAGTTTCTTTAACTATTCCGCTTGCATCCCACCCCAGAACAATAGGGAAATCAAAAGGTAATTTTTCTTTTAGATAACCATATCTTAGCTTCCAGTCGATAGGATTAACGGCTGCTGCATGGACTTCAATTAATAGCTCATCCGCTCCAGGTTCTGGTTTTGGTAATTCTTTTTCTTTTAGTTCGTCTTTATCACCATATTGATCAATAACAATAGCTTTCATTATTAACACCTTCTTTCAGTTATTTGCTGTTCCATCCCCTTAAAATTTTTGTAAGATTGATTACTATTACCAACTATAAAATTATCATATTTAAAATTAAATGTCAAAATTTGAATTGGTGCTTAATCACTAATCAAAAAAATAATAAAGAAAATCCGACCAGAAGTAACTCCAGTCGGATTCATTTTACAATTATTTTTCTATTTTTATTCTTTTTTTCTGTTTTTATTTGTTATTTCTTAATCTTGTTTTTTCATCTAAAATCTTTTTGCGCAGACGAATAGCATCCGGTGTAATTTCTACCAGTTCATCATCTTCTATAAACTCTAAGGCCTGCTCTAAGGTGAATTTTTTAGCAGGTGCCAGGTTAATAGAGTCATCAGACCCGGAAGCTCTAACATTTGTCAATTTTTTGTTCTTACAGGCATTAACTGTCAGGTCATTATCACGACTGTGTAAACCAATGATCATTCCTTCATAAACTTTGGTTCCTGGTTCAATGAACATTTGACCTCTATCTTCCAGGTTAGAAAGTGCATATCCCATGGCAGTTCCCTGCTGATTAGAAATCAAAACTCCATTTTTACGTTTTGGAACTTTTCCTTTAAATGGTTCATATTTTTCGAAGGAACGAATCAGAGTACCTTCACCACTGGTGTCATTGATAAATTCACTTCTAAAACCAATCAAACCTCTGGTCGGGACCAGATACTCTAGATGTACATAATCACCTTCGGGCATCATAGAATGCATAATTCCTTTACGTTGATTTAGCTTATTAATTACAGTTCCAGAATATTTTTCCGGTAGTTCAACCATTACTTTTTCAATTGGCTCATGTTTTTTGCCGTCAATTTCTTTCATTAAAACCTCAGGCTTGGAAACAGAAACTTCATAACCCTCACGACGCATATTTTCTAACAAAATTGAAAGGTGCAGTTCACCACGACCCGAAACTTTAAAAGCTTCGGTGTTTTCAGCTTTCTCAACCCGCAGTCCTACATTAACTTCCAATTCTCTTTCCAATCTTGCTTTAAGATGGCGGGTAGTTAGATAGTCACCTTCTAGACCGGCAAATGGAGAATCATTGACCAGAAAATACATGGCCAGAGTTGGCTCAGCAATTTCTATCATCGGCAGCGGATCAACTTTACCTACCTCACAAACGGTTTCCCCAATTGAGATATCCGGCAGTCCGGCAATCGATACGATTTCTCCACTGTGAGTTTCCTCAACTGCGTTTTGTTTTAAACCTTCATATACGGATAATTTTGTGATTTTACCCTTTTTAGTTGAACCGTCACGCTTGTAGACTTCTACCTGCTGTCCATCTTTGAGTGTGCCTTTATAAACTCGCCCAATGCCCATTCGACCCAGATAATCGTCATAAGCAAGATCATAAATTTGCATCTGCAGCGGCTGATCATCTAAATCTGGATAACTATCAACACTATTAATAATTGTTTCAAATAGTGGATCCAGGTTTTCGCTTTCATGATCCAGTTCGAAAAAAGCCTTCCCTTCTACTGCTATACCATAGATCACAGGGAATTCCAGCTGCTCATCATCTGCCGAAAGTTCGATAAAAAGATCAATGATCTCATCATGTACTTCCTCTGCCCGCTGATTATTTTTATCTATTTTATTAATAAAGACAATCGGTTTAATTCCTTTTTCTAAAGATTTTTTGAGAACAAATCTAGTCTGCGGCATTGGTCCTTCAGAAGCATCCACAATTAAAATTGCAGAGTCTACTGCTTTGATGACCCGCTCTACCTCAGAAGAAAAGTCCGCGTGTCCCGGAGTATCAACAATATTGATTTTAACTCCATTATGCTCAATGGCACAGTTTTTGGAATAAATTGTGATACCGCGCTCCCGCTCAAGATCATTGCTGTCCATTATACAATCTACAACTTCTTCGTTTTCTCTAAAAACTCCACTCTGATTTAAAAAAGCATCAACAAGGGTTGATTTACCAGCATCAACATGGGCAATAACCGCTAAATTAATTATTTCTCTTTTATCCACACTAAAAACCCTTTCTCTTATAAAGTTATATTAAACTTCCTTATTTTTTATACTATAAATTTACTCGCTATCAATCAAAAATATTTAAATCTTTTTATTTATATGCGATTATTTTAAACAAATACATTTGCTATTATAATCAAAAAAGCCCTGACCACTTAAAAAAGCAATCAGGGCTTTCAATTCTATTATAAAACTTTTATTTGCTTTATAACTTAACGATATTAGCAGCTTGTGGGCCGCGATCGCCTTCTACGATTTCAAATTCTACTTCCTGACCTTCTTCAAGGTTTTTGAAACCTTCTTCTTCGATAGCTGAGAAGTGTGCGAACACGTCGTCTCCGTCTTCTCTTTCAATAAAGCCAAAACCTTTTTTCCCATCAAACCACTTAACTGTTCCTGTATAAATCATTAAATTATTCCTCCTATTATTAACGATGGAAGTGTTACTTGTTTTTTGTTTTCCATCTTTTACAGTTTAGCATTATTAAATGCTCCTGTCAACCATTATTTTTTTAAAATCATTAATTTTCTCTTTTATAGACCGGCGTTTAGCCGCTCAAACACATTTTGTATTCTAAATTACAATTTTGAATCCGATTTTTAACTTCGATTAATATAAAGCAGATTGTTTAGAAAAGCTCTGTCCAAGTAAATGAACAGAGCCTTAAATTCATAAAACTATCTATGCTTTATAATTTAACGATGTTAGCAGCTTGTGGGCCGCGGTCGCCTTCTACGATTTCAAATTCTACTTCTTGACCTTCGTCAAGGTTTTTGAAACCTTCTTCTTCAATAGCTGAGAAGTGTGCGAACACGTCGTCTCCGTCTTCTCTTTCAATAAAGCCAAAACCTTTTTTCCCATCAAACCACTTAACTGTTCCTGTGTAAATCATTAAATAAATTCCTCCTAGTTTTTAACGATGGAACTCTTACTTGTTTTTTCTCCATCTCCCATAGTATAGCATTCTGATATGTCACTGTCAAGGATTATTTAAAATTATTTTGCTATTTCTCTTTTTTTCTCTCTTTTTCTTCTGATTTTAAAGCTATATACAGAGAGCAAGTCTATACTATGATTGACTTTAGCAATGATTTGAAGCTAAAAACTCCAGTAATTTATTATCTCTATTTTTTTTAGATTTTCCGATCCAGATTAAATGGCCCCAAAAATCATCAGCATATATTTCTGAGTTTTTTATATTCTCTGAGGCATATTCTGCATGTTTAAAAGAAACTGATTTATCAAATTTACTGTGAAGGATTAAAGTCGGGACCTCTATTTTCTGCAGCACCTCTTTTTCAGTCTGGTGCTCCAGGTCATACATAAACCCTTTATCTGAAGAGTAGCGGTTTACCATTTTAACTACTGCTTCAAGATCGTTACTATTCATTCTGGCCATCACTTCACTCCTGGTAAGAGTGGAAAATTGCGGTAAAAATATTTTTGCAAAAAAACTCGGAAAATTATTGGCGATTTTACGCAGTATTAACCAGATTATTTTTTGGGATTTAGGGTTGAAAATAATTTTCCCTACATTATAATCTAAATCCTTTTTAGTTACCCAGGACCTGGAAGCTGCAGATTCTAGAACTAACTTTTTAACTCTCGCTGAATAATTTGCTGCCAGATAAATAGCAGTTGGTCCCCCTGCAGAAACAGCAATTAAATTGACTTTATCAATATCTAAATGATCTAAAAGTTCGATTAAGATAAAAGCAGACTCTGCAGGAGTTTTTGCTTCTATATCTGTTTTACCATAACCCGGTCGAGAAGGAGTCAAAATACTGTAGCCAGCTTCCAGCAGTGGCTGAATACCAAATGTTTCCTGACAGTTAGAGTGGCCACCGTGGAGATTAAGCACAACTGGACCCCTACCTCTAAATGTATATTCCATAGTTCCTTTTTTCAGTTTAACTATCTCACTTTTCATCACTGCTGCCCCCAGTTTAACTTTCATAATTAATAAAATAAGTTGCCAGACTGACTGCTGCTGATAATTAATATTTTTATAGACCAACCACAGCAGAAATTAATCTTGATGTCAGCTGAGCTGCTTTTTGACTGTCAACCGCTTGCTCGCTGCTGTTAATTGTCAGCGAAATAGCATAAATAGCAGCAGTCTCTGTTTTCTGAAGTAGATGGGTAAACTGCAGTACCCCTGGTTCTGAGCCTCCTTTATAGCCTGCTAAATAATAATTATCTTTATCAACCAGACCAGGATTAATTTTAATTTCGGGTGCCTCTTTTAAATCATAGATTAATCTGGCTAACTCTTCTGTACTAAAATACCATTCCAGATCTTCAATCAAAACTGGTTCATTTCCAACTGAAATATTTTTAAGGTCCTGCCCGGAAAGTTCCGCCAGGATTTCTCTTTTTTTCTTTAAATTTGCATTTAAATATTTTTGCCTCAACTGATCATCCTTAGAAAATTTTAGAATAAAAAATTCTCTGGTCTTTAAAAAAGGAAGATTGAGGTCACTAAGACCGCTTTCTATTTTTTCTCTACCTAGATAATCTATTAAATGATCTGTAGCTGTATTATCACTTTGAGAAATCATTAAATTACTTAAACTCCTCAAAGTCAGCGGTGTACCGGCAGGCCAGTTCTGTAAAATTCCAGAAGGTAGTGACATATTCTGCTTCTCTAATTTTATAACATCACTCCAGTTTTTATCAGCTGCTTTAAGTTTCTGATATAGTTTATTTAAAACATGTAATTTGAAAGTCGATCCAACTGCCAACTTTTTTTGATCATTAAAGCTAAACACTTTTTCCTGATTATTTTTAATTACCGAAATTGAAAGCTCACCGGGAAGTTCCTTAAGATCAGCTAAGATTGCATCCAGATTATCTTCTGCCAGAGTGTAGTTACCAAACCAGAGCCCAATTATCTGATCCTCTTGATTTAAACTTATCTTAGCCGGAGCAGTTCCCTTTTCAAACTGCAAACTATATCCATCGTCAGTTTTTTCTATCGATTGGACCGCCCCCAGAGCACTACCGTACTGATTAACAATTGCTTCTATCTGTTCTACCGAAACCTGTTCTAAAAAAGAAGCTGCAAAAAGCGATTCTAAGTTTTCCGTTTCAATTCTGAAAATTTTCTGCAATACTTCTGCTTCCGAAGCTGCCATCACCGTCGTAGAAATTAATAAGGAAAAAACCAGAATAGCTACTAATAAATAAACTCTCATTTTATCTCACCTCATTTTATTTTCTTATTATCTATAATATTTATTTTGCTTCCCAGTGATTCTCATCAATATTCATTTCCACAATTTTGGCTTTAAAACTGCTGTTTTTTGGGCTGCAGGCATAAACTCCAACTTTAATTTCTTCAAAATCCTGATGCAGATGAGTAATTCGCATCTGGGACCAGTTAGTGCCGTCAAAAGAATTTTCAATTAAAAAATCATTCCCTCTTTTGCTAACTCTGTACCAGACTGAATTAATTTCCGAGCTTATATCTTCTGTTGCCCAGTCAGAATAACCGAGATTGGTAACAACTGCTCCCAGCCTACTTATTTCTTCATTCTCATATTCTGTAGAGATTTTAATCCAGTTTTCACTGTCAAGCCTCAGCATAATACCACACTGATCATATTTAGTTTGAGGTTCAAATTTAAATTTAGCAGCAAAAGAAAAGTCAGCTTCGAGATCAGTCAGCAGAGCAGGTGCATTATCATTTCTAAAACCATAGTGGGTTCGCTGCCAGAAATCTGTTTGCGGCTCAGTTTTTATTACCAGTTCATTTTCAAAATAATATTTTTCGGGTTCATTTAACCAGTAAAAATCATTAAAAATACTTTTATCTAATTTAATTTTTCTCATTATCTTAACCTCCAATTTTAGTTCTATCTTAACCATATATTTATTGGTAAATTTAATTTCTCCTTTTTTAAATAATAAAATACATCCTCTAATCTGCATTATCAAAATCTAAACCTTATAATTCTTCTGCAAAAAAATATTATGGTTGAAACAGGGACCATTTCTGAGAATATTAATTTTAATTAATGGAGAAAGACTTTAATCATTATTCAAGATACTTAACTTTAAAAAGAAGATTACCTATATTAATTATGTGCGATAATAAAGAAATGTCAGGACTAAAAATGACTTAAGATAAATATGTTCAAATAAAATTTTCAGGAAAAAGGGGAGTAATTAAGAAAAATGAAATTATTAAAATTCAAGTCGATACGAGCAAAATTTTTAATACCAACACTTATAGTGCTAATTGCAGGGATGGCAGCAATAGGATATATCGGTTATGATACACAGAAAGATTATATAATGGAGCAGACTGAAGAAACAGCAACTTCTAAAATGGAAGAAATTACAACTATAATAGATGACAGAAGAGAAAATGCTCAACTTACTGAACAGGCAATGGATAAATATCTAATCACAATCACCAGAACAATAGATCAATATTTAACAGAAGTACCTGATTCTATGATCCAGGAAGAGGTAAATGTTCTAATGGAAGAGTTAAATGTTGAAGAAATACATGTAACTGATGGAGAAGGTGTTATCAGATGGTCCAGTGTCAGCGATTTTATTGGCTTTGATTTTAGTGAATCAGAACAGACACAACCTTTTCTGGAAGGGCTGGAAAATGAAGAATTTGAGCTATCCCAGGCTCCTCAGGAGAGAGGAACAGATGGTGAATTATTTAAATATATAGGAGTCGGAAGAACAGATGAATCTGGAATTGTACAGATTGGTGTTCAGCCAGCAGAGCTACAGGAAATTTTATCAAAAATAGATATCACCCGAATCGCGGGAACAACCAAATACGGCAGCAATGGATATGTATATATCACAAATAAAAACGGTGAGATAATAAGTCATCCGGACAGTCAACTCATAGGCAGCAGTATAAAAGATTACAGCTGGGGTGAAAAGATATTAAATCAACAGGAAGGTAGTGACATTATCAATCTAGAGGGAGAAGAACTGCTCCAGCATTATATGCCCTATGATCAGTATATAATAGTCACGGCCCTGCCAACTTCTGAATATCAGTCAGCCCTGAATGAATACAGAAACAAAATATTCATTACAATCTTGATAGCTATTATTTTAGCTTCAATTATAGTCTTTATGGTAACTTCTTCTGTAGTAAATCCGCTTAAAAATGCAATAGGATTTGCAGAAGAAATAGCAAACGGTAATCTTTCTGTGGCAAAGTTAAAAGTTAAAACTAAGGATGAAGTGGGAGAACTCTCAGAAGCACTGAATAATATGCTCAAAAATCTGAAATCACTTGTCGGCCAGGTAATAGATATATCGGCCAATCTCTCGGCTTCAAGTGAAGAACTTTCAGCATCTGGGGAAGAAGTATCAGCTTCTGCGAAACATGTTGGAACAGCAATTCAGGATGTTGCATCTGGAGCTGAAGAACAGTCCGCACAGGCACAGGAAACTAATGCCCTGCTTGATGAGCTGACAGAACAAATCAATATGGTAAATTCCTCCTCTGAGGCCATGAACAATAAAGCAAATGAAGTAACCGAAAATATTGAGGTCGGAGACAGATCTATAGAAAATTCTGTGGCAGAAGTTAATAAACTTAAAAACAATTCCAATAATGTATCTGAGGCCATAGGTTCTCTTGCAGAATCATCACAACGAATTGATGAGATAGTACAGCTAATTAAAGATATCTCTGCTCAGACAAATCTTCTTGCTTTAAATGCGGCCATTGAGGCAGCAAGAGCAGGAGAAGCTGGGAGAGGCTTCAGTGTTGTTGCAGATGAAATAAGAGAACTGGCTGAACAGTCAGGTGAGGCTACAGATGAAATATCAGAATTAATTGGTGGAATTCAAAAAGATGTAGAGGTTTCAGTTAAAAATATGAAGCAAACAGAACAGGCAGTAGATACAAGTGTGAGCTCAATAGAAGAAAGTGGTAAGACATTTAATGATATCAGAAAGGCAGCATCTGTGCTGACTAATATAATAGAAAATATAGGCAGCCAGAGCGAAAAAATGAAAGTCAACAGTAATGAAGTAGAATCTGCAGTAAAACAGATTGCAGAAGTCAGCCAGACAGCGGCAAGTAATGCAGAAGAAGTTGCCGCAGCAACTCAAGAGCAGAGTTCTTCCACAGAAGAAATTGTAAATTCAGCTCAGGATCTTGCCGAGATGGCTCAGGAACTCTCCAATGCAGTAAACAAGTTCAGGATTTAAAGAAAAGAATAAGCTAATATTTAAATATAAGTATCGGGTACCAAAGAAGTTCTTCGGTACCCGGTACCTATACATTAACTTATATCAAATTATAGCACTGCCAAATAAAAGTGTTAAAACAAAAAGGATAAGAAATAAAACAAAAAGAAATTTAGCGATTGATTGAGTAGTACCTGCCACACCTCTAAAACCAAAAATACCTGCAATAACTGAAATCACGAAAAATATAATAGCATATTGTAACATTTTTATCTCTCCTCAAATTAAATTGAAAAAAATTACATATTATCAATCCATTCATTGAATTCTTTTTTTGCTTCTTCTTTATCTTTACCATATTTTTCTTGAATCTTTCCAATGATTTTTTCGCGATTTCCTTCCGCCTGTTTAAGATCATCATCAGTTAACTTACCCCATTTAGATTTCATCTTACCTTTAAGCTGATTCCATTTGCCTTTTAATAAGTCTTCATTCATTTTTATTTCCTCCTTGTTTTTCAAGTTTAAGTTATAGCTATTTATATCTATTATAATATTTAAACATCTAAAAAAGTTCAAATTTTTTAAAATCATTTTTCTTTCTCTTTTTTATCAGGAGTATTTAACTAAATAAGTATTTGGTAATTACAGATAATATCTTTTAATTTATTAACTTCCTTTTTTAAAATAAGACACTATTTTTTTTATATTCTCTTTATCTGTAAAATCTACCGGATTGTCAAAAGAAGCCAGCATTCCCTTTTCCTCTTCTGTCATTTCTTCACCTTTTTTCTTTTTACTATTTAATTTCCACTTCATAATACTCATTAATACTTTATCCTTAAATCCTAATTTACTATAATCAAAACCGCCGCGGAGATAGAAAAATTTAAAATATTTCTGTTCTTCAGAACTAAAGTTTTTATTTTTTACTTCTTCAATAATTTCTTTTTTTGCCGGAGAAGCTCCGGTTGCAAAAACAGCAGTTTTTTTAGCTTCCAGCTGTTTAATATTATCTTTAATAAAATCTGTTCCATTAATTCCGACAGCATAAAGGCTGCCCCCAAAAATATAAGCATCATATTCTTTTAGCTTATCTTTAGTTACCTCTTTACCAGAAATAATATCTGCTTCCAACTCTTCACCCAGCCACTCAGCATATTTTTTAACAAACCCAGTTTTAGACCAGTAAACAACCAAAATTTTCATTTTCTCAACCTCTCTTCTTAATCAAAATTATTTGAATATTAAATAAAAACTTTTAGACTATATCTCTATAATTAGCTCTACTTTCTTTTTTCCCTGCCTGGCCCACTATTTAGTAGCCAAAATAAAAAAGCCTGCCAAATATAGATACATTTGACAGACCTGAAGTTAAAATTGATGTCTTAATATAATATTTAGTTTTCCATAATATTTTCGTGAATAATGCTCATGAATTCCTCAAACTCTTTAAAATATTTTGCAGTAGAGAATTCAACTTCCGAACTCACATTGCCACCACTATAAACTCTAAAACTACCATTTAGAAGACAAATATCCAATTCCACACTATCAATTTTATTATAATAAGTCTTTTTTAACCTGTACCCAAGTAAATTATCATTTATTTCTCTAAAACCCTCTTCTAAAAAAATAATACCATAAGTAGTTGCAATTATTACTTTAGCTGGCTCATATGGATTTGCTGAACCACCACTAACTTCTTCTCTTTCTATAAAAATAACATCGATGATATCTTTATTTGCCACAAATAAGGTATCATCTTTCAAAACCTTTTTCAACATATAATGAGCTTCATAACCGGCAGAAAAAATGTCTATTATCTTCTTATCTACTCGTTCTTTAAGATTTTCCATATAATCTTCCATATTATCTCTCCTCAATTGTTTTATTTAAATTTTTAAAAATTTAAAGTAATCTTTTAGTCATTTGTTTATTTGATTAAATAAAGTATATTATATTTATTATATATTGTAAAATGATTTTTCTTTGCTGCACAGACTCGAAAAGTTATAATTTCTTCAGAAGAACAGAAAAGGCCAGATTAATCTGGCCTTTATTAAGGAGGGTTTATCAAGAAAAAAAGTTTATATAAATTTAAATTTTATAGATTTCATTAACTTAATTTTCTTCAATTATGGCATTTTTAATTTTTTTTACAAATTCTCCGGCATTAGCCAGCATTTCTGCCTCTGTATTCCCGGCCTGAATAGCTTTAATCAGGGCACTTCCAATAATAATTCCATCAGGATAATCAATTATCTTTTTAACTTTTTCCGGGCCGTCAATCCCAAAACCAAGCCCCAGCGGTAAATCTCCAGCAGTTTTGCGGACCCGCTGCAGATACTTTTCTAAACCAGGATAGACTCCCTGCTGATCATCTCCCGTAGTTCCCAGATGAGCAACACAGTAAAGAAAACCTGAACTTTTAACGATAATTTCTTTTAGACGCTGATCGGATGTATTGGGAGTTACCAGCATAATCTGAGAAATCCCATACTCAGCCAGGTGGACTGAAAGCTCTGCTTTTTCATCAACTGGCAGATCGGGAATAATTACACCTGAGATTCCTGCTGCTGATATATCTCGGGCAAATTCTTTTTCGCCGTAATTTAAAACTGAGTTATAATACCCCATTAAAACCAGCGGCACCTCAACTCTATCCTGAATCTCATTAATTTTTGCAATTAGCTTTTTTAAAGTTGTTCCCGCCTTTAAAGCTCTTTGAGAGGCCTCCTGAATCACCGGGCCATCAGCCAGGGGATCAGAAAAGGGAATCCCCAACTCAATAATATCTACACCTTCAGCCTGCAGTTTATATATTAATTTTTCGGTCATCTCCAGACTGGGATCACCACCACTGATATAGGTAACTAAAGGTTTTTTATCCTCAAATTGTGCTGTTATTTTATTCATTCTCTTCTGCCTCCCTGATCTTTTTAAAATTATTGATATCTTTATCGCCCCGACCGGACAGATTGACGACTATTAGCTGATTCTGATCAAGTTCTGGAGCCAGTTTTTCTAAATAAGAAAGAGCATGGGAGCTCTCTAAGGCAGGAATAATCCCTTCTTTTTCACTCAATAATTTGAATGCTGCTACAGCTTCCATATCAGTTGCAGACTGGTAATCCACCCGCTCAATTGATTTTAAATAGCTGTGTTCTGGCCCTACTCCCGGGTAATCAAGCCCGGCAGAAATTGAATATGCTGGGATAATCTGTCCATCATCATCCTGCAGCAGATAAGATTTACTTCCGTGTAAAACTCCAACCCGACCGGCAGTTAAAGTCGCTGCATGCTGGCCGCTGTCTATTCCCTTACCAGAAGCCTCAATCCCAACTAACTTAACTTCTTTATCTTCCACAAAAGGATAAAAAATCCCCATCGCATTACTGCCGCCTCCAACACAGGCTAAAATATAGTCCGGTAATCTGCCCTCTTTTTCCTGGATCTGCTTTCTGGTTTCATCACCGATAATTCGCTGAAAATCTCGAACCATCTCCGGATAGGGATGAGGGCCAACTACAGAACCAATAATGTAGTGGGTATCTTCAACATTTGTCACCCAGTCACGAATTGCTTCGTTTGTAGCATCTTTTAAAGTCTGGGTCCCACTGGTTACCGGAATAACCTCTGCCCCCAGCATCTCCATCTTATAGACATTAAGTGCCTGCCGCTCTATATCTTCAGCACCCATATAGATTTCGCAGTCTAAGTTAAAGCGGGCTGCTACTGTTGCAGTGGCTACACCGTGCTGACCGGCTCCAGTTTCTGCAATAATTCTTTTTTTGCCCATTTTTTTGGCCAGCAGAATCTGCCCCAATGTATTATTAATTTTATGAGCTCCGGTGTGATTTAAATCCTCCCGTTTTAGATAAATTTTTGCTCCCCCGTAGTATTTAGTCAGCTGTTCAGCAAAATATAAGGAAGTCGGTCTGCCGCTGTAATCAGCAAGCAGTGACTTTAATTTATTAATAAATTTCGGATCATCTTTCAGCTCTAAATATACTTCTTCCAGCTCATCCAGAGCCGGCATTAGAGTTTCTGGAACAAAACGTCCCCCAAATTCTTCAAAATAGCCTCTGCTCATCTTCTCTACTCCTTTCATTTTTTGAAAATAATTGATCCCGATTTTTATTTTCGAACCAAATTTTTATTTTTAAATCAGTGATTCTCTGCCCTGCTATACTTCGATTTATCAAAATTTAAATAAATTTTAATTTGATTTTGGTTTCACTTTTTGGCTTAAAACTTTTTATTTTCTCCACTGTCTTTTTAACCAGACGCCTATTTTTCTGTCCTGGTTCACTTTCTACCTGACTGTTGAGATCAACCGCCAGGGGATTTAATTTCTTAAGAGCCGCCTCAATATTATCTGGTCCCAGACCCCCGGCCAGGATATAGGGCAGCTTTAGCTCACTAATTAAGGACCAGTCAAAACTCTCTCCTGTACCACCAGTCTGACTGCCAATTTTAGTATCAAATAAGAGATAATCTGCACTTCCTTTATATTTTTTAACCTCATCCATGTCTTTTTTTCCGGCAATTGAGATAGCTTTAATGCTTTTTAAGACTGAACTTGCAAGCAGCTTTGGCTCCTCACTACCATGAAACTGAATATAATCAAATAATCCGCTTTTTTCTATTTCTGCCACTTCTTCTGCTTCAGGATTTACCACAACCGCTACCCGGTTAATAAATGGTGGTAGATTATGAGTAAGTTCTCTTACTTTTTCCAGACTGATCTGCCGGGGACTTTTTGCCAGAATAAAGCCCAGTGCGTCAACTCCTATATTAACTGCATATACAATATCTTCTCTCCGGGTCATTCCACAGAGCTTGATCATAGTTCTATTTTCTAACAAATTATCCACCTCCGAATATTTAAATAAATCATCTTCTGTCTGAGTGCCCTTCTTTTGTCTTTAGTTTAGCCCCAGCTCCTTAACTTTTGCTGCTGGAGATTCTGCTTTCATTAAAGTCTCCCCGATCAAAACTCCATCTACTCCAATTTCTCTTAAAAAATCTATATCTGCTTTAGTTTTAATACCACTTTCAGCAATCAGATAGTGATTATCCCGCTGGTCCAGCTTCTCCAGTTCAGCATTTAAATCGGCTGTTGTTTTCAGATCAACACTGAAATCATTTAGGTCACGGTTATTAATTCCGATTATCTCTGCTTCAGTTTTTAAAACCCGTTTTAATTCTTCCCGACTGTGCACCTCAACTACTGCCTCCAGCTTTAACTCTCTGGCCAGAGCCAGAAAACTTTCCAGCTGCCGGTCATCTAAAATTGCAGCTATTAAAAGGATTACATCAGCTCCGATAAAAAAGCTCTCATAAATCTGAAGTGGGTCAATAATAAATTCCTTGCGTAAAATTGGCAGTTCAGTCAGTTCTCTCATTTCCCTTAATATCTGATTACTGCCCTGAAAAAATTTCTGATCAGTTAAAATCGAAATTCCTGCAGCTCCTACCTGCTCATAGGCTTTAAGCTGAGCAGCTGGATTAAAGTTCGGCTGTATAAGGCCTTTACTCGGCGAAGCTTTTTTGATTTCTGCCAGCAGGGAAATTTTGTCTGCTGCCAGTTTTTCTTTCAGAGACCTTCTCTGCTGTTTAAGTTTTTTAACTTCTTTTCTTTTATGCTCTACAATTTTATCTAAAATCATTAAGACACCGCCCTGGAATTATTATCACTAGAACTATTATCTAATGAGTTGCTGCACTGAATAAGCTCTTCCAGTTTCTGCATTGCTTTCCCGCTGTCAATCAGTTCGGCTGCCAGTTTAACACCTTCCTGCAGTGTTTTAACTTTATCCTCTACTAAAAAAGCTGCTGCCGAATTGAGTAAAATCACATCTCTTTTGGGCCCCTTTTTACCTTTTAAAATATCCAGGGTTATTTCCTTATTCACTTCCGGCTCTCCACCTAAAATCGACTCCAGTGGTGCAGCCTCAAGACCGGCGTCTTCAGCACTAAAATTATATTCTCTAACTTCTCCATCTTTTAAATATGCAGTTTTATTTTCTCCAGCTAGAGACAGTTCATCAACCCCACCAGCTCCGTGAACAACCATTGCTGATTTTAAACCTAAGTTTTTGAGTACATGGGCCAGAGGCAGTACCAGTTCTTCTTTATAAACTCCCAGCACCTGATAGTCAGCCTTTGCCGGATTGGTCAGGGGACCTAAAATATTAAAGATAGTTCTTAAACCAAGCTCTTTCCGAGGGCCAACTGCATATTTCATTGCCTGATGAAAATGGGGAGCGAAAAGAAAGGAAATCCCAATCTCGTCCAGACATCTGCCTGCTGACTCCGGACTTAAATCAATTTTGACCCCCAGAGCTTCCAGCAGATCAGCACTCCCGCTTTTAGAAGAGACGGAACGGTTCCCGTGTTTGGCAACATTTAAGCCCCCAGCTGCCATAACAAGAGCAGTAGTAGTAGAAATATTAAAAGTTCCTTTTTCATCTCCCCCGGTTCCACAGCTGTCAATCAAATCCCGGGCTTCAGTTTTAACTTCTGCTGCTTTATTCCTCATTACACTTGCCGCTCCGGTTATTTCATCTATTGTTTCACCCTTCATCCGCAGTCCAACCAGAAATCCAGCCAGCTGACTGTCTGTTGTCTTGCCTTCCATTACCATTGACATTGCCTCTTCCATTTCTGCCAGACTTAAATCTTTTCCACTCACCACTTTATCTAAATGTTTATTAAACATACTCTCTCCTCCTCTAAAATTTCTACTCATCTCAGCTAGTCTTTTTTTAAATAATTCAAATCAAAACTCAAATTTATTTTCTTCGCCTTTATTCTAAATTATAATTCCAGAAAATTCTTGATCAGCTTTCTGCCGGCTTCAGTCAGAATTGATTCTGGATGAAACTGGACTCCATAGACTGGATATTTTTTATGTTTTAAGGCCATAATTTCACCTTCATCGTTTTCTGCCAGCACCTCAAGTTCTGGACTCAAACTTTCTCGCTCAACTATCAAGGAATGATAGCGGGTAGCGGCAAAACCATCGTCAATTCCGGCAAAAAGACTGCTATCTTTAACTTTTTTGATTGCAGATACCTTGCCGTGAACAACTCTGTCTGCCTCAACTACCCTGGATCCAAAAACCTCTCCAATACATTGATGTCCAAGACAGACTCCCAGAATATCAATTTTATCTTTAAAGTATAAAATTAATTCTTTAGAAATCCCTGCATCCTCCGGGCGACCGGGGCCTGGAGAAATAACAATCTTCTCCGGAGCCATAATTGCTATATCATCAACCGTCAGCTTATCATTGCGCCTTACCTCTACCTGATCAAATTCCTCCAGTAGATGAACTAAATTATAGGTAAAGGAATCATAATTATCAATTACTAAAATCACGGATACCATCCTCCCTTACCACTTCTAGAGCCTCAAATAGAGCCCGCCCTTTGTTAAGTGTCTCTTCATATTCTTTGACAGGATCAGAATCGGCAACAATTCCGGCTCCAACCTGTAAGTTAAGTCTTCCCTGAACTAAAGAAAAGGTCCTGATTGTAATACAGCTGTCTAAATTACCATTAAAACTCAAATATGCTACTGTACCTGCATACACTCCCCGCGCTTCTTTTTCCAGTCCATCAATCAATTCAACTGCCTTAATTTTGGGAGCACCGGATACTGTACCGGCCGGAAAAACTGATTTTAAAACATCCAGGCTGTCCAGCCCCTCTTTCAGATCAGCTTCCACCTGAGAAACAATGTGCATTACTCTCGAATAAAACTCAACTTCCATTAATTCAGTAACTTCAACACTGCCGGGAGCTGCAATTCGGCTTAAATCATTGCGGCCCAGATCCAGAAGCATTGTATGTTCTGCCTTTTCTTTTTCATCATTTAAGAGATCCATTTTTAGTTCCTGATCTTCTTTGCTGTCTTTGCCTCTGCGTCTGGTTCCTGCCAGCGGTCTGGTCATTACCCTCTGATCTCTAACTCTGACCAGCACCTCAGGCGATGAACCAATAATTCTTATCTCGGGAAAATTAAGATAGAAAGAATAAGGAGACGGATTAACCGACCTTAAGGCTCTATAAATTTTAAAAGGTGGCAGATCATTTTCTATTGAAAATTTCTGGGAGAGTACAATCTGAAAAATATCTCCTGCCCTGATATGTTCCTTCGCTTTTTCCACCATCTTTTTATATTCTTCTTTTGTAGTATTTGATTTTAACTTTTTACCTTCTTTTGAATCTAAATTGACTGCAGCCGGCTTTAATTTTGAATTATTATTTTCAATTTCAGTTTTAATCTTTTTGATTTCTTCTTTAGCCTGCTGATAAATTTCTGCTTTTTCTTCCCGGCTTAACTCCGCTTCTACTTTGAGATTATTGATAATTTTAACTGTATTATGCAGATGATCATAGGCAATAATAATCCTGCTCATCACCAGCAGACTGAGCGGCGTATTATCCTTCTTCAATTCTTTATCTGCTTCCAGGTGATAAATATCCTCCCATTTTTCGATCATCTCATAGTTAAAGTAGCCAACAAAACCTCCAGAAAAAGGAGGTAATTTTTCATTTTCATAGACTTTAAGCTCAGCCAGCTGCTGCTGCAGATAGGGAACTATCTCCTGATTTTCCAACTTCTCTTTTTTTTCCCCTCTAATTACTTCCAAATAATCATCATAATTTTTAAGAACAGCTGCTGGTCTTAAACCGATAAAAGAATAGCGGTCATTTTCCGAACTCTCTAATAGATAGGTATAATCTTCATTTAAAGCTAATTTTTTATATAAAGAAATTGGAGTCTCAATATCTGCAATAAATTCTTCGTAAACTGGTATCAAATTATATTCTGCTGTTAATTCTAAAAATTCATTTTTGTTTTTCATCTCTCTCCTCCTTTAACTTATTTCAGTTTTCTGCTCTAAAACCAGAAAACGGCCAGAGCTTGGTTAAAAGCCTGACCGTAGTTATTAGTAAGAGATTTCAAAAGTTGAATTTTTAAATTTTAAGCTAGTTCCACTTTAAATTTAAGAACAGCTAAGCTTCAGTTTTCAAGTTAAATTAATCTATCTTCCCGATGCCAGCGTCCTGCTGACCGGTCAGTTCAGGGCATCCTGCCCTGAAGATTAATTTAACTTAGCCTTTATCAAGCTGTTCTAATAAATTTAAAAAGTCACGGTGCTCAAATTTTAAAATTAACTTTTGATAATTCATAGCTAATTTAAATAATTAATTAAAAAAAGCCACATTTATATAAATTAGATATAAATCTGGCCCGTTAATTACACATATTTGCTCTACTGATCTCATCTCTACTCTTCTCTACTAATCTGGGCTCTTCTAATCTCGAATTTTTTTAATTATAACTGAATTCTCTAAATAAGTCAAGAAAATAGTTTTAATTTTACCACTGGTAACTTAATCTCATTATTAAAATAGCATTTAAATTAACCCAGAGAAACATCTAAAAACATCATAACTGCAAATCCCAACATTAAACCTGTAGTTGCTAAATGACTGTTACCTTCTGAGTTAGCCTCTGGTATTAGCTCTTCTCCTACCACAAAAATCATTGCGCCTGCAGCAAAAGCTAAAGCATAAGGAAGTATAGGTCTCATATAATAGACACCTGCAGCCCCTAAAACACCTGCTATTGGTTCCACAGCACCTGAAAACTGACCATACATAAAACTTTTTTTTGCAGAAAGGCCCTCTCTTTTTAAAGGAATAGATACGGCTGCTCCTTCAGGAAAGTTCTGCAGTCCAATCCCCACCGCCAGTGCAACAGCCCCAGCAATAGTAGCAGACGGAATACCTGCTGCAGCTGCCCCAAAGGCTACTCCAACTGCCAGACCTTCGGGAAAATTATGTAAGGTAACTGCCAGAACCAATAAAACACTTCTCTGCCAGTTGGTTTTGATCCCTTCAGGTTCACTATTAGCTAATGCGGGATGTAAATGAGGCAAAACCATGTCAACCAGACGCAAAAATATTCCTCCCATTAAAAAGCCAATTACAGCCGGAATCCAACCTGCTACTCCCTGATTTTCGGAAATTTCTATTGCAGGAGCGAGTAAAGACCAGAAACTGGCTGCTATCATTATTCCAGCAGCAAACCCCAGCATACTATCAAGAAGTCTTCGATCAACATCTTTAAAAAAGAAAACAACTCCAGCCCCCAGAGCTGTAACAAACCAGGTAAATAATGTTGCCAATAAGGCCTGGGTGATAGGTGATAATTCAATCAAAAAATCAATAATCATTTTATAGCCTCCTATTTCATACTTATATTTGTTAATACTTATAAAAATTACTCATAATTCTATTTCCACAACTTGTTATCAATTACTTATCTTATATCATACAATAAATTAACGTCAGTTTAAAGTTAAGTATATTTTAAACTTGAAAAATTATTAAATGTAAAATGACAACATTGTTTTCCCTTCTTTTTTGTTATTATAATATTTAGATGAGTTTTGATAATAAAAATATAACTTAGAATCATTTTAGAATCATTATGATTAATCCTGACGGTGTTAAATTTAAGACTTCAAATTCTAAAGGAGGAATCGTTTATGAAAACCTTAGTAACTGGTGCAACTGGAAAACTTGGTTCTAAAGTAATGGATTTTTTAATGAAAGAAGTTCCGGCTGAACAGCTGGCGGTGAGTGTTCGTGATCCAGCCAAAGCTGAAGCTTTAAAAAACCGAGGGGTTGAGGTGCGTCAGGGAGATTTTGAGCAGCCCGAAACTTTAAGCACAGCTTTTAGAAATGTAGATAAGATCCTGATTATCTCTACAACTGGTGATAACGAGACAAGAATTAGAGAACATCAAAATGCGGTTCATGCCGCAGCAGAAGCGGGAGTTAATTTTATTGCCTATACCAGCCTGGCAGATGCCGAAAATAGTTCTTTATTTCTGGCTCCTGTCCACAGAAAAACAGAGAAAGCTATTAAAGCTACCGGAATTCCTTATTCTTTTTTACGTAACAACTGGTATTTACGCAATGAACTTCCCAGTATTAAAGCAGCAATCTCAGGTCAACCCTGGGTAACCGCCGCTGAAGAAGGAAAGGTTGGCTGGGCCCTGCAGAAAGATTATGCAGAGGCTGCAGCTAAAGTGTTATCCGAATCAGGCCATGAAAATACTATCTATGAACTCTCGGCTCAACCCCGGACTCAGGCAGAACTTGTAAATGCAGTTGCGGACATTATAGATCAAGAAATTACAATTAAAAGAGTAGATGATGAAGAATATAAGCAGATAATGAAGGAAAGTGGAATGCCCGAGTCTTCGCTGCCAATGATACTTGCAATCCAGCGCGGAATTCGAGAGGGAGAACTTAATGTTAAAAGTAATGATTTCGAGAAACTGCTGGGACGCCCTGCAACTCCGATCAAAAAAGCGTTAGAAGAATTAATGCAGGAAGAAGATTTAATTTAATTCAGAATAAAAAATCAGATTAAAATAAAGGGTCCGGCTTTTTATCCGGACCTTTTCTATGTTTATAACTAAAGCAGACTTTAAAACAATAATAAACTAACTGCCATTACTCCCATCCCCGCTACAAATCCATAGATTTCCTGATGCTCTTTACCATATTTCCTGGAAGTTGGTAAGAGTTCATCAATAGAAATATAAACCATAATCCCTGCTACTGTACCAAACAGGAATCCAAAAACCATATCATTAAAGAAGGAACGAAAAATAAAATAACCTACTAAGGCACCAAATGGCTCTGCTAAACCAGAAAGAAATGAATAGACTAAGGCTTTCTTTTTACTTCCTGTAGCATAATAAATAGGAACAGAAACAGAAATACCTTCCGGAATATTATGAATCGCTATTGCAATTGCAATAGAAACACCTAAAGCTGGATCACTTAAGGCAGCTGCAAAAGTAGCCAGACCCTCCGGAAAGTTGTGAATCGCTATTGCCAGAGCGGAAAAAGCACCCATTCTTTCCAGATTCTCATTATCCTCAAAATCATCTGCTTTTAAATGAGAAAGATCCTGATCAGAACGAGGTTCATGTGGGTTTTCATAATCAGGTACCAATCTATCGATTAAACCAATAATTAAAATTCCTACAAAAAATGAAAGTACTGTCATCCACTGACCTTTTTCTACCCCATAATAAGCAATCAAAGATTCTTCTGCTTTAAAAAATATTTCAACAAAAGAAACATAGATCATAACCCCGGCTGAAAAACCTAAAGAAATAGATAAAAATGAAGCATTTCTTTTTTTACTGAAAAAGGCCAGAATACTACCAATACCTGTTGCCAGACCTGCAAAAAGAGTCAATAAAAAAGCTGAAACTACTGGATCCATCTACTTTCTCCTTTCGAATAATATTTTATTAAAACAAAAAATTTCATTAAAATCTAGATCTCAAAAACCAGTATCTGCTCTAATACATCTCTCATAGTAATTATTATCAATTATCAATTCTATCATATAACAAATTGTTAAAAATTAAAAGTAATAGGATAAATAGAAATTATTTATACCTAAATTTAAGTAAAAAACATAAATTAATACTCTAATTAATCATCTTTTTATAAAATGGAAGCTCTTTCATTAATCGGGTGTTTCTGATATAATTTAGCTGAAAGGCAGGTGAATATTTTGAAAAAATATTTCGAAGTTGATGAATGGAAAGTTATTGAAAATGATTTTGATAAAAACTATAACAGAGTTACAGAAAGTGTTATGAGCCTGGGGAATGGTCATATGGGCCTGCGCGGCAATTTTGCTGAAAGCTACAGTGGTGACAGCCTGCAGGGAACATATATTGCCGGTGTTTACTATCCAGATAAAACTATTGTTGGCTGGTGGAAAAACGGGTATCCAGAGTATTTTGCTAAAATTGCTAATGCTGCAAATTTTATTGGTCTTGATTTAAAAATAGATGGTCAGGAAATTGACCTGGCAGAGGTTAATTTCAGTGACTTTAAAAGAGTTTTAAATATGAAAGAAGCCTATTTAGAGAGATCTTTTACCCTTCAGCTGGAAGCCAATCGAGTTCAAGTAACAGAAACTCGTTTTTTGAGTCAGAAAAATAAAGAGGTTGCTGCCCTGAAATACAGCCTGCAGCCGCTTGATCAGCCGGCAAAAATCGAATTAATTACCTATCTGGATGGTGATATTAAGAATGAAGATGCCAATTATGATGAATTTTTCTGGGAGGGACTGGAAAAGGAAAACAAACCGGGTAAAGCAATGCTTTCAATGAAAACCAGAAAGTCAGATTTCGTTGTTTCCACCGCTATGAACTGGGAATTAAATAAAAAAGAGCGTGAAGTTAAGCTATTAACCGGTCCTGGAGATGAAAATTATGTAGGCAATAAAATTATATTTGAAGCTGCTCCAGACAAAAAAATAGAATTAAATAAATATATAGCAGTCTGCACCAGCCGTGATTATGAGGCTGATCAGGTTAGTGAAAACGCAAAAACAAAAGCTGCGGAAGCGGCCTTCCGGGGTTATGATGAATTATTTACTGAACATACTGAGACCTGGGCCAAAATCTGGCAGGAAAGTGATATTAAAATTGAAGGTGATCCGGAAGCACAGCAGGGAATCCGTTTTAATATCTTTCATTTAAATCAGACCTATACCGGACATGATCCCCGTCTGAATATTGGACCCAAGGGATTTACAGGCGAAAAATATGGTGGTTTAACTTACTGGGATACAGAAGCTTACTGTCTTCCATTTTATCTGGCTACCCACAGTCAGGATGTTGCTAAAAATCTATTATTATACAGATACCGCCACCTGGAAAAAGCTGTGGAAAATGCCGATAAACTGGGAGTTGATGGGGCGCTCTACCCGATGGTAACAATTAATGGTGAGGAATGCCACAACGAATGGGAAATCACCTTTGAGGAAATCCACCGCAATGGAGCAATTGCCCATGCCATTAAAGATTATGTTGATTATACCGGAGATCAGGATTATATTAAAGAATATGGGATTCCGGTGCTGGCTCAAATCTCCCGTTTCTGGGCTGATAGGGCTCACTTTAATCCCCGCCAGGAAAAATATATGATCCTTGGAGTAACCGGGCCCAATGAATATGAAAACAATGTTAATAATAACTGGTATACTAACCGAATAGCTGTCTGGACTCTCAACTATACCCTGGAAAATTTAGAAAAGATTAAGGAGAATGATCCAGTTAAATATCAAGAGTGGATTTCTGAACTGGAAATTGAAGACTCTGAGCTAGAATTATGGCAGGAGATGACCGAAAAAATGTACTATCCTTATCTGGAAGAATATGATATCTATGCGCAGCAGGACGGCTATCTGGATAAAGAACAGAAATTAGTCACCGATCTAAATGAAGAAGATCTGCCGCTGCACAAAAATTGGTCCTGGGATAGGATTTTACGCTCACCCTATATCAAACAGGCGGATGTGCTGCAGGGCATCTATTATTTTAAAGAAGATTTTGATCAGGAAAGCATTTCCCGCCACTATGATTTTTACGAACCGCGGACAGTACATGAATCTTCACTTTCTCCCTGTATTTATTCACTCCTGGCAGCTGACTTAGAAAGGGAAGAAAAAGCATATCAATTATATCTAAGAACAGCCCGACTGGACCTGGATAATTACAATACTGATACTGATGATGGTCTGCATATTACTAGTATGGCAGGAACCTGGATGTCAATTGTAAAAGGTTTTGCCGGTTTTAAAGTTAAAGACGGCCAGGTAGAATTTAGACCATTTTTACCAGCAGCCTGGAATCAATTTGAGTTTATGATTAACTTTAGAGACCGCAGAATTAAAGTTGAGATCAATACAGAAAAAGTTTGCTTGTCCCTGGAGGAAGGAAATGACTTAACAATTAAAGTTTATGATCAGGAATATGAGTTAAACCAGACAGATGAGCTTGTCGTTGAAAAATAATTGTTAATCAATAACAGTCTGCTAATCTTGATTGGACTCAGAAAAATTATTAGAATAAATAAAAGCTCCAGTAGGATTGATTATCCAGCTGGAGCCTTTTAAAATTAAACTTCTTCTTTGATCAATTCCTTAAATTCTTTTAAACTTCCCTGCCAGGCCACAGGATAACTGCTGTCTTCTCTTTCGATTAGTTTATCCGAAATAATTAAAGTTTTTATTCCCAGCTCAGAAGCTACTGCATCTTCTTTTAGATCATTACCAATCATCAGGCAGTTTTCCGGGGCTGCATCTATTTTTTCTAAAATCTCACGATAATAATTTGGATTTGGTTTAGCATAGCTCATGTTTTCATAGTGAGTTAAAAGCTCAAAATCTTCAGCTTCAATTCCAATCCAGCTCAGTCTGGCTGCTACAGCTTCTTTTGGGAAAAGTGGATTTGTTGCCAGCACCAGTTTTTTTCCCTGTTTTTTGAGATACTCAATAATTTCAGCTGGAGTTTCCCGATCAAGATCAAAATACTGATCCAGGCCAGTAAATTTACTCTGATAAAATTGATCAAAACGCCCTTTTATTTTTTCTGCTTCAGCCTGATTTTTGATTTCCATTTTATCCATAAAATCTTCCATAAAAGCTTCCTGATTACTGCAGCTCCCGTCATTTCTGATCATTTTTTCGGTAGAGGCCATTAAAAGTTTAACAAACTGCTCCTGATCAGCACATAAATCTTCAAAATCAGCAGAAAGAGCTCCAAAATAATATTTCAAGAATTCTTCAGCTTCAATACTTAATAAAGTGCCATCTAAATCAAAAAGAAAAACTTCTTTATCTTTAAACAAAACATTCCCTCCTATGTGGTATTCTAAATTTATAATTATTTACACTAGCATTGCATAAAAATATTTAAGAAAAGTCAAGTTCTATTTTCAGCGAAAATACTTGCTTAAAATAGAAAAACTCCTTATAATTGGGATTAGGATAGTCTTTGTCCAAATCCCAAAAAATAAGGAGCATACACTATGGACAAAGATATCACAGAAACCACATTTAATCAACTACTTGTTTCAATAAATTTTAATTTATTTTCAAAAATTGTTACTGAATTTGAACTGGATAAATATACTAAAAAACTTACAACTAAAAAGTTATTTCAAATTTTACTCTATGGTCAGCTTGAATCTGTTAGCTCTCTTGACAGTTTAAGTATAGATGTCAGTAATAAATTTGATCTTAAAAAAGAAATTGGTTTAGATTCAATTAGTGCCTCTCAACTTTCGAGAAGATTAAGAGATATTCCGCCAGTTATCTTTGAAAAAATATTTAATCAGATTAAACTGGAGGCTCTGGCAAAAAGAGGTTCTAATTTCTACAGAAACAATCTCGGCCAGCTAAACATCATTGATGCTTCAACTGTCTCTATGGCTTTAAGCAATTACCCCTGGGCTGATTTCAGATCAACAAAAGCAGGAATTAAAATACATACCCGCATCATTTATGATGGCGATATTATGCCTGATAAAGTTGAGATCACTCCAGCTAAAGGTGCAGATAAAACTAAAATGGATAACCTCATTGTTCAGTATACAGATACTCTCCATGTCTTTGATAGAGCTTATGTTGACTATCAAGGCTTTGATAATTACTGTAATGCTGGTATTCTCTTTTTATCAAGGCTTAAGAGTAATGCTAAAATTAAAGTTCTAAAATCTGAAGCTGTAATTATTGATGGCCAGGAGATTAAAGATTCTACTGTTCTTTTAGGTGACAAAAAACAGGATAAACAGATGGATAACATCTTAAGAATCTTAGAAATACTTGACAGAGAAAATCCTGGCAGTACAATTAGATTAATTACAAATGACTTTGAACATTCTGCAGCATTAATCAGCAGATACTACAGAGATCGCTGGCAGATAGAGATCTTTTTTAAGTGGATCAAACAGCATCTGCATGTTAAGGTTTTTTATGGACACAGTGAAAATGCTGTTAAATCACAGATATTTACTGCTTTAATCAGCTTTGTATTACTTACTCTTTTAAAGAGAGAAGCCAATACAGATAAGAGCTTATTTAAAGTGCTTAAATACTTCAGAGCCTGTAAGTTTGAGAGTCTAAAAGCTTTTATCAGAAAGATAAATCGACCACCATCACGCACTTCTAAAGGTCGGAGAGTGATAGATTACGAAAAAATCTATCAGTTAACCGAAAGGCAGGTGATGGCAGGAGAAACAGAGCTTTTATATTCAACAGAATTCAATCCAGTAATTCTGTAAAAGAACAAATATATTATGGTAAAATGTGGATAAAGACTATCTCTTAATACTCCATTATCTCTTTTTCTTAAAAAAGGATAAGGGTGTGACTGAATATTCTGTAGATAGTATACTTTATCAATAACTTAAATTTGACAACGCTTAAATATTTTTATGCAATGCTAGTGAATTATTTACTTTTTATTTTTAATTTTGAGATCTCAATTAATTAGAACTTTTCCATTAACTGCAAAAAGTTAGTCTCATCAACTAAAATATCAACAAACTCTTTTAGATACTTGCGATCCAGCTCATCAAAGCGTGCCTTTTGAGGACTGTCTATATCCAGAACAGCAATTACTTCTCCTCCTACAATTATGGGCAGCACAATTTCGGAACGGGAGTCAGGATCACAGGCAATATGTCCAGGGAATTTCTGCACATCTTCTACCAGCATTATCTTGCGCTGCGAATAAGCGGTTCCACAGACACCTTTATCCTCATCTATTCTGACACAGGCAGTTTTACCCTGAAAAGGACCTAAAACCAGCTGATCTTTTTTCCAGATATAAAATCCGGCCCAGTTAAGATCATCCATCATCTCAAATAATATAGCTGAGCTATTGGCCATATTGGCCAGCCAGTCACCCTCCGGTTCAATCAATGCCTTCAGGGCCCGGTTCATTTCTTTAAGTTTTTCTTCTTTTTTACTCATCATACTCATTCCTTTCTAATTTGCTATCTATTAAGAATATAATTACTGTCTTTTAAATATTTAAAAATAAAGGAACCAGGAGAGGTACCAGGCTAGAAAGCACCGCTCCACTGACAAAGGCAGGAATCACAACCGCCTCTCCCCCGGCCTCTTTAACCAGGGGCAGGGTTACATCCATGGTAGTTGCTCCCCCGGGCGCAATCACTGCCAGACTGCCAAAATATTTTGCCACTAAAGGCAGAATCATTACAGTCAGCAGCTCGCGAAAAACATTAGTTAAAAAAGCAAGTGAGCCCAGCTCAGCACTATGTAATTTAGAAATTAAAACCCCGGATAAACTGTACCAGCCAAAACCGGCACCTACTGCCGCTGATTCGCCGGCTGCAAAACCAAAAATACTGCCGGTTAAAACTGTTCCCAGGATAGAACCAGAAGCTATCAGTATCGGAATCAGAACCAGCTTCCAGCCCAGCAGTTTTAAGTCCTTAAGAATCTCACGACTGGCTCCAATATCAATTCCAACTCCAAACAGCAGTACAGCCAGAGAATAATTTGTTAGAGAATCCAGCCAGACTAAATCGCTTCCGTTAAGCAGAAAATAACCTACTAAAATACCGCTTACAACTGAAGCAAAAATTAAAATACTCATCTTATTATCAGCTTTCTGAGTCTTCTCTGGATTTTGATTTTTAATTTCTGCCTCCGTTTCCGGGCCAGCACCCAGAAGCAGATTATTTAAATTGAAGATCTTTACAAAAATTATTACAGCCAGCAGACTAAAAATAATACTGGCAGCTGCAAAAGCAAAAGCCTGAAAACCAATTTCTCCCAGCTGAAGCACAATCTGATTATTGCTGCCCAGGTTGGCTCCCATTACCAGCAGCAAAATCACCAGTCCCACTTTTGTAATTAAATCTGCAAACTTAACAAAATTATTTTCTTGATCCAGCTTAAAACCCAGTAAGATTCCTGCAAATAAAAAGAAAATTATTAAATAAAAGTCCAAAAGTATCCCTCCAGAACTATTCTATATAATTTTTGCTGACATATTGAGAAGTCATTGCTCTCAGCATAGCACTATAATTAATTTTAAAAGTCAAAATATCTCCAACTCCCAGATCCTGAGCTGCATCTGTAACATCAGTTATCAAATGATCACTGCTGGCACCCAGGACATCCACTCCCTCAAGTTCTGGATAAAGTCCGTGATAGTCTATATCCTGTTTTCCAACTGCCAGAATCGCCCGCCTCCGCAGACCTTTATCTTCAATAATCTGACCTCTACCCTGACCACCAAAAGCCATTTCTCCTTCCGGATTTGAAGGCTTTTCTTTGAGCTCAACAATCTCTGCCTGCAGACGAAAATTGTAATGATGATACCCATTTATTAGACTTTGATTGATAATATCAGTTCCCAGTAAAATTGCCTCACCAACTCTTAAATTACTAACCTCCCGGGCCAGCTCTTGTTCTTTTAAGAGCCTGATAGTTGCAGTATTACCGGCAGATAGAATTTCAAGTTCACGCCCCAGCTTATTTTCCAATTCCCTCTTTAAATTTATAAGGTGAAAAGTATTTTTCTGATCAGGAATTATTCCGGCAAAACAGCCTAAGTTGGTCCCTATTCCTTTGAGTTTAACTCCGGGCAGAGCCTCTATTTTTTCTGCCAGCTCCGCCAAATTTTGAGCTAAAATTCCTTCCCGCCGATCACCAATATCAACCATAATTATTAAATCAATTATTTTAGCAGCCGCTTCTGCTGCTTTAGAAATCAGCTCTGCAGTTTTTGCTTCAGTGACTAAAGAAGCATCGATATAGGGGACAATCTCTTTAATTTCTGAAGGCATTGGAATTCTAAGCATCAATATCTCGTCCTGATATCCGGCTTCTCTAAATTTTTTTATATTTTCAATCCGGGAATCAGCTATACTTTTTATTGCTGCCTCTTGATAGGCTTTAAAAACATTTAAATTCCCGGCAAAACCTTTAACTACCGCTGTTAATTTAATATTTTTACCATCAAGCTCCTGCCTTAATTTACTGGCATTTTCCTTTATTCGGTTGAGATAAATATCAAGCTGTGGATAATTCAATTTTGATCCTCCTAATCAGTTTATTAAACCCAACAAATTATTGAAAAAGTTCTAATTTTAAGCTATCTAAAAATCTAACTCAAGATTTTTCTCCAATTTATTTCTAAACTATAACTATATTATACTCTACTATTATTAATTCTTCAATTAACTGACTTTTCCTCCAAAAAAAATAACCCGACCTGGTGGTCGGGAAGTAAAAACTATTAAATTTAATCAATATCGATTGTACGCTTTTTAACAGGAGTTTTTTCTTCTTTGGGAAGATGAACTTTTAAAACTCCATCATTATATTCTGCCTTAATATCATCTTGGTTTACATTTTCAAAATAGAAACTGCGGGCATATCTACCCTGTCTTCTCTCACGACGTATATAGTCTTCGTTCTTTTCTTCTTTTTCTTCCTGGTGCTCGGCAGAAATTGTTAGATAATCATCATTAATCTCAAGATTAATATCTTCCTTCTTCATGCCAGGCATTTCAGCTTCAATGGTATATTCCTCATCACTTTCCTTAATGTCAGCTCTGAAACTGCGTCCGGCAAAATCCATCACATCACCAAAGAAATCGGAAACCAGATTATTAAATGGATCCTCATCTCTTTCAGCGACATCTCTCCGACTGCGGTTTCTAAATGGTACTAAATCAAACATAAAACCACCTCCGAATTTTTTTAAACTTTAGTCTTCATCACTTTCTACTTATATTATAAGACCAAAGTCAGAGAAGGTCAAAAACCTAAAATGAAGGCCCTGACTTTATAATGTTTTATATTTTAAATTAGCTCATTAAAGCTCGTTAATTCTTATTTTTTCGAGCGATTTCTCTGCCCTGGACAAATGTCTTTTGCACTTTAAAACTGCGGTCAAAAAGAACCAGATCTGCCTGATAACCGGGCTTGATTCTGCCCAATTTATGATCTAAATTCAGCTTACGGGCTGGATTTAAAGTAACCAGCTTAAATATTTCTGGCAGTGATAATTCTGTAACTTCCATTAAATTTCTAACCGCTTGATCCAGGGTTAAAACACTACCTGCAAGTACACCTGACTCCAGTCTGGCAGCTCCATCTTTAACTATAACTTTCTGGCCGCCCAGCTCATATTCGCCTTCCTCAAGTCCGGTTGCCTCCATTCCATCTGAAACTAAAATTACCTTATCAATACCTTTAGCCTGAATGGTAAAACGATCAACAGCCTGATGATGATGAATTAAATCGACTATCAATTCAACTGTAGCTTCAGAATCAAAAGCAGCCCCAACAAGCCCAGGCTCCCTGTGATGCAGGCCAGTCATCGCGTTATATAAATGGGTAAAATGATCCATTCCAGCCTGATAGGCCTGCTGAAAATCTTCATAACTTGCTGCTGAATGGCCGGCCGAAGCTGTAATATTATTCTGATGCAGCTCTTTAATTAGCTCAACTGCTCCCTCTACCTCAGGGGCCAGAGTTACAATTTCTACCACATCATAATAATCTCTTAAAAGCTCAGGCTCAGGTTTGGCTAATTCCTCACTATTTTGGGCTCCAATGTATTCAGGACTAATAAAAGGTCCTTCTACATGGGTTCCTAAAACCCGGGCGCCACTGGTACCATTTTTCTTAGCCTGCCTTATATTTTTTAAAGCAGCCTGAATATCAGCTTCAGCCATGGTCATTGTAGTTGGCAGAAAAGAGGTCACTCCATGGTCAGCTAAAATCTCACTAATTTTATTTAGGGCTTCAGGTGAAGAATCCATGGTATCAAAACCACCACCACCATGGATGTGAGTATCAATCATTCCTGGAGCCAGATAACCACCTTCAGCATCAATTACTTCCATTTCTGTTTCAGCTTCCAGCTTATAGGAAGCAATCTTTTCTATTTTTGAACTTTCTTCGTTAAAAACTAAAGAGCCATTATTTATAACCTTATTTTCAAGAATTATATTTGCATTTTTTATTAATTTCTTCATTTTTTTCACCTCTGCTTATAATTTATCTTAATTGAGGCTGAACTTAAAGAAAATTAATTACATTTTCTCCTGCTTGAGATAAATTATATTTGGCTTATTTATTCTTCATCTTCATCAGTTTTTGTATCCGATTCCGCTTCTTCCTCATTAAGCTCTGCATAATTTTCGGATTCCAGTTCAGCATATTCTTCTAATTTTTCTTTAACTGCAGAATGAACTTCTTCTGCATCCTGTTTTAACATAATTTCTAAGGCCTGATCAATTTCATCAATGCTGTAAAGATTAAATTTGCCCTCATCTACTGCATCAAGAACTTCCTGATCCAGCATTAAATTATCTAAGTTGCGGCGGGGTATAATCACACCCTGTTCTCCGGTAAGACCTTTGGCCTGACAGACCTTAAAGAATCCTTCTATCTTTTCATTGACTCCACCAATTGGCTGGACAACACCTTTTTGATTCATCGAGCCTGTGATTGCAACATCCTGACGAACTGGAATCTCAGACAGTGAAGAAAGTAAAGCTACTACTTCAGCACAGGTAGCACTATCTCCATCAACCCCACCATAACTCTGCTCAAAGGCAATAGAAGCTGTTAAACTTAAGGGAGCATCGTGGGCATATTTACCACCTAAATAACCGGTTAAAATCATAACACCCTTACTGTGAATCCGGCCGCTCATCTTGGCCTCACGCTCAATATTGATTACGCCTTCCTTACCTAAATAACTGCGGGCCGTGATTCTGGCCGGACGCCCAAATGTATAATTTCCTGCCTGATAAACAGAAAGACCATTAATTTGACCAACTTCCTCACCACTAACATCAAGTAATAGGTGATCACGGTCAATCTGTTCCTGAATTTTTTCTTCCAGTAAATTGGAGCGCCTTTCTTTTTCGTCAATTGCTTTTTTAACTGAACTGGCACTGACCACATCTTCATCAAAACTCTCAGACCAGACATCTGATTCAATTAAAATTTCTATAATTTCGTTAAATTTAGTTGAAAGCTTTTCGCGGTCCTGTGTCAGCCGGGAGCTGAAATCAATCATTGCTGCTACCGCTCCGGCACTAAACTCTTTTAACTCTTCTCGATTAATTACTGAAGAAATAAAATCAGCAAACTTCTTTATATTTTCTTTATTTCTTTCCATTTCTGTATCAAAATCTGCTTTAATCTTAAATAACTCTGAAAATTCATCATCAAAATTATAGAGTAAATAATAAATATAAGGAGAACCAATCATAATCACCTTCAGATCAAGTTCAACTTCTTCTGGTTTAAGAGTGATTATTGGTACTCTTCTGTACTGCTCACCTATATTTTCAACTGTAATCTCCTGATTAATCAGAGCCCTTTTTAAAGTGTCCCAGCAGAATGGATTGGTCAGCACATCTTTGGCCTGGACTATTAAAAATCCACCATCTGCTTTATGCAGGGAACCACTTTTAATCATTGTAAAATTGGTAGTGATTGTCCCAAACTGGCTCTTACCTTCTATCTTACCAAAAAGATTATAATAAGTTGGATTTTTTTCATAAATCACAGGTGCACCTTCAGTTTTACTATTATTTACGAAAAGATTTATTTGATAACGGATAAAGAAATCCCCATCATCCTGCTTCTGCATAGCCATTAAAGGATTCTGCGGTTTCTGATCATCATTCCGGAATTTATCAATATTATCTACAATATCTTCCTGAACCTCTTCTAAATAGTCAACTATTTTCTCGCTGTCCTCATATTTATCCTGCAGATGACAGATTATGGGCTGAACTACAGAAATTCCTATCTTTTTTTCCAGAGCTGCCAGTTCATCCTGAGCTTCCTCTTTAATAGAACGGATCTTCCTCATAACCTGCGAAATTTCATTCTGTATTTCCTGGCTCTCACTGCGAATCTTTTTCTTCTTTTCCTCATCCATATCCTGAAAATCTTCGCGTGAGATCGGTTCACCATTTTCATCAATTGGCACTGGTACCATACCCTGAGAAGTGTTTTGAAGCATAAACCCTCTTTCCCGGGCAGATTCTTCAAATTCCTGCATCACCTTATTTGATTTAGGTTGATACTGGTTTAAAATTTCTTTTCTTTCCTTCTCATATTCTTCCCCTTCAAATGCCCGGGGAATCTCTTCCTGCAGTTCCTCTATAATTTTTTTCATATCATCTTTTAAGTCTTTACCCATTCCAGCCGGCACCCGCATTACTCGAGGTTCTTCCGGCTCAGAAAAATTAAAAACATATAATATATCTTTCGGCTGTTCCATCTCTGCCGCTTTTTCTTCTGTCATATTTTCAGCATAAGTTGATTTTCCAGTTCCTGATTCTCCTGCCATAAAAATATTATATCCTTTTTTGCTTACTCTCATTCCAAAATCAAGAGAATCAGCGGCTCTATTCTGACCGATTATTTCTTCATCAATTGCCGAAAGTTCTTCTGTTGTGTTAAAATCCAGTTCTTTTTCCTCAAAATTGTAATCTAAATTAGAAATATTAATTTTATAGTCTTCCATTTTACACACTCCTTTTTCTCTCAATTATTGAATTTGAACTCTATTATCCCAGAAAATTCTGATTTCTCTCTTACTATATATCTTTCGACAAAAAGTAAATATTTCCTGCCTGCAATTATACTGCTTAATAATTTAGAACAGGAAAAAATAATAATAATAGTTGAAAACATTTGCTAATTAATATAAAATGAAAATAGAGTATGTTATTTTTTTAACAATATCACTGGAGGTTAAAAAATGGGGAAAGAAATAAATTCTATTCCGGACATAATAATTAGTCGGCTGCCGGTATATTATCAATATCTAAAAAGACTGCAGGATTCAACTAAAGAGTATATATCATCGGAAGAACTGGCAGAACTAACAGGTTTCAGCAGTTCTTTGATTCGCAAAGATTTAAGCTATTTTGGCACTTTTGGCCGCAAAAGTTATGGTTATGACGTTTTCTGTCTTTTTCAGCAGTTAAGTATTATTATGGGCTTTAATTATAAGAAAAAAATCATCATCATTGGTGCGGGTCATTTAGGCCAGGCATTAGCTTACAATAAAGGCTATAGAGAACGAGGATATCAACTGATTTCAATTTTTGATAAAAATCCCAAATTAATTGGCCTGGTAATCAATGATATAGAAATTCGGAGTATTAATAATCTGGAAGAATTTATGGAAAATAACAAGATTAATGTAGCAGCTTTAACAGTACCCGGGGGGGCTGCACAAAAAATAACCGACCGCCTGGTAGCGGCCGGAATTAAAGCAATCTGGGATTTTACAGAAGTCCCTTTACAGGTGCCCGATGATGTTTTACTGGAGGAACAATTAATTAATGAAGGTCTCTGTAAATTATCAGTTAAGATGAATCAAATTCGGATTAATAATTCTGAGTCTGCAGAAGACTTGAACTGTGAGCAAAAATAAATTTGCCACTTCCTTTTTCTGCTCTCAGCTTATCAGCAAAAATTAACTCTCCCCGTCTAAATGTCATGACAGGATAACCTTTAACTGTAAAATCATTATAAGGACTGTATCCGGCTGCAGAATGTAAATTTTCTGCAGTTAATTTTTTTTCTAGATTTGGATCAAAAACTGTCAGATCAGCATCGGTTCCCACTTCCAGGGAGCCTTTTTCTGGATAAAGTCCAAATATTTTAGCAGGATTGACTGAGAGCATCTCTACCATTTCTCTAATTGTTATCCTATTATTTCTAACTCCTGAACTATAAAGCAGAGGCAGCATTGTTTCGGTTCCTGGAATTCCCGGCAGGATTTCCAGACTGGAGTTAGACTGCATTTTTTGCTCTTTATTAAAAGCACAGTGATCAGTTGCCACTACCTGAAACTCACCTGTGCTGACTCCCTGCCATAATTTTTGATTGTCATATTTACTTCTCAATGGTGGAGTCATTAAATAAAGCTGGGCCTCTTCTCTTTTTAAATACGAACTGTCAAGCAGTAAATAATGAGGAGCAGTTTCGGCATAGATTTGTGCCTTTCTAGATCTTAAATCTCTAACTGCTTCTAAACCTTCTGCCGATGATAAATGGACTATATACAGCGGCATATCTGCCTGCAGGGCTTCTTCTCCCATCTCTTTAACAGCTAAAGCTTCTGTAATTCCCGGTCTAATAGCTGGATGGAACTCTGGAGCTGTTAAGTTTCGTCTGCTGTAAACTTCTTTCAAATCCTGAATCAGAGCGTCATCTTCTGCATGAACCTGCGGCAGGATTTCAATTTCTTTCAGCCGCTTAAATAGCTCAGACCACTGATCCCGCTCTATCATATAACCAACATCTTTATAAGTTGTAAAAAGTTTGATGCTTGCCAGCCCTAAATCTTTTAAATCAGCTAAGTTTTTGGAAATGTTTTCATTAAAATCCTGGACAACCTGATGAAAATTATAATCAATTATGGAATCACTGGCCTCTTTTTTACGCTCAGCAACAGAGCGCTTAAAATCTCCATCTACGGGAAAATCAATATAATCAATTACTGTGGTCACTCCACCGGCTGCAGCTGCAATACTTCCCTGATAAAAATCATCTGCAGTTACAGTACCGCGAGAATGGAGCAGATAATGAGTATGAGCATCAATAATCCCCGGAAATATATATTTTCCTTTCAGATCAATAACTTTAAATTGATTTTTCGACTCCTCTTCTGCAAAGAAACCTCTTTTTTCTTCTGCCGCTATTTTTTCTCCTTCAATTAACAGATCAGATTTTCTGACACCTATATCATCAACTAATTTTGCATTTTTCAATAGTATTTTTTTCATTTTGTTTCACCTCTATATTAAACTATTTCTACTATGGGGCTTTCAATTCCTGCACCAAATAGTTCAAAATTGAAATTATTAAGCTTTTTAGTTGTTTTTATTTCCCCATTTTTAAGTAAAGTTATCTGATCTGCCAGCTGTTTTATCTGCCTTCGATCATGGCTGACCATAACAACAGTCATCTCATCTGTTACTAAATCAGCAAAATGTGAATTAAAAAATTGAATACTTTCCTCATCCAGATTTGTTGTCGCTTCATCTACAAATAAAATCTCCGGCTCTGTAATTAAAGCCCGGGCAATTGAAGTTTTCTGTCTTTCCCCTCCCGAAAGAGTGTGGGCAGATTGTTCTAATAAATTCTGAATCTCCAGTCTGGCAGCTATTTCTTTTACTTTTTTATTGATCAAATTTTGATTAATATTTCTCAGTTTTAACGGTAGAGCAATATTATAAAAGACATCACCCCGGTAGAGATATGGATCCTGCCAGATCACAGAAAATTTGCGTCTCAATTCCAAATTTTGCTGCTCTTTATTTATCTTTTGACCTTTATAATACAGATGACCCTGATAATCCTGATCAACCAGACATAGAATATTTAAGAGAGAGGTTTTACCACTTCCATTACCTCCAATAATAAAATTAAATTTATTTTTTAAGACAGCAAAATTATCAATATTTAAAATTTTCCTATCTCCACATATTTTTTCTATATTTTTTAATTCAATAATTTTATCTTCTTGCATAATTTTTTCCCTCCTGCAGATAATAAGTAATTAAATTTATTAAAAATGATAATGACAGGAGTATGATACCTAAAGCTAAAGCAAAAGCAAAGCGGCCTTTGTTTGTTTCCAGTGACATTGCTGTGGTAATAGTCCGGGTAACTCCCTTAATATTACCACCCAGCATCATTGAAACACCAATCTCACCCAGGACTCTGCCAAAACCTGCAATTACTGCACCTATAATCCCATATCTGGCTTCTGAAATTAAAAGTTTAAATTTTTGTCTGCGGCTGGCACCCATTGAGACAGCTGTTTTATACAGTTTTTCGTCCATTGAAAAAATAACATTTCTGATCAAAGCGGTAATTAAGGGGATGATTAAAAGCACCTGGCCAAATATAATTCCTGTGGGAGTAAAAAGCAGATCTAACTCTCCCATAATTCCCCGCCTGGAAATAAGTGAATATACAAAAATCCCGACTACAACTGTGGGCAGGCTTAAGAGTGTATTTAAAATTATATTAATAAACTTTTTTGTTTTAAATTTATTGCGGGCAATCACTATTGCCAGAGGAATAGAAATAATTGAAGCAATAAAAGTTGAAGAAATAGAAATTTTAAGAGAAGTTGTTACAATCTGAATAACTTCGGAATCTAAAGTTATGATTAACTCCAGAGCCCTAAATATCGCATCAGTATAATAGTCCACATTTTTCCTCCTGTAAAATAAGATTTAAACAGTCAGCTGCAGAAAGAACTTGCCCCTGCAGCCAACTATTAATATGCGTATCTATTTATTAAAGTTTATTCTTCCAGATTCTCTGCTTCTATTGCAGATGGGTAAAAGAGCTGCTCATCATAACGCTGATAGTTATTAATTATGTTTTGACCCTGCTGAGAAGTTAGATATCCGGTTAAAGCCATGGCCAGCTGATAGTTAACATGCCTGTGATAGGCCGGATTAATTGGGATAATCCCATAAGGATTAAACAGAACCGGATCTCCACTATTAACTATTTCCAGTTCAATATCTCCACTATAGGCTAAATATGTTCCCCGATCAGCCAGTATATAGGCCTGACGTTCATTTGCCATATTTATACTGGGCCCCATTCCCTGACCACTTTCTAAATACCAGCTTCCATCAGGTGTAATTCCGGCATTATCCCAGAGAGATAATTCTTTTTTATTAGTACCTGAATCATCACCCCGGGAAATAAACTCTGCTCCCTCTGATTCAATCTTCTGGAAAGCTTCTACAGCAGTCTCTGTTTCTTTAATCCCGGCTGGATCAGATGGTGGTCCTAAAATAACAAAATCATTATACATCACATCTCTTCTGTTCACTCCATAGCCATTGGCTACAAATTCATTTTCTGCCTCTCTGGCATGAACAAAAATTATATCTGCATCCCCATTCCGCCCCAGCTCTATAGCCGCCCCGGTTCCGACTGCTACAACATCTACCCTCACCTCAAATTTTTCTTCAAAAGGCGGCAGCAGTTCTTCCAGTAAACCTGAGTTCTCAGTACTGGTTGTGGTGGCCATTGTTAGAACTTCCTGGCCGGCTGCAGCTGAACTGAAAATCAGCGCAAAAATAAATATTGTAAAAATAATCTTTTTAATTGACATAGTAACCCCCCTAGTTTATATGACCTAGACCTGCTTTCTGTTTTTTGATTAAATAAATTTTAAGTCAGATCTGATAAAAAGTGGGCGCAAAAAAATAAACTTCCGGCAGCAAACCGGAAGTTTTAGGGCGGATTAACACTAATGCAATCCATTTAATCACTCCTTTCCATTCCGGGAGGCCTAAACGTTTCCCTTTAGACCCTATCGGTGCAGTAAGCATTACTTAAAAGTTTTAGCTTAAAAGCACTCGGAGTTGTGCGACAATTCTTACATTAATGATATCCATATTTACGATTTTTGTCAAGCAGATTAAACTTTAATTTTTATATTTTTTCAGCAGATTATTTGGTCTAAATCTTAATAAAGATACACTCTAGCTTCATAGGGTCTTAAACTACCATCAAGCTCAAAATCTGCTTCTTGTTGATAGTTATTTAAAATTAATTCTGCCTGCTTAATCTCCAGCTGGTCATTTAAATCATAGGCAGCCTCATTTTCGCTGAAATTTAAAAGTACAAGCAGATTATTTTGCTCTCCCTGACGCAGATAGGCATAAATATTTTGATCAGCTTCTAATAAAATCTCATATTTACCATAAGCAAAAACAGGATATTTTTTGCGCAGAGAAATCATTTTTTGATAATATTTAAATACCGAATCATCTGAACTTAGATCTTTTTCTACATTAATCTCCGGATAATTGCTGTTCATCTTTAACCAGGGTTCGGATTCAGAAAAACCAGCATATTTACTGTCATCCCAGTGCATAGGAGTGCGGGCATTATCTCTGGTTCTATAATTGGCGATCTCCAATATTTCCTTTTGACTCAGCTGATTCTTTTCCTGCAGTTCTTTGATATAACCTCTGGTTTCAATATCATCAAAATCAGTCAGGGAATCAAAGCTAATATTGGTCATCCCAATTTCTTCGCCCTGATAAATAAAGGGTGTTCCTCTTAAAGTATGAAGCATTGTTCCCAGCATCTTGGCTGACTCTTTTCGATATTTACCATCATCACCATAACGAGAAACAATTCTCGGCTGGTCATGATTGCAGAAGTAGAGACTGGTCCAGCCGTTATTTTCCTGCAGTTTATACTGCCACTCACTCATTAAATCTTTAAGTTCTGTCAGATCCCAGTCTGTAATTTTATCCCATCCTTCTTTGCGGTCAAATTCCAGATGTTCAAAGGGAATAACCATCGAAAATTCTTCTCTTTCTTCTTTCACAAATTTTATCGCTTCTTCCTTATCAACAAAAGGAGTTTCTCCAACTGTCATTGCCTCATATTTATTAAAAGTATTAGCAGCCATTTCTTTGATAAACTCATGGACCCTGGGACCATTTGCAAAATATTCATGCCCGGCAAGTCCTTCTTTTTCCCCATCAGGGAAACGCTGATCTTTAGAAATCAGATTAATTACATCAAGTCTAAAACCATCCACCCCTTTTTCCAGCCACCAGTTAATCATTGCATAAATTTCTTGCCTGACTTTAGAATTTTCCCAATTTAAATCAGGCTGTTTTGGTGAGAATAAGTGGAGATAGTATTGGTCTGTTTTCTGATCATATTTCCAGGCAGAACCACCGAAAAATGCCTTCCAGTTGTTTGGTGGACCCCCATTTTTGCCGTCTCTCCAGATATAATAATCTCGATAAGGATTATCCTTACTCTGACGAGACTCTTTAAACCACTGATGCTCATCTGAGCTGTGATTTAAAACTAAATCCATAATTAATTTAATATTTCGCTGATGCAGAAGCTCCATCAGCTCTTCTAAATCTTCCATAGTTCCAAACTCATCCATTATGGCCTGATAGTCACTGATGTCATAACCATTGTCATCATTGGGAGATTTATAGACTGGATTTAACCAGACTGCATCTACTCCCAGCTGATCTAAATGATCTATTTTTTCAATAATACCTCTTAAGTCTCCAATTCCATCATTGTTGCTGTCCTTAAAACTGCGGGGATAAATCTGATAAACCACAGCTTCTTTCCACCATTTTTTATTCATCTTTAAACCTCCATTTATAATTATTTAAGCCGCTTTTTTTACATCATTATCTGTTACTTTTTTAATCAAATTATTTATAGTTAAAAATAAAATAAATAAAATCGTTATAAAAATTGGAATTATCTCCAGAGAAATATTACGGGCCAGCACCCCTGCCAGTCCGGGAAGCAATGCCCCACCCAGTCCTGCAGCTGAAATCTGCATTCCAATTGTATTTGTTGTATGTTCCTTCCCAACACGATAGGAAGTACTGGAAATTAAAGCCGGAAAAATCGGGGCAATGGCAATTCCAGTTATCGCAATCCCGAGCAGTGACAGCCACTGTGATAAATTGACAGCAACTAAGATACTTCCCAGTAAACCCAGAGCAGCTGCATATTTAGCAATTTTTCGACTCAAAAATTTGTAGGCTAAAAATCCAGCTAAGATCCTGCCTACTGTAAAGGAGCCCCAGTAAGTACTGACCCAGAACCCGGCCAGAGCTGTACTGATACCTCTGGATTCTGTAAATAAAGTGTAGGTCCAGTGGCCAATTGCCATTTCTATTCCTGTATAAATAAAAAACAGGAGAATACTCATTAAGGCAGGTAAATGGGTTAAAGTCTGGATCAACTTCATTTCCTGCTCCTGCTCTTTATTTTTATTAGTCCCGGCAGTCTTTTTATTTTTCGGATCCTTCCATAAAGAAAGAGTCAAAACAAAGATTAAAGCTAGTATAATCTGGGCTATACCGACAATTACATAACCTGTTCGCCAGCTATTGGAATATTTAATACCATTGGCCATAATAATCGGACCCATTGTAATTCCTACCCCAAAACTGGCATGAAGCCACTGCATTAAACCTTCGTTAAAGTGTTTTTCAACATAAGTATTTAAGCCGGCATCAATTGCTCCTGCTCCCATACCAGCGAGAACAGCCAGCAGAGGCAAAAGCCACCAGAATGGAGCCAGCGTATATCCAATCAGAGCCAGTCCGGTTGCCAGACAGCTTAGGGACAGCAGAACTGCCACTCCGATCTTCTTGATAAAAAAGCCATTAAAAAAACTGGAAAGCAAATAACCTGAAGTTGAGCCAATCAAGATAATTCCCAGGGCATCAAGCGGCAGAGAAAAACTACTTCTCATTTCCGGCCAGGCAACACCCAGCAGTCCATCAGGCAGCCCCAGGGAAATAAAAGCAATATAAATTAACGCAATCAATAAATATTTCTTTTTTTGTTTATTCATAATTACACCTTTTTTCTGCTTCAATTTTTTTGAAAATATCAAATCAAATTAAGTTCTTTTGCTTAAGCAGTCTCTCTTTTAATTAATTTTAACTCTAGTTCTTGCTGGTAAACCCCATTTAATTCCTCATTAATTGCTTTTAATAAAACTTCAATCGCCAGGTGGCCGAGCTGATACATCGGCTGCCAGATAGTTGTTAACTTTAAATATTTAGCAAGTTCTATATTATCATAGCCAATTACCGCTATATCATCGGGAGCAGTCAGACCTTTTTCTTCCATGGCCTGCAGGACTCCAATTGCCTGATTATCAGAAGCAGCAAAAACAGCTGAAGGCCATTTCTGTTCAGGCAGTGCTAATATTTCCTGCATTGATTGATAACCATCTTCTGTATGAAAATCTCCAAATTTAAGCAGATCTGGATTTAAACTGAGATTATTTTTCGCTAATACATTCTTTACACCTTTTAAACGTTTGATTCCATGCTGACTATCCTGAATACCATTAACAAAAGAAATATCTTGATGACCCTGTTTAATTAAATAATCAACAGCCATTTCTGCTCCCTTAACATCATCTAGATGAATAGAATGAAAATCATTACTATTTTCGTCGGCCAAAACTATCGGAATCTCTTCATTCAATAAAGACTGGAAGTCGTGTTCACAAACATCCATTGTCACTGCTGCAATTCCATCAACCTTTTTGCTGTGAACAATATCCAGTATTTTATCCATCATCTGCTGGTCTTTGTCTATTTTATATAATATTAGATCTATTCTTTCCTCTTCCAGAGCATCCTGAATACCTTTTAAGACTTCCACAAAAAAGTGATCAATAAATGTCGGCACAATAACCCCAACTGCATTTGCTTTCTGACTGGCCAGATTTTGGGCAACTTTATTGGGCCTGTAATTTAATTCTTTCATGACCTTGAGAACCTTATCTCTGGTTTCATCCTTAACTTTGCTGCTGTTATTTAAAACCCTGGATACAGTTCCAATCCCAACACCAGCTTTTTCTGCCACATCATAAATATTAACTTTATCTTTTGCCATAACTATTAATTATCCTTTCACTGATCCCCTCATTACTCCACTTATAATTTTCTTCTGAGCAATAATATAAACTAAGAGCATCGGAAGTAAAGCAAGTATATAGGAAGCAAATGCTAAACTATAGTTGGTACTAAATTGTGATTGAAAAACATGCTGAACTAAGGGTAATGTCATACTGGAACGATCACTAATCAATAATAATGGTAATAAAAAGTCATTCCAGGCTTTTAGAGCTGTCAAAATCGCAACTGTTGCATTAATCGGTTTTAAAACCGGGAAAATAATTTTCCAGAAAATCTGCCAGACATTAGCCCCATCTATTATTGCAGCTTCTTCTATACTCCGGGGTAAAGATTTTATGTACCCTACATAGATAAAAACATTTAACGGGAGGGCATATACTATATATAATAATACAAGTCCATTAAGATTATCAAGGCTTAACATTGCCATTTCTTTAACAATTGGCAGCATAATTAAGGGAAAAGGAATAAACATCGCACTAATAAAGTAATAATAAAGAAATTTAAAATATTTTTTATTCATATTTCTGGCTATTGCATAGGAGACCATTGAATTAACTACCAGTACCACCGCTACTGTTGGAAAAGTAACATAAGCACTGTTTTTTAAACTCTGAAAATAATTAGTCATTTTTATTGCTTTAATGTAATTAGAAAATTGAAATGAATCTGGTACGGCTAAAATTGATTCAGCTAACTGCTGAGGATTTTTTAGAGAAACAATGAGTGCCATATATAAAGGGATAATTATAATAAATGAACCCAGGAGTAATAAGCCAGTAGCCCACCAATTTGTTTTTTCCTTCATTAATAATCCACCTCACGTTTTTGCAGTATTTTTAACTGGAAGAAAGAAATAGCTAATACAACAAATAAGAAAACTACAGCATTAGCAGTCTGATATGCAAATTCTCCACCCATAAAACCACCATTATAAATAAGCAGAGTAATTGACTCAGTTGCCTGACCGGGTCCACCCTGAGTTAAAGCCATTATGTGGTCAAAAACCATCAAAAAACCGCGCATTGAAATAACAATATTAATCGTAAGAAATGGTGCAATTAAGGGAAAAGTAATATGTTTAAATTGATTCCATTTGTCTGCACCATCTATTTTAGCAACTTCATATAATTCATCTGGAACAGTCTGCAGACCGGATAAATAAAGCAGAATATTAAAACCACTGGAATTCCAGACAGCAAGTATTACTACCCCAATCCAGGCTAAATCCATATTTCCTAAAATATTTTTGCTTAAGATCCCTATTCCTAATTGACTTCCTAATTGAGGAATAATAAAAGTAAAAATATGATTAAATATATAACCAACAACTAAAATACTCAGCATATAAGGCACAAAATATACTGCTCTAAAAGTATTTTTAAATCTTATTTTAGAATTGAGTCCTAAGGCAACAAGTAAACTTAAAATATTAACAATGATTGTTGTAACAATAGCAAATTTAAATGTAAAAATATAAGCATCAAATGCTCTACCATCATTTAATAAGTTTATATAATTTTTAAAACCAACAAAACTATAATCACCAAATCCTATATAATTAGTAAAACTATAAAATATACCCTGTAAAGCTGGAAGAGTATGAAAAGCGAAAAATAATATAAAAGCCGGAATTGTCATCCAGTAAAATACCGACGAAGTTTTTTTCATTACTATTTCCTCCCATCTGAAATTAAAGAGTTCCTCTCAATAATGAGAAGAACTCCTACTTTATTCAAATAAATATCTCTTAACGAGACTGTACTTTATTCCATTCAGAATCAAGTTTTTCTAAAAATTCTTCTACATTACCCCGGTGTAAGAATCCCTGAATTAAATTTGGAACCTGCATTCCAGATGGATAATAGTGATCAGGAAAGGGTGCTATTTTTCCACTCTCAAAATATTCTTTTAAATCAACAACAGTAGGGTCATTTTGAAATACATTTTCTACTGCAGAAAAAGTCATCTGCTGATCAATGTAAAATTGCGCATTTTCTTTTTTAAGTAAGAATTTAATAAATTTCTCTGCAGCTTCTGGATGATCAGTATTTTTGCTTATTGTTAGAACAGTATCTACTCCTGAAACTAACATGTTCTCATCTGCGTCATTAACTGCTGGCAGAGCAAAAGCGCCTAAATTAATATCGGGGTTTGCTTCTAAAATTGGATTGATTGCCCAGACACCCTGAATATACATAAATGATTCACCATTGGCAAAAGCCTGATTACCCTGGCTGTAACCATAACCAAAAACATCATCCTGTCCATAATCCAGTAACTTATAAATTCTTTCTGCTACTTTTTGATAACGAGCCTGAAAAGTTGTTTCATTGGCCAGTCTCTGCTTAATAAAATTTTCGCCCTGCAGATTTGCAGCTAATGAATTCCAGGGAACCATAATAGTCCAGGCATCCTTAAATGTTAAATAAAAGGGAGTTCCACCATTTTCCTGGATAGTTTTTGCAGTTGTTATAAATTCATCCCAGGTTTTTGGAATATCTAAACCCAATTCTTTAAATTTATCTTTATTATATAAAACTGTATTGGCATTTGCTGTGAATGGTACGCCATAATTAGAATTTCCTTCATGTAAATCCTGCAGCATTTCTTTATATGCTGGTTGAATATCTTTTAAATAGGAAGCATTATCGAAGTTTTTAAAAATTCCTGCGTCTGCAATTTGACCATAAGTAAAATTTCCTCCGAGACCCATAATATCAGGTATATTATTTCTGGCCAGTCTTGATCTTAAAACTGTTTCTGCATCTGGCACATGATTCTGAGTAATATTGATCTCCGGATTTTCTTTTTCAAATTTTTCAATTAACCGATCAAAAGTTTCTACAGCTTCTCGCTTATTCTGGAAAAACTCCAGTTCAACTTCCTGAGCAAAACTGACTGCCCCAAGACCAACAACCATAAATACTGCAAGTAAAATTGAAATAATTGGATGTAAAGATTTCATTTAATAAATCCCCCTCTGAATTTTTGTTTTGGAACCGCTTCCAAAAAACTTAAAAATAAAATGGAATCGCTTCCAAAAATAATTATAGCAGTAGTTTTAAAAAAAGTCAAACAATTTAATAAATTTTTTGAAAATAATTTTTACTATTATGCTGACAAAAACCCTGAAGCTAAAAGCTCCAGGGTTTAGGTTTAATGTTAATTTCTGATTTTTAGTAGCCGCCCATCATATAATATTCCATCAAGGCGCTATTTTTTAAGTTGTCATGTCTCTGATCAGCATCAGACTGCTCGTTAGCCTTAACCCGATCCTTGTGAGTGCGCTTGTGCTTAAAAATGTTCTTCATTAGTAATGCCCCCTTAATAATTTTGTTAGGGAACATACTCGCTGCACATCTACTTTGTTCCAAGAAATAAGTCCACCGACCTAATAATAACTCCGCTACTCACTCTCTGTCGGTTCAATTAGATTATACTACTTTAAAAACACTTTGGCAAGAGTTTTGTGAGAATTTTTTCAAAATTATTTCTTTTGTACTTTAGCATGATAATGTACTAATTTAATAAGCTGTTTGCAGGATTTATCAGACTTAAAAAGAAATATAAACTATAGTCATAATATGATTATAATCACAGCCTTTTCTGCTGCTGTTTTATATAATTCAATTCTGGATAAAAACTAAAAGAGGTGAACTAATGCAAAAAAATAAACTTGGTCTTAAAATTACTAACCTGATCTTTTTACTCCTCACAATCTTTGTTAACTTTCTGGCAAATTATCTGCCGATTAATGGGATTTCCAGTGGAGAAGTATCTGATTTATATCAAAATCCTTTTACACCAGCGGGATTCACCTTTTCAATCTGGGGCGTAATCTATCTTTTTTTAACAATCTTTATTATTTATCAGTTTACAGGAAAAGGTGAAATTATAAAAAGATTTTCAACTGGCCCCTATTTTATTATAGCTTCTTTAGCCAATATGAGCTGGCTTTATCTCTGGCATCATCAGAGGCTTTATCTTTCGATGCTGGTTATTTTAATTTTACCTTTCTCATTGTTTCAAATTTTTAAAAGACTGCATAATTATCAAAATTATTCTCTGACTGAATACCTGGGACTTAAATTCCCCTTCAGTATTTATACCGCCTGGGTTATAGTAGCTTCTATTGCAAACCTGATGGCAGTTCTGGTCTATTTTAAATCAGACTGGCCGGCTAATTTCCTCAATATTGCAGCAGTGATAGGAATTTTGCTGGGGCTGGCAATTACAGTTAAAATACTGGATAAATACAAAAATATTGCCTTTGCTCTGGTAGTTGTCTGGGCTTATACTGGAATTATCGGTGCTCAGCTAAGTTATCAGATGCCTGTTATGGCTGTAATAATCACTGCCGGTATCTCTATCCTGATTATTCTCTTTAAATTACTAGCAGTAATTAATTTTTCAGATTAACCAGGATTCAAATATTTTGCTAAAAGAACAGTAAACATAATAATCTTCAGGATTTAATTTAGCTGCTTATTTTCTAACTAAAATAAGCGACTAAAACTAAATATCAAATTCCAGAGAAGAGGTTTCATCCATTAATTCTGAGTGAACCTTGATATCTAAAACCGGAGTCCCATCGATTGCATCCAGTCCGTAGACAAAGAGTTTATTATCTTCTTTTTTTAATAATTTAACTGTGGTAACTCCAATTGGATTGGGGCGTCTGGGACTCCGGGAAGAAAAAACACCTCTTTTGGGCCCTACTCTCCATTCGGAGATTAAATCATAACCTTCTGTCTGATGCAGGTAATAAACTATCTCTAGATATTCGTAATCCTCTATTTTATAAAGGCCATCTTTATATTGAGCTTCAATTTTAATAATACTTTCATTATTTTTCATCTCTTCCGGGCCTACCGGCTTTTTAAATTTACTTCTAACTTTTCCGATTACAGTAAATTTTATCATATCAGCTCTCACCTCTGTTAAGTCAAAATTTTTAAGCAAATAATTTTTCTGCTGCCTCTTTTTTTAAGAGATCATAAACTTTCTGCAGTCCAATATTCTCTCTCTCAGCAATTTCCTGACATTCTTCATATTCCGGAGAATATTTTATTAACTCCCCCTCATAATAACCGGCCTTAATGGTTACCTTTCCTAAGGAAGAATTTAAGTCAAAATACCGGCGCTCCAGACAGCTGCGCTCAACTTCCCGGTGCCTAATACCCAGGGTGGTTGTTTCTCTATAAATAATTTCTTCCAGTTCTTTTCGTTTATCTGCAGCTGTAAGTACAGTCAGTTTTTGACCGGGTCTATTCTTTTTCATCATAATATTTGTGAGATAGACATCCTTAGCACCTGCTTTGAGCAATTTGGGAAAAAGATAAGAATAAATTTCTCCACTCATATCATCAATATTTGTTTCTAAAATTAAGAGCTTTTCTTTACTTTTTTTTTAGCCTGATAAACCCGCAGTAAATTTGTGATTTCAAAATCCTTTTTGCCAGCTCCATAAGCGATTTTCTCTATCTCAACTTCTGGCATTTCAATAAATTCTTCTGCCAGAGTTTTAATGATAGCAGCCCCGGTTGGAGTAACCAGTTCTCCCCTAACTCCTGTTGAGTAAACAGGTACTCCTTTTAAAATTTCAATTGCTGCTGGTGCCGGGATTGGAATTCTACCATGGGCGGCATCCACAAAGCCGGTACCTAAAGGCACGGCAGCAGCATAGATGTGATCTGGATTAAGCATTTCAACTAAAATAGCTGTACCTACAATATCCACTATAGAATCAACAGCTCCTACTTCGTGAAAATGAACTTCATCAATCGACTTATTATGGACTTTTGCCTCAGCCTCTGCTACTTTTGCAAAAATATCAATACTCAGCTCTTTTACTTTCTGGTTGAGCTGGCTCTGGTTGATTAACTCTTTGATATCATTAAAATTACGATGGACATGATTATTGCTGCTGTGGTTGTGAGAATGTCCTTCCTCATGATTGTGGTGATGCTTATCCTGATGCTGACTCTCATGCTGATGCTCTCCACAGCCGTGTTCAGACTGAGAGTGTTTATGTTCACCAGCGCCATGATCGTGGTCACCATGGTTACCATGGTTGCCACAGCCATTACAGCCAGCCTGATGCTGGTGCTCATGAGATTGTTTACTCTGTTCATGGTCTTCATGATGTTCATGGTGTCCAGAATGATGACCCTCAGCAGCTTTGTCATTTCCAGTCGACACATGATCAGGGTGAATCTCATCCTCTAAAACAACTTTAAAATCGGTGGCAGTAATTCCATTTTTCTGCACAGTAGAAATTTCAATCTCATAACCGGCAAGATTTAACTTTTTTAATTCTTTTAAAAATCTATCCTGATCCACTCCCAGATCAAGCAGAGATGCAATTGTCATATCTCCACTGATTCCGGAAAGTAAATCAAAGTATAATATTTTTTCCATCTTATCCTTCCTCTCTTGCTTTTTCTATCTGTAAGTTAATTGTACTGGCCAGATAGGCAGCACCAAATCCATTATCTATATTGACTACTCCAATGCCGCTGGCACAGCTGTTGAGCATTGTCAGCAGGGCAGAAACTCCGCCAAAATTAGTTCCGTAACCAACACTGGTTGGAACAGCAATTACTGGTTTGTCAACTAAGCCGCCGACTACACTGGCCAGAGCTCCTTCCATTCCAGCTACTGTTATAATTACCTGGGCCTCATTAAATTTATCCAGATTGCCCAGCAGACGGTGAATCCCGGCTACTCCAACATCATAGAGGCGCTCAACAGAATTTCCCAGAGCTTCGGCAGTTACTACAGCTTCTTCTGCCACCGGGATATCCGAAGTTCCACCACTGACAACCAGAATTTTGCTCTTAGTCTTCTCCAGCTTTTGTTTTTCTATAAAAATCATCTGCGGCCGCTCATGATAAACCGCCTCAGGTGCAATTTCTTTAATTCGCTCATAGACTTTTTTGCTGGCTCTGCTGGCCAGTATATTATTCTCGTGTTTCAACATTTCTTTAACTATACCTTCAATTTCGGCTAAAGATTTCCCCTCACAGTAAATCACCTCAGGATAACCATTGCGCAGACTGCGGTGATTATCTACTTTAGCAAATCCCAGATCTTTAAACGGCAGATCCTTTAAAAAAGCAGCTGCTGCATCTACCTCCACTTCTCCATTTTTAACTTTTTCTAAGATAGCTGTAACATCTTCTTTATTCATCTTTTCCCTCCAGAATTTCTTTATTCATACTTCCACTTTGATAGGCCGACAGATCCAGGGTAACATATTGAAACCCTAATTTCTGTAATTTGTCAGACAGTTTATCCATTAAATTTAAATCCATAATTTTTTCTCTGTCAGCTTCCGATAATTCTATTCGGGCCAGATTGTTGTGGTCTCGAACCCTGAACTGCTTAAATCCATTTCGGCGAAGCAGCTCCTCGGCAATTTCTATTTTTTCCAGTCTCTCTGCTGTAATCGGATTGTTATAGGAAACCCGGGTAGCCAGACAGGATAATGTTGGCTTATTCCAGGTCACCAGCCCTAGATCTTTTGAGAGCATTCTAATTTCTTTTTTTGTCAGCTGGGCTGCAAGCAGCGGGCTTTTAACTCCCAGTTCCTGTAAGGCTTTACGTCCCGGGCGATAATCACCGGTGTCATCAAGATTAGAACCTTCGACCACTGTTTTACCAGCAGCATAATCAAGAATCTGATTAAAAATTACTTTTTTGCAGTGATAACAGCGCTCAGCCGTGTTTGCTGCTGCTTTTTTCAGTTCTGAAAGCTCTATTTCTATTTGCTGATGTTCAAAATTTAATTCCTCTACCAGTTCAGCAACTTCCCTAATTTCTCTATCCGGGACAAAAGGAGTGTTAACCGTTACCGCTTCAAATTCGGCTCCGGCTTTTTGAGCTGCAGCAGTTAAAAAGGTGCTGTCAACTCCTCCCGAAAAGGCAATTACAAAAGGTTCAAGCTCTTTTAGGTTATCTAATAATAAGTTGTATTTGTCAGCTGTGGTTACTGTAGACATTAAAATACCTCCTGCTGGTTTATTTCAAATTACTAATGAGTAGGTGGTACAAGTGATTTTTTATCATAACCAATTAAATCTTTACGACCGGCCATTTTTAAAGCTTTACGCACTATTTGCTGATTTTCCTTTTTGTGATACTGCAGTAAGGCCCTCTGCATTTTTTTGGCTTCTCTAGACCTGGCTACATAAACTTCCTCCATTGTCCGGGGATCATAGCCGCTGTAATACATTGCAGTAGCCATTGTTCCTGGAGTTGGATAAAAATCCTGCACCTGATCAGGGTGATGATTAATATCCCTTAAGTATTCTGCCAGCTCTACCGCATCTTCCAGGCGGCTGCCCGGGTGGCTGGAAATAAAATAGGGGATTAGATATTGTTCTAAACCAATTTCTTGATTAACCTGATAAAAGGCCTTTCTAAATTTATCAAAAACTTCTATTCCGGGTTTACCCATATAGCTTAAAACTTTATCTGAAACATGTTCCGGAGCCACTTTAAGCTGACCACTTACATGATGGGCTGCCAGCTCTTTTAAATATTTACGGCTTCCTTCGTCTTCTAAAAGATAATCAAAGCGAATACCGGAGCGAACAAAAACCTTTTTCACTTCCGGCAGCTTCCTTAATTCTCTCAAAATCTCAAAATATTCTTCGTGATCCACCTCTAATTTGCTGCAGGGATCAGGAAACATACATTCTTTGCCCTTACACATCCCCCGCGAAAGCTGATCTGTGCAGGAAGGCTTACGAAAATTAGCAGTTGGTCCTCCTACATCATGGATATAGCCTTTAAAATCATCCAGAGCAATTATCTGCCTGGCCTCTTCCAGCAGTGATTCTTTACTGCGGGCTGTCATCATTTTTCCCTGATGAAAAGATATGGCACAAAATGAACAGGCACCAAAACAACCGCGGGAACTAACCAGACTGAATTTAACTTCTTTAATCGCCGGGACCCCACCATCTCTTTCGTAAGCAGGGTGATAATCCCGCTGATAGGGCAGTGTATAAATATGATCCAGTTCTTCCTGACTTAGGGGCTCAACAGGTGGGTTTTGAACTAAATAACGGTTTCCATGCTGCTGTACCAGCTGCTGACCTCTAATTGGATCCTGTTCTAGATATTCAATTTTATAAGCATAAGCATACTGCTTCTTGCTGCTTTTTACTTCCTCATAGGATGGTAAAAGTTCATAATCATATAAAGATTCCAGCTCATCAGCAATAAAGGCTGTCCCCGGCAGATAATTAATATATTTAATTTCCAGTCCAGCTTCTAAATTTTCTGCAATTTTTAAAATCTGTTTTTCTCCCATTCCATAAACTAAAAGATCAGCTCTGCTGTCAAAAAGCAGGGAGCGGCGAACACTGTCATCCCAGTAGTCAAAGTAGGCAAAACGGCGCAGACTGGCCTCAATCCCACCAATGATTATTGGGATCTCTCCATAGGCTTCCCGCAGACGATTACTGTAAACTATAGTTGCCCGATCCGGACGCTGACCACTTTCTCCACCGGGAGAATAATTATCATAGCTGCGGCGGTGTCTGGAAACTGAATAGTGGTTAACCATCGAATCCATGTTGCCGGCAGTTACCAGAAATCCAAACTTTGGTTTACCCAGCTTTTTAAAATCTGCTGTTGATCTCCAGTCAGGTTGAGCAATTATCCCCACTTTAAACCCGGCATCTTCTAAGACCCGGGCAATAATCGCTGTGCCAAAAGAAGGGTGATCCAGATAGGCATCACCGCTGACAATAATAAAATCAAGCTCTTCCCAGCCTCTTTTTCGCATATCATCTTTTGAAATTACCATAAACTGATCTCTTGGATTTTCAAATTTTTCTTCATTTTCTTTCTGCTTTAAATCCTGCTTTTTCTTTTCCATTTAATTTATCAGTAACTCCTTTATTATTCCTGAGTTCAAAAAATTATTTTTAAAATTTTATAAATAAGGACATTTGTCCTAAAAGTAATTTTTATAGTTCTTATAAGACTAAAATTCCATCTCATTTTTATCAAGGCAATCTATTCACTATTATAGCAGAAAAATACTACTAAATCGAATTTGCGGACAAATGATTAATTTCACATCTTCTGGCTGCTTCAATAATAAATCCCCTGAGAATTTAAGCTGCCTGTTAATGCAACTTAAAAGACTCAGGGGAAATAAAATTATTTCATTTTTATAACTAAATTATTTTCTAATTCGAATTTCTGAGTAAACTACGATGCCAGATTTGCAAAGAGGAAAATGCTGATCATATAGATTAGATAAAAAGCTGCAGCTGCAGCAGCAATTCTGTTAAAAATCTTCATTTTACTACCGGAAGTGCTCCCGGCTTTAATTTCTTCAACAGTCGGCATTACCTCAGGCAGTCCTTTTCTTTTTGCATCATATTTATTTAAGAGAACTGTTAAAACTATGGTCAGCCCAAAAGCTACAGTTAATAGAATAACTACAGAATCAATTCCTAAAGCATAGAGTATTAAAGTAAAAATTGTAACTCCAGCAGCTGTTAAAGCAAAAGGAATCTGTGAACTTACATGGTCAATATGATCAGAACCGGCAAAGATTGAAGACATGACAGTAGTGTCAGAAATTGGAGATACATGGTCTCCAAAAATAGCTCCTCCAAATAAAATACCCATCAGAACCGGTACAATACTAAATCCTACTAATTCATAACCTGTAGAAACAGCAATTGGTGTTAAAATAGCCATTGTTCCCCAGGAAGTCCCGGTAGTAAAGGAAATAAACATTGCCGCTAAAAAGATAATTATCGGCAGTGCCCTACCCGGTAAGCCAATGTTCATTAAAATATTTACTACATAGTCTGCAGTCCCAACCTGATCAGTTGCATAGCCAATTGTCCAGGCTAAAATTATAATCGCAGCTGCAATAATCATAGTTTTAAAACCATCAATTACTGCATCACTGGCTTCACTTAAGGACATCGTTTTATAAGCCAGGGCTCCGACAAGAGCAAAAAAGACAAAGGCAAAGGAACCATAAAGCAGGGCCAGTGCTATATCAGTCTCCTGAAATGCCTGAGCAATACTAACTCCGGCCTGATACCCATCACCAAGCCACCACATAGAAAATACACTGACCACTAATAATGAAATAATTGGTAAAAAGAAGTTCATCAATTTTGGATTCAACTGACTCTGTTCACCTACATCAGTACTAATATCTGATAAAGCCTCTGCGCCATCTTTCATTAACTTCCCCTCTTTACGTGCCCGCCATTCTGCATCAAGCATTGGCCCATAATATCTCTGAGTTATGGCTACAAAACCAACCATAAAAAATGCTAAAAGACAGTAAAAATTCCAGGGAATAGAACGCAAAAATACGGCATAAGGTGTAACTCCAATCTGCTCAGCAGTTATTCCAGCAGCCGTAAATCCTGCTGCAATCATCGAAACCTGATAACCAATCCAGTTGGAAACCGGACCAAAGGTTGTCACCGGAGCAGTTGTGGAATCTAAGATATAGGAATGTGCTTCTCTGGATGTTTTATTTTTGCTACTCACATCCCGGGTTGCATTTCCAGTTACAATTGTACTGGTATAAGAGTCGATAAAGATAAACATTCCAATCATCCAGGTTAAGATCTGCGAATCTCTTGAAGTCCTGACGGCATTACCCATCCAATTTTCCAGGGCCAGCACACTTCCCGACTTGTAAATCAAGGCTGCTCCCGCTCCCATCAGCATAATCAAAATCAAAAATTTAGCATTCCAGGGATCATTAACTGTACTAACAATCCAGCGTAAAGACAATGCAGTTGCCGAAATCGGATTCCAGCTGCTAATAATCAAAGCCGCAGACCAGACTCCAGCAAATAAAGAAATAAGTACCTCCCTGGTATACATTGCCAGCAAAATAGCCAGCAGGGGTGGAATTATTGATAAAAATCCAACTGTTTCTCCACTAATAATAATTACCTCCTCTTTGTTATTTTATTACTTCACTAGCTTAAATTACAGCTTGATTTTATCTAATTTTTTGACAATTGTAAAGCAGATGTTCTCTTTTAATGATATAACCGAAAAAAACCCTCTACTGAAAAATCAATAGAGGGGGTTTTTGTTGTATATTCGACATTTTTCGACCTATATCGGGAAGTAAACGGCAGCTGCACCTTTTACTTAATTAATATTCTTGCTTCTGTTTCTGGAGCTACAGGAGAATTAGCTGCAATGTAATCCATTAATACTTCTTCCAGGCCTCCAGCTTCTTTTACAATTGGAGCCTCTTTAAACATTGTGTAGCCATCTCCACCGGCTTTCATAAAGTCATTGGTAGCTACAGTATACACTGCATCTGGATCAAGTTTTTCGCCACCAACCCAGACCTGCTGGACTCTATTTCCAGCTTCAGCATCACCATCAAAGGTAAACTTAATTCCGGATACCTGTGGGAAAAGACCCTCAGTTGCAGGATATTTAGAAACTCCATGCTCTAAAGCAGCTTTCAGATCAGCACCACTTAACTTTATTGCCATTGCTGTATTACCAAAAGGTAGAACCGTGATAACTTCCCCCTGAGTAATTTCGCCCTGATCAATAGAAGCTCTAATTCCGCCACCATTAGTTATAGCAGCATCAGTATCCAGTTTTGCTCTCATGGCATCTGTGATTAAGTTACCAAGATTAGTTTCACCAGTTCTTACACTTCCTCTGGCACCATTTAATTCAACTGCTGTTCTTCCAACTACCTGAGAAGTAATTGCCTGATTGGCTCTGTTAATTCTATCTACAACTGTTGAAATAATATAATCTTTTTCTACATTCTTAGTATCTTCTCTGGGAATTAAATTAGCATCTATATTTGAAACTTCACCATTTTCGATTGTGAGATCTACATAGCCCAGATATTTAGAATATTCACCTGCCATAACAATCATTGTATCGTTAACCATCATTCCACCTTCTATTACATTATGGCTGTGACCGTCAACAATTAAATCAATACCAGGGACTTCTTCTGCTACCATTTTACTTGTATATTTACTACCCTCACTAATCCCCAGGTGAGTTAGGGCAATAACTACATCTACTTTGCTTTCCAGTTCATTTACTACAGCATTAGCAGTAATAATTGGATTATTGAAGACCAATCCCTCCACATTTTTAGGATGAGTTTTATAACTTGTCTCTGGAGTTGCTAAACCAAAAACTCCCACTTTAACTCCATTATATTCTTTGATAATATAATCCTGAGTATATGGAATTTCTTCACCATCTTTTCTGCTCAAATTAGCAGCTAAAAATGGGAAGTTACTCATCTGAGCTAATTCTTTTAATCTATCCTGACCATAATTAAAATCATGATTACCTAAGGTTAAGGCATCCAGATCCATCAAATCCAGAATATGGCTGATTGCTTCCCCTTCATTTATATTAGCAATAGTCTGACCGTGGAAAGTATCTCCGGCATCTAAAAACATTACATTTTCTTTTTCTTTTCTACCCTGTTTAATCAGGGTTTCCATTTTAGCATAACCCATACTACCAGCATAGTCATCTTCTTCTACTCTTGAGTGAACATCATTTACATGATAAATTCTCAGTTCAACTTCTTCTGCCAGCACAGTAAAAGATAGAGTCATCACTAAAACCAGAGTTAATAAAGCAATCGATAATTTCTTAAAATTCACAAATTCCACCTCCATATTTTTTTGAAAATTGTTTCTTCTCTTATACTATATATTATTTGATATAAAAATTGATTTTCCTGCCTCTAAAAAGAAATATTTTCTAAATTAAGTAAGTATATTTTACTTAAATACTTTTAAGCTGCAGCTTCTTTTCTGTTCATAATTTTGATTTTCCTTCCGGGACTAAAATTTTCTGCTCAGAAATGTTATAATTTAAATTAGCAGATCTTGTTTTAAAAGTTAAAACTCTAAATTCAGGCTACTATAAAAGCAAAAGAGCACATTAGGAGGGAGAAAATGAATAATGATCTAACAGCTATCAAGGGAATTAAAGTTGGCCATGCTGATAATCAAAAATCAGGTACCGGTTGTTCAGTGGTTTTAACTGAAGCAGATTTTACAGTGGGGGCAGAAGTGCGCGGTGGAGCACCTGGCAGCAGAGAATTTGCTCTGACTGACAGCCGGGCTGCAGTTGACAAAGCTAATGCTGTCTTTTTAACCGGAGGTAGTGCTTATGGACTTGACGCTGCCGGAGGAGTTATGCGGTATTTAAGAGAAAAGGATATTGGCTTTCAGACTGGCGGGGGAGTGGTCCCGATTGTTCCTGCAGCTGTCATCTACGATTTAGAATACAAAAGTAATGACTATCCGGATCAGGAAATGGCCTATCAGGCCTGTCTTGCTGCTGACAGTTCTATTCAGGAAAACAAAAGTATTGGTGCTGCTGCAGGTTCTACCTGTGGTAAAATCAAGGGGATAGAAAACGCAAGCAAAACAGGACTCGGTCATGCTGCCCGCCAGAGTGGTGAGCTTATTGTTTCTGCCCTGGCAGTGGTCAATGCTTTCGGTGATCTCAAAGATCCGGAGAGCGGAAAAATTATTGCTGGAGCTCAGGATCAGGCCGGGAATTTTATTAACACAGAAGAAACCATTATTAATCAGCCAGAGATAAATCTCGGATTTTTACGACAAAATACAACTCTAATTGTAGTAGCAACTAATGCTTTTTTGAATAAATCAGAGGCAAATCGAGTATCTATGATGGCCCACAGCGGTCTGAGCCGGACAATTTATCCTGTGCACACCCTCTTAGATGGGGATAGTGTCTTTACTTTAGCCTCAAATCAGATTAAAGCTGATATTAATCAGGTCGGTATTCTGGCTGCCCGGGTAGTTAAAGAAGCAATTTTAAATTCAGCATTCTAAAACTAATTTTAAGAATAATAATCTCGCAGATCCTAACTGGCTTATCTTCAATTTGCCAATTGGACCTGGTGGATTTTTATTTTACGAAGACGATCTTTAAACTTAATAAATAGATTTATACAGCAAAAAACGGCCTATTTTTATAGGCCGTTTTCTTAATTTATACTAAATTTCCAAAAATATTTTCACTTCTTTTATATACCTTACATAAAATTAAATTATATATTTAATACTTAACTCTTTTACCAGTAACAATAAAGATAGTTTCCTCACCAATATTAGTTGCATGATCTCCTACCCGCTCCAGTGCTTTAGCTAAATTGATGTGTTGAACTATCTGTTTTACTGTTTCCTTATCTTCTTTTTCGCTAATCATTTTAATAGCTTTAGAATAAATATCTTCATAAAGATTATCTGCTTTTTCGTCCATTCGGCAGGCCGCTTCTGCAAGATCCGAATTTTTGGTGGAAAATGACTCTAATACTACATCCAGCATATCAGTGACAATATCAGCGAGTTCTGGAATCATAACTAAAGGTTTCATAATTCCATCATGTTTTAATTCAAGTAAAATCTCAGCTATATTGGTTGCCTGATCTCCTATTCTTTCCAGGTCATTTGCAATTTTGATCATTGCAATACTAAACCAGGTATCAGCTGCCAGGGGTTGATCCAGGGTTAACAAGCGCGAAACTTCTTCTTCTATTGTAATTAAATAGTTATCCAGCACATCATCTCTTTCAATAATTTCATGAGCTTTCTCCACATTCAAATCATCCATTGCTTTAATAACATTCTGCAGCATTTCCTCTGCAACTTCACTCATATCACTGAGATCACTAAGAAGCTGTTCACGCTTTTTTTCATACACCTGTTCCATTGGACTCACTCTCCTCTTTTAAATTTAATAAAGTTAAGTTTATTGATAGATTAATTAGCTCATATTAAAATATTCTTGACAGAAGACTAAAATCCTTCCTATTTAATAATTTAATTTAAGCAAAAATTTCTCGAGCTGTCTTTTCAATATGTTTGACAGCATAGCGAATATCTTCTAAACTTAAGTCTAAGTGAGTAACAGCACGCAGTTTTCCTTCCAGTCTGCTGACTCTAATTCCTTTTTTGAGCAGTTGATCTGCAAATAAATCTGTCTTTCCATCTGCCACAGAAAAAAGAACTATGTTGGTTTCAACTGTGTCTGGATCAATTTCCAGCCCTTTCTGATCGGCAATAGTTTCTGCCAGCATCTTAGCATGTTTGTGATCTTCTTTTAGACGAGCAACATTGTGCTCTAAAGCAAAAATTCCGCCAGCTGCAATAATTCCTGCCTGCCTCATGGCTCCACCCAGCCTCTGTTTCCAGAAGCGAGCCTTTTCTATAAATTCTGCTGATCCAGCCAGAACTGAACCAACCGGTGCTCCCAGACCCTTACTCAGATCGATCCAGATCGAATCAAAATACTGGCCGTATTCTGCTGGATCAACTTCTGCCTCAACTGCAGCATTAAGCATCCGGGCCCCATCCATATGCATTTTTAGTCCATTTTCTACCGCAACTTCTGCTATTTCCTTAATTCTCTGCAGGGGCCAGATTCGCCCACCACCTAGATTAGTTGTCTGTTCAATAGAAATAACCTTTGTCTGGGGACTGTGATAATCCTTCTCTCTGATAGCTTCCTTTACCTGCTCAGCAGTAAAAATTCCACCCTCTCCCGCCAGCGGCTTAATTGAGGCTCCAGAAATAACAGCCAGGGCAGCACTCTCATAATGAATAGGATGTGCTGTCTGATCCATTATTATTTCATCTCCCTGGTCTGTATGGACAGCAAAAGAAATCTGATTTGCCATTAAACCAGAAGGTAAATATACTGCATCATCTTTGCCCAGCATTTCGGCAGTCATTCGACAGAGACGATTTACACTTGGATCTTCTCCCAGCTGCTCATCCCCAACTTCTGCCTCAGACATAAATCTTCTCATATCCTGGGAAGGTCTTGTCCCCGTATCACTAAATAAATCAACTTTGATTTCCATTTTTAAATTCCCCCAGTTAAATTATGCTGTAATCTGTTTTTTAAAAAGACACTAAGTAAATGAACTAAAATGACATCCACAATAAATCATTAGCTATAGCTGCCTGATATTATCTAAACCTAATAGAAAAAAACATTCTAAAATAAAAGTGATATTAATAAATAGAAAATCAAACCTCCACTAACTGTATAAAATATATTTTTTGTCTTATATGCAACCAGCAGAGTTGGAAAAAAAGCAATTAAAGCTGTATTTTCCAGACTTAAATAAAGATTTCCATTTTTAAGCAGTATTGATGGTGCCAGTAAAGCTGCCAGCACAGCCGCCGGGATAAAACTCAGCCAGAGCACTACCTTTTCGGGAAGTTCTTTTTTACCCAGCAGAGCCAGTGGTAAAACTCTGGGAATAAAAGTTACAAGCACCATTCCCCCAATCATCAGCATAAACTTAACTATTTCCATCGATATACACCCCTAAAAATGCAGCCAGAACTGTGGCCAGAATAATATTCCAGCTGCCATTAATCGTCAGGGCAAAAAAAAGTGATGCAAAGACAGAAAAAAGAGCAACAATTATTTCAGTTCTGGAGCTAATCTGCATTACCAGCAGGACTACAAACATTGCCGGTAAAACAAAATCCAGTGCCCCTCCACTACCTAAATCAATAAATTCGGTTAAGAAAGCCCCTACGGCAGAACTAAAAACCCAGCCCAGATAAGCGGTGAAACCAAGGCCGAGGAAATATCGCTGTTTATTCTTCTGGCTCTCTATTTTGCTCATAGCAACTGCAAAAGACTCATCTGTTATTAAAAAACCCAAAAACGGATAATAATAGAACGGCAGATTTCTTAAATGAAGGCTTAAAGAAGCTGATAACAACAGATGGCGTAGATTCACCAGAAAAGTCATTACAACTATGGCCGCCACTGCTGCTCCGGCAGCTATCATCTCAATCGATACTAGCTGAGCAGAACCAGCAAAAACAAAAAGTGACATTGCAGTAGCCTGCAGGGGTGTTAAGCCTTTATTTACAGCCAGCATTCCATAAGCAATACCAATTGGCAGATATCCCAAAATAATTGGCAGGGCATCTTTGACTCCATCTTTTAAACTTGAATCATTCAATTTAGCAGTTAATTTATTCTCTTTAGTTATACTCTCTTCGCTCTGCTGCATAAGTCTGATCTACTCCTTTAAAAATTAAATCATTTACTGGAAAAAACTGGTTCGGTAAACGGTAAGGACACGTTAGTCCAGCTGTCTGGGATCAAGCGCATCTCTTAAAGCATCCCCGAGTAAATTAAAGCTCAATACTGTAATAATAATTGCCAGTCCCGGAAAAATTGACATCCAGGGTGCCTGAATTAAATATTCCTGACCCCGATTTAACATTGTTCCCCAGGCAGCAGTTGGCGGCTGAATTCCCAGCCCCAAAAAGCTGAGACCGGCAACAACCAGAATCGAGATCCCAATTCTTAAAGTTCCAAGTACTATTAATGATGAAATTGAATTTGGTAAGATATGATTATATAAGATTCGCAAATCACTTGCTCCCAGAGCCTTAGCCGAAGTAACATATTCTTTTTCTTTGATTTGAAAAACTATAGAACGAGTCAGACGAGAAAAATTAATTAAACCGGTAATCCCCACAGCAATTATTATATTGAATATTCCTGTTCCCAGAGCAGAAATTATAGCCAGAGCCAGCAGAATGAAAGGAATTGAATTCCAGATTTCTACCAGCCGCATAATTATCATATCCGCTTTACCACCATAATAACCGGCCAGCAGACCTAAACTAACACCCAGACTGGCATTAACTAAAACAGCTGAAAAACCAACGCCCAGAGCAATTCGTGCACCATAAAGCACTCGCGAAAACATGTCTCTACCAAAATCATCTGTGCCAAACCAGTGCTCCAGGGAAGGTGCTGAATAGGTCATATTGCTGTAATCAATTTTAGTCGGAGAATAGGGGGCAATAAAAGGTGCCATAAAGGCAGCATAAAAAATCAGAGCCAGCATGACAACTGCAATTTTACCTCCATAACCTTTATTAAATTCTTTAAACATTTTTGCATAAAGAGCATTTTCTTTAAATTTAAGAAAAATACTTTTTTTAAATAATAATAATAATAGCAAAACAATTAAGAGCACAGAAAAAGCTGTGGCAAATTTATATTCCAGACTGCTCCAGATCTTTCCCTCCACCAGCCAATTTTGATAACTAATATAAATTTGGATTACTAATAGTATAAATAAAATAATTTTCTTTTTCAAATTTCAACACCTCATTTCTACTGCTATTTATAGCTAATCTGGGGATTAATAAAAACATAAATAATATCAACCAGCAAATTGACCAGGACAAAAAGAATAGATAAAATTAAGATTGAACCAAAAACCAGCGGTTGGTCTCTGGCTTCAACAGCACTGACTGCAAGTCTTCCTACACCCGGCCAGGCAAAAACTGATTCGATTAAAATTGCTCCACCAAACATCATAGCTAATTGATTACCAATATTAGTTATAATTGGAATCAAAGCATTGCGAAAAGCATGTTTTAAAATAATAACTTTTTCGGCAACTCCTTTAGAGCGTGCTGTAACCAGATAATCTTCTTTCATAATATCAAGCATTGAGGATCTGGTTATCCGACTGGTGGAAGCAATCATTACTGTACTTAAAGCAAAAGCTGGTAAAACTAAGTGCCGCAGCCCACTTAAAGTCCAGATCCGTCCTCCATAGCCCGAAGAAGGAAAAAACGGAAAATAAACAGAAAATATGTAGATGAAAATAATACCTGTAAAAAAAGCTGGCACAGAAATACCAATAGTTGCAATAAACATACTTATAAGATCAAATAAAGAATTCTTTTTAACCGCAGCAATAACCCCTGTTGGAATTGCCACTAAAACTGCAATAATCAGAGAAAGTAGACCCAGTTCTATTGTTGGAATAAGTCTATTACTGATAATATTTATTACTTCATCCCCATAATAGATTGAATCAAGTTCTCCTGTTATAAAATTTTTAAGCATTAAAAAATATCTAATATGAAATGGTTCATTAAAACCAAATTTCTCATTAAGTGCTTTTATTGCCGCTGGTGTTGCATTTGTACCCAGCATAATTGCAGCCGGATTACCCGGCACCAGCTGCATAATTCCAAATAAAATTAAGGAAACTCCAATGACAACCGGAATTAACCAGAGCAGTCTTTTAATAATATAAGCAAACAAATTGTTCACCTCTTTCTAAAAAGACTATGCAGATAGTCTCAGCTATCTGCATAGTAGTTTAAGATAATTAATCTTTTAATCTCTTTCTAACCTGTTAAAATGTTAATTCACTTTAAAGCTAATTCCGCAGCTATTCCTTATAAACATTTGCTGTTGGAGTAACTAAGGGAATTATCAGTGAATTACCAGGGTTTAATTCCTGAACTTCATCCTGCATGACATAAATTTGATTGGAATGGGCAAGCGGATGGAAGACCAGATCTTCAATTAATACTTTTCTTAATACTTTTTGATATAAATCTTCTCTTTCGGCCTGATTGGAAATTGATCTTGCTTTTTCCAGCCACTGATCTACCTGATCATTCTCATAAAAAGCCCTGTTTAAAGAACCATCAGATTTAAAGAATCTATATAACCAGTAATCAGGATCGGGATCTGAGACAAAACGTAAGAAGAACATGCCTATTTCTCCACGTCCCAGCATATCCCACATTGTACCAAATTCCATAGCTTTTACTTCTGCTCTTAAACCTGCCTGGTTTAATGCTGTTACCATAGCTTCTGCAGTCTTGACCTGATTAGGACGACTATTTGAAACATATACTCGAGCAACATAGTCTTCTGGAATCACGCCCGCTGCTTTTAATTCCTCAAATTTCTGTGCTGCTGCTTCTGGATCAAAACCAACTGCATTTTCTTTCAAATATTCTCTCTCTTCCGGCCAGAGTGTTGGAGGCAGCATGGAATAGGCCCTTTCTCCCAGGATTCCAAAAATCTGAGGGATCATCTGGTCAAACGGAACAGCCTGCAGTACAGCTTCTCTAAATTTGCGTTCATTAGTTGGTGCCATATCAAAATTAAAACCTAAGAAATTAATACCTGCTCCCGCAGCTGTTTTAACTTTAAAATCAGGATTGTTTCTAAATGATTCCAGCTGACCTACATCAAGGTTTACTCCAAAATCAATACCCCCACTGCGAAGTTCCATTGCCTGAGTTGCAGATTCCGGAATAGATCTGATGACCAATTTTTTAATGTTAGGAACTTTATCCCAGTAATCCTGATAAGCAGATAAAACTATCTGATTTCCAGGAGACCATTCTTCCAATTTAAAAGGACCTGTACCAATTGGATTTCTTCCTAATTCTTCATTCCCTATTTTTTCTGCGTATTCTTTGGGGATAATTCCAAAAGTCATACCCAGCATAAAAGGAGCATATGGTTCATTTAAAGTAAACTTAATTGTATAATCATCAATTACCTCAATTGATTTAATTGATTCAATTTTAGCTCTCAAACCGGAACCATATTCCGGATTCAGAATCCGCTGATAAGTATATTCTACATCTTCAGCAGTCAACTCCTGACCATTATGGAATAATACACCTTCTCTTAACTCAAATGTATATTCCATTTCATTCTCAGAAATCGTCCAGTCTTTAGCAATTCCTGGAACAATCTTATTTGCCTTACCATATCTCACTAAACCATCAAAAATCAAGGAAGCTACTCTTTCATTAACAGAAATAGTAGTCTCCCCGGGATCAAGATTGCTCACTTCATCCTCTATCCCCATAACAAACTCTTCCGTCACCTTTTCCTGTGCCTGAACAGCAGAAAAAACGGAAACCATAAATAAAGAAACCAATAATAAAACTAAAAACTTATTTTTCATTCTACTTCCTCCTCGTATCATACTAATACTTATAATATTACTTGCTTATTTTTTAGCCTGCTCAACAAATTCCACAAAATCTTTAAATAATTTTAACTGAATTGGATCTTTAGCTGCCATCATCTCTGGATGCCACTGTACCCCGACTAAATAAGGGTAATCAGGATCTTCAACTCCTTCTACAAAACCATCCGGAGCCACCGCCGATACTTTTAACCCTTCACCAACTTTATCAACTGCCTGATGGTGATAGGAATTTACCGCAACTTCATCACCAGCGAAAATTTTAGCCAGGCGGGTATTTTCCTGTATATCAACCTGGTGAGTTTTATAATACTTGGGAACCATTAGAGCCATATGCGGTATTTTACTGTCAGCATTGTTTCCACAAACATCAACCTTTAAAGAACCACCATAATGAATATTTATCAGCTGAAAACCCCGGCAAATCCCGAGAATAGGTTTTTTCATTTCCATTGCCATCTGCAGAATTTTAAGCTCCCAGCGATCACGCTCAGGCGAAATATTCCCCAGATACTTTTGCGGATAAGAATTATATAAAGCAGGATCAATATCACTGCCTCCAGGTAAAACAACACCATCAGCTTCAGCCAGAAACTCCTTAATATATTGATCATCTTCTCTTCTTGACTCAAGATAGGGCATAATCAAAGGTATAGCACCTGCCATACTCAATGATTCTGAATAATCCTGAGTTACCAGAGAAAAGTCTACTCCCTCAAGTTCATACTGTTCTCCCATTTTTTCTGTGGGAATTTTAAAAGATATAATTAAAATTTTTGGGTACATATTTTTCCTCCATCCAAATTTATATTTTTTGAATATCCACTTCTGTTTAAATTTTTAGATGGACATTTTATATGAAAAATTATATCAATCTTTAGTAATATTGTCAACTTTGAGTTTTCTAACAGTTTGAAACTAATTAGTAAATTGTCTGAATGAAAATATCTATCTGACCACCACAGACCCATCCGATTTCTGCTGCTTCTTTACGAGTTAAAGTCAGTTTCAACTTTTCGGATTTACCCTTTTCTATTAAATCCATAGCTTTTTCTATCACCTTTTTTTCGTCCTGATCTCCACCAATACTGCCGAAAGTTTCCCCCTCTTCGCTAATTATCATTTCAGTTCCAGTATTACGGGGAGAAGAACTCTTAGCCTGGATTATAAAGGCTCTGGCCAGTTTAAGATTTTCTTTTTTTAGTTCAATAATTTTTTTTAGAATTTCTTTCTTCACTACTTATCCCTCCTGACGGCAATGATCTCTGCCGCAATCGCCACAGCTATCTCTGCTGGTGTTTCACTGCCGATATCCAGTCCTATTGGAGCATGAACTGCTTCCAGTTTTTCCTCAGTTATTCCATCATCTCGCAGTTGATTATAAACCGTTTTGATCTTGCGAGAACTGCCAATCATACCCAGATAAGCTGCTTCAGAATTAATAACATTTTTTAAAACCTGATAATCATGCTGATGTCCCCTGGTAATAATCACTAAATAATCGTTTTCTTTAATTTTAGCACTGGCAAAATAATCAGTATAATCTAAAAGCAGCAGCTGATCAGCTGTTGGAAATTTATCATAATTTAAAAATTCTTCCCGATCATCGACCACTGTAATTGTAAAATCCAGAAGACTGCAAATTTTAACCAGCGGTTCAGCAATATGGCCGGCACCAAATACTGTTAAGTGCGGCTGATCAACTACCGGCTCCAGAAAAACCTCCAGTTTATTATCCGGATCTAAATTGATTTCTTTCAGCTGAGAGTCTTTATTCTTTTTTTCACTAAGCGCCAGGATCTGATTTTTCAAATCTGCATTTAAAAAGAACTTCTCCAGTTCAGTTTCCAGCTGATCAGAAGAAAATTCAATTATTCCTTCCTCATCAAATAAAAACATCTCTCCCAGCAAATTTTGTGATATTTCTTCACTATCAATATCTGTTAAAACCGCTGTCAGTATTTTTTTATTTCCCTGTAATTCATCAAAAACTTTTTTGAAGAAATCTTCCATTTCTGCCACGTCCTTTCATTACGAAAGTTTAAAACATTAGTTATTTAAATAATGATCGGTAGTTCTAAATCAGGGAATTGTTTTTGCCTATCTTTATTATTAATTTCTCCATTAAATAATATTTTTCCTGCATCAAAAGCTAATTATTCCTGTATCCACCAGCCAAACTATTTTTCTTTCCGGAAAATATCAATCTCTATCCGGTTTAAAAATTTGTTTTCCTATGGTCCATGCCAATTATTTTAGTTTAAAATTATTATCTCTATATTTTTGATATAGCTCTTTAAAATCAAGATCAACAGTAATCTCCTGATAGCCAGAAGGGTAACGATATATTTTTTCTGGCACTATCTCAAATAAATTACGCAGTCCAGCTTGACCTTCAAGTTTTAAAATAATTTTTCTAAATTTATTTTTTATGATTACCGGATGACCTTTTTGTCCCCTGTACTCAGGTAGAAAAATTTCTGCTTCAAGTTCTAAACATTTTTGATAAAATTCACTGTATATCTCAGGGCCAATAAATGGTTTATCAGCCAGGGTAAAAAGCAGATATTGATTGTCTGCTGGCAGCTGGGTTAGAGCCTTTTTAATTGAAGACATCATTCCCTTTTGATAATCATCATTTTCCACAATTTTAAGAATGCCCTTTTTCAACTCAGACCTGTATTTTTCCAGCAAATATTTTTTTATTTTTTCCTTTTCAGCACCAACTACAACCTTCAGCTGCTCATCCACAATTTCTGCTGTCAGCAAATTATCAATAGTTTTACCAAGTATGGTGTTCTCTGCTTCCCAGTCCAGAAGCTGCTTTAATTGACCCATTCTTTTCGCTTCTCCAGCTGCCAGGATAACTGCTGTCAGCATAATTAAGACTCCACCGGTACCCAGACAGAATAGCCTTTTTCTGCTGTACCTTTTACTTTAAATTGCCCATTTGCCTCACCATCAGTTTTAACTTTTTCTTCAATATTTCCTGTATAGTCATAATACTCTGTATCTGCCTTACCTGAGTTAACCGTTTTTTCTATAATTTTTCCATTTTCATGTTTAGTGATCATCATTACCAGTCCACTGCCGGGATGATCCTGATCACCACTGCGAATATAGGAATAAGTATTTTGATCATTAGATTCACTCTCATAAGCTTCCCCATAGGCAAATTTTTTGCGGGCCTCAATTAAGTTATTAATTACCTCTTTTAAGCCAAAATGATGATAATCCTTCCAGAACACTTTCGGAACACCATCCCTGCGCATTAAAATATAGCAGTAAGCCTGCAGCTTTCGTTGGGCCACAGCTTCTGTATGATATTCACTGGCTTCATCTCTTTCTGTATCATGATTTTCAATAAAAGTTATAGCCCGGTGTTTATAATTTTTTCTGTTAACGAGCCCTTTTTCTCCCAGCCAGCGCAGATCTAAATTACCATGCATCAGCTCTATAAATCTCTCTCTTAAGGGAAAATCAAAAACATGTAATTTAGGATGATTTATTGACTCTAAATAATTAACTAAAGTATCAACATCATTAATCCAGGCTTCCCCAATATAAAATAATTCTTTCTCTGAAGACTGATTCGTCTCTTCAATAAAATCATAAATCATAGAATTGGCTACATGTTTGCTGGCATCAAAACGAAAACCATCAAACCCTATCTCATTAATTATCCATTTACCCCAGTTAATAGTATCTGCTCGCACATCCTGATTTTGATAATCCAGATTGGCCCCCATTAGATAATCATCAGCAAAAGAATCATCCCATTCTTTTGTATTAAAAAGCAGTTTACCTGCTTCTTGAGTTAATTCGTTCCAGTCTGTACCATCAAAACAATTCCAGTCTAACTTTAAAGAACTGTATTTGTTATTCCGACCGGGGAAATTAAATTTAGTCCAGACTTCTGCCTCAGAACAATCCTTTAACTTAACTTTTTCTTTTTTATCAGCACCCATTCGGTGGTCCAGTACTGCATCATATAATAATTTTAAATCACATTTATGCAGTTCTTCTACAGCATTGAGCAGTTCTTCTTTTGTTCCATATTTTGTTCTTTTAGAACCCTTTTGCTCAAATTCTCCCAGATCCCAGAGGTCATAGGTGCCATAACCAACATCATCAACCCCTGCAGCTCCCTTGTTTGCTGGAGGAAACCAGAGTAAATCAAAACCTGCCTCCGCAATCTCTTCAGCCTGATTAGCCAGCAGCTGCCATAAATTAGCCTCTTCCGGATATTCTTCTGCATATTTGCCAGTATTCATCTCCCAGTAAAAAGTCTGTAAAATAACAGGATTCTCCAATGTTAATCCTCCTCAAGAAATAATAATTAGCTCAAATATTTTATGTTCTATTTATGTTCTAATTGTCTAATAGTTTTAAGTTTAATCTTTGACTTGTTATTTATTTTATCATAAATTGAAGCTTTTTTACATTAATTTCAATTCTAAAAAGAAAAAATCCCCTCTACAGGAGATTTAGAACAAATTCTTTTATATATTTTGACAAATTTCGACAAATAAACGGAAGGTGTAAAGCTGTAAAAGATGCAGATAAAAATAAAACCCCGCCCAGAACCCTGGACGGGGTAAGTTGTCTCAGTTTATACAGTTTTAAACTCTATAACTTCACAACGTTTTCAGCTTGTGGACCGCGGTCGCCTTCAACGATTTCGAATTCTACTTCCTGATCGTCTTCAAGTGTCTTGAAACCTTCGTCCTCAATAGCTGAGAAGTGTACAAATACATCATCGCCATCTTCTCTTTCAATAAAACCATAACCTTTTTTCGCGTCAAACCATTTTACTTTACCTGTGTAAATCATATTAATTCATTCCCCCTAGGAATAATTCTATATTTGGGGTTCGTTCAGTTAAAACTTCACCCATCGATAGTGATTATACCATAAGCAAAAAACCATTTCAAGGGTTTGTTTCTGACAATTTATTTTATATTGAAAATATTTCAATCCAGGTTTCTATAAAATTTAACCATATCTCTGCCTGCACCTTTGGCAATATAAAGGGCCGTATCTGCCTGTTTAATTAACCTCTCAGCAGAATGTTTTCCTTCCTGATTAACCGCCACTCCTATCGAAACAGTTATTTTTAATTTTTCACCTTCAAAATTAACTTCCAAATTTCGTATTTTATTCATTAAACGGCTGATTACTCTGGATAAAATATTCTGATCAACTACCTTAAAATAAATTACAAATTCTTCCCCGCCATAGCGAGCCACAATGTCGTTTTCTCTAATTTCTGACTGTAAAACTTTTGATAATTCTCTTAAAACCTGATCTCCTGCCTGGTGGCCGTACTGATCATTAAAATCTTTAAAGTTATCAATATCCATTATGGCAACTGAATATTTTTCTCCATCTTTTTGCTGCAGCTGGTTATGAAAATAGGAATGATTATAAAGATTGGTCAGACCGTCAGTAACCGATAGTCTTTTTACCTTATGATGATTTAGTGCATTTCGAATACTGACCCGAATCTGATTGGCCAGAGTCCTGATAAACTTCTTCTGATTTTCATTAATTAACTGCTGATACTTGGACTGCATTGCATAGAGAATTCCCTGGTAATCATTTAAATTAATGGGAATTGCAATTAAAGTCTCAATATTTTCAAAAACATTAATCTCATTTTCTATCAATATTTGTTCTGAAGCCGCAATATCTTTATAGTGACCTTTTAAGTAATAATATAATTCACTCTCTGCTTCTACATTTATATTTTTCATCATCTTTAGCTTATTATCTTCCTGTTTAAAAATTACTGCAGCTGACATCCCCATTGTGCCAACAATTATATCAAGTATCCGCTCATAAAGCAGATCTAAATCCAGAGTTGAATAAAGGAAGTCGGAAGTCTGCTCCAGAGTTGAGAGGCTGGCTAAGTTTCGTTCCAGACTCTCATATAAAATGGCTTTTTTTAGATAATTTGGAATCTGCTCTATAAAAAGATGATTTTTCTTAATATCATAGAGATCCACTTCATTGCTCAAAATCACCATTAAAGCTTCTACTTCTTCAGCCAGAGGAATTAAAAATGCATTTTTAAAACCCAGAATATTTTTCCTGCTGCTGATCTTTGTCGGCCGCTGCTGCCAGAATTCTTTAAATACATCATAGGCTTTTGCTCCCAGATTATCATCAAGATAAATTTTGTTTAAATTTTCAGCCTCCTGAATTATTATTCCTCCGGTATAATTCTGCTCCTCAAAAATCATCTTAAAAAGGATGGCAGCAGTTTCCTCCACCTTATGATTACCAGTTGCCTGATTGGCTTTCCTCATTTTATCATTGATCATTTCCAGCTCAGAAACTACTTTTTTGGATAAGTAAAAAAGATGCTCAGTTTTTACATCTGGTTTTTCTGTATCAAATTCTATTTTCTGATGTACAACCTCATTCTTTTCGCTTAAATACAGAACAGTAGTTGTAATATTTAAATATTCAAATCGATTATCTATAATTCCATATTCTCCATGAGTACAAAAACCTGCCTTGCGAGAAGGAATAACTTTAATTTCTTCACTTAAATTGGAATTTAGATATTTTAAATGCTTACTTCTCCCGGAACAAGAATAAATAAATGAAAACTCAGGGTGAAAATCAAGATTTTTCTGCAGACGCATCGAATTAGTTAAGATTTTATTTAAACTTCCATAAGAAATTTTAACTCGATCCCCTACCTTCAATTCACCTGAAAATTTAACCCCATTTCCTACCAACTTCATAGGAGAACGCGCATTTTTAAAGCCGTGGTTGAAAACCAAAGGGAATTTAGTAAATTCTGAAGATGACAGCTCCTTTTTAATATCTTCTCCCAGATATTCAGAATAAACCTGAAAAATATTTCTACCATCAAGTTCATAAACGACCTGATCTTCAACCTTAGTAATTTCCATTTCTCGGCTGATACTGTCCCAGCCCATACTGTAATTCCATTTAGCTTTCAGCTGGCTGCCATTAAGAATCAGAGCCAGACTACCCTTTTTTATTATTCCACCTTTATCAAATACATAGCCTGAATCACTTCCTTCTGCAGTTACTGCCTGCCCACCAGCAATTAAAAATTCAGAATTATATTTGTTCAGTTCTTCAACCAGATTATCACCATTATTATATTGATTATCAGAAAAAATTATTATTGCTTTAGTATCACTTTCTATTTCTTTCATTATTTTTTTTGCGTTTTCCCGACTGCTCAACTCACTTTTCAGCAGTTTAAAACTGCTTTTTTCAAAAAGAAGAGCCACTGCAGTTATAGTTTTTACATTTACTTCATTTTCAAAAATTACTTCTTCTGCACTAACCCCAATTAAAGTGGATAGGGGTAAATAGCGATTAAAAGCAGATATTATCCTTTTATTCACCGATTCAGATTTAGCTGAAAAAACCTGTACAACCTGAGCAGGTGAATCTTTAACTGTTTTAAAAAAATTAATTAGTTCATGTAGACTCTGACTTTGTATTGTTTCTACCTGCAATTTTTACACCCTTCCACCAAATAGTCTTTATCTTTTAAAAATTATTTCAGTATTTAAAAAATTACCTACACTTAATTGATTTCTCTCTTTATTTACAAGTTCCTGCAAATTAGGAAAAAAATAAAGGAACTATCATTATGATAGTTCCTTAGTAATAGTCAATAGTTATAATCAAAAAAATTTGTAGTTTATAATCTTTAATTAAGTGTTGTTTTTTTTGTATTTAAAAGTCTTGCGGTCTTTAAATTCTTCTTTTTTTCCTTTATTCCATTCCGAAACTGGTGACAGGTAACCAACAACACGAGAATAAACCTCACATTTTTGTTTTTTAGCCATTTTCAAACCTCCTTTCGATTCCATTTTAATGTTTCCAAAAAGAAATTAAATCAAATAATCTTTACCTATTAAAATTTACTGTCTCCTTTTCTGCATTGAAAATAGACAGCTGCCGGCAGCAGTGCCAGCTATATAATTAGTCTCTTATTTGAACATTTTTAAGATATTTTTCTGCAGCTAACTTGAATTTTTCCAGTTCTGATGGTGCAAAACTTCGCTGATCTTTTAGTCCAGGATCGAGTGTATTAACTGGCCTGAAGTTCTGAACAAAATATTTCTCTGCTCCTTTAATCTGCTGAGCAATTTTTTCTAGCTCCTCTTTGTCGTGTAAACTGGGAACAACAGTGGTTCTAAATTCATAGTCCAGATTGGAATCAATTATCAGCTCAACTGAACTTTTAATTTCTGAGACCAAAGCTTCTGGAGCCAGCTGTTTGTAATTAGACCAGCTAAATTTGAGATCAACTGCCAGATAATCTATTAAATCTGCCTCCATTAACTTCTTCAGTTCTGAAGAATTGCTGCCATTAGTATCCAGTTTGATTAACAAATTATAATCATTTTTGATTTTAAAGAGAAAATCTTTTAAATCAGACTGCAGCAGCGGTTCTCCTCCGGTGATAGTTACTCCATCCAGCAGATTTTGCCGCTGCTCCAGAAAACCGAAAAAATATGATTCCGGCATCAATTCTTTTCCAGAGGGAAGTTTCAGCGGAATCAGCTGACTGTTATGACAGTAGGAACAGTGAAAATTACAGCCCTGAGTAAAAACAACAGCTGATATCTGGTCCGGAAAATCAATAACCGAAGTTTTCTGCAGTCCTGCCAGCCGCATCTAATTGACACCACTTTCTGCTTTAATTTTTTCTTTATTATTTTTTTTAACTTCTGATTCTGCTTCACATTTAGGGCAGTACTGATGCTCTCCCGGCAGATAACCATGAACCGGACAGATGCTGAAGGATGGAGTCAGGGTATAATAAGGAAGTTTAAAATTTTCAGCAATTCTTTTAACCAGCTTTTTAGTGGCTTTAATGGAGTCTATTTTTTCTCCCAGAAATCCATGAAGTACCGTTCCTCCACTATACAGTGACTGCAGTTCATCCTGCAGCTCTAAGGCTGTAAAAATATCATCAGTCAGTCCCACTGGCAGCTGAGTTGAATTAGTATAATAGGGATCTGCATCTTCTTTTACTACTCGCTCCTGATTGGCAGCAATTATCTGATTACCAAACTTTTCTCTGTCCAGGCGGGCAAAACGATAGGCTGTACTTTCAGCCGGAGTTGCTTCCAGATTATACAGATTATCTGTTTCTTCCTGATACTGCTGCAGGAGCTCTCTCATCTTTTCCATTACTTCTTTAGAAAACTGCTGGCCTTCTGGAGTTGAAATATCCTTACCAATAAAATTGAGGAGAGCCTCATTCATTCCGTTGAGACCAATTGTATTAAAGTGATTTTTCCAGTACTGATCAAAGCGCTTTTTAATATCTCTTAAATAAAATTTTGCGTAGGGATATAATCCCTGCTCAGTTAGGGTTTCCAAAACTTTACGCTTAACTTCTAAACTTTCTTTTGCCTGATCCATCAGATAATAGACTCTCTCCATAAACTCTTCTTTAGTTTGAGCCTGATAACCAATTCGGGGCATATTTAAAGTTACCACACCTATGCTGCCTGTCATCGGGTTAGCCCCAAATAAGCCTCCTCCTCTTTTGCGGAGCTCTTTGTTATTTAGACGCAGGCGACAGCACATACTCCTTGCATCTTCAGGATCCATATCCGAATTGACGAAATTGGAAAAATATGCTATCCCGAATTTTGCTGTCATTTCCCAGACCGGATCCAGTTTTTCATTTTCCCACTCAAAGTCCTCAGTTATGTTGTAAGTAGGAATCGGAAAAGAAAACATTCTGCCCTTGGCATCACCCTCCATCATCAATTCAGCAAAGGCTTGGTTAAGCATATCCATCTCCTGCTGAAATTCTCCATAGCATTTTTCCTGATACTGGCCACCAATTATAACCGCCTGATCTTTTAAATAATTGGGAATCTCGAGGTCCATGGTGATATTTGTAAAAGGACTCTGAAATCCAACTCGGGTCGGCACATTCATATTAAATAAAAATTCCTGCATTGCCTGCTTAACTTCTTCGTAATCTAGGTTATCATAGGCAATAAATGGTGCCAGATAGGTGTCAAAATTGGAAAAAGCCATTGCGCCTGAAGCCTCTCCCTGTAATGTATACATGAAATTTACAATTTGTCCAAGTGCTGTCTTTAAATGTTTTGGGGGAGCACTTTCAATTTTGGTTGGAACTCCTCTAAAACCAGTCCGCAGTAACTCCTCTAAATCCCACCCACAGCAGTAAACACTCAAGTTACCCAGATCATGAATATGTAAGTCACCACTGCTGTGCAGTTTGGCAGTTTCTTCCGGATAAATTTCCTGCAGCCAGTATTGACCTGTAACCTCAGAGGCAATATAATTATTTAAGCCCTGGAGCGAATAACTCATATTGGAGTTTTCATTTACCTTCCAGTCACTGCGGTCTAAATAATCGTCCATAATGTTAACCGCATCTGCAAATAATTTTTTGCTGTCCCGAAGCTTGCTGCGCTGTTCCCGATAGAGAATATAAGCCTTTGCAATTTCAGCATAGCCTTTTTCAATTAAAATTTTCTCGACTAAGTCCTGAATCTGTTCTACTTCTACAGTTCCACCATTTTTAAAAAAGATTTTCAAATAAGATAAAACCTCAGCTGTTATTTCTTCTGCCACCTCATCATTTTCCTGGTCAACTGCCTCAGCGGCTTTTGCTACCGCACTTTTGATCTTTTCTGCTTTAAATTCAACTTTTTTGCCGTCTCTTTTTTTTACATAATCTAAAGTCATTTCCTGCCTCCTATTTTCGAACTAATGTTTGCTTATATTTAACTATTTCTCGACTCATTTAAATAATCCTGCTTTGAAAAATAGAATTTAGAAAAACTGCTAATAAAATGAGCAATAAAAAATCCCCTTCGCTTGCTGCTCACGAAAGGGATTAATAATTAAAGTTAGTTGTCAGAATTTTATTTAAAATCAGCTCGTTATTCTTAAGCCAGAATAAGCTGCAGTCTCCTCCAATTTAGCTAAAGGCTTTTAAAAAAATTACTGCTGCCAGCAGTTAAATAAATCAAACTTAAATAAAATCTGCTCTAACACCCCTCATGACCCGTGAGTTTATGGTGTTTATAAATAAAGGCAGGTCTTCCGGCTCGGTTCAGTTAATAATCAGCCTTCCCAGTTTCCCAGTGGCAATTTTGATTATCTTTAAACCTTACGGCGGCGGGACCGCAGAGGTTTTTAACCTCTTTCCCATTTTAATTCAATCAGTTATTTTCGCTATTAACGCCAAAATAGTGACTGAAACCCTTATTTAAAACTATTCAATTTTTAATTAACTATTTTTATCTTAATACATCTGCCGAAAAATCACAAATATCACAATGCGAATCTACAAACAAATTTCAAGCTGAGCTCTAATTAAAGATAATTTTTCTCTAAAATACTCACTTTTTTTTCTGCTGATCAGCAGAATCAAATTAAATATTTACTCATTACGTCCTTTGATTACTACAGAACCAAAATAAAATAAAACTGCTGTAATAATAATCACCGCTCCAGATGGCAGATCATAATAATAGGAAAAAGTTAAGCCGCTAAAAGAAAATAAAAGCCCGAAAACAACAGCCAGTCCCATAATTTTTTTCAGATTATCTGTATATAAGCGGGCTGCTGCCGGAGGTGCTGTCAGCAGGGCAATAACCAGTACTATCCCGACAACTCTAATTAAAATCACTATTGCCAGAGCAATCATCACAAATAAGAAATTTTCTAAAAGAGTGGACTTAACACCAAGCACCCGCAAAAATTCCTCATCAAATAAATAGGCTTTCCAGTAATTAAAAAGACTGGTGATAGCTAAAATCATAAATACAGTTAAGGCTCCCATCAGCCAGACGTCCATTCTGCGGACTGTTAAAATATCTCCAAATAAATAGGAAGAAATATCAGGTGGATATCCCGGAGTAAAACCAATAAATAAGACACCGAGAGCCATTCCTAAAGACCAGAACATTCCAATTAGGGTATCTGAGCCAGTCCCGATTTTGCGGCGAATAGAGGCAATAGCCAGGGAGGCGGCAACGGCAAAGCCAAAAGCTCCATAAATTGGTTCAATATTCAGAAGATAACCCAGCCCAATTCCTCCAAAGGAGGTATGGGCAATTCCTCCACTTAACATCACCAGTTTTTTCTCCACAATAATCGTTCCAATTAGGCCACAGGCAATACTGGCCAGAACTGCTGCAAAAAATGCATTCTGCATAAATTGATAGTTTAAAATTGCATCAATCATTATTCTCCTCCTCTCCATGAGGGGCAAATACATGGTGAGGATGACCGTGGGCAATTAAATCTACCGGACAGCCAAAAACCTGTTCTGTTGTCTCCTGGTCCAGATACTTATCACCATGATGATAGAGTTTTTCGTTTAAACAGGCCAGAGTATCAAAATAAGAAGATACAGCTGCCATATCATGGGTTGCAACAATAATTGTTTTATCCTCATTTAAATTCTTTAGCAATTCGTAAATTTGGGAGCTGGAGCTGGCATCAACATTTGCAGTTGGCTCGTCTAACAGTAAAATCTCAGGTTCTACGGCCAGTCCTCGGGCGATTAAAACCCGCTGCAGCTGGCCTCCCGAAAGTTTACCAATCTGTCTATCTTTAAGCTGAAGCAGATTAAGCTGATCTAAAACTGCCTCAGCTTTTTTAATATCTTCATTTTTATACTGGTGAAAAAATCTGACTCTACCGCCCAGCCTGGCCATCAGGACTACATCCAGCACACTAATCGGAAAATCACGGTCAAAATTAGAGATCTGAGGCACATATCCAATTTTATCAACCGCCCGGCTGAGAGGATTACCAAAAATTTTGACCTCTCCTGCCTCAGGTTCAATTAAACCCAGGATAACTTTTAAAAGTGTGGTCTTTCCTCCACCATTGGGGCCAATAATCCCTAAAAAAGCACCCTCTGCAACCTGAATACTAATTTCTTTTAAAGCATTTATCTTACCATATTTAACTGAAACATCTTTCAATTCAACTGCATAAGCCACTACTGATCATCTCTTTCTGCAAGTACAGCTGCTATTTTTTCCGCCATTACTTTTAAGTTATCGATATAATTCTGGGCTAAAGGATTGAGCTGAATGATTTCTCCACCAAGTTCTTCAGCAACCGCTCTGGCCCTGCTGCTGTCAATTTCTGCCTGATAAAAGACATTCTTGATTCCCTGCTGACGCGCATATTCTATAATTTCCTGCAGATGCCGGGGTCCGGGCTCTTTACCCTCTTCTTCTATTGCCAGCATATTTAAGCCATAATGTTCAGTGAAATATCCAAATGACGGATGATAAACCAGGATTTCCTGACCCTGATATTCTGCTAATAACTCCTGATTTTCCTGATCAGCAGCAGCCAGTTTTTCTAAATACTGCTCTGTATTTTCTTTAAATTCTGCTTTATATGCAGGCAGAATTTCTATTAACTGATCTCTCATTATTTTCACCATCAGTTTAACTCTGGCTGGAGAAAGCCAGATATGAGGGTCTCTGCCTTCCTGATGACTGGGGCCGTGATCATCAGCTCCCACTTTCTGCTCCTCGTCAACATCGGGTGCAGTCTCTTCCTCTCCAAAATAACGGTGAGGATATTTTGATTCAATTCTTTCAAATAATTTTATCACCTCTAAGCCGGACTGTTCTTCTGCTCTGGGTAGAATATTCTGCACATCTGCCGGTACTCCCATCGAAAAATAGATTCTGGCTTGATTAAAAGCCCGCATTTCTGCAGGTGAAGGAGCATAATTAGCAGGACTATATCCCCTGGGAATCATTTCTACAACCTCTACTCTATCACCAGCAATTGCCTTCACCATTTCCAGCTGGGGTACAATTGTTACCGCAACTGTGGCTTCAGCTGCAGCAGCCGAAAAAGATCCTGCCAGGAGCAGTATTAGTATTATAAAAAGCAAAAACACTCTTCTGGTCGAACACATAAAAATCACCTCTTTATATTTTTTAAATAATATTTCTCAGCAGTAACTGAAGCACTCCAAAAACACCGCCAAACCAGCCATACTGTTTTAAGTGAGCAAAATATTTGCCGGCAAAACTATCAAAAACTTCTTCTATTTCCGCCGGATTCATTTTCCTGACTTCAGCAGCTGTTAACTCTTTTAACTCCAGACTTTTAAGCAGAGCTTCCGAATTAGCCTTAAAGCTGTCAACACCAGCTTCTACAAATAAGGCCAGCAAATATTCCAGACTATCTCTGTCCATTTCCCGTTCCAGAGCCTCAGCTAACTCTGTAATTTCCTCTGCACCTGTATTAACAAACAGTTTATTTATTTTTTCAGTTTTTAATAACGAAACCAAATTAGCCTTAATTTCTGTATATAATTCAGCATCAAACGAATCTGAATCAATTAACTTGATTTCTTTCAATAAACTTTTTAATTCCTGATTTAATACTTTTAGATCAGCTGTCTTCAGCAGCTGCAGAATTTCTTTTTTAATATTTTCTGCTGTAAATAGATCTTTTAATAACAGCAGAAGTTTCAACTTTTGCTCCAGGTTAAGCTGCTGCTTAATAAATTGTTCCACTGCCTCCGCTTTTATTTCCAAATTGAGAGACAGCAATTCCTGTTTTTCTTCTTTAAAGACTAAATCGGTCAGCTCAGCCAGCGGCTGATCACTTAGATAAAGCACTTCGGTTAACAGCTCAGAACCCTGATCAGTACTAACAAAGTTCTTTAATATCTGATTCAGCTTTAGACTTTCCGTTTTAAACAGCTCTTTAGATTCCAGTTCTTCCAGCAAATTAGAATAAAGTACTTCTAATTTATCTCTTTGATCAACAAAATATTCATTTTGAAGTTTATTAAAAACACGCTCAACTACTGCATCCACAAATTGATCCAGATCAGCCATGTAGAGAGCACTGGAGATCAGGGTATTTTTAAGCAGACCTCCCTCTTTTTCTTTCTCATTTTCTATAATTTCGTCTTTTTTGAAATTAATTAAACGGGCAATCTTCTCCTGCTGCTCAAAAAATATATTTAAAGTTTGATCAAGATAGTAATCAGAATCCTGTTTCAATAATTTTAGAAAATAATTCTTTAAGTCAAATTCCATTTTCCCATCCAGCAGCTGTGGTGCCAGGAATTTAAAGAAAGGATAAAATTCCCTATTTTTAAGCAGCTGTTTCAGCTGGCTGGAGTTTAGATTAACTTTATATTTTCCATTTACAAAAGCTGACAGCTGTTCCAGACTGAATCCGGAAACAATCCGGGACTCCAGTTTTGAAAGATAATTTTCTTCCTGACTTAAATATTTCTCAACTGCAGCTCTAAAATCAAAGGAGTCCACTTTTTGAGTCAGTGAGCTATTTATTTGCTGCTCTAAAGCTCCAACTAAAGCTTTAAAATCAGCTGGCTCCAGTTCCAATAACAGCTGGTCCAGGTTATTTAGCAATGACTCTGCCAGTATTTCATTTTTATCTCTCAGCAGCTCAAAAAACTGCTGATAATCACCGGCCGCAAAATATTCCAGTGTTCTATCCTTTATTTCTGAGCGATTATTTTCTATAATTTCTGCTGCCGAATTGGCTTTAAGCAGTTCTTTTTCCACAAACTTACCCATAGAATCAGCAAAACGACTTCTGTTTTTAGCAACAACTCCCGGAGTAAAGGGTATTCTGGCTCCCATAATATTCTTCTCCTGATAGGGATGAAAAATCATCCAGATTGCCAGAACATTGGTCAGCCAGCCCACTCCACCATATAAAACAGCAGAACTTAAATAATCAACCCAGACTGGTGAGGCATTAAAAATTGCTGTTTCAGCTCCACTGAGTGAAAAGATAATTCCTGCAGCCGCTCCCAGCAGGGCTCCTAAATAAGTAATCGGTTTTAATTCCTGCCCCATAAAATCTTCGATAGCTGTCTGTACTTCCTGATCAGAAAGCTGATGTAAATTTGCTGATGCCGCCTGTGCCACCTTACCTTCCAGAAGCTGAGGTAAATTATTATAAAAGAAGGCAGTGATTGATTCAGTTAAATCTGCAACAGCCTCCGGATCATCCTGAAAAAAACTATATAAAGATTTAATTTCTTTATCACTCATCTCTGGCTGCAGCTGATTGAGATAATTTTCTATTCCATTTTTAAATTCTGGTCCAGAATCATTAACTTCCTTATTTAGAAGACTGAAAAAATTTTGATTAAGATAAGCCGCTCCTTCTACTGCCAGAAAATTCTGTTCTGACAGCAGCCGGTAAACTTCCCCGGCAATTTTATCCTTTTTTAGAGCAATTTTTTCCTGACTGAGCAGATCTTCCAGTTTCAGCTCCATTAAATAATCTATCAGAATCTCTATTGAGCCAGCATCACTGCTTATTTTTTCCAGAGAAGTAAAGATTAATTCAACAATTTTATCTGTCAGCATTTCCCCGGCAAAAATTTCTTCTGAAAAAAGTTCAATTATTTTTTGATCTTCATACTGCTGGTAGAGCTTCAGCACTGTTTTTTCAAGACTTTCTATAACTTTATCCAGATCAATTTTCGGCAGGATTTTACTCATTCTAATTTCTTTAATTTGTGCTATCAGCTCAGCAGCCAGTTTTTGATTGTCAGAATTTAAATCTGCTGCTAAATAATCTTTAAGATGAGTCAGCGGCAGACCATATTCTTCTATCTTTTCCTGATATTTATTGTAAATACCCTGCCGACTCATTGCTTTAAAGCCTGTACTTGCTTCGATCTCTTCCTCAACTGCCTCCAGAATCAGGTCATTCAACTCGGCTTCTTCTGACTCCAGGAATTCCAATAATTCTGATTCCGCAGTATCAATCAGTTCAGAAAATTCTTTAGTTAAATCTGCTTCCAGTTCTTCTGTAAAAAACTCTTCTAAAAGAAGTTCCGAATTATCCAGTTCAATTTTCAAATTGACAACTATTTCTTTTAAAAGATCACGCAGATCTGATCTGGATAAAATTTTCTCCAACTCACTGCTGTCTTTGATCAGATCAGACATTTTAAGTCCTTTAATTCCCGTTACTATATTCTGACTAATTTTTTCTAAATTAAAGAGCTGACTAATCTCTGTTTTAAAAACTTCCTTTGCGGGCGCTTCTAAATTCTGATAATTATCTCTAAAATAATGAGCAAGCTCTTTAACCAGTTTTTTCAGCTGCAGCTGACTTTCTTCATTTAAAAGTTGAGATAATTTCTGGGATCTCAACTGTTCGTAAAAACTGAGCAGTAAATTTTCCCCACTTTCTGCAGCTTCTGCTTTGTTAATTACTCTACTAAAAACTTCCTCCAGCAGTTTTTGCTGTCCGGACTCCGAAATTATTTGACTCAGCTGCTGCTCCTCTAATTCCTTACTACCTGCTGCCAGAAACTCGACTCCGGTTTCTGCTGCAGCTGAACTGAGAAGACCAAAATTTTCTTCCCAGCCGGGTATATCTCCCAGTTTCACATCAGCACTGCGCTGTTCCAGGTAAATATTTAAAAAGTCATCCAGACTCTGATTGAAATTTTTCTTAAATTCTGGACGAGAAAACTCTTCTTCTAGAGTATGATGATTGATCAGATCTCTTTCTACCAGTGCAGAAATACTGTCAATAAACTCGTCTTTAGTTTTGACTACCACTCCCCCAAGTGGACCGTACTCCTTGAAAATCATTTTTAATGCCAGGTTATTGGTTAAATAGCCGGTAACTGCTCCTGTACCTGCCGCTGAGATGATTGCTAATAGATCTAGAACCATTTTTTCCTCTTAAAATAAATCAATTGGATTACAGCAATTACCAGCATCAAAAACATCACAGCAGGATAGGCAAGCTCGTGTTCCAGTTCGGGCATGTAGGCAAAATTCATTCCATAAACTCCGGCAATAAAAGTCAGGGGGATAAAAATTGTAGAAATTACTGTTAAAAACTGCATGACTTCGTTCATTTTGTTGCTTTTATTGGAAAGATAAATATCCAGCATACTCGAGAGCATGTCCCGGCTGACATCAATCTCATCCATCAGCTGGCCGATATGGTCATAAACATCACGCAGGTAGTAATCTGTTTCCTGTTTGATGAGTGGAGATTCAATCCGGTAGAGATTACCCAAAATTGTATTTAAAGGCCAGATAGTTTTCCGTAAAAAGACTATCTCCTGTTTTAAATTCTGAATAGTCTCTAAAGTATCAGCACCAGTTTTAGCAGCAACCACTAAATCATCCAGCTCCTCTAAAACCTCTTCGTTTCTTTCTAAAATGTGAAAATAATTATCTACTATTGAATCCAGTAGGGCATAAAATAAATAATCTGCTTTCTTTTTTCTAATCTGTCCTTTATTTTCTTCAATTCTAACTCGAACCGGATTGAAATCATCACCCCGGGCTTCCTGAAAAGTAATAACTGTGTTTTTCAGCAAAATCAAACTCACCTGTTCTGACTGGATGTATTCTCCCTGATAACTCAGCATATCCAGAATTGTTATTATATAATCATCAAATTCTTCCTTTTTTGGCCGCTGCCGGGTATTAGTAATATCTTCCAGGGTAAGAGGATGTAAATCAATTGCTTTTCCCACCTCTTTAACCAATTCTACATCGTGAATTCCGGTAATATTAACCCAGTTGACATAATCTGCTTCCAGTAATTCTAACGAAAAATCTTCAACTGTTTTTTTCTTAACATTGTCTTCATTAAATTGAATTAACTCAATTTCGGCCTCTATATCTTTTTCAATTCCGTGTAAAGTACCGGGAGTATGTCCGATTTCACTTGACTTAACTCGCGAAAATTTTCTCATTTGGCTCCTCCTTTAACAAAGTATTTATTTTTTACCAGTTTCGCCTGGAAAAGTGATTTTTTAAATCCTCTTTTTATTAGTAATTATTTTTAATATCCACATTTTGTGGATAAATTGTTGATAACTATGGGTTTTAATCCACAATTTTTGTTGATTAATTGTTAACAACTGTGGATAAAACACCTGTTTTGTGAGTAACTTGTGGATAACTATCTATTTAAACCTACTTATCCACTTAACTTTCAATTTTAAGAAAAGATAAAAATTTATCCACAATTTGCGGGTCAAAAACTTTTGCACGATAGTGATTGAATTCTCTAACAATTTCTTCCTCTTCCAGAGCTCCAAAATAATAGGCGTTTTGGGAAAAAGGAAAATATAGATTTGATTTTAACTTGCTGTAAAAATTAATGACTGCAAAAAGTCTGCTTAGATATGGTATTTTATTTCCTTTTAGTCCTTCCGGCCAGCCGCTGCCATCAAAATGTTCATGCTGGGAGTAAATTAAATTGCGGATTCCAGCTAGATCATGATAGTAGGCAGCAAAATTAGCAGAAATCAAGACATGTTTTTGATATTCGTGCCACTCTTCTGCTGTTAAATTTTCTCCTTTTTTTACAATGTTTTTATCCAGAGCTAATTTACCCAGATCATGGTGTCTGGCCAGCAGCAGCAGTTTTGTTTTTTCTTTTTTATTTAATTTAAAATAAGCGGCAGTCTTTTTTGTGATTTTGATAAGTTGTTTATACCGCCTTAATTCTTTATAATTGTTTTCCTCGAGATACTTCATTAATGAGCAGTAGAATTTACTATTTTTACTTGCTTTATATCTATGCAGTATTAATTTTGAAACCCCGTCATTAAAAAAATCATGAGCATTTATTTTATTATTAACTTTATTTAAAGAAACTGCACCAATATCAATGTAAATCCCCTTAATATTAATCTGCCCCACTTCTTTTTTAATAAAATTAAGTGTTTTTTCTACTGCTAAACTGCTCTGGTTTTTTAAAATTACAGCAAAATGATCTGCACATAAATGAGCTGCAATTTTATTATTATCCGAAACTTGAGCCAGAATAGAAGCAATTTCTTTTAAAATCTGATCACCTTTTTGATAACTAAAAAACTTATTTACCAGATGAAAATTTTCAACATTAAGCAGAATTAAAGCCAGATCATCCTCCTGTTTTTGATTAAGCTCAGCAAATAACTGATTAAAATATTCTTTATTATAAAGCCCGGTCAGTCTATCATGTCTTTTAATATAATCTAACCTCTGCTGTTTGGCCTCCATATCAGTAATATCATAGGAGGCTCCCACAATCTCTTCTACTCTTCCATTTCGCACAACCGGATATAATGTTGTCTGCCAGTATTTTTGACCGGCCGGAAATTTCAGTTTTTCCGTATAGTTAATCCGACCTTTTTTTCTTAAACATCTGCGGTAATTTTTCTCCAATTCTGCTGCAACTTCTTCTCCGAAAATTTCATCGGTCCTCTTCCCCTGAATCTCCTCATTACTCAGAGCTGTTAAACGCTGATGGGTAGCATTAATTCGCTTATAATAAAAATTTTCGTCACAATCCACCTCCAGCAAAAATATTGCATCATGAGTATGATCAATAATTGTCCGATAATCATTCAACTTTTTTTCTTTTTTTCTGGATTCCTCATTTTTATGTTTCTGTTTCAAAATGGTTAATAATAGCAGATTACTAAAAGTAGAATAACTTTCCCTTTTATTTAAAATGGCAGTCAGATTACTGACATTTCTAAAATCAAGTTCAAGCTCATTACCCGACTCATTCAGAAGTATTAAACTTGTCCCGGGAAATTCTTTCTCTGCCAGCATTACTAAATCCAGTCCAGAAAACACCTTACCTATAGCATTTTCGACTATTATGATATCTATCCCGGAATTCTGATAAAGATAATTGACTGCCTGGCGGTTATCATCAAATTCTTTAACCAGTTCAAAATCAAAATCTCTTATTTTCCTTTTAGCCCGATTGAGGTGAGATTTTATTTTGTTTTTTTCTATGACATCATTTATGATAATTACTATTTTGAGCAATACTGTTCTCTCCCACATTTAAATTATAATTAATCTTATACTATACCATTTAGTATATCAATTCAGTTAAATAATAGCAATCAACGTCAGGTACCAGGTACCTAAATCTTTTTACTGGACCAGGTACCAAAAAAAATTGAATTTGAATAAGTAAATCTATTGTAGTATTATTTAATCAAGAGAAGGTTAAGACTTTTTAAAGGAGAGGATTATGTATAACAGCAGAATTTTGGAAGTATTATTTACCCTTTTTAAAAGCATGAGTGTAATAGTAACTTTTGCCTATATTTTAAGCCGTCTCAATAGTGTAAAACATATTTTTGCTGATAATTTTAATAAATACGAAAAAATATTTTTGACAATCTTTTTTGCAGTTTTATCAATTCTGGGTACATTTCTGGGAATCATTATTATGGATGCCTATGCCAATATTAGAGCTATCGGTGCCCTGATGGGCGGGATTTTAGGTGGCCCACTTGTCGGCCTTACAGCAGGTTTAATTGCAGGTCTTCACCGCTTTTCGCTGGGAGGTTTTACAGCTTTAGCCTGTGCGATAGGTACAACAACCAGCGGCCTAATTGGGGGGCTTTTTTATAAAAAGTATCGCAATAATGAAATAAATTTTAAAAATGGATTTTTAATTGGAGCTTTTGCCTTAACGGTGGAAATGATCATCGTAGTTCTTTTCAGCCGCCCCCTGGCTCAGGCAGTAGAATTAGTTAAAATCATTGCCATTCCAATGATCCTGAGCAACAGTCTGGGGATAGCAATTTTTATCAGCATTTTGAATAAAGTTAAGGAAGATAATCAAAAAATAAGAGCTTTACAGGCAGAGAAAGTACTTTCTATAGCTGATCGCTCATTACCGCTGCTGCAAGATGGGCTTGACCAGGAAGCTGCGGCAGAGATTATTAAGATGATCAAAAAAGAAAGTCAGGTTGATGCAGTTTCTATAACTGATAAAGAAACGGTTCTAGCTTTTACCGGTACCGGAGAAGATCATCATCTTGCAGGTGAGGAAATCAAAACTGAAGCCAGCCGCAGAGCCATCGAGCAAAAAAAATCTATCCTGATTGATAATAAAAAAGAAATTAACTGCAATCATCAGGGATGTCAGTTAACTGATGCTGTAATTACTCCTTTAAAAATTGAAAATAGTGTTTATGGACTTCTCAAATTATACCGCTGTAATCAAAAAATAACTGTGCTGGATATTAAACTGGCAGAAGGAATTTCTAACCTGCTGGCAACTCAAATTAAGCTGGCCAAATTATCAAAACAGGCTGAACTTAAGAGTGAAGCTGAACTTAAAGCTCTCCAGGCTCAGGTTAATCCACATTTTCTTTTCAACTCACTTAATGCAATTGCTGCTTCCTGCAGAACTCAGCCCCGGCAGGCCCGGGAACTGCTGATAAAACTGGCAGGCATCTTCCGCAGAACTCTAAAGAGAGATGTGTATCAAATAACCTTAGAGGAGGAAATTGAATTCTGTCAGGATTATTTAAGTATAGAAAAAGCAAGACTGGACAAAAGACTTCAGGTCAAGTGGGAAATCCCGGCTGAATTAAAAGGTACTATTATACCACCATTTATTATTCAACCTTTAGTTGAAAATTCGATTAAACATGGAATTTACCCTCAGGAAGAAGGCGGCCAGATTATTGTCAGTGCCCAGAAAAAGGGTGATCAGCTCCAGATCAGTATTGAAGATAACGGGCCGGGAATAACCGAGGCAAAAATTGCTGAAATTGAAAATGGAAATAATGATCGCATAGGAATCAATAATATAAAAGAGAGATTACATTCTGTTTACGGCAGTAATGCAGACTTCAAAATTAAATCTGCAGCCGGGCAGGGTACTCAAAATATAATCAAGATTCCTTCCGAGTTTCTTTTTGAAAGGAGAAAAGCAAACTGATGATCAAAACAATGATTGTCGAAGATGAAAAATTGGCTAGAGATGAGTTAAAGTTTTTAATTGAAGAAGATCCCGACTTTGAAGTTCTTTACGAAATAGCAGATGGCAAAAGGGCATTTGAAATTTTACAGAAAAATAAAATTGATCTGCTTTTTTTAGATATTCAGATCCCGGGTAAAAGTGGAATCGAAATTGCTCGAATTTTAAAACAGCAAAAAACTGCTCCTTATATTATTTTTACTACCGCCTATGATGAATATGCAGTCGAAGCTTTTAGGCTATCTGCAGTTGATTATTTATTAAAACCAATCAGTGACCAGCGCCTGGAAGAAAGTTTAGAACGGGCAAAAAACGAAATTAATAAAAGCACTGATTTTAATCAACAGCTGGAAAATTTATTTGCAAATTTCAATAGCTCAAAGCAAAAAGACTGCCTGAATAAAATTGCAGTGATGGAAAAAGATTATTATCTGATGCTCAATTTTGAGGATATTTACTATTTTTCCACTAAAGAAAAGAAAGTCTGGGCTCACTGCCACAAAAAATCATATATGACAGGATTTCAGCTTAAGGAATTAGAAAAGATGCTGCCGGAACAGTTTTTCCGGATTCATAAAAGCTATATTGTTAATTTGAGACATATTAAAGCAGTTATACCCTGGTTTAAAGGTAAATATCAGGTGTTAATGGAAGATTTTTCGGAACATAAAATTCCCGTCAGTCGTTCCCGGGTTGATCAGATAAATAAACTCTTAAATCTCAAATAATGCAATTGAGTATAATATTTTTACAATTCAGTTAAAAATCCTTCTATAACCTCTGAATCCATGTATAATTAAAATGTAATAAAAATTTATTAGGGGGTTATATTTAATGACATCTTTTCTTATTTCTTTAGCTGTATTAATTATTGGTTATTTTACTTATGGAAAAATTGTGGACAAAATTTTTGGTTCACAGTTTGAACGGGAAACTCCTGCAATTTCGATGGAAGATGGTGTAGACTACATAGCAATGGACTGGAAAAAGGCTTTTCTGATCCAGTTTTTAAACATTGCCGGTTTAGGACCTATCTTTGGCGCAATTGCCGGTGCTCTATGGGGGCCAAGTGCTTTTCTCTGGATAGTACTTGGTACCATTTTTGCCGGTGGGGTCCACGATTATCTTTCCGGAATGCTTTCTATTCGTTCCGGAGGAGCCTCTATCTCTGAGATTATCGGGGAAAATCTTGGAGGAACCATCAGACAGATTATGAGAGTTTTTAGTATTGTGCTTTTAGTTTTAGTAGGAACTGTTTTTATGACCGGACCGGCTATGCTGCTGGCTAACTTGACACCAGGCTTTATGGGAGTTAATATCTGGTTAGTTATTATTCTGGGCTACTATTTTATTGCTACTTTCTTACCAGTTGATCAAATTATCGGTAAATTATATCCAATCTTTGGCGGGGCACTTTTAATTATGGCCCTGGGTGTTGGGGGAGGCTTGATTTTTGGAGATTATAATATTCCAAATATAGCTCTAAACAATCTGCATCCCGGTGAATTACCAATGTGGCCTTTATTATTTGTAACAATCGCCTGTGGTGCAATCAGTGGTTTCCACTCAACCCAGTCACCGATTATGGCCCGCTGTACAACCAATGAAAAAGAAGGCCGCCGTATTTTTTATGGGGCAATGGTAGCTGAAGGTATTGTTGCTTTAATCTGGGCAGCTGCAGCTATGACATTTTTCCAGGGAACTGGAGGTCTTAATGGTGCACTGAGCTCGCTTGGTGGACCGGCCGGTGTTGTCCACGAAATTACAGGTACAATGATGGGAGCTGTTGGTGGAGTCCTGGCAATGTTGGGTGTAATTGCAGCTCCAATCACTTCCGGAGATACTGCTTTTAGAAGTGTTCGTTTAACTTTATCTGATATCTTTGGTTTAGAACAAAAATCGGTTAAAAATAGACTAATGCTGGCGATTCCAATTTTTATCGTTGGGGGAGCCCTATCTCAGATTAACTTTGATGCTTTATGGCGCTATTTTGCCTGGTCAAATCAGACAGTTGCCATGGTTGTTCTATGGGCCGGTGCAGTCTGGCTTGCCAAACACGGTAAAAATCACTGGATTGCCTCGATTCCAGCCTTCTTTATGACAGGTGTTTCTTCGACCTATATTCTCTATGCTCCAGAAGGTTTCCAGTTACCTTATACCTTCTCAGTCACTGCTGGAATCATTATCGCAGTTATAACTATGGGAATTTATATTGCCAAAATTAACAGCACTCAATTTGAAGAAGAAGTTATGGTTCAAAAAGAAGCAGTGTAACTAGTACCGGGTACTTGGGAAATGTTGGAAATAGATTCTACTCAGCAAAATGAACACTCTTTATTAAATAATAAAACCGGATTCCCTCTAATCTTAACCAGGAATCCGGTTTTTTATTTCACTTTTCTCAGCTTTTCTTTTTACATAGTGTTCACACTGTTTTAATCTATCATAACCCAGCATTATTCCCAGCCTAAAATTTTCTTCATCTGTATAGTCTTTTAGATTATTTTTATCAATTTCTTTAATTACATCAACACAATTTTGATCGCCCAAAATAATAAATTAGATCTAAAACAGAACATATTTCTAAAATAGATCCGAACTCCACTCACTAAGCCTCTCAGCAGTTAGATCCGCCTGATTTGTATTATCTATTGCTAAACCAATTAGCTTCCCATCTACTACTGCTCTTGATTCGCTAAAGTCATAACTCTCAACAGAATATTGACCCACAAATTATGCTGCCAGACTCATAACTAATTCCTCAGTATCTCCTGTAGTACTACCATAAAAAACTCCAATTTTACTCATTATAATCTTCCTTTCGCATTTATTTTTGTAAATTTAGCTCTTTATTTTTGGAATAAATTTGAATGGTCTAAACACAAATTGCTCTTCTTTCCAGCTTTTTATAAATAGCAGACCAGCTGCGGCGGGCATAAATAACGCTGACTCCACGCTCTTTTGCTGCACTTTTAACTTTTCGCATTACAGCATGGTTTATGTAATCAGTCATCACCAGTACAAAATCCGTGTCAGCAGGGATTTCAAAATTCCTGAACTTAGATTTTTTTCTTCCACTAAGGTGGGTAATCTCTTCAAAACCTAAATCTTTGACATTATCTCTAATCGATCCTAAATTATCTGCGCCAACTATCATTAACGACATTCTACTCTCCTCCTTATTATTAAATGAAAACAATTCTCATTATCAATCAAAATAAAAAATATAATTATTCTTCCTTTCTCTCTTTATTTATAGGTACCAGGTACAAATAGGCCTATTTGTACCTGGTACCTATCCTATATGTTTGTTAATCATCTATCTTAATATCATCAAAATCATATTCTTTTCCACCAGATACCGGGCAGCCGCTATCACTACAGCCGGCACAGGGACTATCAGTACCCTTGATTCCACCATAAACTTTTTTGCCTATATAATAAAGACTTCCCAGTCCTAAAACTCCCAAAAATAAATATTCCATAATAACCTCCTTAAGCTATCCAGCTTAAATTCAGTTCTAAATTAAACACCAATTCCAAGCAGCATTCCACCCTGATAAATCACGAAGGCTGTTATCCAGGCTAAAACAAAGAGATATGAAGCTGTGATTAAGGTCCACTTCCAGCTCTGAGTTTCAGATTTAATTGCTCCCAGAGTTGCAATACACGGGGTATATAAAAGTACCATTGTCAGGAAGGAATAAGCTGCCAGTGGAGTAAAATTGGCCAGCAAGGCTGTTCTTAAGCCGCCTTCTCCTGCCGCATAAACAACTCCTAAGGTTCCAACCACAACTTCTTTCGCTAAAATACCAAAGACCAGAGATGATGCTGCCTGCCAGCTGCCAAATCCTAGTGGAGCAAAAATTGGAGCTACTAACTGCCCAAACTGGCCAATAAAGCTTTCTGCAGAAGCATATTCTACTCCTAAAGGTAAATTAGCTAAAACCCAGATTAAAACAACAACTGAGAAAATAATTGTTCCTGCTTTTTTGAGGAAGGCTCCTACTTTTTCCCACATATGAATAATTACACCCTTTAAAGTTGGAAAACGATAGGGAGGCAGTTCCATTACAAAGTGAGAACGCTCACCTTTAAATAATATTTTATTGAAAATACCCGCCATTATTACTGCCATCACAATACCCATTATATAAAGTGAGAAAACCACAGTACTTGCATGACTGGAAAATAAGGCGCCTGCAAAAACAACATAAACTGGTAATCTTGCAGAACAGGACATCAGTGGATTAATTAAGATTGAAATAATACGATCCCGTTTACTGTCCAAAGTTCTGGTAGCCATAACTCCAGGAACATTACAGCCAAAACCAACAATCATCGGAATAAATGACTTTCCATGCAGTCCTAACTTGCTCATTACCTTATCCATTACATAAGCGGCTCTGGACATATAACCACTGTCTTCTAAAACACCAATGGCCAGGAATAATAAAAAGATATTTGGAATAAAGACCAGTACCGAACCTACACCACCAATAATCCCATCAGTTATGAAAGAAGAAATTAGTGGAGCAACCCCGATTTCTAAAAGCTGAGTTCCAATCCAGCCGCCGGCTATTTCAAAGAAGGTTTCAATATAACCAATCAGCGGGTCACCAAGAGTAAATGTGAATTTGAAAATTGCCCACATAACTGCCATAAAAATTGGAATACCAAGATATTTATTAGTTACCACTGCATCAATTTTGTCAGAAACATTTTCGAGTTCTGCATCTGCAGCCGGTCTTTTAACACTCTCTTCTATAATTTTATTTATAAATTCATATTTTTTATCAATAATGATATTATCAAAATCATCTTCAGCTTTAAGCTCTCTTTCGGCAATTAAACTCTTTATTTTTTTCGCTTTTGAGGCTCCAACTTCTCTTTCCAGTAATTTTACAGCTTCTGGATCATGTTCAATTAACTTGACCGCTGCCCAGCGCTGATTGATCTGCTGAGAAAAATCATACTGCTTAAGCATTTCTACTACTTCACTAATCAGGTCTTCAACTTCACTGCCGTAGTCAATTTTTAAAGAAGCTTCTGTTAGATTTCTATTTTGAACAGTCTGCTCTAAAAGATTATCAATTCCTCTACCCCGGCTGGCTACAGTTTCTACTACCGGTGTTCCCAGCATCTGACTTAATTTGTTTTTATCAATTTTAATTCCTTTTTTCTCAGCCTCATCAGCCATATTTAAAACTGCAATTAAGTCTACTCCCATTTCTAATAACTGAACTGTAAAGTATAGATTCCGGTCCAGGTTAGCAGAGTTGATAATATTTAAGACTACATCATAATCACCGGCTGTCAGAAAATCTCGTGCGACAACTTCATCTTCCGAATATGCTCCCAGAGAATATGTACCGGGAAGATCAATTACTTCCAGTGAATAATCCTGATAAAATGCACGACCTGTTTTCTTTTCTACTGTTACTCCAGGCCAGTTTCCGACATGCTGTCTGGAACCTGTCAATTCATTGAACATTGTGGTTTTACCGGAATTCGGGTTTCCCGCTAAAGCAACTTTGAGCTCTGTATTTTTTCTTTCCCTTTTATTTAAAGCCATTAATTTTCACATCCTCCTGTATTTACTATTATTTTATGTGCCATTCCTCTACCAAGTGCAATTCTATTATCTCCAAGTCCCACAATTAATGGTCCACCAGAACTGCGGTGAATCTTTACTGTCTTACCACTTACAAATCCCATATCCGTCAGCTTACCTCTTGCAGTCCTCCCACCAACAATTTCTTTAATGCAGGCTGTCTCACCCTGCCTTAACATTGCTAAAGGCATCACCTTTAAACCTCCTTTACCAGAATCTCTGCTGCTTCATCCTGGCGTAAACTTAAACTGTAACCTCTAACCTTAATTTCTATTGGATCTCCCATTGGTGCCTTTCCTTTAACTTCCACTCTGGCACCTCTATTTAAACCCATATCCATCAATTTTCTTTTCAGACGACCCTTAGACTCAATTTTTAGTACTTCAGCTTTTGACCCAACACTCATGCTAGCTAACATCAATTCTTTAGCTGCCATTTTTTCTTCCTCCTCGTTCTCCATGAATTTAAAAGCACAACTCTGTTCTTCTATATAATTATTTTTGATTAGATAATCAACCATTTTTTCGAAACTTTCCTGACTTAAGACATGTTCAATACTGCAGGCATCCTGATCAGCGGTTTCCGGCTTAACTCCAAGAGTTTTGTGTAAAAAAAGATATAAAATCTGATGTTTGCAGTTGACTTTCTCTGCCGCCTGCACACCACTTTGTGTTAATTTGATCGGACCATATTTCTGCTGTTTAATTAACCCCTGCTGATTTAGTTTTTTCAAACCCTGATTGACAGAAGAAGCTGCAATCCCCAGTGAATTTGCGATATCTGTTACCCTGGCCGAGCCATTTTTTTTGATTAAATTGAAAATAGCTTCCAGATAATCTTCCATTGATTCTGATAAAGTAATTTTAGCTTCCAAATTAATTCCCCCAATTTTTTTAGTCTCACCTGAAAACAAAAGAAAGATATATTTATAAATAATTAATACTGCAGACAAAGTTATGCTTTTTTCGAAACAAAACTACATTTATCACATTCAGAACATTTCCCTTAGCAAAAATAAATTATAATTTACTTCTATCATTTCATAACCAGAAGAGCTCTGTTCTTATAGTAAATAGGCAAGAATACCTCCCACTCCAAAAGCAGTAAACCAACTTCCAAACCAGATAAATAAAGCTTCTTTCCAATTGCGTTCTCTAAACATAGTCATCATAGCAGCTATACAGGGTACAAATAAAGTTATAACAACTAAAGAAACTGTTGTTTGAATAGCTGTCAGCGATAGAGAATTTAAACCTGCTGCTCCAAAATCCCTTCTAATAATTCCCATAATAAATACTGTAGCTGTTTCTTTAGGTAACTGCAGCCAGCCTACTGTTAAAGGAATTAAACTATTCTGAATAGCTGTCAGCATACCAGTTTCCTGCATAACAGTAATTATGAGAGCACCAATAGCAAAGATCGGTCCAGCTTCTTTAATAAAGGATTTTGACTTCATATATGTCTTCTGCAAGACATTACTCAAACGGGGCATTCTTAATGGTGGAATATCGATTAATAAATCAGTCGATTTTCCAGGCAGAACTTTATTTAAAATAGTTCCTGCCAGAACATATACCACAAAAATAGTTAAAACATAGATTGCAAAATATTCAAACCCAAGTGGGGCTATTAAGCCTGCAATTACACCAAGCTGAGCCGAACAGGGAATAGCAAGACCAAGCAGGAAAGTAGCAATTATCCTTTCTCTTTTTGAGCCCAACAAACGGGTAGTAATTGTGGCCATAGTCACACAACCAAAACCTAATAACATTGGAATAATTGCTCTTCCATTAAGACCAATTGAAGTCAGCAGCCTATCAACAAGAGCAGCTATTCTCGGCATATAACCCGAATCTTCTAAAATAGCCAGAAAGAAATAAAATCCAGCTACAAGAGGCAGCAGCAAACCAAAAGTATAGGTCACAGTCATTGTAAATAGCCCAAATTCTCCCACAAAAAGCTGACCAAAAAATGATTCAATTGGTATTATCGGAGTCACTATTCCTCTTATAAAGGGTTCATATATTTCTAAAAAGAAAGTTTCTTCTGTGATCCCAACAACTGTCTGAGCCACAAATACTCCTACCAGTTCATATAAAAGATAGAGTGTTGCCAGCAGCATCGGAATTCCTGTAAGTGGTTTGAGCATTAAATGTCCTATTTTGCTGCCCAGACTGCTGTTTTCTCCATTCTCACTTATAACACTATCAATAATATTGTTTATTCTATGTCTGCGTTTCTTATATATTTTTTCTCGATGCGGCAGAGCCTGCCTATTATTTTTTTCAGCAACATTGGGATCCCCCTCCATTATTAAAAGGGCTTCAGCACGACTATTAATCTTTTCAGCCAGTGAATCTAGTTCCTCTTTTAAAAAATCACTGTTGAAAATAGTATTACCAACTTTAGATTTATCTACAGAGTTCTTTACCTCTTCCAGTCCCTCACCTTTAATAGCAGTAGTTGTTATAACAGGTACCCCAAGTTCAGAACTAAGTTCGTCAATATCAATTTTAAGTCCATTTCTTTCAGCTTCATCCATCATATTCAAGGCTACAATAACCGGAATACCCATATCAATAATCTGCTGGGTTAAGAATAGATCTCTTTCTAAGTGAACCGCATCAACTATATTGACAACTGCATCTGCAGCAAGTATTACATCACGTGCTACTGCTTCTTCGTCATTAAATGAAGACACTCCATAAACTCCAGGAGTATCGAGAACAACATAATCATTATCTTTATTTTCCGGATTAAACATACCTGAACTAATATCAAGAGTAGTGCCAGGATAATTTGAAACAGCTACATAGATTCCAGTGAATTTGTTAAAGAAAATAGATTTTCCTACATTTGGATTACCTGCCAGAACTATTTTCTGACTCCCAGAAGGAATATCTATTTGATGACTAATATCACAGCATTCCATTTTATTGACTCAACTCCACTTTTATGTTTTTAGCTAGATTTCTTCCAATCGCAATTTCCTGATACTGTCTTTTAATAATAACCGGTCCTCCCGGTATTTTTTCTTCACAAAATAAACCTGCATCCTCACTAATACCAAATCTTAAAGCCTGAACTCTAATATTATCATCACTTATATCACTGATAATAAACTTCTGACCTTTCTGAACTTCAGCTAAAGTCATTTTCCAAATTCCTCCTTATGTAGAATGAAATTTATATTTTTTAGGTTAACCTAAAATTATATCAAAAAAAATAATTTGTCTCCGTATTTAATTGAAAACGGTTCTCAACTTCAATTAAAATTATATATAAGTATATCGTTTTTGTCAAGATATTTTTTAAAAAAATGCTTTATCGTTCCTGCCATCTCAATAATCAGTAACTATTATTAATAAGGAGTAGATTACTATCTAACTCATCAAAACCTCTCTGGCCTGCATAAATTCTGCATCTTCTCTATCATGTGAAACTAAAATAGTTGTAACTCCAACATCTTTAATAATTTCATTCAAATCTCTTCTGATTTTATCTTTTAACTCAGCATCTAGATTGCTGAAAGGTTCATCTAAAAGTAATAGTTCTGGGCCGGGAGCTAAGGTTCTGGCCAGAGCAATTCGCTGCTGCTGTCCTCCTGATAATTGATGGGGATATCTTTTTTCAAATCCTTCTAAGTTGACAAGTTCTAAAAGCCTCCTGACTCTGGCTTTTCTGTTAGCTTTGCTTAAATGATCAATACCAAATGCAATATTTTTTTCCACACTTAAATGAGGAAAAAGTGCATAATCCTGAAAAACCATTCCCACTTTTCTTTTTTCTGCTGCTTTAAATTTATGGTCTCCAGCTGCAGTCTGGCCGGCAATTGAAATCTTTCCACTGTCAGGTATTTCCAGACCGGCAGTTAAACGCAGCACTGTACTTTTACCACTTCCGCTGACACCGACCAGAGCTACAACTTCACCTTTTTGCACTTCCAGGTTAAAATTTTCGACTATATTTCCTTCTTTTTTATTATAGGCAAAAGTTAAATTATCAATTTTCAACTGCATTATTTTTCCTCCTTCGGTGATGAGTAATTAAATAAATAGCAGCTGTCGAAAAGAAAATTAGAACCAGTGATAGATCAGCTGCACGATAAATCATTTCATCAGAAGCATATTCAAAGGCTTTAGTTGCCAGAGTGTCAAAATTAAAGGGTCTTAAAATCATGGTCAGCGGTAATTCTTTCATTATTTCTATAAAGATAAGTAAAAATCCACTCATTAAGGCCGGTTTCAACATTGGCAGGTCAATCTTAAAAAATGTTTCTGTAACTCCCTTACCCAGAGTTCGTGAGGCTTCGAAATAACTTTCTCCTATTTTTTGATAGCCGCTGTTGACGGAATTAAAAGCAATCCCCATAAAACGAACTGCATAGGCAAAAATTAGCATCACTAAGGTACTGCTTAAAACAAGATTAATCTCTATGCCAAAACCTGTCTGCAGAAAAAGAAAAATCTGGTCAAGCTGCAGCATAAATAATAAAACTCCAACTGCAATTACAGCCCCGGGTATAGAATAACCGAGAATTGTAATTCTTGCCAGGAGATTAGAAATGAAACTGGAACTCATCCGGGCTGTTGTGGCAACTATTACCGCTCCTGTTAAGATTAAAACTGCGGCTCCACCACCGGTTAAAAAGGAAGTGAGGGCAAAGTTTAGAGTTCCCAGCAGCTCCCCTCCCCGACTTAAAAAGCTCCAGTATAAAAGCTGAATAGTTGGGAGTAAAAAACCAAAAAAGAAAACTCCATAGCAAAAAAACTGAGCTAAAACTTTTTTGCTGCCCTTCAATTTTCTCCTGCTTAAAGGTCTGATATTGGAAGTAGAATAGCTGTATTTCCTGCCACCTCTGAGCAGCTTTTCTAAAAAGAGAAGCACAAAAATAACCAGCATTGCCATCACTGCCAGCCTGACTGCAGTTGCCAGATCTCCCATACCAAACCAGGTTTTAAAAATTGCCGTAGTAAAAGTGCTAATCCCAAAATATTTTACTACACCATAATCATTTAAAACTTCCATCATTACCAGACTGCTGCCGGCAACTACTGCCCCCCGGGAAAGTGGGAGAATTATTTTGAAAAAGATAGTGCTGTCATTTTTACCTAAAAGCCTTGAGCTTTCCAGCAGAGATGCTGACTGTCTGGACAGAAAGGCCTTAGTCATTAAAAAAACATAGGGAAAAAGAAAAATTGTATAGATAAAGATGGCACCTCTGATGTTCATAAAATCAAAATACTGCTGTGAAAGCTGCAGCTGAAAATCATTCCTTAAAAATGTCTGTAATGGTCCGGTATAGCTAAACATACCCTGATAAACGTAGGCTCCTATATAAGGTGGGATGGCCAGAGGCAGAATTAGCCCCCAGCTCAAAAAATTTCTTCCCGGAAAATCATAGGCAGCTATTATCCAGGCCAGCCCTGCTCCTAAAAAAGCAGCCAGCAGACCGGAAGCAAGTACTAATATCAGAGAGTTTTGGAAGTAGTTAATAAGCAGATAATCTCTTACATGTTCCCAGTTCTCACCCGCTTTTCCAAATAAATTGATGATAATATTTAGATTTGGAATTAAAAGCAGGAGAATAATCCCTGCTGTCAGCAGAAACCAGCCCGGGGAACCCTGCTTTATTTTTTTTAATAGCTGCATAATTATCCCAACCTTAATCTTAAGTCATATTTAAACTTCAAGCTTATCCATAATATTTTATCCAATTAGAATAACATTTAAGCTTACTGCCAGCCAACCCGGTTAAAGATCTTAACAGCTGCCTCATTATGAACTCCAAGTTCAGTTAAGTTAATGCCCTGTGCCTTAAAGTCTCCCCAGGACTGCAGAAGTTCTGATGCTTCTACATCTGGATTAACCGGATATTCATAATTTGCCGAAGCAAAGTACTTCTGAGCTGAAGCTGAACTTAGGTATTCCAGTAATTTAACTGCGTTCTTTTTATTAGGAGCATATTTTGTAACACCTGCTCCACTGACATTAACATGGGTTCCATATTTCCCTTCAGGAAAGTGGATGCCGAGACTTTTTGCTACTTCTACTTCGGCAGGATTATCAGAATTAATCATTTTACCCAGATAATAAGTGTTTATAATCGCCAGATCTCCTTCACCAGCAGCAACAGCTGTCGCCTGTGCTCTATCATTACCCTGTGGCTTTCGGGCCATATTATCAACTATTCCGGCGGCCCATTCTTCAGCCCACTTTTCTCCATAAATCGAAACTAGTGAAGCTAAAAGAGATTGATTATAAATATTTGCTGAAGATCTTACTAAAATTTCATCCTGCCACTGATCTGATGTTAAATCAGCATAGCCAGCTAAATCTGATGGATCAACTCGATCTTTAGCATAAACAATTACTCTACCTCTCATTGTCAGACCATACCAGTAGTTATCCTGATCTTTTAAATTAACTGGTACATTTTGAGTCAGGGTTTCAGTTTTCACGGACTGCAGAATACCACGAGTTTTGGCTCTATGTAATCTACCTGCATCAGCTGTTATTAAAAGATCAGCAGGAGTATTTTCTCCCTCTCTGGCAATTCTTTCAATTAACTGATCAGAATCTCCTTTAAGTACATTGACTTCGATTCCTGTTTCTTCTGTAAAACGATCCAAAATCTCCTCATCTGTATCATAATGACGATTTGTGTAGAGATTCACCTCTTCTGCTGCCAGCACAGAAGTTCCTAAACTAAAAACCAAACCTATTAAAACCGTTAATACAATTAATTTTCTCATCCTAATTCCTCCTAGATTTTTTTGTTTTTGAAAATGATTCTCAATTTCGTTCGAGTTCAATTATAACTAAACTGATTTGTTTTGTCAAGATTAAAATTAAAAAAATATCCCTGTGATCCCCGCCAATTCAGCTATTAATAATTATTACTAATAGCTGTTATGCATTATTAATCCTGTAAAGTTCTTCTATTTCACTGAGTTATTTTCAACAGCAAACAGCAGCTGAAATCAAATTAATTTATTTACTAATTTAAAGCTTTTTTAATCTTTTTCTAATCTTTATTTAAAGTTTTTTTAATAATTCACTGATATTATATAATTGTAGCAAAGAGATAGAGATTTGTTATCCCCTTTTTGAAGCTGTTGCAGAGGACAGCTTTAAGCATAGATAAAGTAATAGATACTTTTCTCCTTGTTTTAACCGCCTTTTTCCCGAGGCGGTTTTTTTATTTCTATTTTTTTTATTTCTAATTGAATATGCAAATCCCACTTCCTAATTAAATTTAGAAGTGGGATTTTTTGTGCTTCTATTAAATTTATTTTAAGCTCTAACCTCTTTTCTCATAAATGATAGATAAGAAACTGCAAAACAGATTAAAGAGGCTGCAATTAGAGCTGTAAAATGAGGCCAGACTAAAATTAGACTCTGATCAAGAGATAAAGTTGAGGGAATTGCTCCCTGCAGCTGCTCAAAGCTGAGGCCTCCCAGAGATCTAATTGAAGGTGTTAATAAAATAGTTGTTAATTCATTATATAAATAGTTGGGAGAAAGCCTTGAAAGCGCTGCTGTTAAACTTCTTAATGCAAATGGATTTGCTGCTATCGCTCTGGCAGTAATATTAACCAGCATTGAATAAAATACTGTAAAGAAAAGCCAGACAGCAAGACTTGCCAGGGCTGAAGTTGCAGACTGCTTAAAAATAATTGAAAATAGAATGCCCAGATTAAGCCAGAATGCAATATAGACTCCACTTAGAAACAAAAAGATAAATATCCTCAAAAATTCTCCCAGGGTAGGCGGCAGTCCAATAGAAATTAGACCTGCTCCCATGACCAGAAATCCGATTGAAAATATCAGCAAAAAGACAAGCGAAATAGCTGCCACAAATTTACTTGTAATAAAATAATCGCGTGGAATTGGTTGGGCTAATACGCGACTGATTGTACCCTTATTTTGCTCGGAATTTACCAGATCAAAACCGAGTGCAATTCCCAGAATAGGACCCAGAAAACTGATCAGGGTCATAAAATTCGGCATACTGCCAGTTGTAGCCGTAAAAAGCTTTAAAAAGAGAAAATTATTTCCCTGATTAATTGCCCCAGCATTATTTTTAATAAGATTTAAGATCGAATAAATAGAGGCAAAAGTCGTCAGCAGAATTAAAGCTACAATTATAATGAACTTCCAGCTTTTAACGTGATCTGAAATTTCTTTATTGACCATCACTCTAAAGGAATTATTATAACCGGGCATCAACCTCACCTCCCTTAAAGTAATTCTGATAAATTTCATCTAGAAGATTTTCCTGTTCTTTGATTTCTAGAACTTCATCCAGTTCGGCAATCTTTTCAACAGCCTGTTCTGAATAATCTTTGATTTTAACATTGAGATTGATTTCTTTCTCTTCCAGCAGCTGTTCTGCCAGATCTTTGATGCTTCCTTCCGCCAGCAGCTCTCCTTTAACAAAAATACCAACCCGATCACAAATTTTCTGCACTTGATTTAAAAGGTGAGAAGAAAGCAGAACAGTAATTCCATTTTCTTTACTCAATCTGTAGATTAAATCTAAGAATTCATTAATCCCGGTGGGGTCAATCCCAATAGTTGGCTCATCGAGAATAATTATTTCAGGATCTTTAATGAGAACATCAGCCAGCCCCAGCCGCTGTCTCATGCCTTTAGAATAGGTAGCGACTTTATCATTCATTACCTTATCCAGACCCACCATCTTAATCATTTTTTCTGCTTTTTGTGCTGCAGCTGCAGCATCAAGTCCATTTAACTTTGCAGTATAAATTAAATTCTCTTTTCCACTGCTGTCATTATAAAATCCTACCTGATCTGGTAGATAACCCGTAAATTTTTTGACCTCAATTGAATCCCGGGTAGTATTTAGTCCTTTAATCTCTGCTGAACCGGAGCTGGGTTCAGTCAAACCCAGGAGCATTAAAATTGTTGTTGTTTTACCGGCTCCATTTGGCCCCAGCAGGCCATAAATCTCACCCTTTTTAATATTTAAATCCAGCCCATTTACGGCCTTTAAATCACCATATTTTTTGGTTAGTTCACGGGTAGAGATAATTGTTTCAGCCATTATTATCTCCTCCCATATCTTCTAACAAAATAGAAGATAACTGCAATTACTGCCAGAATAATCACAATTCCAGCCCAACCCCAGATCATGGAGGTTTTTACTGTAATTCTAAAGTTAGCCTGAGAACTAGCTTCAGGTGTATTGGCTTTTAAAGTAAGCTGGTAATCTCCAGCAATTGCCTGATCACTGGCTTTTACATCTGCAGTTATAGCTGCTGTCTCCCCTGCTTCTAGTTTTGAAATCTCGTCTTTTTCAAAGTCCACCGACCAGCCAGAAGGAGTAGTGGCACTCAATTTAATATCTCTTAAGGTTATTGTCCCTGTATTCTTAATTTCTAAATCAATACTCTTATTTTCTCCTGCGACAATTTCTCTACTTAACCTACCCGAAGGAGTTGATAGATTCAATCCATATTTACCTTTAATAACTGTCTCCAGCGTTATTTTTTTAGAAGTAGAACCGGAGTTTGCCTCAACTGAGAATTTATAAGTACCAGCCTTGACATTAACTGCTGGATCAACTTTGACTGAAATTGTTTTACTTTCCCCGGACTTAATTGTAACTGAAGTAACATAGGATCCTGCTTCTCTAAATCTCACATCCCAACCCCGGGGTGCATCAGCCTTTAAGGCATAATGCTGTTTCTCTGCAGTTCTATTTCTTAAAGTTGTATCATAAGTAAAGGTTGAATCAGAATATCCTTCCATATTATTCTGATCAACGGTAAACTCAGTTTCGAAAACCCCTCTTTCGGCTATTTTAACTTCTAAGGGCAGCTTAAACACTTCGCCATTTTCGCTTTTTGCCGTTAAAGCAAAACCATAATTTCCCTTTTCTATTTTCAGAGGCACATTTACCTTTAAGTCAATACTTTCTTCATTTTCATCTTCAAAATCTTTTGATTTTACTGCTAACTCCTCTATATTTTTCCCACCTGAAGTTATCGTATAATCCCAGCCTTCAGGAAGATTCTGTACGGCAAAACTTAAATTCTTAATTTGATAACTATTATTTATAACATCAATATTATAATCAAGACTTTCTCCAGGTGTTACCGATAATCCTGTATAAGGAGTATATAAGGTAATATCTTCTTCAGCCGCACTAACCATCCCAGCAAAAACAAAAATAAATGACATTAAAAAAAGAAGTGAAATCCCGACTCGTTTTGACATTTGAATTACCTCCCAAGATTATTATTATTTTAGTTTTAGCTTAAAATGATGTGAGTCTAAATATCTTTCTGAAATTATTTCCCCTTTAATTTATCCCCCCTCTTCTCTTCTTAAGTAATAATAAATCGTTTAATAAAATTATACTAAATTTATTTGAAAATTCAATTAAAATAAAATTAAATTTTAATTAGAAAAATCCCCCATCCTGATTAATGGCTGAGTAGGGTCCATTAATAGGGATGGAGAATTGATTAGGGAAATCTATAATAATCCAGTCTAACTGGATTTTTTTAATGTCTAAAGTGTCTTTTACCGGTAAAGACCATTGCAATTCCAAGTTCATCGCAGGCCTCTATAACCTGATCATCACGGATTGAACCACCGGGCTGAATAATTGCTTTAATACCCAGCTCTGCTGCCTTTTCTACAGCATCCGGGAAAGGGAAAAATGCATCTGAGGCCACAACTCCGCCTTCCTGACGGCCTTCAGCTTTACGGCCGGCAATAATCATCGAATCAACTCGACTCATCTGCCCGGCACCAACACCAACTACCATCTCATCTTTAGCCATTACAATCGCATTTGATTTAACGTGTTTTACTACCTTCCAGGAAAATAGTAAATCCTCAATCTGCTCTTCAGTTGGAGCTTTTTCGGTTACTACTTCCAGATCTTCAGCAGTAGTTTGAGCTAAATCTCTGTCCTGTACTAAAAGTCCACCTGTTACCTTTTTCATGCTGTAACCTGGCTTTTCCCGATTAATAGAAAGTTCCCCGGTTTTTAGAATTCTCATTTTATCAGAACGTTCTCTTAAAATATCCAAAGCTTCAGCTTCATAATCCGGTGCAATTACCACTTCAATAAATTTATCCTGATCAGCAATTTCTTTAGCTGTTCCGGCATCAATTTTTCTATTGGCTGCCACAATCGAGCCAAAGGCAGATAAGGGATCACCGGCATGGGCATTAATAAATGCCTCTTTTAAATTATCAGCAGTCGCTATTCCACAGGGGTTGGCATGTTTAATTACTGCTGCTGCTGGTTTAGCTGTAAATTCTTTGATCAGCTCTAAAGCCCCATCTGTATCGTTGATGTTATTATAAGACATTCCCTTACCGTGCAGCTGCTCGGCAGTAGAAATTGATGGTTCATTCTGTTCTGCTTCTAAGTAAAAAGCTGCCTTCTGATGTGGGTTTTCGCCATAGCGGAGTTCTTCTTTTTTATCATAACGGTCCAGCAGTGTCTCCGGCATTTCTTCTTTTTCATCATCATCCAGCACAATTTCTCCCAGGTACTTCTGAATTCTCTGATCATATTCTGCAGTATGGTGGAAAGCCTTGTAGGCAAGCTTTAATTTTTGAGTTTTAGTTAAGCCGCCACTGCCCACCTTCATTTCAGCCAGAAGCTTGTCATAATCAGCCGGATCAACTACAACTGCTACATCATTGTTATTTTTGGCAGCTGAGCGAATCATTGTCGGGCCACCAATATCAATATTTTCTATTGCTTCTGCTAAAGTTACATCTTCTTTAGCAATTGTTTCGGCAAATGGATAGAGATTACAGACAACAAGATCAATTGGCTCAATATCCTGAGCTTCAATTTCTTTTAAATGCTGCTCATTATCTCTAACTGCTAAAATACCGCCGTGAACTGCAGGATGTAAAGTCTTAACTCTTCCATCCATCATTTCTGGAAAATTAGTCACCTCATCAATGTCTGTAACTTCGACGTCATTTTCTTTTAACATCCGGCCTGTCCCACCGGTTGAAATTATCTCTACTCCAAATTCTTTTAAACCCTTCGCAAAATCTACAATACCTTCCTTATTTGAAACACTGATCAACGCTCTTTTAATTTTAGACAAAGTTATTTTTCCTCCTTTAGAATTTTAACTTTCCGTCCTTCAATTTTAATCTTTCCTTCTGCAATTAATTTGACTGCCTCAGGATAAATTCTATGTTCTTCTTTTAAAATCCTTGCTGCCAGATCATCAGCACTGTCATCATCTTTAACATCGACTACTGCCTGTTTGATAATTGGGCCGGTATCCATACCCTGATCCACAAAGTGCACGGTACAGCCGCTGTATTTAACTCCATAATCTACTGCCTGTTTTTGAGCATCCAGCCCCTTAAAAGCAGGTAAGAGTGAAGGATGAATATTGATAATCTGGTTTTTAAATTCTTTAACAAAAAGTGGGGAGAGAATCCGCATATATCCTGCCAGAACTACAAGTTCGACTCCTGCATTTTTTAAGAGTCCAATTAGTTCTTTTTCGTAATCAGCTTTTGTTTCAAAATGAGCTGGATCAATAAACAGATGCTCTATATCCTCGCGTTCTGCTCGCTTTAAAGCACCAGCATCCTGGTTATCACTGATTAAGAGTTTAACTTCGGCCGGAATGGCTCCACTTTTTATACTGTCAATAATTGATTGAAAATTTGAGCCTCTGCCTGAGGCAAAAACAGCTATCTTAAGCATTTTTACACCTTCTTTATTTTATTTCGAGAGATGTATCTGCAGCTCCTGCTTTTATTTCACCAATCAGACAGGCCTCTTCTCCCATTTCTGCAAGTTCTTTAAGTATTTGATCTTTATCAGCTTTATCTATAACTAAGGTCATTCCGATTCCCATATTAAAGGTTCTGTACATTTCTTTTTCTGCAATCTCTCCTGCTTCCTGAATTAGCTCAAAGATTTGCTGTGGCTGCCAGCTGTCTTTTTTGATTTCAGCTTTTAAGCCTTCTGGCAGAATACGCGGTAGATTTTCGATTAGGCCTCCACCTGTAATATGAGCAATTCCTTTAATCTTAAATTGCTTGAGCAGTGCCAGCACAGTTTTTACATAAATCCTGGTCGGTTTAAGTAATTCTTCTCCTAAATTCTTTTCCAGTCCCTCAACTTCTGCAGTATAGTCAAAACCCGCTCTCTCAAAAAGTGCTGCTCGAGCCAGGGTAAAACCATTGCTGTGCAGACCATCTGATTTAAGACCGATAACTAAATCACCAGCTTTAATCTCAGCTCCGGTGATAATCTGATCCTGGTCCACAATGCCAACTGCAAAACCTGCCAGATCATATTCTCCTGGCTGATAAAAGCCTGCCATTTCTGCAGTTTCACCACCAATTAAAGCTGCTCCAGCTTCTTTACAGCCGGAAGCAATTCCTTTTACAATCTCCGCTGTTTTTTCCGGCTCCAGCTTGCCAGCTGCTAGATAGTCGAGAAAAAATAGGGGTTGTGCTCCCTGAGCCAGTATATCATTAACTGACATCGCTACTAAATCAATGCCAATTGTATTGTGAAGATCCAGTTTAAAAGCCAGTTTGAGCTTTGTTCCCACTCCGTCTGTACCTGAAACTAAAACCGGATTCTGATAATTGCTTAAGTCAGGCTTAAAAAGCCCACCAAAACCTCCCAGTCCGGTCATTACTTCCGGACCAAAAGTTGACTGCACATCCTCTTTAATCAGTTCAACTGCCTGATTGCCGGCATCAATATCGACTCCAGCTTTTTTGTAATCTAAACCCATAATTAATCCTCCTCACTTAAGTAGCGGCTGGATATTGGATAATCTCCATCAAAACAGGCGGTACAGAAACCAAGTTCAACCTCAGTTTTAATTGACTGGAGCATTCCTTCCTTGCTTAAGTAATAAAGGCTGTCAGCTCCGATACGTTCACTAATTTCTTCTACAGAATTACTGCTGGCGATTAGTTCCTGCCGGCGTGAAGTATCAAGCCCAAAATAGCAGGGGTGTTCTACAGGTGGTGAGGAAATTGCCATATGAACCTCTTTCGCTCCTGCTTCCTTAATTCGCCCAATAATCTGTTTACTGGTTGTTCCTCTGACAATTGAATCATCTATTAAAATCACTTTTTTATCTTTAATAATTTCTTTAATTGGTGATAGCTTTAATCTGACTTTTAAATCCCTGATCTCCTGAGTCGGCTGAATAAAAGTCCTTCCCATATAACGGTTTCTCAAAATACCCTGAGCATACGGGATGCCCGATTCTTCAGCAAAACCTAAGGCTGCTGCAATTCCCGAATCAGGTACTGGTACTACAATATCAGCTTCAACATCCATCTCCCGGGCCAGCTGTTTCCCCATTTCTTTTCTGGCAAGTAAAACATTTTGACCGGAAATATTGCTGTCTGGTCGGGCAAAGTAAATATATTCAAAAACACAGAGACTGGTCTCGCTTTCACCGGTATAGCGTCTGCTTTTAATTCCATCTTCATCAATTATCACAACTTCACCTGGATTAACATCACGCACAAATTCAGCTCCAATAATATCAAAAGCACAGCTTTCGGAGGCTACAATGTAGCTGTTATCCAGTTTCCCGATCGAAAGCGGTCTAAAACCCCGGGGATCACGAATAGCAACCAGCTCATCTTTAGTCATTGCCACCAGCGAAAATCCCCCTTTTAACTGATGCAGGCTCTGGATTAAAGCTTCCACAATATCATCTTCAAAAGAGCGGGCTACCAGGTGAGCAATTACTTCTGTATCTAGAGTAGAATGAAAAATTGAACCGTTGCTTTCCAGATTGTTTCTAAGTTCTGCTCCATTGGCCAGATTACCATTATGGGCCAGAGCCAGATCACCTTTCATACTGTTAATTAAAATTGGTTGAGCATTGGCAAGCTTACTGGAACCACTGGTAGAATAACGAACATGACCGATTGCCATTTCACCTTTTAAGTTCTTAATATCTTCTTTTTCAAAAGCACTTTCTACCAGGCCCATGCTCTTATGCAGATTAAATTCTCCCTGATGATTGGCACAGATGCCTGCACTTTCCTGGCCCCGGTGCTGCAGGGCAATCAAGCCAAGATAGGTTAATTCTGCTGCACTGCTCTCACCATCAGCATTAAAAATGCCAAAAACTCCACATTCTTCACTCATTTTATCTTCATTCAGCTCAGCCTGAGTCAATTTTAGATCATTAGAACTCTGCTTAACTCTATTTTTTTGCTTAGAGAAATTACAACTTTCTCTCATCAATTTTCCTCCCTTTAATGCTAAAACATAATTTGAATTTAATTTTTCTCCCTAATCTAACTAGCGGTTAAAATTACTGACACCATAATCCAACTACCGCCGAAAGGTAGTCCAATTTAAGGCGAAATTAGAATTTTAGATTCATTTTAAAATTATTCTTATCCCTGATCCAACTACCGCCAGACTGGAAATAAGCTTCTATAAAGTTATGTTTATATTTATTTTTTGAAAGAAGAATATATTTAACGACTCTATAGTTTTATTCTAATTCAACTTAATTCTGATGATTGTTATCCTTCTAACACATCCGGACAGACTGAAATAAGATAATCAGGTAGAAATATTATTAAATGAGATCTATTTTATTCCAAACAGAATATATCAAAAGAGTAGAAATTTTAAATAATGAATCTTGATGATAATGAGTATTAAATTGGACTGAAGGACACGATGTCCTGAACTGACCGCACAGCAGGAAGCTGTGATCGGGAAGGTAGTCCAATTTAAGGCGAAATTAGAATCTTAGATTCATTTTAAAATTACTATGGAAAGAGATATATTCTGTTTTAATAAAATAGAATCCTTATTAATTATTAGCTGATTAGCTTATTTCCAGTCCTGGCCGGTAATCCGCTTATACATTTCATGATAAGCTTCCTCAACATCACCAAGATCACGGCGAAAACGATCCTTATCCAGCTTTTCTTTAGTCTCACTATCCCAGAAACGGCAGGTATCAGGGGTGATTTCGTCAGCCAGAATTATCTCTCCCTCTGCAGTTTTTCCAAATTCCAGCTTGAAATCAACAAGGTCTACATTCCGCTCTTTTAAGAATTTAACCAGAATATCATTAATTTTATGACCTAAAGCAATTAATCTTTCCAGCTCTTCTCTGCCGGCCAGGCCTAAAAGTTCAATATGAGAAACATTGATTAAAGGATCTCCGAGCTCATCATCTTTATAATAAAATTCAATAACCGGCTGTTTGAGTGCTTCTCCCTCTTCCATGCCAATTCTTTTGGCCAGACTTCCAGCTGCAACATTGCGCATTACAACTTCCAGAGGTATGATATCTACTTTTTTGACCAGAGAATCACGCTCGTTCAATTCCTCAATCAAATGTGTTTTGATTCCCTTTTCTTCTAAAAGCTCAAAAAAGAAGTTGCTGATCTTATTATTAATCTTACCTTTTTCTACAATCTGACCTTTTTTCTGACCGTCAAAGGCAGTTGCATCATCTTTAAAATGCACAATTACCTGACCTTCCTGATCTGTGCTAAAAATCTGCTTGGCCTTACCTTCATAGATCATTTCTTTTTTATCCATCTATAAAACCTCCGTTTTGAGATCATAATCAAATTTTTGCTGCCAGTTTTTAACTATCTTTTCTGTTTTCTCCGCGGCAATACCTGTATACTTTTCCGGATTTAAAATTAATTCTTTCTGATGACCGGCAAAGTTTTCCCAGTATCCCTGCAGCTCCTGACTCTGATCGACAAGTTCTCGCAGTGATAAGTCAGTTGCCTGGGCTTTTAAAGTCAGCTTCCGGACTGCCTCATGGGCATCGGGATGACCGGCTGCTGCTAAAAGAATATATAAGGGCTCTGCTACAATCATTTTTTTGTTCTGTTCAAAATTATTTTTTATATTTTTCTGATCAACTACCATCTTGGAACTGACTCTGGTCAATCTGGCTGCTGCTGAGAGTAAAGCAGTTATCAGCTCTGGAATAAAACGGGAAGAAGCTGAATTGGTCAGATCTCTTTGATGTTCAGATAACTGATCCATATAAACTGTAGTCATCTGGGGCATAAAAGCCTTCCATAAACTCTTTACATTTTCATAGTTAATCGGATTCCGCTTGTGGGGCATGGTTGAAGAACCAACCTGATCTTTGCCAAAATGCTCACCAATTTCTGCAATTTCAGATCGCTGCAGCTGGCGCATATCATCGGCGAAAGCTGCCAGCACACCAAATGTTGAAACAAGCGAGTGAATAAAATCTGTCATCGGCTCAGCCTGGACTATTTGAGTTGAATGCTCTCCCGGCTTTAAGCCAAGCTCAGCCAGGACTTCCTTTTCAAACTCCTCTGGATCTTCAAAAAAGATACCGCTGGCATTATAGGCTCCAACTGCTCCGGCAAATTTACCGACAAGTCTGTCTGCTTTAGCTTCAACTTCTTCTATTCTTTCTCCCAGACGGGCAACATATTCGGCAATAGTAAAACCAAAAGTTACCGGTACTGCATGCTGACCGTGGGTTCTTCCAATCTGAACCCTGTCCTTTTCTCTTAAGGCAATCTCGGCCCAGCTCTGATGTAATTCTTTTAATTTAGGTATTATTAATTCTGCAGCTGCCTTCTGATAGCGGAGGGAGTTGGCTGTATCTACAATATCATAAGAAGTAGCTGTAAAATGAATATAGGGGCGGGTTTCTTTGCTGACCTTTTTTTGAATGCAGTTAACTAAAGCTCTGATATTATGCTTAGTCTTTGCTTCCTCTTCGTAAACCTCTTCTGTAGTTAATTCTTTTATTGCCTTTTCGACTTCAGCGGGCGCCTTCTCCGGTGCCATACCTCTACTGGCAAGCACCTTAACCAGGGCCAGTTCTACCTCTGCCTGAAAAGTAATTGTTGCATTTTCGGAAAGATATTTTCCAATCTGATCAAAATCTTTTTCTCTCCTTGAATAACGGTGATCAAGCGGACTTATATTAGCAAAAATGTCTCTAGTCTGCAAATTTTTCGCTCCTCTCAAGGTATTCTGCATATCCCATAGCTTCTACTTTTTCGGCTGTATCCAGTACTTTTTCTTTCATTTCTCTGCGATATTCTTTCTGTTTTTTATTTAATTTTTCATCACTGCGGGCTAAAATTTGGACTGCCAGTAAGGCCGCATTTTTGGCCCCATTGATCGCGACTGTGGCCACTGGAACTCCAGGTGGCATCTGAACTATGGAATAAAGTGAATCAAGCCCACTCAGTTTTGAAGTTTTAACTGGGACTCCAATTACAGGTACAGCTGTCACTGCTGCCACCATTCCCGGCAGATGAGCTGCACCTCCGGCTCCAGCGATAATTACATCCAAACCTTTTTCTTCTGCAGTTTCTGCATAATTATATAGTCTATCTGGTGTCCTATGGGCTGAAACAACTGTCAGCTCATATTCCACCTCAAATTGATCTAAAATTTCTGCTGCCTCTTTCATTACAGGCAGATCTGAATCACTACCCATAATAATTCCTACTTCTGGCTTCATCAATTTAGCCTCCTCAAATTTATCTAATCTTTTCCCTTAATTTCAATTAACTGACTGGCTTCTAAAGCCCGCTCAACAGCTTTATCCAGACTTTCTGCTGTAACTGTCAGGTGTCCCATTTTACGTCCCGGTCTAGAAATCTGTTTCTGATAAATATGAACTTTTACTCCCTCTACTGCGAGAGCCGGCTCAAGTCCTACTACTTCAGCTTTTCCTTCTTCTCCACTTCCCAGAATATTGCGCATAACTGCTGGTCTGACTAAAGTAGTATCTCCCAGCGGCAGAGCGGTAATTGCCCTTACATGCTGTTCAAACTGAGAAGTTACACATCCTTCAATTGTATAATGACCTGAATTATGAGGTCTCGGTGCAATTTCATTAACTAAAAGTTCATTAGCTTCTGTAACAAACATTTCGACACAGAAAATTCCTATTCCTTCAAAAACTTGAAGAACTTCTTTAGCAAATTCTTCTGCTTTTTGCTCTAACTCAGAAGAAATCTCTGCCGGAACTCTGGTCTCGTACAGTATATTATCCCGATGAACATTTTCGCCAGCTGGATAAACTTTCATTTCTCCAGTTAGTCCCCGGGCTGCAATGATTGAAATTTCCTTTTTAAAGGGAATATATTTTTCTACCATCAGTGGAGTTTTTCCTGCTCCTAATTCCTGAAAAGCATTTTCCACCTCAGATTGACTGTCAATTAAGGCATTTCCTTTACCGTCATAACCTCCGGTACAGCTTTTTAGCATCAGCGGATAGCCAAACTCTTGTGCAGCTTCTTTGATATCTTCTGGAAGGGTGACTTTCCTAAAATCAGGAACAGCTATTCGATCCTGTTTTAAGACATTTTTTTGATGATATTTATTCTGAATAATTTCCAGGCTGCGGGCTGTTGGATAAATCTTATAATCCTCAGCTTCCAGCTCTTTTAGGACTTCAACATCAATATGCTCGAATTCATAGGTTATTAAATCTGACAGCTGAGCAAGTTTCTTTATTGCTTCTCTGTCATCAAAATCAGCAACTAGATGCTGATCAGCAATGCTGTGGGCTGGACAATTTTTTGTCGGATCTAAAATTGTAACATAAAAACCCATCTTTTTAGCCTCTAAAATCATCATCTTACCCAGCTGACCACCACCGATAATTCCAATTTTCTGCTTTGTTTTATCTTTAAACTTCAAATTATAACCTCCCGGTCAAATTTATTTCTCCAGAGCTTTTTGCCCAATGTCATTTCGAATCTGAAAGTCTGCAAAATCAATTTTTTCTACTCCTGCATAAGCTTTATCAATTACTTCCTGAAAACTACTTCCCAGGGCTGTGACTGCCAGGACTCGACCCCCGTCTGTCAGGAGTTTTCCGTTTTCTAAGCTGGTTCCCGCCTGAAAAACAATTATATCTTCTTCTGCCTCTGCTGCTTTGATTCCTGTAATTTTTTTACCCTTTTCGTATTCTATTGGATAACCACCAGACGCCATTACAACACAGAGAGCTTTTTGCTGCTTCCAGTGAATTTCAAGCTGATCTAAATTTCCTTCGATTACAGCTTCCATAACATCTACTAAATCTGTCTCTAATAAAGGTAATACTACCTGTGCTTCTGGATCACCAAAACGAACATTATATTCTAAAACCTTAGCTTTTCCATCTTTAATCATCAAACCAAAATAAATAATTCCCTTAAATTCTAGACCTTCACTCTGAAGAGCTTTCAGTGTAGGCTCCATAATTTCAGTTTTAAAATCTGCCTTAATTTGTTCGGTCACAACTGGGGCTGGTGCATAAGCTCCCATCCCACCAGTGTTTGGACCTTTACCACCATCATAGGCGGGTTTGTGATCCTGGGAGGCAATCATTGGCACAACAGTTTGACCATCACAAAAGGCCAGGATAGTAGCCTCTTCTCCTTCTAAAAATTCTTCGACAACAACTTTTTCTCCCGCATCTCCAAATTTTTCATCCTTCATAATTATCTCAACCGCTTCTACTGCTTCTGCCTCTGTCTGAGCAACAATAACTCCTTTACCTGCTGCCAGACCGGAAGCCTTAACTACAATTGGTGCTCCTTTTCGCTTTATATACTCTACTGCTTTATCTGCTTCTGTAAAACTCTCATATTCTGCAGTTGGAATCTGATATTTCTGCATTAACTCCTTGGAAAACGCTTTTGAACTCTCAAGTCGGGCAGCACTCTGATTGGGACCAAAAACTTTAAGGCCGTGTTCTTCAAAAAAATCAACAATTCCTGCTGCCAGCGGAGCCTCGGGGCCAACTACTGTAATATCAATTTTTTTTTTAAGGCAAATTCTAATAGCGCCTCCTGATTACTTTCATCAAAATCAAGATTTTGACCATATTCTGAAGTACCCGGATTACCAGCTGCAATGTATAACTCATCTACTCTACTGCTCTGCGATAATTTCCAGGCAAGTGCATTTTCTCTTCCACCACTACCGATGAGAAGAATGTTCATTCTATCCACTCCATTTCCTTTGTGAATTCATTTACTTTAACCAGGTACAAATCGGACGATTTGTACCTGGTACCTAAATATGTTTGCATAAAAATAGCCCAGGTAGGGAAACTCTACTTTCAATGAGTAGAACCTCCCCGCCTGGGCTTTTATCCCTTCGGTGTGATATATATAGCAATATCTGTACCGCTCGGACCAGCCAGCTAAAGCTGCGGAAACCTAGGTACACTTCCCTCATAGTCGAACAATTTACGGTGTTCGGTAGAGACTTGTGGGCCATATTCCCACTATTATATGAGGTACAAATTCAATTTTTAATTTACAACTCAATCTTAACAGATGGTATTTTTAAAGTCAAGCAGGATTTAAATGTCTTAGTATTCAGAAATAAATATACTTTATGGTTGATAGGTCCCACTCACAAATCCTTTTTGAATAACATGACCTTTCATCGCTTCTAAAAGTTCTTTTTCAGTTGCTCCTGGTTCTAATTCCAGTGCCTGATCAAGGGCATAAACAATCAATCGATATTTATGTGGCTTTTCAAAGGTACTGCTCGGCAGTGCAGGTCCTCGGTAACCTATATCTCCAAAATCATTTTTCCCCTGATAGGCTCCATCTAATTCAGGAACCTTCCTAACATCTAACGGAATGTTTCCCTGGATATTATCTATCACAGCAGGAATATTCCAGATTAACCAGTGAGTAGTTCTTTCCACTGCTGCATCTGCATCATTTAATACAATTGCCAGAGTTTCAGCTTTATCATCCAGATCTTCTATTCTCAGAGGAGGAGAAACATTTTCGCCGATAGCAGTATAACGAGAATCAACCTGATTATCATAACTAAAATCAGAAATAATTTTTAAATCTGCTCTTTCTGCACACATAATATCCCTCCTGATATCCTGACTAATAAAAGCAAATATCCTACACTATAATTATATAAAATAATCAGAAAATTATCAAATTATGTAATGATAATCGATTGATTAGTCTTTTTGAAATATTTGACACTCAAAAACATTCAAACAATGTTAAAAAATGATTAAAGATATTGAAAAAGGGGAAATAATAGTGTATAATTGTTCTAAAGGAGGTATTATATATGCAAGTTTATACAACCCAGGAAGTAGCAGAAATATTGAAAATAACGCCTTCTTCTGTAATTAAATTAATAAAAAAAGAAGAACTAAAGGCAAAAAAAATTGCCCGCAAATGGAGAATCTCTGAGAATCATCTGGCAGAATTTATGGAAACTAATTTAAATCAATAACTTTTAACCAGCCGTTGAACATTAATGGCTGGTTTTTTTATTTAATTTTTTATTTATTTAAAAACTTACTTTAAATTCCAGCAAAACCCTTCCAACTATTTAGCTGCCTGGATTCTAACCTCTACTTTCTTCTTTAATAAATCGTTTTCAAAGAATCTCAAAGTATTTCAAAATAATTAATTTATATTAAAAATTGCTCAAAAGGGTTGAAAATAAATGAAAAGTATCCTATACTTAAGATATCAAATTATTCATTTGAAATATTTTTAAAGGAATGTGATACTATGATCTCTTTGTCTCAGGCTCGTAAAATGGTAATGGAAATTGGTGGAGATGACTTCCCCTCTGTTTATACAACTCTAACTCTGCAGGACTGGGCCAATCAAAACATTATCTCCCGCTTAAAAGTAAAGAATGGTAAAACGGGTTATCCCGAAATAATTGTTGCTGAAATTTTAACTGTTTTAAGGCTCAAAAATAAATATAAATTAAAGGAAATTGCTGAGGCTAAATGTTATTTAGATCTGGACTGCACTTTAGAAGCCCCCCTTTCTCCAGTTGAATTAATTAAATTTATTAATTTTAAAAAAACCTTTAGGGATAAACAAATAGTAATTAATAATTCTCTTGAGAAAATTGACTGTACTCAAAAAGTTAGAGTGCTTGCCGATAGATTAGCTGAAGAAAATAAAAAACTTAATATAGTAAGTGATTATTTAGATCAGTTTATGGAGGCGAAAAAAGAAGTGGCCGAATATTTCGGGGGAAGCGGTGAACTGAAATGGAAGCTAAAATAAAATTAATAAACAGGTATAAAAAAGAAAAAAATGCAATTATTTTAGCTCATAATTATCAGCCTAATTCTATTCAGAAAGTTGCTGATTATACGGGAAATGCTTTGACTTTAACTCAAAAAGCTATAAAAAGCAGTGCGGAAGTAATAGTAAGCTGTGGAGTAAACTGTATGGCCGAAAGTCTTAAAGTTCTTTTACCTAACAAAACAATATTAACACCTGAAATATTTGCCGGCTGTCCCCTCTCTATTATGGTTGAAGTCAAGGACATCATAGAATTAAAAGAAAAACATCCTGGGGCAGCAGTGGTCAGTTATATTAATTCTAGTGCAGAATTAAAAGCAGAAAGTGATGTCTGCTGTACCTCTGATAATGCTCTGGATATCGTAAACAAAATTAAAGAAAATAAAATCATTTTCCTTCCTGATATTCATCTTGCAGATTATGTTGATAAAAGAACAAATAAGGAAATTATCAGCTTTGGGGGCTACTGTCCTATCCATCACAGAGTTAGTCTTAATGACTTAAAAAGAATGAAGAAAAAATATCCGAATACCAAGCTGCTTGTTCATCCAACCTGTAGAGAAGAAATTAGAGAAAAAGCAGACTATATTGGCAGTATTGAAGGAATAATCGCTTATGCAAAAGAAAGTGAAGCCCAGGAAATGATAATCGGGACAGATAAAGGAATTATTTGCCGTCTCAAAGAAGAAAACCCTGAAAAAAAGTTTTATCTTTTAAGCAGACAACTTAACTGCCATAATATGAAAAGAACTAAGCTAGAAAAAATTGTAGATTCTTTAAGATATATGCAAACTGAAATTACCGTTAGGGAAGATATCAGAGTTGACGCCAGGAAATCTCTAGAAAATATGTTTAAACTTCTTGAAACTAAATCTACTGCTCAGGTGGTTTAACGGCAATTATGTATGATAAAACCATCTAATTACAAAAGCCCTCTAGAATATTCCAGAGGGCTTTAGTTACTAGTCATTTAATTTTTATTTACTTAAAGTAGAGGGCTGTAATCATCATTAAGCTCTTCACCTCTGTAATTATAATAGCTATCTTTTAAAATCCTGATCCCTCTTTTTATCTGCTTTTCATCCACAGCTGCAAAACTGAGGCGCAGATAATTAGAATATCGCTTACTGGCACTAAAAAGATGACCTGGTGAAAAAACTAAACCTTTTTGAACAGCTATTTCATAGAGTGCCTGTGTGTCCTGATCCTGTGGTAAATTAAGCCAGAAATAAAGTCCACCTTTTATCCCAAAAGTTATTTTAATTTCCTCCGGTAAATGCCCAATTATTTGCTCCCGCATCAGCTGATATCGTTTTTGGAATAAGTTTCGCTGGAAACTAATATGTTTATCTAATAAGCCTTCTCGCAGATAATAATCAAAAGCTCTCTGAGTTAAACCACCGCTGGAAATATCAGTTGCATATTTAGCTTCCAGCACTTCAGGCAGAAGTTTTTCCGGTAAAATAATAAAGGCCAGCCTTAAACCAGGCATAAATACTTTAGAAAAACTTTTAATATAGATCACTCTTCCCTGTTCATCAAATTCCTTTAAATTATTTATTCTGTTCTGATCATAATTTAGATCAGATAAAATATCATCCTCTATAATATAAAAATTATATTTCTCGGCCAGTTCAAGCAGCTGCCGCTGTTTTTCTCGACTCCAGTTAACACCGGTTGGATTCTGAAAGTTCTGCATGGTGAAAAAAAACTTTATTTTATTTTTTTGCAGATAGATTTCCATTTCCTCCAGATCAGCTCCATCCTGCTCCATCTTAATACTTTTTATCTCTGCCCGACGAGAATTAAAAGCCTGCAGCGCCCCAAAATATGTTGGATCCTCTACTATAATTTGATCTCTATAATCTAAAAGTATTTTACTGATAATATCTATTGCCTGCTGAGCCCCCGAAACCACCTGAATCTGTTTTAAAGAAGAATTGATTCCCTGCTCCTCAAAATATTTCTTAATTGATTTCCGCAGAGGCAAAAATCCCTGGCTCTTTTGGTAAGTAAAAGCCTCACCCTGGTCCCTTTCTAAAACCTGATTAATTGCATATTTAAAATCTGCAACTGGAAATAAATCGGTACTGGGAGCAGCACTGGCAAAATTAATACTTTCAGATAATTTAATCTGTCCATGTTTTAACATATCTTCTCTGTTTTCAGAATAACTAGATTTTTTCTCCGGGGCCACAAAACTGCCGCTGCCAACCTTTTTGTAAATTAATTGTTCTTCTGCCAGCATATCGTAAGCCTTAACAACTGTGGCTGGATTAACATTGACTTCTGCTGCCATTTTCCTGATTGGCGGCAGTTTAGTATCAACTTTAAGTTCATTTTTGATTTTATCCTTTAGTTTTTTATAAAGCTGCAGATATAAAGCAGAACGACTGTCTTCATCTAATTTAATCTCCAACATTTTCTCAACTCCTCAAAATTGTATTATCACAAAGCAATTTATTGTATATTGTATTATTAGTTTGACATTTTGTATTAGCTTAATTTATAATTGTATTAGTTTTTAACTTTGAATCATCTTATTTATTGTTATTGTATCATTACAATTTAAATTAAGCAATCAGGAGGAGAGAAGTTTATGTCAGAAAAATATCGTTTAAACAAAAATTTAGCTCAAATGTTAAAAGGCGGAGTCATTATGGATGTTACCACTGCGGAAGAGGCAAAAATTGCAGAAGAAGCAGGTGCAGTGGCGGTTATGGCCCTGGAAAAAGTTCCAGCTGATATTAGAAAAGAAGGCGGAATTGCCAGAATGTCTGACCCAAAAATGATCAAAAAAATTGCAAAAACTGTTTCCATCCCGGTAATGGCTAAAGTAAGGATCGGGCATTTTGTAGAAGCTCAGATTTTAGAAGCACTGGAGATAGATTATATTGATGAAAGTGAGGTTTTAACTCCAGCTGATGAATCTTATCACATTGATAAACGAAAATTTGAGATTCCTTTTGTCTGCGGAGCCACCAATCTTGGTGAGGCTCTGAGAAGAATCGGAGAAGGGGCTGCTATGATTAGAACAAAGGGAGAAGCAGGAACCGGAAATGTGGTAGAAGCGGTTCGCCATATGCGAAAAATTAATTCTCAAATAAATAATCTAACCACTTTAAGCAGTGAACAGCTGATGACTGCTGCTAAAGAGATGCAGGCCCCTTTTGAACTTGTAGAATATATAGCAGAACACGGCAAACTGCCGGTTGTTAATTTTGCAGCTGGGGGAATTGCCACTCCTGCAGATGCTGCCTTAATGATGCAGCTGGGCTGTGATGGAGTTTTTGTTGGTTCTGGAATCTTCCGTTCCGGTAATCCGGCTAAAAGAGCCGAAGCAATTGTTAGAGCAACAACCCACTATCGAGATCCACAGATTATAGCAGAAGTCTCCGAAGATCTGGGTAAAGCAATGTCCGGTATTGATGTTAATGGACTGACTGACGCCGAAAAAATGGCTGATCGTGGCTGGTAAAATGAAGATTAAAGTGGGAGTGCTGGCCCTCCAGGGGGGAGTAGCTGAGCATTTAGATCATTTAAATCAAATTGAAAATGTCCAGGCTCTGGCTGTTAAAAAACCGGAAGAATTAAATAGCTGTGCCGGGTTAATAATCCCTGGTGGTGAAAGCACAACAATCAGAAAGTTAATTAAAGCCTATAATTTCAAAAAAGCAATCAGAAAGTTTTATCAGCAGCAAAAAGTTATCTGGGGCAGCTGTGCTGGCTTAATCCTGCTGGCAGCTGAAGTTGAGGGAGAAAAAGAAGAGCAGTTGGGGCTTCTGGATATTAAAGTTAAAAGAAATGCTTTTGGCAGCCAGCTTAATAGTTTTATTGAAAAAGCTGTTATACCTAAAATTTCTGATTCGATCCAGGAGCTTGTCTTTATTAGAGCCCCTTTAATTACAGAAGTTGGAAGAGGGATCGAGATCCTCTATCAAAAAGAAGGACAAATTGCTGCTGTAGAAAGCAAAAACTTAATTGGTACCTCTTTTCACCCTGAGCTCACAGACAGCAATGCTTTTCATCAGTATTTTGTGAGCAAAATCAGAAATAAAATTAGCTGAAATAACTGTATACGGTTATATAAACTCCAAATTCCTTGCTTTCTCATTTTTTAGAAACTATAATTTACTCATAATTAACACATACCTAACACGAGGAGGAAATTATTATGAGTAGTAGAGTAACGAGAAGCAAGTTTATGCAAACAATTTTGATGACATTAACACTGGTGGCTTTATTTAGCGGTCTGGCTTTTGCCCAGGATGGACAGGCAGCAGCCAACGCAGTCGCTATTGACACCATCTGGACTTTAATTGCAGCTTTCCTTGTCTTTTTTATGCAGGCTGGATTTGCTATGGTTGAGGCTGGTTTTACCAGAGCCAAAAACGCTGGTAATATTATTATGAAAAACATGATGGACTTTGCCTCAGGTTCCTTAGTTTTCTGGGCTGTTGGATTTGCCTTTATGTTTGGCAGTGGAAACAGCTTTATTGGTTCAACCGGTTATTTTCTGCAGGATTCATTTGCCAATTTAGGACTCGATATTCCAATCGCAGCCTTTTTTATCTTCCAGACAGTTTTTGCAGCAACAGCAGCAACTATTGTTTCTGGTGCCATGGCAGAAAGAACTAATTTTTCCGGTTACTTAGCCTACAGTGTCGTAATTACCGCATTTATATATCCTGTGGTTGGACACTGGATCTGGGGTGGTGGCTGGTTAGCCGAAATGGGTATTGTCGATTTCGCCGGTTCAACTGTTGTCCACTCTGTGGGTGGCTGGGCTGCTCTAGCCGGTGCCATTGTTTTAGGACCCCGAATTGGTAAATATAATGAAGATGGAAGTGCCAATGCACTGCCCGGACACAACCTTTTAATGGCAGCACTTGGTGTTTTTATTCTCTGGTTTGGCTGGTTTGGATTTAACCCCGGTTCTACAGTAGCCGGTACTGATTTATCCATCGCTTCAATTGCTGTAACAACCAACCTGGCGGCAGCTGCAGGTGCAGTAATGGCTATGATAGTCAGCTGGATTAAATATGGTAAGGCAGATGTGAGTATGACTTTAAACGGTGCTTTAGCCGGTCTGGTAGGTATTACTGCTGGTACAGCAGCAGTTGGAAACTTATCAGCTGTTATAATTGGAGGTATTGCAGGGATTATAGTTATCTATGCGGTTGAATTTTTTGATAAACTGCAGATTGACGATCCTGTGGGTGCTGTTTCTGTGCACGGTGTTTGTGGAGCCTTTGGTACCATTGCAGTTGGATTTTTTGCAGCAGAAGGCGGCCTTCTTTTTGGAGGCGGAGTTAGTTTATTAATTACTCAGATTATTGGTGTAGTAACTGTTTTCATCTGGGCCTTTGGACTTGGATTTGCCCTGTTTAAGATAATCGATGCAGTAATCGGACTCAGAGTCTCCGAAGAAGATGAGATTGAAGGTCTTGATTACTCAGAACACGGTGCCGATTCCTATCCAGATTTCATGGTCAATGTTAAGGCTGAAAAATAAATTGAATTCCAAAATCCAAAACAGAGGTGTTGATAGATGATGAAAAAAATAGAAGCTATTATTCGACCTGACAAAACTGATCGAGTTATCGACTGCTTAGAAGAAATTGGAGTTAGTGGTTTAAACATCAAAGAGATAAAAGGATATGGTTCTCAAAAAGGACAGACCGAAATGTACCGTGGTGTCAGCTACAGAGTTAGATTGAGGAAGAAAATCAAAGTCGAAACAGTTGTAGAATATACTAAAGTTGATCAGATTGTTGAATCAATTAAAGAAGCTGTCCAGACCGGTGAGGTTGGAGATGGAAAAATATTTGTCTCTGATGTAGAAAATGCGATCAGAATTAGAACCGGTGAAGAAGGAACAGCTGCACTTTAAAAAACATATAAATCAGAGCAATAACCCTTCTGACCCTGCCGGTTAATAACGGCAGGGTTTTTATTTTTAAGAATTTCCAAATACTAAAGAGCCATCTTCATCTTACTTAAAAGTTTCTGATAGATTTCCCAGTCAAAATTAAGCTGCTGCCCATAAAAATAATTATAGGCCTCTACAAACTCTTTAAAATCAGTATTTCCAGCCCGCTCTCCAATCCCGGTAATGGTAGAACTTATATAATCAGCTCCGGCTCTCCAGGCTGCCAGAGAATTTGCCACTGCCAGGCCAAAATCATTATGGGCATGAAATTCTATTTCCATTTCTGTTTTGCTTCGAATCTCTTTCAGCATATTAAAGGTAGAAAAAGGCTCCAGAATACCAACTGTATCTGCATAGCGAAATCTTTCAGCGCCAGCATTTTCTGCTGTTTTAAGATATTCAAATAGAAAACTTTTTTCTGCTCTAGATGCATCTTCGGCACCAATAGATACCAGACAGCCAGCAGTTTTTGCATATTTTATAGCTTCAGTCATTTCAGCTAAAAGTTGAGATTTTTCTTTTTTCAATTTAACTTCCAGCTGGAGATTGGAAACCGGAGCCGAAAGATGGATATTTTTAGCTCCACAGCTTAAAGATAAATCAATATCTTCTATCTTCATTCTATTCCAGAGTAATATTTTCGCTTCCAGATTTAAATTAATAATTTTTTTAATCACTGCTCTTTCTTTTTTCCCAATAGCAGGTATTCCAACTTCAATTATATCTACTTTTAAAAGCTCCATTTTTTGAGCCAGCATTATTTTTTCTGACTCAGAAAAAACAACTCCAGGAGTCTGTTCACCATCCCGGAGTGTGGTATCTACAAATTTTATTTTTTCCATTTAAATCTAAATCCTTTCCCTATTATTTTCAGGCAGGGGAATTTTGGCGGCATATCATTTCAACTTTAACTCTAAAATTATCAGCGGTAAAGAAAAGGTAATAATTAAAACAACAGCCAGAGCAATTGACTGACTCAGATCTTTCTGGGCCATAATAAAAATAGCAGTAGATAGAGTCTGCGTTTTGCCTGATAAATTACCGGCAAACATAATGGTGGCTCCAAACTCTCCTGCTGCCCGGAGACAGGCCATAATTACTCCTGTCAGTAAAGGTTTAATACTTAAGGGAAGATAAATCTTAAATAAAATATCTTTTTCTTCGGCTCCAAAAACCATTGCTGCTTCTTTAACCTCTTCGTCAATTGCTTCAAAACCATTTTTTACTGACTGAGTAAACAGAGGCAGCATCACAAAAACCTGGACAATGATCAGAGCAGTAAAAGTAAAGGGTAAACTCAGATTCATTGTATTAATAATATCACTTAAGATTCCCCGACTGCCAAAAGTGAGTAGAAGTGCCAGTCCAGCTACAGTCGGCGGCATAACAAGCGGCAGCTTAATAAACATATTAACTATTTTGTTTATTCGACTATCCTTTTGACTGACTACATAACTAAAGGGAACTCCCACTAAAACCGTAATCATAATTGAGATTAAGATAGAAAGAACTGATACTTTAATTGCGAGCAGCGTATTTATGTTATTAACTGTAGTAACCAGACCCTCAATAGAGGTGCTTAAAAATAAAGATGATATAATTAATATTACAAAGATTACATTTATACCCGCTAAAGAGAACAAAATTATCTGGGTTAAATCCAGATCAGATTTCTTACGAAAGTAGTCTAAAAAACTATTCTCCAGACTAATATCTGGAGAAATAGCCTCTGTATTTTGTTTAGGACCAATATTTTTTCCCATTTTAATCACTACCTACTTTTATAAATCCATATTTGGCCAGAATTTTACCCCCTGCTTCAGAATACAGGTAATCAATAAATTTCAGAGCTTCCCCTTTATTTTGAGAAGAATTTAAAACTGCTGCTGGATAGGAGGCTGCAACATTATACTCTGCTTCTATTTCTATAACTTTCAGCTGTTCTGCTGTTTCTGGAGTTATATCAGGCTGAAAGATTAAAAATAATTAGAAGCAGTAAAATGCAGCTAATTAAATATAAGCTGCTCTTTTTTATTTTCAGCATAATATCATCTCACTAATTAAACTATATTTCTAATCTGTCTACTACTTTGTCATTTAAAATATGGGACTCGATAATTTCTGCTGCATCATCAGGAGTAACACTTCCATACCAGACAGCATCAGGATAAACAATTACTATTGGACCCTGGGTACAGATTCCCAGACAGCCAGTATTTGTAATAATCACCTCAGAACTTATATCCTGTTCCTGAACCTCTCTCATTAAATTCTGAATTAATCTAACAGAATCCCTTCTCTCACAAAATCCTCGCTGCTGACCATTAATCCGGGAACTGCTGCAGACAAATATATGTTTTTTGGGTTTATTCATTATCATTGCTCCTTTTTTATTTAATCTAATTTATTTGTTCCAAGTTTCCAATTTCTATTTTTCAACCAGTATTTTCGGAATACATTTCTCCCAGAGCAAATCTAATTGCTGACTCAATCTTATCATAGACCATCACAGCTATAATATTGTGCTGCAGCAGCTTTCTTCTGGGCACAGTCCCAATTCTAACAGATAAAACAGCTTCACAATCAGAAATCGTATTAATAATCCTGCCAATTCTATCTTCACTGTCACTGCATTCTTTGTCAGTACAATACTGCTCGACATTTCTCTTTTCTATAAATTTAATAGAGCTCTCTTTGACCTGATAAATATAAAAATCTTTTGCATGACCAAAGTGCAGGTTAACTATTTCTCCCTCCTGTGAGGCCACAGCAAAAAGTCTTTCTTCCTGCTCCAGATAATAATTTCCTTCAAGAACCAGGGACTCGCTTTTCTTTTCGAGCTTCAGACTATTCTCTTCCTTAAATTCCAGTGACCTATCTTTATTTAAACAGCCCACTGCATCAGAACGACACTGCTGACAGTGATACATCTGCTTTAAATTTTCTTCACATTTATTTCTCAAATAATCCAGTTCCACTTTACTGGTTAAAGGATTATCTGCAAAAGGTGTATCTTCAACTGGAATCAGGGGCATAATATTGGTCATAAAAGCTCCCGCTTCTTTTACAGTTTTTACTACCTCTTCAATATGGTAATTATTTATTCCTTTAATTAAAACAATATTTACTTTACAGAGAACTCCGTTCTGGGCCAGATATTTCAATCCAGAAAGCTGATTTTTAAGCAGAAGTTCTGCTCCCTCAACCCCTGTTAGAGTTTCCCCTTTATAGTTTACCCGCTCATATATTTTTGCTCCAATCTCCGGCTCAACTGCATTAATCGTGATAGTTACATGGCTAACACCCAGGCGCAAAATTTCTTCCTGATAATCTGTCAAACTTAAACCATTTGTGGAAAGACAGAAGGTCAGATCAGGATCTTCTGCTTTAATTAACTCTAAAGATTCTCTGGTGGCTTCAAAACTAGCCAGAGCATCACCAGGACCAGCAACACCAACCACACTCAGATTATCAACTTTACTTTTAACAATTTTAAACCTGGCTAATGCTTCAGTCGGGGACAGCAGTTTGCTTGTTACTCCGGGCCTGGTCTCATGTAAACAGTCATATTTGCGATTACAGTAATTACAGCTGATATTACATTTTGCAGCAACCGGAATATGCATTCTGGCATAATTATGTGCAAACTTACTGTAACAGGGATGAGTTTTTGTTTTTAAATCCATTATTCCTCACCTACTTTCAACTCTTCAATCTCTTTTTCCGATTTTGTTCTTTTATTTGAATGATAAAACTTTTGATACAGATCTTCACGATAATTGTCATGTTTCAGAGCCAGCAGCTGGTTTGTAATCTGATCAAGTAAATTATTGGAACCCTGATAGCCAATGTTCTGCTGTCTGGAAGCTCCCACACGATCATGAATTGGAAAACCAATTCGGATTAATGGGATTCCGTCTTTTTCTTCTATAAATGCTCCATCCGAATTACCAAGCAGAATATTAATATCATACTCATTAACATAGTTTCTAATCTCTTCAAAATCAGTATCACTAAAAATTAAGTTCTGATCTCTACTGTCTGCAGTAAGCTCTTTCAACTTTCTCTGGAAAATATCCAGATCTGTACCGGTAGCCATAATTACAGGAGAAATTCCATTTTCCTGACAGATAGAGCTGACCGCATAAATCATCTCTGGATCACCAAAGACAGCTGCTCTGCCCGCTCCATTATATTTGTGTGAGTCGATCATCGTATCTATCAGTCTACCTCTTGCTTCTGTTAAGCCTAAAGGAATTTTTTTGCCGGATATTTCTGCCAGGGTATTTATCAGCTGATCTGTATTCTTAAGTCCGATTGGAATTGGCAGTCTATAAGCAGGAATCCCAAATTTATCTTCAAGATAAACGGCTGTTGAAAGACTGCTGTCAACAAGTGTCCCAAATTCAATTGTAAAGGCAGCATCACCCATGTTTTTTATTTCAGAAACTGCAGTTCCTCCGGCAGGTATTTTGCTGTAGTTTTCTGTAAAAGGAGCGGCCAGAGTTCTTGAGATATCAGGCAAAATTGTATACTCAAGTTCAAACAAATCCAGAATTCTTTTAATTTCTCGGATTTCTGCCGGACTTAAGTTTGCAGCAACCAGATTTATCCGGGAGCTTTTATTTCTCGATTTTTCGCCAAGCTGCTCTACAATTTTTCTTAATGTTAGATAATAACCTTCAAATTGAGATCCTCCATAACCAGGAGTTGGAACTGTAATAATAGAGATGTCTTTAACATTATTTGCTTTTTTAAAGTCAGCTACAATTCTATTTATATCTTCTCCAATTGTTTCTGCCAGACAGGTAGTTACAACACCTATAACTTTAGGTGAATATAATTTAATCAGATTTTTTAAACCCTGCCTTAAATTTTCTTCTCCTCCATAAACTGTACCCTGCTCATCAATTGAAGAAGAAGCTATATCTATCGGCTCTTCATAATGGGTAGACATGTGCCTTCTCATATAAGTACTGCAGCCCTGAGACCCGTGCATTAAAAGCATACTCTCTTCTATTCCCTTAAAGGCAACAGCCGCTCCTATCGGCATACACATCTTACAGGGATTAACATTTAATCTTTTAAAATTACTCATCTATACCACTCCTGATCGTTTTCCAGATTGGACTGTTAATTGTTAAATCCAGCTCCTGAGCCAGATTAACAACTCCCTCAAATCCTACCAGCGGATCTTTGCGCTCATGATTGTGATCAAAAAAAGCAATCCCCATCTTATAGGCAAGAGCCCTGTCTTTTACTCCACCAACTAAAACATCGGCTCCTTTTTCTCGCATAAAGACCTCCAGTTCGGAGGGATTAGCATCATCTAAAATAATAGTTCCAGGGTCAGTCAGCTCTCTTAACTTTTCGTAATCAGATTCTTTACCATTTTGAGTTCCTACCATCACAGTTTTAATTCCCAGATCATTGAACTGTTTGACCAGAGAAATCGCCTTAAAAGCACCACCAACATAAATTGCTGCTTTTTTGCCAGAGAGATAGTTTTTATATATTCTCAATTTTGCTTCTGTATCAGGCAGCCTGCGGGCAATTAGTTTTTCAACATTATTAATTATTATCTGATCACCTAAGTGTTGAGCAATCTGGCGCAGGGAATCCAGGCTGTCCTGTAATCCTAAAAATGAAATCTCCAGGAAAGGAATTCCAAACTTTTTTTCCATTCTTTTAGCCAGATACTTCATTGACCCAGCACACTGAACTATATTTAAATCAGCAGTAGGGGCTTTACGAATATCTTTAATACTTGAATCTCCAGTAAATCTGGCTACAAGTTCTATTCCAACTTGATTCAAATAATTTTCAATTATCCAGCCTTCACCTGCCAGATTGTAATCTCCCAGCAGATTTATTTTTTTACTGTAACTGCTGACTTCCGCCTGCTCTTTCAGCTTTTTGTTTTTAAAATTTTCTATAGCCTTTCCAGTCTGGAGAGAATTAATCTGACTCAGTTTTTTCTGAAGCAGCCTGATCTTTTCCTTTGTATCTAACTCTCCATAATCTTCATTCTGCTGACTTAATTTTTTGATTTCATTTCTATTATCTGCGGCTTTTTTACTACTCTCTACTCCATTATTTTCAGCCTTAAAATCATCCATTAAAGTTAATAATGCCTCACAGGCAGCTTTATATCCCTTAGATTTTGTACCGGCAAAACCTGAAGATTCTACCGGAATCACTCTAATTCCATACTTTTTTTCTGCCTTCCGGGCTGCAGCTTTTAGATCATCACCGATAACCCCCACCACACAGGTTGAATAAATAAAAATCACTTCCGGCTCATACTGCTCTGCTTCCATTAGTTCTTCTATCACTAACTTCAGCTTTGTCTCACCACCAAAAACAATATCTTTTTCCTTTAAATCAGTAGAAAAACTACTGCGAAAAACATCAGCTCCAGAAGTCAAACTACCTCTGATATCCCAGGTATAGCTAGCACAACCAATAGGACCATGGACCAGATGATAGGCATCTTTAACTGGATTGAGAACAACCCGGGCTCCAGAATAAACACAGGCTCTCTGACTAACTGCACCTGCCAGACTCTGCTGATCACACTTAATATTTTCTTTTTTATCTCCTTTAGTCATAATAAAGTCTTCTCTTTCGGAAAGTGCTTTATTTCTTGAATTCTGCATCTTTTTCACCTCCAGAATGAAAAATAACCCATCTGTTTAAAGCAAGTTATCATTACCTAACACTACTCTCTACTGATGATACTCCTAAAAAAACAGATGGGTTAAATATTTACAGCACAAACTCTGTCAATTCAAAGTCTGTATCTCTATCTTTTCTATCAAGTAAGGCTCCACTAATTTTTTCAACCAGTAAAATTGCCCCCTTATAGCCAATAGTTGGCAGATAGGAGTGTACACTGCGGTCAAGAATAGGAAATCCAACTCTGACCAGTGGAATATCTTCCTGCCTGGCAACCAATTTACCATAGGAATTACCAAGTAATAAATCTACCGGATCATTTTTAATCCACTGATGAAGCTGGAATAAATCTCCTCCGGCAGTTATATTATATTCCCAGTCTGCATCGGACATCATTTCTGTAACTGTTTCTTCAAACTTATTGTCTGGTGTTCCTGTTAATACATGAACAGGCCTCATCCCCAGACTTAACACAAATTCAGTTAAAGAAATTACTATATCAGGGTCACCATAAACAGCTACCTTTTTACCATGGAACTGATGATGAGTGTCTGCAATGATATCAACCAGCTGGCCTCTTTCTTTTTCTATTTTGGCTGGCACCTCTTTGCCAGTCAGCTTCATCAGCTGCATTAATAATTCATCTGTTGCCTTGATGCCGACAGGTGATTTGAGAATATATGGTTTTACATCATGCTTTTTTTCCAGTTCAAAGGCAGAGTCTGCAGAAGCAAATTCTCCCAGTGCAATAGTAGCCTGCGAATTACCTGTATCATTTAATTCTGGAATGGTAACTCCCCCTTCTGGATACATATCATAATTGCCATCCAGAGGAGTATCAAGCACATCACTCTGATCCGGAAACAAAATATAGTCGATATCCATAGCTTCTAGTATTCTCTTAATCTCACGGATATCTCCGGGATCAACAAATCCAGGAATTAAATTCAGCTTGTTATTTGTCTTTGCTTCTTCATTTTTTTCCGAAAGCTGTTTAATCATTGCCTTGACCATATTCGAAAATCCTGTAATATGAGAACCCACATAACTGGGAGTACTGGCATGAATAATCGTTTTTCCCTCCGGAACATCAAACCCATTAATAATTGACCCAATATCATCACCAATTGTTTCTGAGAGACAGGTCGTATTGATTGCCACAACCTGGGGATCATAGACAGCAAAAATATTTTTCAGGGCTGTTTCTAAGTTAGCCCGACCACCAAATACTGAGGCTCCTTCTGTAAATGAACTGGAAGAAGCAACAACCGGTTCTCTAAAATGTTTGGTCAAATGCATTCTGTGATAAGAACAGCATCCCTGTGATCCGTGGCTGTGCGGCAGTGCTCCATGGACACCCAGAGCTGCATACATTGCCCCAATTGGCTGACAGGTTTTAACCGGATTGATAACAAGTGAGTTTCTCTCTTTATATTCTTTAGGTACTAAATCCTGCATTAACGAACACCTCCAATTGTTCCTGCAAGTTCAACATTATCTTTCCAGGGAGGATTAATATAACTCCAGCTGGGGTTAAGAATTCCGGCTGCAATATCTTCTGCAAACTGCAGATGACCTTTAAAACCTGCATAAGGACCGCTGTAATCATAACTGTGCAGCTGTTTTGAAAAAATGCCCATTTTATGAGAAGTATACTTATCCTTAATTCCAGAGCAAAAAATATCCGGCTCTAAAGCTTCAGTTAATTTGATATGTTCGTGGTGGTTTAGGTCATCAATCACAATACTCCCATCCTCCATCTCCTTGATCATACCTTCATAATAATCAAGGGGCATTTTCTGCTGCAGCTCCTCTTTTTTAGCTTTTGAAATTCTCATATTGTATTTTTTGTCATCTTTTGTAACTTCCAGTTCCGGAATGTTTCGATCATCAGCTGTCATTTCAATATCAGGGATAACTTCTCTGCCCTCATAATCATCTCGATGACCAAACTCATAGCCGGCAACTACTGTTTCAATTCCAATACGCTTAAATACATTCTGATAGTGGTGGGCTCTGGAACCTCCAACAAAAAGGAAAGCTGTTTTCCCTTCAAAAAGCTCTTTGTAGCGGTTCAGCGGACCCTCAATCTGGGCCAGCTCCTCTGCAATTACCTTTTCTGTTCTCTCTTTTAATTCAGGGTCATCAAAATACTCTGCCATATTTCGCAGGGCTTTAATTGTGGCATCCACACCTAAAAAGTTAACTTTTAACCAGGGGATCCCATACTTTTCTTCGAACATTTCCGCAATATAGTTAATTGAACGGTGACACTGGACCAGATTTAAGTCAGCTTCGTGAGAATACTTAATCTGATCTGCTGTACCATTACCGGAAAATGAAGCAACAATATCATAACCAATTTTTTCTAAAATCCTTTCTATTTCGAAAGCATCTCCCCCAATATTATATTCACCCATCAGGTTAATTGGATATTTATAATCAAGCTCTTTATCTTCTATCCCGACTAAATTGGCCATAATTTCATTATTTGCAATATGGTGACCGGCTGACTGACTGACTCCTTTATAACCTTCACAGTTAAAAGCCATGACTGTAATCCCATACTCTGCTTCTGCCTGTCTGGCAATACTGTTAATATCATCACCTATCAAACCAACAGGACAGGTAGCTGTTATCATAATTGTTGAAGGATTAAAAATTTCTACTGCTTCTTTGATTGCTTCTTTTAATTTTCTTTCTCCTCCAAAAACAACATCCGAATCCTGCATATCAGTGGAAAAAGTATAATTAATAAAGTTTTTGCCGCCCTCTGCTGCCACTCCCTGATGTCTTCTCATTCCCCAGGCATAATAACTGCATCCAATTGGTCCGTGCACAAGCTGAACTACATCTTTTAAGGGGCCCAGAACAACTCCACGACAGCCTGCATAAGCACAACCACGGTTGGTAATAATTCCTGGAATGGTCCGGGTATTAGCCTTTATTTTGTGTTTGCCTTTTTTCTGATCTTTGATCAGCATATGTTCTTTTCTATTTTTCATTGATTTAGCAGGATATGACTGTAGAACTTCATCTAAAACATCTTCAATGCCTGCATTATTATTTTTCATTATCTTCACCTCTTCTCTATACTGCTGCTTTACCGCTTTCGCCTGTTCTGACTCGATAGGCGTCTTCAATAGGTAAAACAAAAATCTTACCATCACCTGGATTACCAGTTTCATTGACATTCATTATGGTCTCAACTACCTTTTTGACATCTTCATCTTTTACTACTGAAATCACCATTCTTTTGGATATTAAACGGTGACCTTCTGTTATTGATTCAGTAACTTCTTTCGACTTAATTATCTCTTCTTCTCCCTCAAGCATTTTTTCTATAAGTTCATAATTAACCTTCTTTTTGCCCCTCCCCGTAACTTTGACACAGGTTAGAGAATTGAATCCCTGAACTGCCAGAGCTTTTTTAGTCTGGTTAATTTTGTTCATTCTAATTACAGCCATGATTTCCTTCACATTTTTCACCTCCAAAAGAATTTAAAACCGGCTATTATTTTCTGATCTGCAGTTAATAATCTAGAGACCCTGACTCTGTGAACTGATGGTATATGCCTCTTTTACATCACTGACAAAAATCTTACCATCACCATAGCTGCCTTCTTTACCACTTCTAACTGTTTTCATAATAATTTTAACTACATCATCCTTATCTTCATCTTCTAAGACCATCATTAAAAGTTCTTTGGGCAGTTCATCATAATGAATATTACCAACTTTAACTCCCCGCTGTTTACCTCGACCAGCAACATCCATCTTGGTTACTGCCGGAAAACCAGCCTCTTTTAATTCCGAAAGAACTGTTGAACTTTTTTCCGGTCTAATAATTGCCTGCAGTAATTTCACTTATATCATTCCCTTCTCGTTCTCTTGATCTGCTTCTCATTTACTCTCTGCTAGTTTTTCCTCTAAATGCTTTTCAAATTTATCAGTCACTAAAATTCTTGATGTCTAAAATTCTAAACTTCCAGAATACCAAAGTCCATCATCAGCTGCTCTAACTCATCCTGTTCCATCGGATCAGGAATTACAAACATTTCATTATCATCTATTGCTTGAGCCAGGGCTCTGTATTCCTGAGCCTGATTTGAGTCTGGATCATAGGCAATAACTACTTTTCTATTGATCTCAGCTCTTTGAACAATATTGTCCCGGGGTACAAAGTGAATTAACTGACTGCCCAATCTTTCGGCAAATGATTTAAGTAATTCTAACTCTCCATCTACCTGACGGCTGTTGCAGATAATTCCTCCCAGCCTTACCCCACCAGATTCTGCATATCGTTTAATACCTTTACAGATATTGTTGGCTGCATAAAGAGCCATCAGCTCTCCACTTGCTACAATATAGATTTCCTGGGCTTTACCCTCTCTGATCGGCATCGCAAATCCACCACAAACAACATCTCCCAGAACATCGTAGAATACATAATCAAGTTCGTCTGTATAGGCTCCCAGACTTTCGAGCATATTAATTGAGGTAATAATTCCCCGCCCTGCACAACCTACACCAGGTTCTGGTCCACCAGATTCAACACAGCGGATATTCTCAAAGTCTTTACCTCTCTTTAAGATATCATCAAGTTCGATATCCTGCCCCTCTTCTCTTAATGTATCAAGAACTGTCTGCTGATCCATTCCACCAAGAAGCATCCTGGTCGAATCAGCTTTGGGGTCACAGCCGACTACCATAATGTCCTTACCCATCTCTGCCAGTGACGAAGTTAAATTCTGAGTTGTAGTTGATTTTCCAATACCGCCTTTTCCATAAATCGCTACCTGTCTCAAATCATCTTTCATCTTTTTTCCTCCTAGATTTAGATTTTTATATTATAGATATTCGAAATTTGACTCCGAATATTTATAACCTTATTTAATTATAAATTTAAATCACTGTAGAGAATGAGTTTTGCTTTTATTTCCACTCGATTGTGTTGGGTTTTAAATTTATTATCTAAAGTATAACATTAAATTTACTATTTTCAAGTGTATAATTGTATATACGATAAATATATAACATGAACATGTCATTTATATCTGGATACAAAAAAACCTGGATTAGCAAAGACTGCCATCCAGGTTAAATGTTTTTTAATTCTGCTTCTGTTAAAGCTCTTTTTAACTCAATCGATTTTCTTTTAATCTTTTTTAATTTCAACTCTGCTTCTTTAAGACTTAAATCAATTCCGAATTCTTTATACTTTGCGATCACTGCCTTTTTGCCGGAGTGTTTCCCGATTATAATTTCCCGGCTTAACCCAACTTCCGCGGGAGAAAATGCTTCATATGTAATTGGGTTTTTTAAGATCCCATCTACATGAATACCGGATTCGTGCTTAAAAATTCCTTTTCCGATTATCGCTTTATTATCAGCCGGGAAATCTTTTAAATACTCTCCCATTAGCTGACTTAATTCAAAAAGCTTTTCTGTTTTATATTTCCTGTCTGAAGCTTCAATCTTTTTTAAAATCATCATAATTTCTTCCAGGGCCGTTCTTCTGCAAAATTCTTTGCTAAAACCATTAAAGCTGGCACAGATTCCGCTGACACCAGCATTATAAGCCGCCAGTGATGCTGCAGCTGCTGTCTGAAAAATATTACTGCAGTTTACTTCCAGTTTAATATCAGCTGTCCTGATAATATCTTTTATCCTCTTTTTGAACTTCAGGGGGTCAATCACTGTTTCAGCTTCCTGATAGGAAAATCTATTAACACCCATTTTTTTGCAGAAAGCTGTAACTTCTAATAACTGACTTAAATTAAAGGCAGAAGCATTTTGAAGTTCTACTATTATCCCTAACCCCTTAGTTTCTGCATAGTTAATACTTGTTTTCAAATCATTTAACAGTTTAGCTGCCGAATTATTATCTTTCTTCGATCTGAGATTAAAGTTTTTTAGTGAAATAGAGATAACTACAAGCTCAACTCCTACCTGCAGTGATTTTCTTAAATCAGAAATCATGGGTCTATTCCAGCTGCGGAATTTGGAATCAATTTTTTCTTTTATCTTGTCTTTTCCACTGACCATTTTTTTTATTTTCTCTGTAAAAACAGGAGAGCCGATCTCAACTTCTTCCACTCCCATTTCTGCCATCATTCTTATTATTTTTAAAAGCTGTGAATTATGATCACTTAAATCAAGCAGCTCAAAATCTCTAAATGTGACATCTATTAGCTTAACTTCTTTCACACTAATCACTTCCTCAGTCAGAAAAAGATCCCAACTTAAAAAAGCCGGGATCTTTTCGAGATTTACTATTTAGAATTTATAAATTCAATTTTAAGGGGGTCAGATAATTACTGTACTTCCAGTCTTTCATCAACAATATTACCATTTTCGATTTTCCAGATTCCAATTGCCCCCATACTGTCTCCAACATCATTAAAGAGCACCGGTCCAGAAGCACCTTCATATCGTATCTTTTGTCCGGCTTCAATCAGATCTTTAGCTTTGTTCCATTCATTGATATTAACCACAGTTCCATCCTCAGATAGTACTTCATTAAGAGCATCTCTAATAGCCGGACCTTCTGTACTACCAGCCTTCTGCATAGCTAAAGCTAAAACAAAGGTAGCATCAAAACTGGTGTCAATATAAGGTTTTGGTGGGATTTCTCCGAACTCTTCCTCATACAGTTCGGTAAATAATTCAGGTCCCTGACCACCGGGCATTGCGGTTGGAGCAGTACCATACATTCCTTCTAAATACTGTTCAACTCCCTCTGTAATTTCCGGAGCTTTTAAACCATCAGTAAAGATAAATTCTTTAAAGTAACCATTTTCTAAAGCCTGTCTAATAATTGTAATTCCACCATCATCAGTATAGGCAATTAGTAATAAGGCATCAGGATTTTCTTCAGCAGCATCCATCAGCTCACTTCTATAAGACACTTTATTTGGTTCAAAGGCAATTGAGGCAGTTACTTCTCCACCCCTTTTTTCGAACTGTTCAATTACTGCATCATTTAAACCCTGACCATAATCATTATTAACATAAATTACTGCCAGTGAATCATAATTTAAGTCTGCTGCCAGATTACCGGCAACTTTTCCCTGCAGACTATCAGAAGGTACTGTTCTAAATACATAGCCATTATCTTCTAAAGTTGTCAGTACTGGTGAGGTAGAAGCAGGAGAGATTAAAACTACCTCACCGGGAACCGTAACACTCTCAGCAACAGGAATTGTAACACCACTTGACAGAGCACCAACAATCGCATTAACGCCATTTATAGATACCAGTTTTTTAGCTCCATCAACTCCTGCCTGGGGATTTGTCTGGGTATCAACATTAACTAACTCCAGCTCTCTTCCTCCAAGCAGACCGCCCTGTTCGTTAATAATTTTTTGAGCCAACAAAGTACCATTACGAGTAAACTGACCATAGGAAGCCAATCCACCAGTAAGCGGCATTAAGGTCCCAATTTTAACAGTTTCCTGTGCAAATGCGCCACTAACAGTCAAAGACAGAAACAACAACACCAGCATTGTAATCAAGATTTTCTTTTTAAACATTATTTTTTCCTCCTCTTATTCTCGCTACTTGTTTTATTTAAAAATACTCAACTAAGAGCAAAATTTAAACTTTAAATCCTTCCTGGTTAATCATAACTATTAATTCAATTTTATTTTTAAAATCATTCTCTGCTTATCGAAAATCATAGTCCTAAAGCATATTACTATTTAGTTATCAGCTGTAGAAGCACTGCTGTATTTCTTTTCGCTAAATAATCCCTCTGGCCGGTTTAACAGAATAATTTCTAAAAATACTCCAATTAAGATCACCCGAACAGCAGCCGCCTGAGTTGTATATGCCGCCGGCAGCATTCCTGTTAAGAATTCAGTCCCGGTCCAGATTCCCCAGGTCAAAAAAGCACCAACTATAGAACCGAAGTTATTGGCACTTCCACCAATGATCAGCATAATCCAGACTAGAAATGTAGCCTGCATTGGTCTAAAGGCAGCCGGTGAAATAAAGGAAGTGAAATGGGCATATAGAGCTCCACCAACTCCCATAATAAAGGCTCCTAAAACAAAAGCTTCCAGTCGATAACGAACTACATTTTTTCCAACAGCTTTAACTACCTCTTCGTCTTCTCTAATTGCTCTTAGAACCCTACCCCAGGGAGAATTAATTCCTTTTTCACTGAGGTAATAAAAAAATGCAATAGTCAAAACTACAAGCATCAGAAAAAACAAATTATAGTTTGAGCCAAAACTTCCCGCCAGAGGTTTTGGAATAGCAGAAATACCTCTAACGCCATTGGTCAACCAGGCTTCATTTTTAATTACCAGTCTGATTATCTCAGCAATACCTATTGTTGCAATCCCCAGATAATCTTCCCGGAGCCGAATCGTTGGAATCCCTACCAGAAAAGCTACCAGGGCAGATATTAACCCGGCAACCAGCAGTCCAACAATAAAAGGCATTCCAAATCCACCCAGATGATCAGGAGAAGGGCCTTTGGTCATAATTGCTGAGGTATAGGCTCCTACTGCCCAGAATCCTGCAATTCCGATATTGAAAAGGCCGGCAAATCCCCGCTGTATATTTAAACCCAGAGTCATTATTGCATAAATACCCACAAAAATTAAAAAGAAAACCAGATATGAAAAAACACCTGCAAAAGTCATCTATTTACACCTTCTTTCCCATTAAACCAGAAGGTCTAATAATTAACATTAAGATCATAATTGTAAAAGCAACTGCCGGCTTGTAGGCTGCAGAAATAATTAAAGTAGACATCTCCTGTGAGATACCGATTACCAGCCCACCAAACATTGCACCATAAGGACTGCCGATTCCTCCCAGAATAGCTGCCGCAAACAGGGGCAGTAGTAAATTCCAGCCCATCACCGGGGTCAGGTGAGTATCAAAAGCAAGCAGAATGCCTGCAGCTGCAGTCAGCACACCACTCATTGCCCAGGTCCAGATAATTACTCTTTCCGTGTTAATTCCGGTTATCTGAGCCAGATCAATGTTATCTGACATTGCCCGCATGGCTTTACCCATTTTTGTTTTACTTAAAAACAGGTGAACTGCAATTACCAGGGCCAGAGCCAGAACTAAAATTATGATCTGGTTTTCTTTAATTCTCAGTAATCCATCACCTAAAACAAGCGGCATCTGGATAGCTTTCACGTAAAATTGATTCTGCGGCCCCCAGAATAATAAAACGAGATTTCTAATTATTAAGGCGGCTCCAACAGAAGAAATCATTACTATTACCGAATCTCTTTTCTTTAAATGTCTGTATAAGATAAGATTTAAAAGTATTGCTGTACCTGCAGTTAATGCTGCTGCTAAAACAAAAGCCAGCCAGAATGGCAGGCCCAGCTGTACTTTAAATAAAAAAGCAAAATAAGCACCGAGTGTCATTAAATCACCATGGGCAAAATGTCCAAACTTCAAAATTCCATAAATTAATGATAACCCAATTGCACCCAGCGCTATAATTGATCCAAGTATTACTCCATTCAAAAACAACTGTAAGACCATAGACTTATCCTCCCAAAAAGAGCTGCGCTACTTCTTCATTCTCAAGTAAGCCTTGCCCACTATCTTCATATTTTTTTTCGCCTGCTGCCAGCACATAACCTCTATCTGACATTGCTAAAGCTTTTTTTGCATTCTGTTCTACCATTAAAATTGAAACTCCAGTTCTATTAATTTCTTCAACTTTTTCTAAAATTAAATCAATAAACATTGGTGCCAGCCCGGCTGTTGGTTCATCTAATAGCAGTAATTTGGGCTCCATTACCAGTGCCCGACCAAAGGCCACCATCTGACGCTGTCCACCGCTTAAAGTACCTGCTTTTTTCTTTCTCTTCTCTACTAATGGTGGAAACAAATTGTAAATTAAATCAAATCTGTCACTGAGATTTTTCTTTGACACGTAAGCACCCAATTCCAGATTTTCTTCCACAGTTAAAGTCGGAAAAATGTTATCAGTCTGGGGTACAAAAGAAAGCCCTTTTTTTATCATCTGATCGGTGGCAGTGGCTGTTAAGTCACTATCCAGATAATTGATTTCTCCGCCCATAATATCGACAAGAGAAAAAATAGATTTTAAAAGAGTAGACTTTCCGGAACCGTTAGGCCCCACAATGGAAACTATCTCTCCCTGCTCAACCTTAAGAGAAATACCGTGAATTATCTCTATCTCACCATAACCGGCATATATATCATTAATTCTTAACAATAAGACCACTCCTTAAGCCGTTTTTTCTCCCAGATAAGCTTCTAAAACCCGGGGATTACTTTTAACTTCAGCCGGAGTTCCTTCAACTAAATGCTTACCGTCATTCATTACAATAACCCGATCACAGATATTCATTATTAAATCCATATTATGCTCAATTAAAAGTATAGTTTTTCCTCTTTCTTTTAACTTAAGAATATTTTCAGCTATTTTATTCAATAAGGTTGGGTTGACACCGGCTCCAGGTTCATCCAGCATAATTAATTCTGGATCTGCCATTAAGGCTCTCCCCAGTTCAAGCAGTTTTTTCTGCCCACCTGAAAGGTTAACCGCCATCTCATCAGCCAGGTGACTCATCTCCAGAAATTCTAAAGTCTCATAGGCTTTTGCTTCCACTGACTTTTCTTCTTGACTTACCTTTGCCGAATTAAACCAGCTGTTCCAGAGATTTTCTCCACTCTGGCCAGAGGGAACAAGCATTAAGTTTTCCATTACTGTCATCTTTTTTAAAGTTTTTGGAATCTGAAAAGTTCTGGCCAGTCCCAGCCGTGCAATCTGATGGGGAGCAAAATTGTTTACTTTCTGCTCTGAAAAATAAACTTCTCCCTGATCAAGATCTAAAGAACCGGCAATTAAATTAAACATAGTTGTTTTCCCAGCTCCATTTGGACCAATCAGTCCAGTTATCGTATTCTCTTTCACTTCAAAAGAACATTCATCTACTGCTCTAAATCCACTAAATTCCTTAACTGCGCTTTTTACTTTTAACATAAAACATCTCTCCTTCCTACTCATCTACTTAAATTCTAGTCGCTTTATGTTAATTTGTTTTAATACTAATCCTTTTTATGGCAGGTGTCAAGTAGTCCAGTTACAATTAGGTTTTTAATCCCATTATCCAGGAATACATAGCTTCTCAGTATCCATTTTATTCTTATTAAGTAAATTATTAGTTTTATTAAGCCGGTTTAGATTGACTTGTCTATCAGCATTATTATATAATTTAGACTAACAGAAAGGTGGGAAAAAATAATGAAAATCAGTAAATTATTAGATAAGAACTTAATTAATCTTGATCTAAATACCAGTAATAAAGAAGACGCTTTAAAGGAAATGATCAGTTTATTAAAAAGGGAAAACAAAATCCAGGCAGAAGATAAATTCCTGGCAAAAATAATTGTGCGAGAAAAAGAGGGCAGTACTGGCTTCGGAAGAGGAATTGCTGTCCCCCACGGTAAAAGCGAAACAGTTAACGAATTATCCCTGGCTATTGGCAGATCAAAAACTGGAATTGAATATCACAGCCTGGATGGAAAAAAGGTGAAACTAATATTCATGGTGGCTGATTATCCAGATTATTCACCGGAATATTTAAAATTAGTTTCGACTCTGGTCAGCTGGCTGCGGGAGGATGATTTCAGGAAAAGTTTAGTTGAGGCAGAAGGAAAAACAGAATTTATAGAGCTTTTTAAAGAAAAAGAAAGATCTGCTGACTAACTGCAGATCTTTCACCAGAATTTTAACATAAAAATAATATCTATTCTTTTATACCCTGAGTAGCAATTCCTTTTACAAAAAACTTTTGGGCCAGTAAAAATACAATTAGAGTTGGAATTACCACCATGATAGTTCCTGCCATAATAATTCCCCAGTCTCGTTCTGAAGAACTGGCAAAAAGCATTTTTACTCCCTGCTGAGCTAGCTTTTTTTGATCATCATTAATAATGATCAGCGGCCAGAGATAGGCATTCCACATCACTAAAAAGTTAACTACAGCCAATCCAGCAAGATTAGCTCCCGATAGGGGTAAGAGAATCTGGAATAAAAATCGAAAAGGCCCACAGCCATCTATTTGAGCAGATTCCATAATAGACTTAGGAATAGTCAAAAAGTGCTGTCTCATCAAAAAAGTTGTAGTGGCACTTGCCAGAAAAGGCAAAACCAGACCAGAAAAAGAATTCCCCAATCCCACTCTGCTTATAAACTCAAACAGGGGAACTACCCGTACCTGCATTGGCAGCATTAAGGTAAATAAGACTGCAAAAAACAAAAACTTTTTGTTTTTGAACTCAAAATGCGAAAATGCATAGCCACTTAAAACTCCCAGCCCCAATTTTCCTAACATCACCACAAAAGAAGCCAGAATACTGTTAACTAAAATTTTATCAAGGCTGACTAAATTCCAGGCCTTAATATAATTATCAAAATGTAATCTATCAGGTAAAAATGATGGTGGATAAGAAAATATCTGTGCTCTGGGCTGCAAACTGACACTGATGCCGAAAATAATTGGCATTAAGACAATGAAAGAAATGATTATTAAGACCAGATGTAGTGCTATTTTTTTATAAATACTATAGGAACCTCTATTTAAATCAAACATATTTAATCACCTTTCTCTTATTGATAATGTACATTATTTGTGCCATATTTAAAATGGAATATAGTCACTATAATTACCAGAGCTAATAAGATTACAGATTGAGCTGCTGCAATTCCCGGCCTGAAATTAATAAACATTTCCCGATATAATTTATAAATTACAATATTTGTAGAATCAGCGGGTCCACCCTGAGTCATTATATCTACAATCCCAAAGCTTTCAAATACACTGAAAATAATATTCATGATAATTAAATAAAAGGTTGTAGGAGATAATAAGGGAATTGTAATGTCTTTAAATATAGTTATAGCTCCTGCCCCATCAATCTTTGCAGACTCATAAACACTATCCGGTATTGCCTGCAGACCTGCTAGAAAAAATATTATATTAAAACCCATATTCTTCCAGACAGTTGCTATAATAATAGCCAGAAATGCAAAAAAACTATTCGTTAACCAGTTAACCTGAATATTAAAAGCAAGATCTAATAAATAATTAACCTGACCTGCTACCGGATTTAACAAAAAAACCCAGAGGGAGCCGGCCACAGTTGAAGAAATAGCGTAAGGAATAAAAAATATAACCCTGTAAAATTTTATTCCTTTTAGATTCTGGTTCAAAATAACCGCCAGCAGCAGTGAAAAAATAAGACCTATAGAAATGGTGAAAATAACAAAAAATGTAGATCTCAATAGATTATTGAGATAAGCTGGATCCTGAAATAAATTTACATAATTTTGGATTCCTACAAATATTTTATTGCGCCCAAAGGGGGCCTGTTTGTATAAACTTAAATACACAGAATTAATACTGGGCCAGTATAAAAATAATAATAAAACAATAAATGTGGGGGAAAGAAGTAAATATGGAACAAGTGAATGGGATCTATAATTTAGTTTTTGCAAAAAATACACCTCCAATAATAATGTCCCTTCCTTAATTTAAGGAAGGGACAGCTGTTAAAAATCAACTATATAATTTTTTATTTATAAAGTTGATTATATTCTTTAAGTGATTTATTTACTCTCTCTGCAGCCTCATCCATTGCTGCTTGAGGAGTCATATTTCCTTCTAATGTCTTTTCAACTGCTTTTTCCACAATCTGTCTAACTTCAGGAAAGGTACCTATTAAAGCTCCCTGAGTCGAAACTGCTTTTTTACTCAGTAACAACTGTAAAAATGCTGTTAGATAATTTGGGTTTTTAGCAAAAAACTTATTATTCATTTCACGCTCAACTGCTGCTTTGGTTACAGGAAAGTAGCCTGTATTTTCAAACCAGTAAACCTGCTGTTCTTCTTCTGAAAGCCACTTTAAAAACTCCCAGGTAGCTTTCAATTCCTCTTCTGGATGGTCAGCAATTGTCCAGAGACTTGCACCGCCAATAATTACTCCCCCGCGATTAGCAGATGCTGGTCTTGGCAAAAATCCTGTTCCCAGTTCAAAACCTGCTACCTTAGCATTTTCGGTAAAACCGGCCACTGACGAAGTAGATTCTATTAACATTGCTGCTCGACCGGAAGCAAATGCCTGATTTGCTCCATCCCATCCTCGTCCTGGATTAAGCATAATTCCTTCATCAACCATTTCTTTCCACAGTTTAACAAAGCGAACTGCTGCCTCTTCATTTAAATTAGACGCCGTTGCTCTAGCACTACGCCCATTATCATTGTTAACCAGAGTTGCATCTTGATTTGCAACCATCTGTTCTACAAACCAGCCAACAATTCCCAGGGTGAATCCATAGCGCTCAACTGTACCATCATCATTTTTAATTGTTAATTTTCGAGCATACTCTTTTAGTTCTGCAAAAGTCTGAGGAGGTCTATTAGGATCTAAACCCGCTTCTTCAAAAGCATCTCTATCATAATATAAAATTGGTGTAGATGAGTTAAAAGGCATAGAATTCAATTTGCCGTCAATTGTGTAGTAATTTGAGACCGGAACTAAAAACTTGTCCCAGTCAAAACTATTATCGCCCGCCACCTCTTTGCCCAGATCCTCTATTGGCATAATTATGCCGCTGTCCAGCATCATCTGAGTTCCAATTTCGTAGATCTGAATAATATTTGGTGCAGTTCCGGTCTGAACTGCTGACTGAGTTTTAGTCAAAGTATCATTATAAGAACCTGTATACTGAGCTTTAACCTCAACTTGATCCTGACTATTATTAAACTCTTCAACTAACGTGTTTACTACTTCGAGATTATGTCCTCCCATTGCGTGCCAGAAATCAATTGTAACTTCTTCTGCCGCTGCCGAAAAACTCACAATAAAACAGAGACTTACCAGAACTAACAAAACAGTTTTTTTCATAAATATTTTTCACTCCCTTTTGATTTGATGAAAATAGAAATCTACTAAAATTATTTTCTCTAACAGTAATATTAGCATTACAAAGTTAATTCTAAATTTCCAAAAGGTTAAATTTAGGTAAATAAAAAAAGAGATCTACTGTATATGAACAGCAAATCTCTTACTTGTACTTGCAATTATTATTGTATCTTATTAAAAAATATGTCAGCACAACTCGATTAGACTATACTACTACCTGCATAAAATCCATCTCTAATTGCTCCTCCGACTTTTGCAACCTGATTATTATCTCCTATTACACGAGTCTTTAAATTAAACTTATCTTTAATTTTATCTGCCAATTTATTATTTGATTTCATACCAAAAGCAGTTATAATAGTATCTGCCTTAATTTTATCAATACTTCCATCTGCCTTTTCAATTTTAACCTGGTTTTCAGAAAAAGCCATAACTCTGGTATCAGTTGAAATCTTAACATTGTTTTCAGCGAGTTTTCTCATTAATGAAGCCTTATTTATAAATAACATTTCAGGAGCAAGCTCTGACTGCATTTCAACAATTGTAACATTTTTATTTTCTTCTGCTGCAAGTTCCAGAGCATTATCACATCCAGACAGTCCACCACCACAGATCACTATATTCTCACCTTTTATCTGTCTTTTATCCTGGTGAGCAGTTAAAACATTAATTACATTTTGATTTTCAATTCCATCTATTTCAACCGTAATTGGAACAGCTCCTGCAGCAACTATAATTTTATCAGCTTTAGATAATATAGGGCTATCACTAGTAATTTCATTATTTAAATTAAGCTTAATATCAAGTTGCTCAAGCTGTAATTCATACCAGTCAATAAGCTCTTTTAGCTGTTTTTTGAATTCTGGAGTAGCTGCTGCCGCAAGTTGACCACCTATCTGATCTTCCTTTTCATAGATATTTACCTGATGGCCACTTAAAGCAGCTGTACGTGCAGCTTCCAATCCAGCAGGGCCTGCACCAACAATAACTACATTTTGGGGAGCATCCGTTTTCTTAATTTCAAATCTTTTTTCCTCACAGGCCTGAGGATTAACAGCACAGCTCAATTTAGTTAATCTTCCAGCAATTCGTCCAATACATTCCTGATTACATCTAATACAGGGTCTTACTTCTTCTCTTTTATTCTCAGCTAATTTATTGGCCAGCTCAGGCTCAGCAATTAAAGGTCTTCCAAACATTACAAAATCAGCATTTCCTGACTCCAGTAAATTAACAGCAGTCTCTGGAGTATGATTACCAGAGTTCAGTATCGGAATATCTACAGCTCCACGTGCAGGCTCACAAACATAATCCATGCAGGCATCACCGAGATAAGCAGGTGGAAAAATATAATCTATTGTTTCATAACAGCCTGCATCAATGTCAATTGCATCAATTCCTTCAGCTTCTAAAAGTTTTATTAGTTTCATACTTTCTTCCAGAGTTCGACCACCTTCAAAACGATGATCAAGAGAAATTCTAAATAAAATTGGCATTTCTTCACCAACTGCTTCTCTGATTGAACTTATAATTTCACGCGGAAAACGCGCTCGTTTTTCTGGACTTCCGCCATATTCATCAGTTCTTTTGTTCCAGACTGGAGACATAAATTGATCAATTAAGTACCCGGCATGACCATGAATTTCTATGGCATCAAAACCAGCATCTTTTACAATTTTAGCAGAATGAGCAAATTTATCCATCATTTCCTGAATATCATCATAACTCATAGGTCTACAGTCAACATCGGGATTAAAAGTTGATGGAATAGCAGAAGCAGACATTGGAGGCTCACCATGCATATTTGGAAAATCATTTCTGCCTGTTCCACAGCTCAATTGAGCAGTTATTTTACAGTCATAACGATGCACAGCTTCACATAAAGTTGTTAGTTGGGGAATAACATGTGATTTTTCTAGTACTCCTTCCAGCGATCCCTGAGCCATCTCTTTCGAAATAAACTGACAGCCCATGATAATCATTCCTGTGCCACCTTTAGCTCTGGCTTCAAAATAATCAATTTCATCATCAGCAATTGTACCATCAATACGTGCAGAATTAGTACCCATTGGTGACATAACTATTCTATTTTTCACTTCCATATTTCCAATTTTAAAGGGTGAAAACAAAACATCATAATTCATTTTATTACCTCCTGCTTAATTTTGTGATATATATAACTTATATTTATTATATTTTATTGTGATAAACTTAACAATATCTAAAATAATGAATTATCTTCGCTTAATTGTTCATTATGCACAACTATGATAAAATAATTACCAACTCATTTTAAACAGGAGGTAACATTTATGAAAATGCTTGATATAGTTGATCTGTTAGAGAATTACATAATAAATAATAGACTAAATACTAATCCAGAAATTATAGGAATTCAAAATATAAACAGCTGTAAAGAAAATCAATATCCTAATTTATTAAATTTCACAAAAGAAAATTTAACTTCAGCCAGCCTGGATAGTGATAATCTGCTGGTAGAAAAAAGCAAAATAGACTTTGCAGAGTTAGAAAAATTAGAAGTGAAAAATTTAATCATTATAAAAAAAGGTTCACTAAATAACTGCCTAAATATTTTAGAAGCAAAAATAAATGAAACAAACTATCTTTCTTATATTAGAAAAAGATTTTTTGAAATAGTAGTTAAAAGTTGTGACATTTCCTCACTTCTCAAAGAGGCATATGAATTTCTGGGAAATCCTATTCTAGTAGCAGATGCAAATTATAGAACTTTAGGTTATTATCCAGAGCAAAAAATAGGAGATCCAGTCTGGGATAATATGTACCAGGATGGCTTTGTTAATCAAAAACATATGATAATGTTTGATGTTGATCAAACACTTGAAAAACTTTTGAATTCTGATCAAGTAATTTATCTTGACTGGGGCTTTGCTGAGGAAATACCTCGTCTTTCGGCAAAAATATCTGATAAACACGAGTTATACGGAACCTTTGGAGTTCTAGAAGTTAACCAAAAAATTAAAAATAAAGATTATATGATAGTAAATGCCTTATCAGAAGCTCTGCTGGCCTTAGTTAAACAAATTCAACAGCCTGGAGATAAACTTTACGTTATAAAACAATCATTACTTGCAAATCTACTGGATAATGGAATCAATTCTCAACAAATACTAAAAAAATCAGTTGATACTGCCCGGGTTAATATTGATGGCCCTTATTATATTTTAAGTGTCCCAATTTCACAAAATAATTTATCTACAAACAAGCTCAAGCAATTACATAAGAAGCTTTCAGCTTTAATAAATAATATACAAATTTTAACTCATAACAATAACCTGGTTATTTTCATTCATGGAAGGAATATAGAAGCTAAATTGAATCAGGCTACAAAGATATTAAAAGAAAAGAAGTTAAAAACAGGAGTAAGTAATAAATTCAATATGCTGAGTGAAAGTTATTTTTATTATAAACAAACTAAGTTTGTCTTTAATTTTTTTCAAGTTAAAAACAAATTTATTTATAACTTTAATGAATTTGGTGAAAGGTTTTTTATTAATAAATTAATTAAAACAGAAAACAACAAAAAATTTATTCACCCCGGAGTAAGCAGGATCCTAAAATATGATAAAGAAAATGAAACCGAATTCGCTTTTACATTATATCAGTATTTGCTTTCTTTTAAAGACAATAATTATACTGCAAAAAAGCTGAATATCCACCGGAACACTTTAAGTTATAGATTGAAAAAAGCAGAAAAAATAATGCAGTATAACTTAGAGTATCACCAGCAGTGCAGATATTTAAAACTCTCTTTTGACTTTGTCTTTTCTTCTCCGGTATAAAATTAATATCCCTGTATACTATTATAATCAACCTTAAAACTATTCACATTTACTCCTTATTGGACTATAATAAAGATATAGAAATATTCAGAATATTGATTTAAGGAGGGGTTGAAATGAAAAAAATTGAAGCTTATATCCGATCTGATAAGCTAAATGAATTAGTCTCAAAATTAAATTCTATGGGCCTAAAGGAATTAAATATTCTGGAAGCAAAAAACTTTAACAAAGATTTAATTGAGTTAGCAGATAGTGATCTAAAAATTGAATTCACCCCAATAATAAAGATAGAATTCGTTATTAATTATACCGAAGTTGATAAATACGTAGAAGCAATTAAAAACACGGTCCAGACAGGTGATAGTGGTGACGGTAAGATTTATGTCAGTGATATAGAAAACTCTGTTAAAATAAGCACCGGCGAAGAAGGACTAAAAGCTATAGCTTAAAATTAGCATTTAAAAACCCTGCTGTTTAAACAGCAGGGTCCTTATTTTATATAAATGGTATTTATATATGTATATGTTAGCTTAAGATACTAATTCCATTGTATCTCTGGCAATTACTAATTCTTCATTTGTTGGAATAATCATTGCTTTAACTTTAGAATCATCAGTAGAAATAATTACTTCTTTACCCCGGCAATTATTAGCATTTTCATCTACTTTAACACCCAGATATTCTAAGCCTTCTAAGATTTTCTCTCTTGTTTCAATTGAGTTTTCGCCAATCCCGGCCGTAAAGACGATGGCATCTATTCCACCCATTGCTGCTGTATAGGCACCAATATATTTTTTAACTCTATAGTTAAATAAATCAAGTGCAGTTTCCGCCTGATGATTACCTTTAGCAGCTGCGTTTCCAACATCTCTCGAATCACTGCTGATCCCAGAAACACCTAAAAGTCCACTCTCTTTGTTCAAAATATTATCCATCTCAGCCGCAGAAATATTTTCCTTCTCCATAATAAAAGGAATAATTGCCGGGTCAATATCTCCACATCGGGTTCCCATTACTAATCCCTCTAAAGGGGTCAGACCCATACTGGTATCTACTGATTTACCATTTTTTACTGCAGCCACACTGGCACCATTACCTAAATGGCAGGTCACTATTTTCAGTTCCTCTAAAGGCTGGTCCAGCATCTTAGATGCTCTTTGAGCAACATAGCCGTGGGAGGTACCGTGGAAACCATATCTTCTAACACCATGCTTTTTATAGTATTCATATGGCAGGGCATAAATATATGCTTTTTCAGGCATAGATTGATGGAAGGCTGTATCAAAGACACCAACCTGCGGCTTGTCTGGCATTAGTTCCTGACAGACTTTAATACCCATAATGTTTGGCGGATTATGTAATGGCGCTAAGTCAGCAACGTCCTCCAGCTTTTTGATTGTTTGATTATCAATAACTGCAGACTCTGCAAATTCTTCGCCACCGTGAACAATCCGGTGACCAACTGCTTCAATCTCATTTATATCTTCCAGAACTCCGTGATCTTCTGATAATAATGTTTCTAATAATAATTCAATTCCCAGCTTATGGGTAGGAATATCTTTTTCAATTACAATTTCTTCTCCACTTCCATTTTCATATTCTAAAAATGAATCTTCGATTCCGATTCGCTGAATCAAACCTTTGGCCAGCACACTTTCTGTTTCCATATTAAATAACTGATACTTTAAAGATGAACTACCACTATTAATAACAAGTATTTTCATTTTTTCCTCCTATAAATTTTATTTGACGTTATCATTTTATTTCATTTCAATGATTTCTTCTACCCAACTATAACGGAGCTCCCAGACTGCTGCTCCCTTTATCTCAGAGTTGAATTCGGCAGTCTCTGCTTCAAAAAGTTTCTGCCAGCTCTGTTTTATCTTATTTTTCAAAACTGGATAATGAGGAGAAAGCATAACCTCTGAATCATCAGCTATTCCCCGTTTTTTTAAGATCTCCTGGTGTTTATTTGCATCTTTTTGATTATCAGCAAGATAGCTGAGCTTTAAAATCTGATTCCATTTCTTTTTATCAAAAAATATTATTTTATCTTCAGGAACTTTTAATTTAATTAAAAAACCACTGCCACCACTCAAGGCAGTCTCAGGATCAGCTGCAGCCCAGAATGGATATTCAGCAGCTTCAGGTTTTTCAACTATTTTTTCAGCTTCTTTAACAAAAAAATTATATGCTTTTAAAAATATTTTGGCTTCCGAACCGTACTTCTGTTTAATATATCTTTTCTTTACCGTCAGTCTCTTCTTTTTAAGTAACAGTTCTTTAACCTTTTGGCTCTGCTGAGTCCAGATTTCAATCTCTGTACTCATAATCAACCACCCATTCCTCTTTAAGCTCCCAGCTTATTGCAACTTTTTTATCTGAAAGCTTGATATCTGAATCAAAAAGTCTTTCCCAGCTTGAAGTCATTTCCTGTTTCAACCTCGGGTAAAAATTTTGCAGATAAATATCCGATTCAACATTGATATTATACTTTTTAAGTTTTTCTTTAAACCTTTTTCTATCTTCTTTATTTTTGGGAAGGTAAAGATAATTAACTATATAATCCCACTTCAGTATATCAAAAACCATAATTTTATTTCTGGGAATTTCGAGCTCAAAAAAGACCATTCCTTCCGCTGCTGGAAGTTTAAGCTCTTCTTCTGTGCTGAGCCAGATGGGATATCTTAATTCTTCTCTAATTTCCATCCTTTTAGCTGCCTGATTTCGCAGCCATTTATAAACATCAAGATAAATATCAGCACAATCATCAAGCTTTTTCCTTATATATCTCTCTTTTACTTTATAAAGACCTTTTTCTTTAAGTATTTTAAGGACATTTTTGTGCTGTCTGGTCCAAACTTTAAGCTCTGGATCTCCATTTTCATTTTTGATTTTTTGCATGCTATCACCCGACTTTGTTTTTGAAAAGCTTAATTAGAAAAGCACTCGTTTATCTCCAATTTTTTTAATTAATCTATCATTCTCAAATTTCTCCAGCAGTGCTAAAGCATATTTTCTGCTGCTCTCAATTAAATCTCTAAATTCACCCAGTTCTATTTCTGAATTTTCATTTAGATAATTCTGCAGGAGTTTTCTTGACCTATCTACAGCCTGGCTGTGAATTAAGATCTGATTATTTAATCTAATTAGATGCTCATTAAAAATCAAATAATTAATAATTGAATTAAATTTTTCTTCTTTTTGCTGATCAATATTCAGTTCTTCTTTAAGTTCTGCTGGACTCGGCGGAGAATATAAATTATTTTTGAACTTCTCAATAATTTTATTTTTTAGTTCTTTTTCTGCTTCAGTAAAATTGATCTCAAAATCAAAAAGCGCGACAGTATTTTCTTTTTCTTTGATTATATTTTTAGAAACTAAAATCTTAATGATTTGATTAAACTCCTGATTATCAAAATTAAATTTAATTTTTGACCTCAGCTCTTCTTTACTGATTCCAGGCTCCAGATGATTATTTTGATGATAGGAAGCAACAAAATCAAGTATCTGCGCTTCAACTTCTGTAAATGTATCAATATGAATCCATAAGCTGTTTTTAGTTTCTTTTAGACAGATTATTTTTTCGGCAGTTTTTAATTGCTTAAGAATATTTTTAAGCTCAGTTTCTTTAAGTGATGATTTTTTTAATAAATACTCCATAGAAGCTGATTCATGCTTTTTAGAATTAATAAAGATTTCTATTTTTTCTTCCCAGTCTCCTGCTTCGATTTTTTGAAGCATTCTAGTTATCTGTTGTTCATTTCTTTTTCGTGGAGGTGGATCAACAATTATTATCCGACCACCACCAATTAAATCCATTGGTGAATGTCTTCTGATTACAAATTTTTCTCCCAAATAGGCGGCAATCTCCCCTTCCAGAGTAAACTGAACATAAGCTTCTTCTCCAGGAAACAATTCTCTTTTATCATAAATATAGACTCTACCAATGATTTCTTTGGATCCAATATGAAATCTTATCTGATCGCCATTTTTAAGTACAAAATTTAAGTCTTTCAGCATTTTCATTTTTGCCTCAAAATATTTTGTCTTAAAAAGTGAATTGATTTTTGCCAGCACATCTCCCCGCTGCAGCTCATCTTTATCAATACCTGAAATATTAATCCCTACTCTCTGACCGGGATATACTTTTTGAACCTGATCATTGTGAACCTGCAGACTCCTGACTCTAATTTTTTTTGACTGAGGGTAAAGTTCAAGCTCATCTTCTACCTCAATAACTCCTCTAAAAAGAGTTCCAGTTACTATTGTTCCAAACCCTTTAAGCGTAAAGACTCTATCAATTGGGAAATAAGTATTGTTTTCAGTTTCTTTAGTACTAATTTTTTCAATAATTTTATTTAGTTCTAATTTTAAAGAATCTATCCCCTCTTTTTCTACAGCAGAAATAGGAATAATCTCTGCATTTTCTAAAAAAGAACCCTTCAGTTTTTCCCGGGTATCTTCTATCACCAACTCCTGCCATTCTTCATCTACTTTGTCACTTTTAGATAAAGCAACAACTCCGTGTTTTACCCCAAGCAGATCAAGAATTGCCAGATGTTCTTTTGACTGGGGCATCATCCCTTCATCTGCAGCAACTACTAAAATAGCAAGATCAACTCCAGCGGCTCCGGCCAGCATGTTTTTTATAAATTTTTCGTGTCCGGGTACATCAATAATCCCTACCTGATGCTGATTAGAAAGTTCAAATGAGGTAAAGCCAAGCTCGATTGAGATTCCGCGTTCTTTTTCCTGCTGCAATCTATCTGTATCGGCACCGGTAAGAGCCTTGATCAAAGTAGTTTTTCCGTGATCAATATGGCCGGCTGTACCAATAATAATATTTTTATCATTCATCAGACTTCCTCCCTCAGAACCTGATTGATCTCTTTTGCCAGCAGTTCAATTTCACTTATCTGAACAGTTTTAAGATCAATTATTAACTTCTGATTTTTAATTCTACTAAAAATTGGCATCTCCGTCTGACGCAATTTATAAGCCAGCTCTTCTGAAGAAATCAGCTCAGAATCAATTGTCAGAACAGATGTTTTTATTTCTGTCAAAGGATAACTACCTCCACCAATTCGAGCTGTATCTTTTTCAATTTTTAAAGTAAAATTATCATATTCATCTAAATAACTGAATAATTTTTCAGCCCGCTGCATAACTTTTTCAGCTGATTCTGTAAGCATTTTTAGAGTTGGAATTTTATCTACAGCATCATCAAAATTACGATATAATTTGAGTGTAGCCTCCAGAGCTGCCAGTGTAAATTTATCAACTCTCAAAGCCCTCAACAAAGGGTGATGTTCCAGTTTTTTAATATATTTCTTTTTACCAACAATTATCCCGGCCTGAGGACCACCAAGTAGTTTATCTCCACTGAATGTGACCAGGTCGATACCTGCATCTATACTTTCTTTAACTGTAGGTTCATATGGCAATCCATAAGACTGCAAATCAAAAATAATACCACTGCCCAAATCTTCTATCACCGGAATGTCTCTCTGGTGGGCGTCATTAACCAGATCTTCTGCCTCCACAGTAGCTGTAAAACCCTGTATTCTATAATTGCTGGTATGAACTTTTAAAAAGGCACCAGTTTCTTCTGTAACTGCATTCAAATAGTCTTTTAAGTAAACTTTATTGGTTGAACCAACTTCGACTAATTTAGCTCCACTCTGCTCCATAACTTCTGGAACTCTAAAAGAGCCACCTATTTCTACAAGTTCCCCTCGAGAAATTACCACTTCTTTATCTTCTGCTATAACAGCTAATACCAGAGTTACCGCTGCTGCATTATTATTAACTACCAGAGAAGCCTCAGCTCCTGTTAATTTCTTAATAATATCCTGGACTGAAGAATAGCGATCTCCTCTTTCTCCAGTATCTCTATTAATTTCTAAAGTTGAATAGTGAAGAGCCACATTATTGACAGCTTCTGCAGCACTATCTGCAAGCAGAGAACGGCCAAGATTGGTATGTATAACAACACCTGTGGCATTTATGGCAGGAGACATTTCTGGTCGATAAATATTTTTTAAGTAAATTTTTACTGAATCTAAAATTTTTTCTGCTTTTAATGATTCTTGATCAAAATTAGTCTCTGAAAAATCATCTGCTAAAATCTTAGTTCTTAAATTATCAGTTACATATCTTATCCCTTCTAATAAATCTGTCCTGGAATAATCATTTTTAATTTTTTCTGATTTATTTTCGGATAATATGTCATTTACAGCAGGTATTAACTTTAAAAGCTCTTCTTTACCCATAATTACCTCCCTAAATTAATGGCTTTTATTTTTCTAAAAAAAAATGCACCTACAAAGATTATATAATCTAAATAGATGCCTAAAAGTTAGTAATATTTATATGGCGGGAATGTATGGGAATCGAACCCACCACAGACAGGTCTACCTGCCTGCCACTGGATTTGAAGTCCAGGATGTTCACCTTGAACATAAACACTCCCCTGTTTATTATGATTAATATAATTGTATCATTTTGTTATTTAATTTACAAGATTTCTTTTTGTATACTATAGTTTAAATTGTTCTACAATAGCTGATAAATTTTGGGCCATAACTGTCAGGTTTTCTGCTGATTTTACAATTTCTTCAGTTACTCTACTTTGTTCCTCACTACTGGCTGAAACCTCTTCTGAATTTGCTGCAGTTTCATTACTCACTCGAGAAATATCCTCCATATAATCATTTACTTCCTGACTTTCTACTTTAATTTCTTCAAGATTATGATCTACTTTTTCAATTAAAGAATTCAAACTCTCTACTGCCTTATCAATTTTATTAAATGAATCTCCTGTCTCCTGAATAGAATCAATACTATGCTCTACCACTTTTTCAGTATTATTCATTTTGTTATTAGCATCTTTAACAGCAAATTGGATATCTTTAATTAAAACTGAGATATTTTCAGTAGCATTTTCCGATTCTTCAGCTAAATTCCTGATTTCATCTGCTACTACACTGAATCCTCTTCCGGCTTCTCCAGCTCTTGCTGCTTCAATTGCAGCATTTAAAGCTAAGAGATTCGTCTGAGAAGCAATATCATTAATCAGGTTAATTATTTCTTCAATTTCCCCAGAAAGCTCTCCCAATTTGTTTATTTTAGCTGCAGCCTGATCAGAATTATCTTTTACACTTTCAATATCATTTACTGTTTGATTAAGCTTCGTCCGACCTACTTTAATATTATTTGCTACCTCAAAAGCATTATTCTGCATTTGACCAGAAATTTGATTCACTTTATTAATTCTTTGGCCAAGATTATTGATATTATCTTTACTATCCTGAATTACAGCAGTCTGTTTTTCTGCACCAGATGCAACATTATGAATTGACCTACTTACTTCATCTGCTGAAGCCGAAACTTCTTGACTTGAAGCTGATAGTTCTTCACTGGCAGCTGATAATTCACCTGATATATCTGCTGCACTGCCTATAATTTCTTTTAAATGGCTCTGCATAACGGAAAAACTTTTTGTAAGTTTTCCAAGTTCATCTTTTCTTTTTAAAAGAGCTTCCGGTATCTTTTGACTTAAGTTGCCCTTAGAAATCTCACCACTTTGTTCAACTATCCTGTCTAAAGCTTTTATAACATTATTTGAGCTTAAAAATAGAATCAGACTAATTAAAATAAAGAGAGCTGCAGAAATATATATTATATCATTTCTTGCTTGATCTACTGTTGAATAAATATCTTCCATCGAAAAGGCCAGATTCAAAACTCCAATCTGTTCTCCCCCGATTTCAACAGGTACAAATACCTCATTTATTTTGAGCTGTTGATTATTGTAATTATAACTTCTTTCCTCAAAATAATTTTCTCCTGTTTTTATAGCCGTTTTAATTAACTCCGAATCTCTAAGAACACCAATTTTATCTTGTCTACTGTCTGCTTCATTTTCCAGGTCATTATTAATAAACGCAGCGTATATTATCTGGTCATTTTCTTCTAGCTTTTCTACTAAAGTCTGATAGCTAAAACTATCAGTTAATTCCCTTACATTATTAGCTCTTATTCCTACCTGGAGAAAAGTACCATCATCATTTCTTAAATAACCATATTTATTATAATTATCAGATTCAGTGTCTTTGCGAATATCTTCCATTAAAATTTCTTTATCTGAAATCATAAAATCATTAACAGGATGTCCACTTTCTGCAGTCCAACCTATATAATCATCTACAGTCGAATAAATTATTTCACCTTCTGAATTATACCAGGAAATCTCCTGGACCATTGTCTGCTCCATAATTTCTCTTAGCTGCTCGTTACTGAGATTATCTTTATTTAAAGTTACCACATTTGCTGCAGCTTCTATTTTCTCTTCCAGCATTCTATCAATTGTTTTAAGTGAATTACTGTTATCAGCAACCTGCATTTCTACTTGTTCAGCCAGGTTTAGACTGTTATTATACTGTTCTTCAAATAAATTTTCTTGTAAAAGACTTGTTGCCAGAAAGCCAATTCCACTGACTCCAATTAAAATTAAAATAATTGGGATTATAAGAAACTTGATTTTAAAAGATAAATCATTAAGTATTTTCATTATTATGCTCTCCAGTTCGTATACTTTTTATACTAAAATTTTATAAAGCTCCAGATAATTATATAAATTAAGCTGATAAAGAATGGATATAAAGAGCCCATTTCAAATTTTAATTTGAAACAGACTCTTTTCTTATACCTAAAAATTACATATTAAAACAAATTACTAAAATTTAATTTCAGTAATCAGTTACTCAATAAAACCTGCTTTTTTCAATTCTTTTTTTGCTGCTTCTTCGTCCTCTTCAGCAATCAAAATTACAGGACCTGTACAACCCATACCTGTTTCTGCATAGATATCTTTTTTCCAGAGACTTTCTTTTGCTGCTTCAATTTCTAGAATATCAATACCTGCTATTTCTTCTCCTGTAACTTTTTTGGCAGGTTCTTTAGCTGCTTCAACTTCTGCGGCTGAACTACTGTTTTTTAATTCGTCTATTATCTCTTTTAAACCAGCATTATTAGCAGCTTTCATCTCGGCTCTGGTAATTTCTAATAAATCACCTTTACTGGCTTCTGCCATAAATTTAAGAGCATTGGCAATTACTGGTGCTCCAGAGGCACGGGAGATTATTCCAATCAGCTTATCATAATTTTCTCCAACTCCAGGACCATAACCGTAACCAACAGCTTCATACTGGCCACCTGTATTAAAGGCAGAAAATACTTTCATTAACATATTTCCAGTCAGTGTATCTGTCACCATCACATCTGGAGTTCCTAAAAGAAGGTCATTCCCCCTCATTACAGAACCCCCATCAGCCCTCACAGAGGTTGCAAATTCAAAGTCATAACCACTTTTCTTTAACTTCTGCAGATTCTTCTCTACCAGCCTTGCTCCTTCAAGATTTAAAATACCTACAGTCGGCTTTTCAATCCCTAAAGATTTAGCAACCGCAATTCCATAGATAGTATTTTTGAGCATTGAGGGGACCCGATCTGTATCAGTTGTACCTGTCGTTGTAGCTATCAGCATCTCTTTTCCCTTACCAGGAGTAACTACTCTACCAACTGTAGAAACACCTAAAGGAAAATTATAATGAAGAGTTACTGCTGCATCAATTTCATTTTTTTCAAGCTTCTGATCCATAATTGAATGTGCATCTGCCAGACAGTCGCATTTATCGCCTTCACAACCGATCAATTCTACTTCAAGATCATTATATTTGTTATGGGCAATCTCTGCGGCTTTTTTTAATTCATCTATTCCGTGTTCACTGTCCAGTAAAGTTAAGCCAATTTTCTTTTTATCACCAAACTGACCGGACTCAATAGCCGCTGCAACTTCATTAAACACTCCGGCAACTCTTTCTTTAACACTCTCTGTCATTTTATCCACCTCACTCGGTTTCGCCGAGAAGATTATCTGCCATCTGACGCATAGCACCGGCGATCATATTTTTGATTTCTTTATCACTTACACTGTTTTCCTGCTTTTTAACTCCAGAGTTTTTTTCGATTACAAAAGAAACTCCATCAAAAAGATTAGTCATTCTGCCAAGGAAAAGACTTCCCTTACCAATAATCATTGCCTTTTCAATCTGGCCTTCTCTCATCATTTTTGCTGCTGGACCAATAAATGGCACTCCCGAAGGAATATGTCCCTGTGTTGGAGCAAATCCGGGCATTCCATGTTCTTTAACAAAGTCCATTAATTCTTTTCTCTCTAAATCTCCGCGCTTAACACCTAAAGCAGCAATCATTTTGTAGTTTGATTCTGGTACATCGCCTGCACCTGCAGGTTTAGTAACTTCAGGATTCTGCATTTCAACAGAATACTTGTCAATATCTTTGATGCCTAAATTATTTTCATCTAGAGGATCAGTTACCAGAGAGCTAATTACAGCCTGAGGAGAAGATCCTGTACCTACCTTATGACGGCCAATAATATCAGTTCTAATAACCGGACTGGCTCCATCATTATTAGAGATTAAAACTGCAAATCCACCCAGTGTATCCTCTAAAACAGGCATTTCTTTTTTAATATGATCTTTACCATTCATTCCAAGTTTTGCAACAGATCCCCCTGCAACAACTACCACATTATCATAAATACCAGCCTTAACTAAGGCAGCAGCATTGACAACAGCATGAGAAGGAGCTGCACAGAAGCTTCGAACATCTGAACCATTTGCATTAACACAACCTGCCATTTCTGCGATAGCTTTAGCAAAGTTGCCTCCACCACGCTGATTAATATCACCACAGGCTTCTTCAGAACACTCTAAAACATAATCAATTTCTGTTAGATCAATATCATTTTTAACAGCCATATTTTTTAGAGATAGCACAGCAGAAGCTTTAGCAACTAAATTTTCTAAAATAGTATGTGCATTAAGATTCACATCACTCTCATGAGCTTTCTTAACACAGCCAACTAATTCTTCATTTAAATAAAGCGGCTCTGCCTGATTATCTAATAGAGCTTCTAGTTCAGATTTTTTTTCACCTTCTCCTAGCTCAATTTCCATTTCCTTTAAGATCGGATGTTCTGCAACTTTTGACTCTACTTCTGCAATAAAATCACTGCTTAACTTTACTAAATCAAAAACATCAACATGTTTAATTAAAGCATAAAACTCATCTTCCGGCATTATTTCTCCAGAGTCGCCATATCTATTACCCTCAACAAAGTTTTGCTCTTCATACCAGGGTTGTTTGATATTCTTTAATTCATCAGGTAAAATATTTCCTATATATGCCTGATTGGGAGCATACGAAACAACTTCTTCAAAAGATCTTAAATAATCATCTAATTTTTTTAAATATTCATCATCAGGATTCTTGGCTCTGGTTGTCGTTTGAGTAGAACCACCCTCTTTTAAGATATTGGGAGTATGTACCAGAATATATCCTGAAGCTTTAATTACTGGAAAATCCAATAAGCTCACCTCCAAATTTTTTGAATAATTTCTCCACCCAAATTAAATTGGGCAGAGAAATTATTATCAGCTTAACTATTTAACTATGCTCTTGCTTCTAATTCTTTTCTAATATCTTCTACTTCCAGATCTTCACCGCTTAAATGCTCTACTTTTTCTCCGTCTTCGTAGAAAACAATTGAAGGCAGACCTAAAACTTTCTGACCAATAGCAAGTCTTCTGTTTCCTTTAATGTCCAGCTTTGCAAATTTAAAATCATCAGCAAATTCTTCGGCCAGTTCCTTTACGTCAGGCATAATTTCCATGCAGACATCACAACTTTCACTCCAGAAATCAACTACAACCTTACCCTTACTGTTAAGTACTTCTTCCTCAAAATTATCTTTGTTAAGTTCAATCATTTTATATTCCTCCTTAAATTTTTTTAAATTAATTCTACAATCTTTTCTTTTTCTGGTTTAACAAGCTTAGAAGCTACCTCACCGGACTCAATTTTTAGTAGAGTTGGGATTTCTTCTACATCATATCTGTCAGAAATAAGTCTATTTTTATAGGTATCAATCTTGATGAATTTATAACCTTTATCTTCAAGCTCCATACCTTCGAGCTGACTGATTAGATCCATGCTCTCCTGATCAGTAACACTCCAGAAAGCTACCAGAGCCGGCTTATCAGAATTAACAACATGATTATGCCAGTACTCTTCTTCTTCAATATAGCCCTGAGCCATTACAGCAGCAGTTGCGCCATCACCGGCAGCTGTAATTACCTGACGCACAACCTTATCTCTTACATCTCCAACTGCATAAACTCCAGGTTGATTTGTTTCCATCTGCTTTGTTGATTTAACATAACCATGCTCTGTTAAATCAACAACACCTTCTAAAAAGTCAGTACTGGGTACCCTACCGACAAAAAAGAAAACACCATTACAGTCAAGTTCAGTTTTTTCACCATTTTTGATGTTTTTAACTACAGCTTTTTCAACCAGGCCTTCACCTTTAATTTCTTCTAAAACTGAATTCCAGACAAATTCAATTTTATCATTTTCCATTGCTTTTTCCTGAAGAATCTTTTCAGCATCCATTACCCCTTCATCATGGATTACTATCATTGTAATTTTATTGACAAATTTGCTCAAATAAATTGATTCTTCAACAGCAGAGTTTCCATTACCAACTACAACAATATCTAAATCTGTAAATAGATCTGCATCACAGGTTGCACAGTAAGAAACACCCTTACCTTTAAATTCTTCTTCACCTTTAATTCCCAATTTTCTGGGTTCAGCTCCTGTTGCAATGACAACACTTTTAGCCCTATACTCTTCACCCTTTTTAGTGGTAATAACTTTTTCAAAACCATTAACCTCAAGCGACTTAACTTCTCCTCTTTCAAATTCCGTACCAAACTTTTCTGCATGAGTGCGAAAATTTTCCATTAACTCAGAAGCTGTAGTCTCAGGCACACCCGGGTAGTTTTCCATATCGTGATAGGTGCCGGGCTGACCACCAGTTTTTCTTTTTGTTTCCAAAACTAAAGTATTAAGTCTTGACCTTGAACTATAGATGGCAGAAGCCATACCAGCAGGTCCTCCACCCAGAACAATTAAATCATAATTTGCGCTCATATTTTTCCTCCTAAAGTAAATTTCGTTACGTCAAATCTAATAGTTTTTTTAAAAATATTAATAGTTATCATGGTTGTCAGGTTAGAAATCTGCATTAAATGCAGGAATCCCTCCCCCT
>NZ_SNWX01000001.1:205636-319989 GCF_004362045.1 Halanaerobium saccharolyticum | reverse complement strand
AATATTTCTAATATTCTTTATTTTGGTACTACTGCTGAGAATACTGTTTGAACGGTATTCTCCTTATTTTTTAAAAATCATTTGCGGAATCTCTGTTATTTATTTTTTTAAATTCTGATTCTAAAATTAACTTTTCACTTTTTGTTAATCTTTTATTGGAACTAAATTCAAAGCTTAAATACCTTGATAGCAGGTATTCTAAAGCCACTTCTTCTCCAAAATTGTTAATTGTATTAATAAAATCATTTAAAATCAGCTGATATTCTCTGGCTGTATCTAAATTATTATTTTTAACTTCTATATTTATTTTTTTAAAGAGATCTGGCAATAAATTTAGATGTTTACTAATCGTTTTAACTCCTTTATTAAGGTTTAAAAAATAAAAGTCATCAGCAGTTGCTAAAAATTTAAATCGCCCATTATACCGTTCTTTGAAGGTAGTGAATTTTTCAAAATCCAGGTCATAAGGATAAACAGGATTAATTACAAATCCTTTGATAAGCTGATATTTTTTAGTCTTTTCCATCAATGTTTCGCTATCAATTAAAGATAAAAGTCTGGTATTAATACTTATGTAAAAATTTCTGCTGCTGCTTATAAAATTAAGATAAGCTGCATAGTCTTCAAAATAAGAACCCATTGTTTCTTCAGTCATAGATGGACTTTTAATTACTAAATCAAAATCTTTTTCAATTTTATCTAACTCGTCAATCATTACTTTTATATCACTGAGAGAATTAAAGTTAAGTTCAATTTTAAACTCTGATTCTGCTGGCATTAGTTTAATTATATTTTTATAGTATTCTTTTTTATCACTGCAGCTTAATCGGGAATAATCAAGATTGTTAGCTTTAATGTAAAAATTATTTTGGCCGCGCTCTAAATTATTAGCCAGCAAAAGTTTAATTTTTTGATAGTCAACTTTATTATTCTGATCAAGAAAATTAATTACTAAACTATAGGCATTATTCACTTAAATCCCCCCTCATCTCAATTTTATTGAATAAAAAGTCTACTGCTGCTGGGCATTGACTCCTTATCCTTTTTTAATTGAAATAAATCTCTGAATTAATGTGACTTTTAAGTCATGTGACTTTATAGTCACATTATAATCCTTTAACTTTACTTTGTCAATTTTTTAAACCCGGGAAGCTTTGCAAACTCCCCGGGTCCTTATTAATTAAATTAGTTTAGATGCTTCTTCTTTTGAAATCCCTTTTACTTTTGCAACTACGATCGATCTTAAATCTGTAACTAAAGAGTAAAAAATAGGAATCACAAATAGAGTTAAGAAAGTAGCAAAAGATAAGCCACTAACAATTACAATACCCATCGGCTGAGTTGATTCGGAACCTTCTCCAATACCCATTGCGATTGGAAGCAAACCTAAAATGGTTGTTAGAGCTGTCATCATAATTGGCCGTAATCTTACTACTCCTGCAGTAATAATGGCTTCAATTCTTTCTGTACCACTTCTGCGAAGTTGATTAATATAATCAACCATAACTATCGCATTATTAACAACTATCCCGGCCAGAGTAATTAAACCTAATATAGAAGCCACGGAAACTATAGAATTGGTAAGATACATACCAAAGATAACACCAATTACAGCCAGAGGAATAGTAAACATGATTGTAAATGGATGAACTAGTGATTCAAATTGAGAAGCCATAACCATATAAATTAGAATAACAGCCAGTCCAAAAGCCATCCCCAGACTGCTAAATGATTCCTGCATATCCGCAAATTCACCTTCATAGCTAAAGCGATAATTATCAGGTAACTCGAGATCTGCTAAACGCTGCTGAATTTTTGTCATGACAGTACCAAGATCCACATCGTGAATATCAGCGGTTATTTCGGAATAACGCTGCTGATTTTTTCGTAAAATCTCCACTGGTCCTTCAGTGATTTCCAGACTTGCTACTCGACTCAATTGAATCATCTGGCCAGCTGGTGTCTGCATATTAAGTTCTGGCACCTGAGAGAGCTGTTCTATTTGATCCTCTTCTAAACGAACCCTGATATCAAATTCATCACCTGCAACTTGATATCTTGTTACAGTACTTCCATTAATTGCCGTTCTAACTGTGTTTGCAATTTGACTTACATTTAAACCAAAACGGCTTGCAATTGAGCGCTTAACCTTAATCTGATATTCGGGTTGTCCTTCTGAAAAGCTATCCTCAATTTCTCTCAATCCTTCGATATCTTCTATTGCTGCAACAGCTTTTGCAGTTTCACGTTTTAAAACATCTAAATCATCACCAAGAAGTTTGACATTGACCGGAGCGCCACCTCCGCCCATACCCTGCTGTTCCTGGATAGTGAGATCTATATCGGGAATCCTAATTTTTTGTCTAATTGCTTCCATTACTTGAGCTGTTGACCGATCTCTTTTGGCTAGATCAACTAAATCAACACTTATATTCCCCATATGACTGCTGGTAGAGGTAGACATCATCTGACCTCCAGCTCCAACAGTAGAAATTACTGTTTTCACTTCCTCTATATTCATTAGTATAGATTCTATTTCGGTTGAAACTTCATTAGTGCGAGATAAAGCAGTTCCTACTGGAAGTTCATAGCTGACAGAAAATGCTCCCTGATCTGTACTGGGCATAAATTCAAATCCTAATTGAGGAACTAAAGCAAAACTGCCCACTAGTAAAACTAATATTAAAACAACAAAAATCCAGCGGTGTTTAAGAGCGCTGCTGAGTGCACCTCTATAAACCTTTTTTATTCTGCCCTCTTCTTTATTCCGCTTTAATTCTTCTGGCTTTATTTTCAAAATCTTGGAAGCCAGCATAGGAATTAAAGTTAAGGCCACCATTAAAGAAGCAATTAAAGAAAAAGCCACCGTTAATGCCAGATCCTTAAATAATTGCCCGGCCATACCTTCTACAAACACTATTGGTAAAAATACAACAACTGTGGTAGTAGTTGAGGCTGCAATTGCCATTCCTACTTCGGAAGCTCCTTCGCGGGCCGCTTCAATTTTACCCTCACCCAGGCTCCGATATCGATAAATATTTTCCAGCACAACTACCGCATTATCAACCAGCATACCTACCCCGAGAGCAAGTCCACCTAAAGAAATAACATTTAAGTTAACACCAGCAAAATACATTAAAATAAAAGTACCAATAATGGAAATCGGCATTGCTGTAGCAATGATTATCGTACTGCGAATGTTTCTCAGGAATAAGAAAAGTATAATTACAGCTAACAGACCACCAAGAATAGCATTCTGACTTACACTGGCAATAGAATCTTCTATAAACTCAGACTGATCCATTGCAAGAGCAAAACTATAATTGGGATAGTCTTTACGAATCTGATCAATTTCTTGCCTAACTAAGCCGGCGACCTCTACAGTATTGGCATCAGTCTGCTTTTGAATTGACAGAGAAAGACTTCTCTCTCCATTAGTCCTGGAAATAGTAGATAAGTCTCCAAATCCATCCCTGACTTCTGCTACATCGGATAACTTAACATGTTTATTTCCAACCGGAATATTTATATTTCGAATTTCATCTAGATTTGAAAACTTACCAATTGTTCGAACTAAAAATTCTTTATTTCCCTGCAGTACATCACCTGCAGAAACATTTACATTTTCAGCCCGCACAATATTTGTAATTGTATCAAAATCAAGATTATAGTGGATTAACTTATCTCTTTTAAGAGAAACAATTATTTCTCTTGTCAACCCGCCCTGCATATTTACCTGAGCAACACCAGAAATTCTTTCTAAACGGGGAATTAATTCGTCTTCAACCTGTTGTTTTAACTCATTAATTTTTAAACCTTCTGCTGAAACACCATAATTCATAATTGGCATCATAGAGGGATCAAATTTAAAAATCATTGGGCTGCCAGCATCCTCAGGTAAAACTGTACTACTAATTAATTCTACCTGTTCTCTTAAATCCTGAACAGCAAAATCCATGTTTCGTCCCCAGTTAAATTCTACCACAACTGTAGATGTTCCTCTCGAAGAAGTGGAAGTAATATTTTCAACCCCTTCAACAGTAGCCACTGAACTTTCTATCTGTTTGGTAATTAAATTTTCTATTTCTTCTGAGCCAACACCTTCATAGCTTGTAATTATTGCTGCACCTGGAAAGGTGATATCTGGAAAAAGATCAAGGCTTAATCTGGAAAGTGCTACTGAACCAATCAAAAGCACCATCAAAATAATCATTGCAGTAGTTACTGATCTTTTTATCGAGAAATCGGATAATTTCATTAATTTCTCACCTCAACCTCTTGGCCAGATTCTAAATTGCTTTGACCCCTAATTATAACATTTTCTTTTGCCTTCAGTCCTTCTAAAACTTCAACTCGACTGTCAGTGATGATTCCTGTTTTTATATCTTTTCTTACTGCTTTTCCGGCTTCTACTACAAATAAATAGGGGTTATCACTATTAAGATTAACAATACTCCCAATTGGAACCACTACTGCTGAGCCAGATTTTCCCTTGGTAATTTTTACATCAGCAAACATTCCAGCTCTTAATTTGTGATCCTGATTAGGAATTTTAACTTTTACCAGAAAAGTTCTGCTGGCCTGATCTGCAGCAGGAGCAATGTTAGTTACCTTCCCCTGAATATAATGCTGCATAGTTTCGGCTTTTACTTCAACCAGATCATCTTTTTTTATAGCAGAAACTGTGGCTGAAGTTACATTGATCTCAGCATATAACTGATCAATATTAATTAAATTAACAACCATTTGTCCGGAAGCAATCATTTCCCCGGCTTCAATAGTAACCTTATTTACTAAACCGGAAAAAGGAGCAGTAATCTGTGTTTTAGCAATCTGATCTTCAATTTCTGCCAGGCTTGCCTCTGCCTGTTCAACTGAGGCCAGACTTGCTCTTATTCTTTCTTTTCTGGGACCTCTTTCTGTTTCCTCCAAATTAGCCCTGGCCACTTTTAAATTTGTCTGGGCACTATTTACCTGACTGCGAGCATTTTCTAACTGCTGTTTTAAAGAGGTAGGATTATTATAAGTTTCCTTTGCTAGTTGATAGTTTTTCTTGGCTGCTGCCAGAGAAGTCTCGGCCTGGTCAACAGAAATTTGAGCACTTTTATATACTGATTCTGCATTTTTATAAGCACTTTCTGCATTTTCATATGCTTTTTCCGAAATGACATTATCTTGATATAAATTTTTAGAGCGTTCATATTCTCTTTTAGCCTGATTGTAATTTATTTCCGCCTGATTCAGGTTTTGTTTTGAAGTCTGAAGCTGCTGCCGGGCATTATTGAGCTGCTGTTCTGCATTTACCAGCTGCTGTTCCAGGGTTCGGCGCTCCTGATACAATTCCTGCATTAATTTCAAATTGGTCTGTGCACTTTCCAGACTGGCTTTTGCATTTTCATAGGAAGCTCTAACTCTGGCCAGTTCTTCTTCGGTTGCTCCATTTTTGAGCTGCTGATAATTAGCACGAGCACTATCCAGGGCAGCCTGAGCCTGTCTTTTTCTGATTCTAAGCGCTTCATCATTAATTTTAATTAATTCAGCTTCTGCCTCAACTCGATCACCAAGAGCTATATTTACACGATCGACTACTCCTCCAACCTGAGCTGGAATATTCACATTTTTAACTGGTGTCAGGATTCCTGTTATCTGTTCATTTAAACTTATATCATCAACGACTGACTCTGTAGTCTCCACAATCTGGGTCTCCTGCTGAGCCAGTACGGGAGAACTGAGCAAAAGTAAAATTATTAAAAAACTAAGAGTTTTATGTTTATTTTTCATTATTTATCACATCTCCAAAATATTCTTTTAAGCGGCCACTTTTATATATTGTTTTAAATAACTCTATTTCATAATCATATTCTGCCTGTAATAAAGATATCTGAGCCTGATTGTAAGTACTCTGAGCATCAATTACCTCAGTGTTACTTGCTACCCCGGCCTCATAACTTTTATTAGCTATTTCTAAGTTTTCTTCAGCATTTTCTAAAGAAAGCTGTTCTAACTCAATTGCCTCTTTATTTTCTTTGACAGTTAAAATAGATTCCTCTACCTCTATATCTATATTCTCTAATAAATCATTTCGATTATTAGCTACTTTTTCTAATTCTAACTCTTGTTTTTCGGCATTAACATTACCTTTACCTCCATCATAAAGAGGGACATTCACTCCTAGAGTCATCGACCAGCTTTTTTCGTCCATAAATTCTGGACCCTGCCAGTCATAAGAACCATTGAGAGAAACACTGGGACGATAATACTGCCCTTCTAACTTCTGTCTTAATTTAATAATCTTTTTATTTAATTCCAAAATCATAAGCTGGGGATCATTTGCTAATGCTGTGTTAAATAGTTTTTGCTGTTCTAATTCCAGTTTAAAATTGATTTCTGGATCACTGGGCTCATATATTTTCTCTGTAGTTAAAAGCTGAGCCAGCCGCCTCCGGGCAATTTGTAAATCATTTTTAGCTGTGGTCAGATCCTCTTCAGCATTTCTCTGCTCTATCTGACTCTGCAGTAAATCACGACGAATCGCAATCCCGGCCTCCAAATTATTTTTTACTATTCTTAAGTGTTCATTTACTATATCTAGAGCTTCTTCTCTAATTTCTACCATACCCTGAGCCTGCAGAACTCCATAATAGGCCTGAACTAGAGAAAATATCTGATCTTCTACACTCTGTTCATATTTAGTTCTCGAAATTTCCAGACTATAATTAGCAATTTCCTTCTGCATAGAAACCTTTCCCCCCAGCCAGAGTGGCTGAGTTAAAGAAACAGAAGTTCTGTAATTTTCATCAGAACCTGTCCCGAGTAAAGTCTGCTGGCCTTCGTCCATTTTAGTATAGGAAGTCTGCAGGTCCAGAGTTGGAAAGTAAGATCTTTGAGCCAGTTCTATGTCCTTTTCTGCCTTTTCAATGTCTTTACGAGCATTTTTTAATGTCCTATTTTCTTCAATTAAAATCTTTACAGCCTCTTCTAACTCGATCTCCTCTGCTGCCATTACAGCAGGAGTAGATAAAAAAATTAAGGCAATTAAAAACATTGTAATAACTTTCATTTTGTTTTTCATCTTATTGCTCCTTTCTGCTAATCCCATTCATTATAAAATCATAAATAAAGTTTATTTTTTTCTCGACCTTTTCTGCATTGTCTAATAACTCCTTAGTATGGGGAGTAAACAGGACTGATAAGATCATTGTTGAAATATCAGTGGGGTCCTCACTTTTTATTGAGCCCTCATTAATACCCTGTTCAACAATTTGGGTCACAATTTCTATATTTTCCTGGTGTTTTGTTTCAAGTGTGTCTTTAAAATCTCTGCTGATCAACTCAACATTGTTCCTAAATACATCCATTATCCCTAAATGTTTAATCAGGGTTTCCAATACACATTTAACTATTTCTCTAATCTTTTTATCACTACTAACATCTTTCTGAGCGATATCTTGAAAAAGATTATTAAAGTGATTAATTCCACCAATCGCAATTTCTCTAAATAATTCCTCTTTACTGTCAAAATGCCAGTAAAGGGTCCCCTTGCTGATATCTGCTCCATTTGCTATCTCTGTCATAGAGACAGCATGATAATTGTTTTTAGAAAAAAGCTTAACAGCTGACTTTAGTATATTGTTTCTCGTATCCTCGGCCATAAAAGCCTCCTCAAATTCTAATGAAATTTTCCTCGACTAACCGGTCAGTAGTTATTATAACTCTAAATATTTTTTTTGTCAACCGTTCGGTCGATTAGAATTTGATTAGAGTTTTAAGAGAGCAAAACTAATTAATATTTATATCTCCATACTCAGAATTTATTATTATTTTATATTTTGCCTGCTGACCCTGGTAGTTTAGTTCTTCTTTATTTTCATTACTCGAAGCAGCAAAATCTGCGTTAATATTTCCATGTTCTGTACTAAGATCATAACTGTAAAGCTCATAATCCGGAAGAGAAGTAATTTCTACATCAGCATATCTCAGCTCTAAATCCAGATCTTCAATTTGACTTAATTGAAATTCTCCATATTCCGAATCAGCTGTTATTTTGCCTTCAACATCACTAATTTTAAAGCCAGTATATCTGCTGTTGATCTCAATATCTGCGGCTGAGCTTATTTCTGCGCCACCATAACGGCTGTTTATAATCAGAGCAGACTCTAAATTAGAAATTTTATTAAAGCCATAGGCGCTTTCTAACTTGAAATTACCTGCTACCCTATTTATGGTATTTTCTGCATAGGAGGAATCTAATTCTAAAGTAGAACCCAAATTATCAATTCTGGATTCACCATATGCCAGATTCAGAACTACTGCACTATCTATATTATTGATCCGGGTACTGCCGTAGCGGTTGGAGCCATTTACTTCTGCTTTTAAATTCTGAACCTGAAGTTTACCGTAATTATTAATTAATTCTGTCTGGAGATCCTCGGGAACAGTGATTTTGTAGTCGATCTCAACTACTTTAATCAGTTCGGGAGTTTCTGTCTGACTTCGGTTTAAACTGATTTCTAAATTAGATCCCTCAAGATTATAGATGACTTCTAAATCCTGAATAAATTTTTCTGCTGCCTCTCTATCTTCAGCATGGACCTTGAGAGTATAGTCAATATTTATTTCCTGATTCTTACTTCCCTGAAGCTGAATACTGCCAAACTCATTTTCCAGGTTGAAGCTGTTAATCTCTTCATTTTTTCTTAAAAAGTCTGCTCCCAGCCTTAAATTTCCCTCTTTTTCGGCTTTGATACTTTCCTGATTATAATTATATTGAAAGAAATTATTTTCAGCTCCTATCATTTCCTCAATTGATTCTGTAATCAAACCTTCAAATAAATTATTATCCGAACGAACATATTTAACGTCTACAATCATCACTAAAGTTAAAATAATTAATAGATAAGTAATCAATTTTTTTCTACTCATTTTATCCTCCTTTTATACATCGACATCAGAAGCAATTAAGCGGGAATTTAAAAAGAACAATCCGGTCATGAGCAGCAAAATCACAACAAAGGGCGCCGAGCCAATATAAATTGTGGATTCTGTTACTCCAGCTGGATTTTCCATAAAGACAGTGACCGGAAAATCGGGCAGCCAGTTAAATAAATAATTGAAAAAACCTCCAACTCGCAGAATGAAATAATGGCTCAAGATAAAGATTAAAATACTAATTAAAAGTCGAAAACGATTATAAAAAGAAGCAATGATATACGAAAACTGGGTAATTAAATACATTTGAATTCCTGTAATTAAATAAGAGAGATAAGCAAGAATTAAAAATTCCCTGAATACTTCTCTTCCCAGCATTTCCGGTATTTGACGAAATACTCCTGCTAAAAAATCCTGGTGGAAATAAAGATTAACTAAAATCAGGGCTCCACTTAAAATTAAATTGTAAACAAAGGTAGGAAAAAACTTGGCAAAATTAATTTCGTAACCTTTACGGGGCAGAATTTTTAATAAATAAATGGTATTATTACCCCATTCACTGCGATATGAATTATAGCCCAGAAAGATCATAATCAGCGGCAGAAAAAATAACGGAATAAAGCCAAGCCCAAAACTTACACCTGGAGGCCAGTGCTCTGTTCTGGTCAGTAAAAACCACTCCCAGGCTGCAATAATCAGTGCTGAAACTATAATTAAAATATTTAACTGCTTAAATTCATTTTTAATTAACGATAGTAAACTTCTCATTCAAATACCTCCCCGATTAATTCTCTGATCGATTTTCCTTTTTCTGCTCTTAAATCATCAGCATTACCTTCAAGTAATATCTCTCCTGCTTCCATAAAAATTACATGGTCTAAAAATCTTTCTGCTTCTATTATCTCATGAGTTGCCAGAATAATACTCTGATTGGCTGAATCAAATTCGCCGATTAAACTTTCCAATATTCTTTCTCGCGAAGCTGGGTCAATACCAGCCAGAGGTTCATCCAGAATTAAAATTTCTGCAGAACGGCTTAAAACTAAAATTAATTTAAGTCTGGCCACCATCCCTTTGGAAAGATTATTAATTTTTTGCTCCAGTTTAAGATTCATAAAATCCAGCAGCTCATTTGCTTTTTCAGGGGAAAAATCTAAAAATTGATCCTCGTGAAATCTTATCATCTCCGAAATTGTCATCCAGCGGTAAAGATGATTAATCTCCGGTAAAAATGCAATATCCTGCATTAAATGTCTCTGCTTATTTTTCCGATTAATATTTACCTGCCCCTCATCTTTGACAATCAAACCACTGATAATCTTTAACATGGTCGATTTACCACTGCCATTGGGCCCTACAATTCCGGTTATCATTCCCTCAGGTATATTTAGATTTACACCCTTAAGAGCCTGGACCCCGGGAAATTTCTTTTTCAAATTACTGACCTCAATTATATTTTCATTCATTATCGTCCCTCCTTTTGAGATTAGTCTCAACTTTACTTAAAATATTTTCCTTTTCAAATCCCAGTGAAATCATTTCGTCTATAAAATTCGAAACTGCTGTTGCAGCCATTTCTTTTTTTATTTCTACCATTACCTGATCATCATCCTTTATAAATGTGCCTTTACCTCTTTTGGTTTCCACAAGCCCCCGCTGTTCCATCTCCCTATATGCCCTCTGAACCGTATTTGGATTAACATCAATTTTTCGAGCCAGTTTCCTCTGTGACGGAAGTTTATCTCCGGCACTTAATTCTCCTCTTACTATTTCTTTCTTTATTTCGTCTATTACCTGTTCGTAGATCGGATAGGCGGCATTAAAATCAATATCCATCTGCTTCCTCCTCTCTTATTTATTAGTGCACTAGTTAACTGGTACACTGTTATTATAATCCCATTAATTTGTCTTGTCAAGGTTTTTTAAAAATTATTTTCCAAAAATAAAAAAACTCTACAACCTTGATTCAGGCTGTAGAGTTATCTATTTATTATTCAACTGTATAATCATCAATATCTATAGCTTCTGGATCCTTTTTCTCTTTTTCAACTTCTGGATCCCCACTCTGATATTTTTTTAAAATAGTTCTTAAAATAGGCCACATTACTACAAAAACTGCAACATCATCAATTTGACCCAGAATTGGAAAAAAATCTCCCACCAGATCAAAAGGGAAAATAAGGTAGGCAAGAGGTACTAAAAATAGTGCCTTTTTGCTTATTTTTACATCCGAGTCTTTCATAAGACGAATTATATTTACCACAGCTGCCAGGCTTTTACTCATAATTTCCACCTCAGTTTTTCTGCTTTCTATTCTTTATTATACACCATTTTTTGCTAAAAAACAAAAAAGGAACAGTCCTGAAAACTGCTCCCTCTGTTTAACAATATTTAAATTAAGTTTCTAAATTCAAATTAAAATGCTGGTACTACAGCACCTTCGTATTTTTCCAGAATAAATTCTTTAACTTTCTCAGACTGAATAACTTCTTTTAGAGTCTGAATTTTTTCGCTGTCCTGGTCTCCTTTTCTAACAGCAACTACATTAACATACGGTGAGTCACTACCTTCCATAATTAAAGCATCTTCCAGAGGATTCAAATCAGCCTCTAAAGCATAATTAGTATTGATTACTGCTGCTGCTACATCAGGTAAAACTCTTGGCAGCTGTGCTGCTTCTAATTCTTCAAAGTTTAAGTTTTTTGGATTTTCCACAATATCAATTGGAGTTGCACTTAAGTTTGTTGGATCATCCAGGGTAATAAGATCATTATTGTGCAGTAAAATTAAAGCCCGGCCTTCATTAGATGGATCATTTGGAATAGCAATTGAAGCACCTTCTGGAATTTCTTCTAAACTTGTATATTTGTTGGAATATAAACCAATTGGCTCAACATGAACTTTAATTGCCGAAACTAAATTCAGACCGCGGTCAGCATTGAACCTTTTTAGATAAGGTACATGCTGGAAAAAATTAGCGTCAATACTGCCATCACTTAAAGCAATATTTGGAGTTACATAATCAGTAAACTCAACTATTTCCAATTTAACTCCCTTGTCAGCAAGATCATCCTTAATAAAATTTAAAATCTCAGAGTGGGGTACAGGAGTTGCACCAATCTTAAGTACATGATTATCAGCCTGAACAGCACCAGCAAACACGAAAGTTAAAAGCACTAAAATTAAAATTGTTTTCTTTAACATAATTATCTCTCCTCTTCTACTTGTTATAAATTTATTAAATTAATTCTGGCTCTGTGTGTTTTTGCCAGAAAAAATTCCTTATTCCTACTCAATAATATCTTAAGTATTAGTTTGAAAATAGTAAATACTTAACCAGTTAAGCCTTATGATCAAAAAATGAAGCTATCTGATTCCCTGCATACTGGATCAGCTGGACCATAATCACCAGGATAACTATAGTCTCCAGCATAACAGCCAGCTGAAATCGCTGATATCCATAGCGGATTGCAATATCGCCGAGACCACCTCCGCCAATCGCTCCTGCCATCGCTGAATAACTGACTAAACTAATGGCAGTCAGGGTCAGGCCGAGAATAATTGCCGGCAGTGATTCTGGTAATAATACTTTAAACACAATCTGTAAAGGACTGGCGCCCATGGACTGAGCTGATTCTACCACTCCCTGATCAATTTCTAAAATAGCATTATCTGTAACTCTTCCCATAAAGGGAATAGCTGCCAGCGAAAGGGGTACAATTGCAGCATTGGTTCCAATAGAAGTACCCACAATCATCCGGGTAAAAGGAATAACTGCAACCATTAAAATAATAAAAGGAATCGAGCGCCCGATGTTAATTATCCCATCCAGGATAAAATTAAGCGGCTTATTGGGCAGTATATGACCCTGTCTGGTAATCGTAGTTAAAACTCCGAGTGGAATTCCCCCTACAATCGCAAAAAATAATGACATTGCCACCATATATAAAGTTTCTAAAGAACCGCTGATCATTAAATCATTGTAGCGGGCTAATTCTGTAATCAAATCAAACATTGTCTAACACCTCAACTCTCAAGCCCTGGCTTTTTAGATAGGCAATACTTTCTTCAATATTAGTTAGCTGTCCTTCCAGATCTAAAACCAGGGTACCAAAGGGCACTCCCTGAATCTCATCAATATTTCCATATAAAATATTTGCATCAACTGAATAATGTTTTACCAGATCAGAAATATAGGGATCATGAGTCTTTTCGCCAACAAAAGAAATTCTAATTAATTCTCCCGGTCTTTCAGTTTTAACATATTTAATTATACGTTCAGGTAAGTCAAAATCAATAACTGAACTGATAAATTTTTTGGTCAATGCTTTTTGCGGCTTAGAAAAAATATCAATTATCGAACCTTCTTCAATTATCTGCCCGGCTTCCAGAACAGCAACCCGATCACAGATATCTTTAATTACTCCCATCTCATGAGTAATTAAGATGATTGTCAGGTTCATCTCATCCCTGATTTCTCCCAGAAGTTCAAGTACAGATTTTGTGCTTTCCGGGTCCAGAGAAGAAGTGGCCTCATCAGATAAAAGTAAATCCGGATCATTTGCCAGAGCTCTAGCAATACCAACTCTCTGCTTCTGACCTCCAGATAGCTGGGCCGGATAGTGATCTGCCCGGTCTGATAGGCCTACAAGTTCAATTAATTCTTTCGCTTTTTTTCTTCTCTTCTTCTTTCCCACTCCTGCAATTTCCAGGGGGAAGGCTACATTGCCCAGCACTGTACGTGAAGACAGAAGATTAAAATGCTGAAAAATCATACCTATCTTCTGTCTGGCTGCCCTCAAATTCTGAGAACTGAGTTCTGTTAAATCTGTCCCATTAATATTTATGGTCCCCGAAGTAGGTTTTTCCAGTAAATTAAGCATTCGAATCAGAGTACTTTTACCGGCTCCACTGGGTCCAATCATTCCAAATATCTCACCATCATCAACTTCCAGATTGAGACCATTGATTGCTTCAACTCTCCCCTGGGCTGCATAATAGTGTTTAGTTAAGTTTTCAATTTTTATCAATGCTCATCACCCTCTAAAAAATAATAAAACTGCTCCAAATATCAAGAGCAGTTAGAAATGAAAAAAATCCTCCTGAGAGGATTTAATTGCCTCTCATCTATCATTCCCTTCTGGAAATGCTGGAATTAGCACCTTACTAAAGATTTTAAGTAGGTTGCCGGGTATCAAAGGGCCAGTCCCTCCACCGCTCTTGATGATTTTTATTTTCTTTTTAAGTTATATAAAAGTGTATCACTCAATTTTAGTTCTGTCAAGTAAAAAGCTATCCAATTTACCTACAATTAATTATTAATACTTATCTGCTAAAGAAATAATTTGACTTTGAGTTTTTATATTTAATTTTTCCTTTATTTGTTCAATATGATATTTTATTGTTCTTTCACTCAAATACAATTTATCTCCAATTTCATTATAAGTTAAGCCTTTTGATAGATATTTCACTACTTCTAGCTGTCTTTCACTTAATTTTCTAAATAATAAATCGCGTTCTTCCTGCATCATCATATTTTTTTGCAATTGCTCGAGCAGCTGTTCCTCTAAACCTGCAGAAAAAGGGTTTTTCCCTTCATTTATATCCGATAAACTATTTAAAAGTTCATCTCCATTCAAACTTTTAAGTAAATATCCAGAAGCACCGGCTTTAATTGCCGTAAATAAACTATCTTCCTCTTCAAAACTTGTTAAAATCAAAATTTTACACTCTGGCAATCTATTTTTTATTTCCTTAGTTGCTTCAATTCCATTTAAAATAGGCATAGAAATATCCATTAAGATTACATCCGGTTTTTGAGCAAGTGCTAGTTCGACAACTTCCTTACCATTATGAGCCACAGCAACAATTTCTATAAAATCTTCTGCTTTTAATAAATTTGTTAATCCTTCTATAAAAAGCGGGTGATCGTCTGCAATTAGAACTTTCATTATAATCCACCCCCCTTTAAATTTAAATACTACTTTCTAGATTTGACAGGTTAACAATAATAGATGTACCTTTTTGTGGTTCAGAATTTATTTTAAAAACGCCTCCAATTAAATGTGTTCTTTCCTTCATAATACTTAAACCTGATCCTGAATTATAATCTTCAACTGTAATTCCTTTTCCGTTATCCTTAATAACTAACTTTATTCCGTTTTCCTCTACCAATTCAACCCAGATAATCTCTGCTTCTGCATGTTTTAGAATATTTGTCAGAGCCTCTTTTAAAATAAAATGCAGCTGAGTTATCTCTTCAGTTCCAAAATTATAATTAAATTTTTCTTTGAATTTTGTTTTAATTACTAGATGACAGTTATTTTCAAAATAAGAAATTTCATTTTTAAAAAGTTGATTAATATTCTGCTTACTGTAATAATCATTTCTAATACTGTAAGCATATTCTCGAACATCTTTATGAGCATTATTTATAATCTGGTTAAGCCTTTTTAAATATCTATCAGTTTTTTTGAAGTTTTCATTTTTTAGTTCTTTCCGGGCTGCCTGAATTTGTACATTGGAAAAACTAAGTACTTGACCTAAATTATCATGTAAATCTCTAGACAGTCTTTCTCTTTCCTCTTTAACTGCAAGCTTCTGCTGCTGTTTAATTATCTGGTCCCGCGCTTTTTTTACTTTACTAACATCATTAATTATAAGAATATCTGCTGCTTTTTTCTGCCGATAATCTTTTATAGTAGAGATAAAAAGTTCATAATAATGTTTATTTTTCTGATCAAAATAAGTTAATTCCTGCTGCTGATTTTGTTCATTTTTCATATCTTCATAAATATTTACTAATTGGACTGATAAGTCTTTTAAATTTTTTCCATAAATATCTTCATTTTTTATCTTAAACATTGATTCAGCTTTAGGATTAATATCTATTATTCTATTCTGGGTGTCAATTACAATCATACCGGAATTAATATTTTCAATTACAGTTGCTCTAGCAACAGGCACAATATCAAATAAACGGAAATGAAAAATACCTCTGGCTATTATTAAACCGGAAATACTAATAGTAATCGGAGAAAAATCAAATTCTGGTAGAGGTGTCAATTTACTTACATATAAAAAGTTACTAATCATTAAAATCAAAAAACCAGTCAAAAGATAAAATGCCTGCTTTCGATATGCCTTATTATTTAACCAGACAGTTTTAAGTAAAAAATATACTGTCGAAAGATTAAGAAAATAGCTGTAAACAAAATGCACCCAGAACCAGGGACCATAATCTTTAGTAATGTAACTAAAATTAGCAGCCATTTTTAAGGCAAAATTAGATCTAATTAACCCATGATATTGATCTGTCCAGGCCAAAAAAACTGTAATCACAGGTATAATTGACATCAATACCAAATTTTTTTTATTAACTAGATTTTCACGGCTGCTAAACTGCAGTACCATAGTTAACCAGACTAAGGGTGCAAAAGCATAAACCAGGTATTGTAAATTAGCCCAGATAATCTTAGTAGAAAAATCACTTCCTGCCATTTCCAGAGCATTAGCTCCTGCCCAAATTGCTCCCAGAATCATATTTAAAACAAAAGCTTTTGCCCCTTTAACGTTACAATTTTTGTAACTATAAAATGCTAGAATTATCATAACAGTAAACGATATTGCAAGTGGTATTAAATAGGGAACAAAGTGATAATTCATTTTTTTCCCCCTAAATTAATTAAAAATTATAAAAAGTCAAACTTAATTATCTATTTCTTCACAAAAAGAATATCTCCTTTTAAAATAATAAAAATTTATGAAAGTAGATGATTTTTATACCATTTGTCTTTCTACAAGATTTTTAAAAAGACCACCTTTTTTTATTAAAGATTTATAATCTCCGGTCTCTACAATTCTGCCATTAGCTAAAACAAAAATCCGATCACATTCTTTTATTGTACTCAAGCGATGGGCAATAATAATCTTTGTTGCTTTAAATTGATTCATAGCAGTAGTAACTAAAGATTGAGTCTTGTTATCAAGTGCACTTGTCGCTTCATCAAAAAATATTAATTTCGGCTTTTTCACTACAGCACGGGCAATTAAAAGTCTCTGTTTCTGGCCGCCAGATAAACTCTGCTGTCCCTGATTAATAATAGTATGCATTCCCATCGGCATATTTCTTATATCATCTTCCAATCCTGCTGCTCTTGCTGCTTTCCAGGCATCTTCTACATTTAAATCAATGCTGGAACCTATAATATTACTATAGATACTACCACTCATCAATTGACTGTCCTGCAGCACTATTCCCAATTCTTTTCTAAGTTCCTTAACACTCAATTTATCTAAATTATAATCATCATAATAAATACTACCTATTTGTGCTTTTTCAAAACCAAGTAAAAGGCGAAGTAGAGTTGATTTTCCACTGCCTGAGGGACCAACAAAAGCTACATACTCTCCAGGCTTAATTTTAAAGTTCAGATTCTCCAAAATTTGATTTTCATTATTCTTATATTTAAAGCTTAAATTATTAACTTCAATTTCACCTTCAAAGTTAGATACTATTTTTTTTCTTTCAGTGTCTTCAGGTAGTGTTTTCAAAATGCATTTCATATTGTCTAAATATATTCTGGCATCTAAAACTTTTATCAATGATAAACTTAAAGAAATAATCGCGGCCTGAAAAGCAATAAACGCTGCATTAAAAGCGATAAAATCTCCTATGCTTAAAATTTCATTTACCGAAACAAAATAAAAAATAAAAACTGCGGAAACAAGTGGTAAAAAGGCAGTAAAAGCAGTTAAATAATTATCAAAACTCTGTGCCTTTAAAGTTAGCTTTCTCTGTCTGGTGAATTTTTCTGTCCAGTGAAAGAAAAATCTATTTTCCGCTGCTGCCGCCCTGATTTTTGAAATTCCACTGATAACTTGAAAAAGATAAGCTGATAATTGGTTTATTTCTTTTTGTAACTCCCGTTTATATTTTAACTGCAGCAGGGCAAGACTCAAAGTTAGTAGAAATGTTAATAAAATTATCAAAGTTACTGTAAGCGTCAGACCAGGTGAGATCGAAAACATAAATAAATAATAAAAAACCGAAAATAATCCAGCTAAAATTGAAGTAATTACCAGATCATTAAATAAATCCTTTATTTTAATTATACCCATCGCTTTTTGTGCCAGCTCACCAGCCTGATGATCTTTGAAAAAAGAAACAGGAAGTGCTAAAATTCTATCCCAGACAGCAGCATGAAGTGAAAAAGAAAGTTTGTTTTTTATGTGAACAAAAGAAAATGAACGTGTTAGCTCAAAAAGAGATTTTGCTATAACAGCGGCAAGTAAGATTACAGCAAGCTGCCAGATCTCTCCTTTTTCTCCTTCAGGGATTATAACATTAAATATAATAGCAGAAGCTCTCGGAATTGCTAAAGCTAAAATTCCTCCCATTATTCCACTTAAAAATAAAAATAATATATCTTTTAAACTAAAGCTCTGGCGTCCAAAAAGCAGTAGGTCTTTAGTCGTCAGGGCTTTATTTGGAAAAGATTTATAAATATAAATTGCTGTTTTTTTTAATTTTTCAGCCAGATCAACATCAACCTTTTGGGTTGCTTTTGTTAAGGGATTATATAAAGTGTATTTACCATTAGATTCTGGTAATAAGGCAACAGGTGATTGATCTGCTTTAAGATAAGCAATCAGAGGTCCAGAATCCTGCTGCCACCAGTCACCTTCAAGTAAAACCTGCCTGTATCTAACACCTACAACATCACAAATGCTTTTTAAATCTGTCTTTGACTTTTCAGGAATTGCTTCAATTTTAATATTATGATAATCTGCTACTAAACTAAATGCTGTTAAGAGAGGAGAGTCATTACTCAGAAGTAACATCTCTGATGAATTATTTTTCTGATCAATTATATTTAAAATTTTAGTTAATGCAGCCTGCATATGTTTGTTTTCCTGCTCTTTTTTTTGAAGAAATTTTTTATCAAATTCTTCTTTTTCCATTCCTCACACCTCCTTAAAAATTCTACGTTAAATTAACCAGCTCGGCATATTCTCCTGCTTCAGCTATCAGTTCTTCATGAGTACCCCGCTGTACTATTTCACCATTTTTTAAAACAATGATTTCATCACAATCTCTAATAGTACTCAAGCGATGTGCAACTATAATACTGGTGCATCGGCGGCGCTTAATATTTTTATCAACTTCTAATTCAGTTTTAGGATCTAAAGCACTTGTTGCCTCATCCATAACCAGGATATTAGGGTTATTAACTAAAGAACGAGCAATTTCTAATCTCTGTTTTTCTCCACCACTAAAATTCTTTCCTCCCTCTACCAGTAGAGAATCATAACCATTTTCTCTAGCGGTAATTACAGAGTGAATACAGGCATCTTTAGCTGCTTTAATTAAATCAGACTCTGATATTGTAGAGTCCCAGAGACTCAGATTTTCAGCTACAGTACCAGAAAAAACAGTAATTTCTTGATCAACAAAGGAAAGAGAATCAGTAAAAATTAGTTCTGGTATTTCAATTTGCTCTTTTCCATCAAACAAAATCTTACCATCCCATGGTTTATATAAACCAGTAATTAATTTAGCAATTGTAGATTTCCCGCTGCCAGAACCACCAACCAGAGCAACTCTAAAACCTGGTTCTAACTCCAGATTGAAGTCTTTTATCAGGGGTTCTTCCAACGGATTATAACCAAAAGTTAAATTTTTAATACTTATTCTCCCACTTAATGATTTTTTAGGAAAGTTACTATAGTCTTCTTCTTTTTCTGTATTCGGATCAACCGGATAATCCATCACATCATCCAGCCTTTTTAAATCTCCTTTAATTTCCTGAACAGTGCTGCCTAAGTTTACTAAATTCCCTACGGGAACCATAAATGCAATCATTAAAGACTGAAATGCAACAAGCATACCTATACTTAAATAGCCATTCAATACTCTATAGGTGCCAATTATTAAGATCAATACTATTGTAAGCAATTTTAAAAATTCTGGTACCGAAGCAAGATAACGGGTTGTTTGTTCTAATTCCTGCTCAGAATTGACTGCTCGAACATGATAACCTGACAACTGAGCAAAAAAATCGGATTCAGAAGCAGTGGCTTTTAAAGTTTCAATTATTTCCAGTCCTGACATCGAAACCCCCATCATTTTACCTCTATCAATTAAAAGTCTTGTGTTAGTGACTTCTCTTTTTTTTGAAAAATAATATAATAAGATGAAATTAATCACAGCTGCTGTAACTCCAATCAAAGTTAAAAGCGGATCATATTTTAACATCAAAAAAAAGTAAAAAACAATTGTAATTAAACTAAAAAAAGTTGTAGCCAGCTCTCGAGATAATAAAACAGCAATTTTATTATTACTACTTACTCTACTACTTATATCACCAGCACTTCTTTGACTAAAAAATTCAATAGGAAGTCTTAAAATATGCCATAAATATTTGGCTGAACTGCTAATCGAAACTTTGCTCTCAAGTTTTAATAAATAATGCTGTTGAAACCAGGTTAAAAGACCTCGAAAAAAAGCAGTACCTATCATCCCAAATAAAAGAGCGCTTCTCCAGTCAATATTATTTTTAATTAAAATTTCATCTATAAAAATACGAGAAAATATAGGAATAAGAAGTCCTGGTATCACCAGCATTAAACTTATAAAGAAAATATTAAATAATGCAAGTTTTGAGGCTTCCAATCTCTTCAAAAGTGATTTAACTGTACTTTTTTTGTTACCACCTTTTTCAAATTCTTTAGCTTTCTCAAAAAATAATGCTATGCCAGTAAAAGCTTTATTGAATTCTTCACTATTTACCTGTCTGGGACCAACTCCCGGATCATTTAGATAAAATTTCCCATTATGATAAGCCTCAAAAACTAAAAAATGATTATAATTCCAGAAAATAATTGCCGGTTCTTTTCTATTTCTTAACTTTTCAGGAAGTACTCTTTTTCCATAAGCATTCAAATTATAATTGCGTGCTGCCTTTAAAATATTGCTGGCTTTACTTCCATCTCTAGAAACTCCACACTCTATTCTTAATTTCTCTAAAGGTACAAATCTTCCATGATAGGCTAATATCATTGCCAGTGAGGCTGCTCCACATTCTACTCCCTCCATTTGAAGCACTGTAGGAACTTTGATTCTATTTTTATAAAATTTAAGTTTTTTAATTACTTTATTTAATATTTTCAGCAAGATTATTCACCTCCTAAATTTAGAGGGAATAATAACTCTATTGGTTTTTGCTGATCTACTATTATCAGAGCATCACAAAGACTACCGCTGCTTATTTTAAGTTCTGGTCCACTTCCAGATGTCCATTCTAAGCCGGAAAAATTATCTTTATTTGTTATCAATTCCACCTGAAGTTCTACAATCCCCTGCCTATTCTCAAACATTTCTGATAGACCTGTGCTGCCAAAAATTTTATTTAATCTGCTTTTTGAGACAGGAAAATCAGAAACTTTAATAACTTTAGCCAGTATGAAGCCATATTCTTCTTTTTTTAAAAAAGTAGGAGAAATTTTAACATCCATTCCCCTTTTAATTTTTTTACCTTCGAAAGCTGAAACATAAATAAATCCCTCTAGTTCTCTTTCAGCAGCTTTATGTTCTTCCAGACTAAGAAGTGTTTGATGTTGATTAAGATAATCTCCTCTATTAAACTCAATTTCTAATACACGACCAGAAAAATCAGTTTTTACCTGAGATCTATCCCCATATTCAGCCTGCATCTTTTTTATTTCAGAGAATAGTTCTTCCTGATCTTGAATATTATTTTGCTCTAATCCTAATTTAGATTCTTTAATTTTATCAATTAATTCAGCCTGATCAATTCTCGCTACAATATCTCCTGCTTCAATTAAATCTCCTTCTCGAACACTTATGTCTGTAATTAAACCTTCAAAATTATGGCTGATATCTTTAATCCCACCACCTGCCATTAAAACCCCTGTGCCACTAATCCTACTGGGTATATTCCCCAATATACTCCAGCTAATAAAAACTATCAAAATCAAGAAAAATGCTAGAGAAACAAAAATATCTTTCCGGGAAACAATTTTTATAAGCTGATTTAAATTTTCTGGTGAGTGCATTTCTTCCTTTGAAAAACTAGCAAAAATTTTATTATCACTCATTATAAATTCCTCCAACCATTTCAGAATTTATCATGTAAGAAATTTTACCCTCTTTAATGATTTTTATATATTTATCCTGTCCTTTTAATACTCCAGTTTGACTATAATTCAAATCTCCTGTTAACCCTTTAAATTTGGAAATCTGTTTTAAATTTTCAGCAATATCAACTGCAGAATTCATGTCTGATTTCTTTAACACTTCAGCCAAGATTCCAATGATTTCGTAAGCATGGGCACTCCACATATCAGGTAGATCATTATATTCCTTTTTATATGAGTTTATAAAATTTTGTGTATTTTCATTACTGCTCTCTGGATTAAAGGTGGTACTTAAATAACTAACAGGAAGATAATGACTGTAATCTTTGATAAAGTTTTTCCGATTAAAACCTGTCGCAGAAATAACTGGCAGTTCACTATCTGCATCAGCAAATAGACGGAGAATTCTACCACTCTCAGAAAGAACATCTGCAATAAATACAGCCTCTACATCCAGAACTTCCCACTTTTCTAAAAGTTTAAAAACTCTCTCCCGCTCAATAACTATTGGGATCCGATCTATAATATTTATTTTCTTATTTTCTGCAGATCTAATAAAATAGTTTGAAAGCTCAAATCCATATTCATCATCAGCATAATAAACTGCTATTCTTTTATAATTTTCTTTTAAGGCAAGCTCTGCCATCATTTCTGCAAATTTTTTGTCATCTGAAATATGCTGAAAAATATATTTATATCCCTGTTGATTTATTCTGGGAGATGTAGAAGCAGGTGTAATCATTATTTTTTTATTCTCTTCATAGATTGCCGCTGCTGCTAAAGTCACACTGGAATTCCAGTGTCCAATGACTGCTTTAATTTCCTGGTCTTGACTCAAAACTTCTGCAATTTCGAGCCCTTCTGTTACAGAAGCAGAGTCATCATATTTTTCTACTACTAGTTCCTTATTATTAATACCACCATTTTGATTTATTTCTCTAACAGCTAATTCTATGCCGTTCCAAAAAGCGGTAGTAGTATCAATTTGATTCACAGGATATACCGCCGCTATTTTTATGAACTCCTGACTGCTTTCAGTATTTAAATCATTTGTGCAGCCACTTAAAATAATTGAGGCGAAAACCATAATAAAAATAATTTTTATAGTTTTTAGCACCTGATCACCTACTTTCCTAAGTCTTTAGTTACTTTCATTATTCTCCATTTTTATTTGATAATAAGTTTCCAGCATTTTTTTAAAATTACCCTTAAATTTCAGACAAAAGTCTTCATTTTTATCTCCAGCTAAGTTTTTTATTCTTTTTTTAGGACAACCTCCATTACAAACAGGAAGATAAAAGCAATTTTTGCATTCTTCTATTTGATAGTGATCAGAAGCTATGAGATACCTTGATAATAAATCTCTATTCTCTACTTGCTGATTTGTTATGTTTCCAACTTTCATTTTTTCCACACCTATATCATTTAAACATTTATAAAGATTACCTGTAGGACCAATAACATAGGCGTTTTTTGTGTCTGCAATACAGCTTTGAACTTTTCTTGCAGGATAAAAGGAATCAGCTTTAATACCATAATCTTCAAATAATTTTAAGTAAAAATTCATTTCTTCAGCTCGATCAAAGGCACAGCCGAGATCTAAGTTATCCTGACTCAAATCACTTATAATTCCTGGATAAATTTTTAACTGTTCAGAAGGAAATTCCTTTTTAGTTTTTTGATAAAATTCAGCAAAACTTTGAAGATTATTTCGATCAACATTAACTCTTAATTTTAAAATGCCGGTCCAGTCTGAGCTTAAAATTTCAGATATGTTATTCATTATTTGTTGATAAGTACCTTTTCCATTTTTTAAAGTACGCCGCTGATTATGGATTTCTGCTGGCCCATCTACAGTAATCTGCAGCAGCTGTAGTTTTAAGTCCTTTAACTCTTTAATTTTATTTGTATCGAAAAGATAGCCGTTAGTTATTATACTTGACTGATAAGGGACATCTAAATCTTCAATTTTTTTATTTAAACTTTTAATCTTATCAAATGCCAGGAGTGGTTCTCCTCCATACCAGTTAATGTGCATTCCTTTTAAAGGAAAAAATCTTTTAATAAAATTAATAATTTCATTTTCTATTTCCTCTGTAATAAAAGATGATTTTTTATTGGCTTCAAAACAATAACTGCAGTTAAAATTACAGGCAGTAGTAGGTGCAATTGCTAAGGTTAGTTTGTGACTGTCATACTGCTGCTGTCTTTTTTTTAGTTTGCGCTGATTAATTGTATCTTCTTCTTCATTAGGAGCTGCTAAAATTTTATTCTGTAAAAGTTGTAAATAAAGCATCGGTTTTTTACTGTAATCATAATTTTTGGGATCTTTTTTAATCTTTTGTATTTCAGAATAAGTACCATTATCCAGATTGGCAAGACTGTTAGTTAGAGAATTATAAAGTAAATAGCCGTATTTTTTGGATTTTAATATTTTATTATATTTTGACCAGTGTAAATTTTGCAGAGATGTATTTTTATTATTCATTGTTTAAGCCTCCAGAAAATAATTTTATAGTCATTAATTTAAATTTAATGATTATAATTAAACTTTTGAACAAAGTTTTAATAATATTAAAAGCAGTAAAAGTTATTTTAGAACTCCTACTGCTTCTAATAAATCATACCATTTCTATCAAAAATCTAATTTTTTATTTTACTAGCCAAAATACATAATAGTACAAAAACCAGCTGCAGAAACCTCCTCTAAATCTTCATCACTTAAATCTGCCTGTAGTTTAGGTAAAGTAAGAGTTTCATCTGCTTCTGGATCCCCCTCTACAAAACTAAGTTTGTAACCATCTGGAAGCTTTTTACCACCACTTACTTCTGCAAGAGCCTCTGCTGGATCATCTAAAACCATATTACGAAAATCCTTGTCAATCGATGCCTTTTTCATAACTTCAACAACTGCTGCCTTAACTTCTTCTTTACTCATTGCCATAAATACCACTCTCCTTGATTATTATTTTAAAGCTTCTGAATTTTACAAAAGCTTTAATTCGAATTTGACTTACTTCTTTTTTTTTATCTTCTTGCTTAACTCTAATTTAATTCTAGCACACTTTTAGATTAATACAACTGTACTTTAGGACAGTTCAGACGAAAAAAAGTACAGTATATTTGGTACCGGGTACTTGGAAATTATTTCCAAGTACCCGGTACCCTATCAACCCTATCAAATCACTTCTACATTTTTTCGCATCTGAATCCCTGATCCACCTTTTTTAGCTTCAACACTGGTAAAATCAAGCCGCTGTTCCGGCAGTTCATATAAAAATCTGGAAGGTACAATCTGCTTATACTGGCCCTGGTCTCCAGAAACCTTCCTGTTGGCAAAGGAAATAAATAGTAATTTTTCCGCCCGGGTCATTGCCACATAAAATAAACGCCGCTCTTCTTCGACTGCATAGGGATTTAAACCTGCTGCCTTTTCTTCCAGACTCTTTAAATGGGGAAAAACCTCTTCCTCGGCTCCGATAATAAAAACTACCGGAAACTCCAGTCCTTTAGCCGAATGAGCTGTCATCACCTTTACCTTTTCTTGAGTATCTTCAGTAATATCCTTATCTGCAATCAGTTTATTAATTAACAGATAATCATAAAGTCCACGCCCGGGTTTATTTTTCTGAAAGTCAGCCATATCTTCTAAAAACATATTCATATATTTTTTTCTTCCCTCAGGATCATCAAGTTCTGCCAGCACATTCTGATCAAAATCAACTCGAGCATAGAGTTCCACTGCCTTCTTATGCATTGGCAGCTTTTCTTCTCGCAGATCAAAGATGCTGTCAATCACCCGCCGCTGAAATTCAATAATATTTGCAGCTTTATTATTACCTATCCCTTTTACTACAGTCGGACTCTCAAAAACATCAGTAATTTTCATTTTATTTTCGCGAGCATATTTAGTGATCTCGCTCAGCAGGATTTCTCCAACTCCATGGACCTCAATTCTAAATAATCGCTTTAGTGCCAGTCGATCATTGGGATTAACCAGCAGTTTAAGATAATTAACAAAATAGCGGATTTCCTGGCGGTCAAAAAAGCTAACTCCTCCTACCAGCTGGTGGGGAATTCTAAATTTGGGCAGCTGATTCTGCAGCTGCATTGATTGAAAGTGACTGCGGCATAAAATAACAATATCACTCAGTTTATAGTTATAAAAATCAACTAAATGATTGATCCGTTTGCAGATATATTTTGCCTCCACCAGGGGACTTTCTGCCCGGGCCACAAAGATTGGGGCTCCATCATCTGCTTCAGTCCAGGCTTCTTTAACTTTATTTTGACTGTTATTATTGATCAGCTGATTAGATGCCGAAATAATATTATTGGAGCTGCGGTAATTGCGCTCAAGTTTAATCACCTCAGCCTCAGGATAGTCATGTTCAAACTCCAGAATATTGCTGATATCAGCTCCCCGAAAACCATAAATACCCTGCCAGTCATCACCAACTACAAATATATTATTCTGCGGTCGGGCCAGCAGAGAAATCAGATGATACTGAGAGTGATTTACATCCTGATACTCATCAACCTGAATGTACATAAATTGATTTTGATATTTATTTAAAATTTCCTGATCCGATTCCAGGAGTTCTATTGTCTTTTTGATCAGATCATTGAAATCAAAACAATTGTTATTTGTCAGCACCCGCTCATACTCTTTATAAATTCTGCTCACAATTTGATAAAAATGTTCAGATCCCTGATTATCTGGCTGCGCATACTCATCTACCAGATCAGCTGGCAGAACTAATTCCATTTTGGCCTTCGAGATGATATTAAAAACAATCTTTGGCTCATATTCAGTTTCTTCCAGACCAAAATCAAATATAATATCTTCCACAATTGCAGTCGAATCTTTAGTATCATAAATCAAACAACCTTCTGATCGGTTGACCTTTTTTAGATTTTCCCGCAGTATCTTAAGACAAATACTGTGGAAAGTACCCAGGTTCATCTCATCTATAATCTCTGATCCAATTAATTTGCTTATTTTAGCTTTCATATCATCTGCTGCCCGATTGGTAAAAGTTACTGTCAGTATGTTTTGGGGACTGACACCATTCTCAATCAAATTAGCTGTCCTGTAGGTTAAAGTCCTGGTCTTTCCACTTCCGGCTCCAGCAAGAACTAAAACTGCCCCTTTTAAAGTCTGGGCAGCAATTTTTTGTTTTGGGTTTAGATCATTTAATAAATGGCTCATTTTAGGCTCCTTCAATTGTCAGAATTCTATAATTTAAAACAAAAGAAAGCCGCCTGCTAATTAAAATTGATAATCAGCAGACAGCTAATATTTCTGGTGCAGCGATTTATAATTATATAGAACTTTAGGTCAAATTACAAGGTTAATTACTGAAATAGCTTATTAAAAACAGCAGCCAAAATAAATCAGCTGCTGTTTGATTTTCTCTTTATTAAATTAACTGGAAATAATTGGTCCCGTAAACGGTACCTGCACGTTTATTTATATAACTTAAAATACTCCTCAGGACTCGGGATATGTCCCAGTACTGCCACACAGCCTGCTACCTGAGCACTGCCGAGATAGGTGCGGGAATCTGCTGGTCCGATTCGCGACTGATAGTTGCGGGTGGTGGTGGTAAAGGCAGTAGCACCTGAACCAATCCGGCGCTTGTTCCCCATACATAATCCACAGCCGGGCATAATCACTGTTGCACCAGCTCTAGTCAGCCTTTCCATAGTTCCATCTACAATCAATTCCTCGTAAATATCACGGGAGGCAGGTCCAACTACCACGTTCAGATCCTGTGGGATCTGATGGCCGGAAATTACTGCTGCTGCTTCCTGAATACTTTTTAAATCTCCACCAACACAGCTGCCAATATAAACCTCATCAATCTGCTCTCCCTCAACCTCACTTAAAGGAGCTACATTATCCGGATGATGTGGTTTGGCAACCAGAGGTTCGGAAAGTTCCTCCAGAGGAATTATAATTTCAGCTGCATATTCTGCGTCCTCATCAGCTGCAAACAAGACAGGCTCCTCCAGATACTCCTCAACTGCCTGAATGGTATTTTTAACTGAAGGAGAAGAATCTGCATCAGGACGAGATTTTAAATATTCCAGATTTTCCTTTATAGTTTCTACTGTAGTCTGATCAGAAGGTACAACTCCTGCAGAAGCACTTCTTTCTGCTACAGCATTTGTTAAAATATAGCGTTCATCGGAGCTTAAGAAATCTACACCTTCCATCTCAATAATTCTGCCATTATAAATATCTTTACCAACAGTTTTTTCTGCGTAAACAACCAGAGCAGAAACTAAATCACGAGCCGTAATACCTTCCGGCGGCTGACCGGTAAATTTAACTTTAACTGATTCGTCCATGGTTAAATCCTGTTTACCGTATTTCATAACTCCAGCAACTATATCTGAGGCCGCCGGGAAAGAAATCCCGCGGGGAGTTCTGGTATGAGAATCTCCACCAACAATCACATCTGTCGGCAGAACAAAACGGTTACCTATAGTATGGATAATTCCTTCTCCAGTCTGCAGACAGACTCCCCCGCGCTCGGTGACAAAGTCATGTAAAAATTTGTGGGTATCTCTTTCTGCACTGGAGGGACACTCACCGGTATGGCATAAAGACTGGACTACAAATTCAGCTCCAAAATCTTCTCCTGCCATTGACTGATACTCATCCATAGTCATCGGCCCGGTTGTATCCTGAGAAAAAGCACCTCTCATTTTAACCTGAGCCGTCTCCCCCGGTAGAATAGTATCTTTACCGTCAAGACGATTATGAGCTACAATTTTCTGAGCCAGTGTCTGTGGAGGTCTGGAATCTTCTTCAATCACATTCTGCTCAGCCGGAGTTTTGACCTCTCCAGTTTTAAGTCCATGCTGCTCACAAAAGTCTAAGGCCATTGTCTGCAGCTGATTACCGGCATCAAAATAGGTCATACCTCCAGCTGCAATTTTTTTCAGTTTATAATCAATTGGTAATTCAATCTCAAGTTCAAGCTGGTCATTAACTAACAGTTTTTGAGTCTGCAAATCAACTTTAAGGCTGTCTCCTTCTTCAATCTCTGCTGTATCGACTTCTAAAGGTAGAATTCCAGAGGCAACCAGTGACTCTTTAAAGATAGGAGCAAAACTCTTAGCAGCCACAACCCCACCTTTTTTCTTTTCCGGTTCTCCGGCTGCCGGCTGACCCAGGAGCTGCTGCATGGTATATGTTGCAGACTTACGAGATGAACCTTCTCCCAGCGCCTTACCGGCTGTAAAGAAAATGGTCTCTCCTTCAGCTGTCTGATCTTTGAGCTGTTCCAATCTACCCCAGAGGTCTTCCTCATCCTCACGTCCATCCATTACAAATTGAGCATGCCTCGGCTGGTCGGTTCTGCTGTTGGCATTTTTTGATGGACTTAAGTGTCCAGTTGTAATATTGTCACCAACTCTTAAAGTTAGGCCCTGATATTGGTCCTCCAGTTCCCAGTCTTCAGCAAAATCTCTATAAGCCCAGCTCAACATCAAATTTTCAATATTTTTTATAAAATGAGGATTTTCCGCTGCCAGTTCCTCTAACTTTTCAAAATCAGCCTTTGTGACAAGAACAGTCTCTTTTAAAATTTCTGTAATCTGATCTCGATAGATCTCTTTGGCAAATAAATCAATCAGGCGAGAGGTGGCTGCCCCACCTTTCATCTCTGCCAGCAGTTCTAATGCCGCTTCCGATTCTAAATAAGGATTTTCTTCTTCTCTAATTTTTGCTTCCTTAATTAAATCTGCCAGTCCCTCTGCCTTGGCATGAGAGGCAGGGAAAGTTCCTCTTTTTACTTCTTCTGCAATTAATCTCAACACCAGTTGATCCAGTCTTTCTTCCTCAAATATGGTAAAAGTCTTATTCTCTAAACCTTCAACTTTTAAACCGGCAAAAAGAGCTTCTACCTCTTCTGCCTCCAGGGGTCTGGGATCAAGTCCATAAGCATTTTTTCTCTCTACTGCCTTCTTTTTATATTCTTCTAAACAATCTAATAAAATTTCTAAATTAGCTTCCATAAATCAATCTCTCCTTCCTTATCGTAGATCATTACAAATTGCTGTCTCAAGTAATAAGTTATCCTAAATTAATCTGAATTAAGTTTTTGAACACAATTTAAATTCAGCAGGGATAAAAATTATATTAATTATAGTCTGGAAATAATCGCTGCAGTAATTTGATCAGTTGAAGCAGTGCCTCCTAAATCTCCGGTTAAAACCTCTCCCTGATTTAAAACTTCAGTAACTGCAGTCTCAATTCTAGCTGCTGCCTTAGTTTCTCCCAGATGTTTAAGCATTAAAACTGCTGAAAAAAGCAGAGCCACTGGATTGGCTTTATTCTGACCGGCAATATCAGGTGCACTACCGTGAACTGCTTCAAATACTGCCAGATCATCACCGAGATTCATTCCCGGAGCCAGCCCCAGACCACCGATTAAACCTGCACCCAGGTCAGAAACAATATCTCCGTATAAATTGGGCATCACTAGAACATCATACTGCTCCGGATACTGCACCATCTGCATACACATATTATCAACAATTTTATCATCAAACTCTATTTCGGGGTGGGTCTCCTTATATTTTGCAGCAACCTTACGCGCTTCTTCTAAAAAGAGGCCGTCACTGAATTTTAAAATATTGGCTTTATGAACAGCTGTCACTTTTTTGCGGCCTTCGCGGACTGCATATTCAAAAGCTCGTTCGGTAATTTTGCGGGAAGCCTTGCGGGTGATGATTTTAATGCTTTCTGCTGCCTGATCACCGACATAATGTTCAATTCCCACATAAAGACCTTCAGTATTTTCTCTGAAAACGACCATATCAATATTTTCATCTTTAGCAAATTTTTTCGCATGGACCTTAAGTGGGCGGACATTAGCATATAAATTTAATTCTTTGCGGATAGCAACATTAACACTTCTAAACCCACTGCCCACAGGGGTTGTAATCGGTCCTTTTAAAGCCACCCTGTTTTTTCTAATTGACTTAAAAACTTCTTCGGGCAGTGGAGTTCCATATTTCTCCATTACTCCAGCCCCGGCTTCCACCTTATCCCAGTTAATCTCAACTCCGGCAGCTGCAATTATTTCTGCCACAGCCTCCGAAATTTCGGGTCCAATTCCATCTCCAGCAATCATCGTTACCTTATGCATCCTCTTTACTCACTACTCCTTTTTAAATTTAAAAATCATCCAAATTATTTTTTGAAAAATTATTTTAAATAAAAAACATCAACTGCAATGATAAATTGAACTAATTTTAAAGCTTCATCTTTTCAGCTTTCTAATAGATTTAGCTTAAAAAAAGCCGGATTTTACTCCGGCTTCAGCTTAAAGTTCAATCAGCCTGCTCTTGATGACTGATATATATTATAGCATAGAATGGGCATAACTTTCCAGCTCCGCAAATTCTGCCTCTGTCATACCACAATCTCCAGGTAAAATTCCGGGTGAGTTTTCACCATGATAATCAGATCCACCTGTAACTAAAAGATCCAGTTCCTCTGCTATTTTTTTATATTTCTTTGTAGTTTTTTCGTTATGTTTGGTCTGATAGACTTCCACACCTCTCAAACCCACACTTTTTAGACGGGCAATTTCTTCTTTATCCAGGGCCTGACCGTGATTAATAATATAGGGATGGGCAATTACCGGTATTCCTTCTGCTTTTAAAATAACTTCTATCGCTTCAGCAGGAAGAATATTTTTCTTTTCCACATAAGCTTTTCCACCACCTGCAATAAATTCTTGAGTAAAGGCATCTCCTATTTCCTCAATATAGCCTTTATCAATCATAGCTCTGGCCACATGGGGGCGGCCGAGGCTGACACCGGTAGCATATTTTTTGACATCCTTAAATTCCAGGGGATAACCCATTTCGGTCAGTTTTTCTATCATTTTGTGGGTCCTTTCGACCCGGGAATCCAGAATTGCTTCTGTTAAACCCAATAAAGCATCATTTTCGGGATCAACAAAATATCCTAAAATATGGTATTCTGCATCTCCTCTGTAAGTAGAAATTTCTATACCAGCTACAACATTTAGACCTTCTTCCTGGCCCAGCTGCTGCATTTCCTCAACTGAGGTTAGGTTATCGTGATCAGTTACGGCAATAGTTTCCAGACCTAATTCTATACATTTTTCCACAAGTTCTGCTGGAGTTGAAGCTCCATCAGAGGCAGTTGTGTGCATGTGTAGATCAATTTTCTTTCTCTGCTTAAACATATCTTTGGACATAAAATATCAAGCTCCTTAAGAGTAGTTTTTTGCTTAAATTTTCTTAAAAAGAGATTTGATACTCTCTACTCTTTTGTTTTAAATACTCTCTCTAAGGTACACTTATAGTTTATCAGAAAAAGTTTAAAAAATCATTAAAGTTTAGAAATTAATCTAAAATAATTTACTCAGTCTAAAAACCAGGCTCAATTAACAGAGCCTGAAGGAATACATAAAAGTTCATATCTACGCAAATTTAAATTCGTCCTCGAAAATAATACCAGGCCAGACCTACCCATTCATGGATAGCAGAAAGATTAGCAGTTAAGGCACCTCTATTTGGTAGATAATCAAGCCAGCTAAACTGATGGTCAGAGATAAATCCGGAGTGGACTGCCAGAAAATCAATATTCTGAGCCTCAAACACAGCAGCTGAACGCAGAATATGATAAGCCGAAGTTACAAGATAAACTTTCTCTACCTCATTTTCCTCAATCCATCTTTTTAAATAAGCAGCGTTCTCAAATGTTGACTGGGCCTGATCTTCACTGATATAAAATTCTAAATCCATTCCTAATGACTGCAGTAATTCGCCAGCAGCATCAGCTTCCGATATTTTATCCTGTCCGATTGCAACTCCACCTGAATAAATCAAAGGTGTATTTAATCTTCGATGCAGCTGATATCCTTTTACCAGCCGCTGCAGGCTGTGTACTGATGGTTTTGCTTCTGTTTCAGAGTAATAATTGAGACCTCCTCCGAGGACTACAATGGGATAACTTTCGAAAGCATTAACTGAAATTTGTTCAGCATAATTTTCCAGGGGATGGAGCAGAAGCTGGACTCCAAAAGCAGTGGAAAGAAAAAAGAAAAAAAGAAGTAAAAATACAGTTAATAACTTTATTAAACCGGAATCTGATTTTTTAAATAAATATAAGGTAAGTACAAGCAGTAATAATATAAATAATCCCGGTGGCATTATAAAAGAGGCCACAATTTTCTCCAGGGCAAGCATATAAACCTCCTAATTAATAGTCAAAAATTTTTCTAATTATTTTTTGTGTGTTTTGAGGATAATTTGAGTCAACTTCCCTTTTTATAAGTTCAGATCTTAACTGCAGCAGTTCTTTAAAAGTATCCACATCTGATGCTTCAGGAAGAAAATGGCTCTTTAAATTGTGCCTGCTGGCTTCTCTGATAGTCTTTTCTAAAACTGAAGAATTTCCCCGGTTTTCAAAGTCAAAGAGAAACTTTTGCGGTTTTTTCATCCCGATCAGATAATAGCCTTCAGCCTGAGAAGGACCAATAACTAAATCTCTTTCTTTTAAACCGGCCAGGGCTTCTGTAAAAATATCGATATCCAACAGCGGCAGCTCATAACCAGTGATAAGCACAGGAAGATTGCTTTTCTGATAGGCATCAAAAATTGCATAATACATTTTTTCGCCCAAATTTTTTCCCCGCTGTGGTATTCTCACAAATTGATCCCCAATAACATCTGTAAACTGAAAAGAAGCAGCTGGAGTATGGCTGAGATATAAATCAAGCCGGGAATATACTTTTTTAAGATTTAAAAAATTAGTATTTATATCTTTTAAAAAAGCTTGATGCAGCTCAGCACATTCTTCTTTTTTTAGATGACTTTCAAGTCCTGTTTTAGTTTTTCCCGGTATTGGGGGTCTGCTCATTAATACTAGTGCAGCCTGCAAAATAATCTCCTCCTGTCTACTTTTAGCTAATCTGTGTCACAACATATCTGCAGTTCATCTTTATTCAGCGTTGTTATAACCTTCCGGCACTATTTCTATATTATCCCAGGCTGCAAAAGCAATGTCTTTAAATCTTTTTGTATCGAGGATAGTAGAAGGTAAATTGATTACTCCTGCCTCCTGCAGCCGACCATCTATTTTTTCTGTTTTAATTTGACCAATCTCTAAATCCTCAACCGTGGAAACAAATTTTCGTTTATTATAGGGGAAAATCTCGGGGGCATTCATATAAACTACTGCCACAACATCCCACATATAAAAACCTGTTAGACCGATCATCTCGGAAGAATATTGATACCAGTGTTCAATTTTATCATTAATATAAGCGCGGACAGCTTTATTTTTTGATCTATTAACTCGACGCCATGATTTTTCGCCAAAACGAGCCGCCAGACAGAGATTACCGGACATTAAAGCAACAGGGACCTCAGCTTTGAGTACCTTTTCGGCTGCCACCGGATCACTGGAAAAATTGAGCTCATCAATGGTATCTTCACCAAACTGGAGCAGTTCAGTTACCCCACCCATAATTATAATTTCTTTTAAGTTTTTAAAGAAATTGGAATCAATCTTCCAGGCAGCATAGAGATTTGTCAGGGGTCCAATCGCAATTAAAGTTATCTCATTTTTATTTTCAGCAGCGATTTGAGCCAGATATTCTGCTGCTTCTGTCTGGTGGTCACCGGCCTCTGCAGCCCCTTTAAAATGTTTAATTTTATCTTTTAATTTAAAATCATTGAGCATTCCCTCGGTAGTCTGATAAGTATCTTCCAAACTGCTGTTGCCAAAGACACTGGTTACACCCATTAAGTCAATATCTTCTCTCCCCAGCAGAAATAAAAATGCAAGACCGTCATCTACCTCTTTCTTTTCCAGTCCCATTGTGTTATCACAATCTAAAATTACTTTTTTCATTTTATCCTCCTAAGAGTCAATTTTTTCTAAGCTTTCTTAATTTTAATTTCAACAAAACTCAATAAAATCCTGCCTTTCAGCAATTTTCCGAATAATTTCTCTAATAATAATGAAAAATTTTCGTTCAGGGTATATAATAGTTATTAAAGACTAAAGCTAAAAATCTCAAGGAGGCAGTCCTATGAACATTTATTATAAATTCAACTCATTTTTAATAATTTTAATCTCTATTCTTTTGCTCATTTCCCTGTCCGCTGCGGCTGAAGAAGACTTTACTGCAGCAGAACTTTTAATTTCAGCTTCAGAATTAAATGAAAAATTGGAAGCCGGAAGTGAAAACCTAAAAATAATCGACGTCCGCAGCAGTGCCCGCTATCTATTAGGACATCTGCCGGATGCAGCACATATGTGGGGTGATGATCTCAGTGCAGTCCAGGGCTGGGTACCTGAATTGATTCCAAAAGCCTCTGCCTTTAGTGAGCTGGCCCGGGAAAAAGGAATTAATAATGATTCGGAAATTATTATTTATGGTGAGCAGGCCAGCCCCTGGCCGGCCAGACTCTGGTTTATCTTTAAAGTTTATGCTCATCAGGATGTGCGGATCCTCAGGGGTGGATATCAGGCCTGGAACAGAGAAGACTACGAAACCGAAATGCTACCCTACAATCCCGGAGAAGGTAATTTTGAAGTCAGTGATGTCAAAAATGAATGGCTGATAAATTCTGATACTATTGCCGAAAATCTGGATAATGATGATTTTCTTGTTTTAGACACAAGAACTGAGGCAGAATATACTGGAGAAGAGACAAATTCTGCCGCTCCCCGTAAAGGAAGAATACCGGGCTCAATTCACCTTGAATGGTCAGCAGTTTTAGATGAAGAGGGAAATTATAAATCGGCTGCAGAAATCTCCAGAATTTTTCAGGAAGCAGGAGTAACCAGAGACAAGGAAGTTATTGCAATACTTTCACATAATGGGGTCCGTGCTGCCCATACCTTCTTTACACTCCGCCTGCTGGATTATAACAACATAAAATTATATGATGAAGCCTGGGTCGGCTGGAGTAACCGCAGTGATTTACCGGTGGAGATGAATTAAATATTTAGTTAAAAGAAAAACCTGATTATTCCCTGCTCCAGTCGGATTTATCCTCTCCCAGAAAATTCTTTGTACTAAATAATGCTAAAAGTTCAGTTAGTGATACTGCTGACTGAAAATAATTTAAGGTCTGCTCGATTAGTTTCTGGGCAGACTTTATTCCACTTAGATAATATTTTTCGAATTCCTGATAATTTTCTGCCGGCCAGATATCCTCTTTTTCGTTCAGGGCATAACAGTGCTGGCTCAGGTTTTGAGGAAGAATCAAATTCAAAAATTTAAATAAATAATATTTTTTTGTACCTTTAGCAAAAAATGTTTTATGATATTTTCTGAAATCAAGATAAGATTCCCAGACCAACTGTTTTTCCAGTTCTTCTTCAAATATACTGTTAAAGATTAGCTGATAATAATAATTAAGAGACATAAAATGCTCTTCCTGCAGCTGATAATAGGGCAGTGGATTAACTTCTACCGGACTTTGATTCCACTTCTGACTCATCATATAAACATCAATGCTGGCCTCAATTAATTTATGTTTTTCATCCCGGCCTCCATTTTCGATAATAAACGGATGACATTCCCGGTCAAGAGCATAATGGGAGATAAATCCCAGCAGATAAATCAAATTATCCTGCCAGAGTTTAGAATCAGGCAGCTGAGCCTGGCTGTAAACACCTCTTCTTTTATATGCTGTTAAAAGTTCGGAAAATAATTTCTTGCCGCTGAGTGAATGCACCATCTCTCCTTTTTTAGGACCTATTTTTGCTCTCTGCCAGGGTAGAAAATCATTATAAAAGAAAAAATCTGCCCCCTGACATCCATAATTAAAAAGCTGATAATTCTGATCCAGCAGTGATTTGATATCTTTATTATCAATTCCCGCTGCTATTTCTTCTCCGGCAATCAGATGAGTCCAAAAATCAGGCATTTTTTTACCTCCTGCTAAATCTCATTTTTTACTGCAGTAAAATTAACTGCAGTGCAATTAAAGTAAACAATATTCAGCCATTATTTAAAAATAAATTAACTTTTAGCTTCCAATTTACCTTTTTCTACATCAACTCTGCTCAAAAAGAAGATTCCCAGAATAAAAAAGGAGGCAACCGCAAGTATTCCATAGCGGCTGGATCCGGTCAGCTGACCTGTATAGGCGAAAACTGTAGGTCCAATAATTGCTGCAAATTTACTGGAAACTCCAAAAAAACCGAAAAACTCTGCTGATTTTGACTCCGGTACCATTGCCCCATATAAAGAACGGCTTAAGGCCTGAGCTCCTCCCTGAACCATCCCCACAATTCCAGCTAAGATCCAGAAATCAAGCGCAGAATCTAGAAAATAGCCAAAAAAAGTGATTCCTGTATAGATAATCAACGCAATATAAATTCCCTTTTTAGCAGTTATTTTACCTGCTATTTTAGCAAAAATCAGAGCAAAAGGAATCCCTACAAATTGAGTCAGCAGCAGGGCTCCAATTAAATCTGTCTGACCGATCCCCACCTCTCGACCATAAATTGTGGCCATTCTAATAATAGTTCCAATACCATCATTGTAAAGCCAGAAAGCCAGCAGAAACTTCCATAACTCTCTGTATTTTCGAATATGAATAAAAGTAGATTTAAGCCGTCCAAAAGCCATTTTAGCATATTTTTTTAAAGGGACTTTATCAACCCTTTTCTCCGGCTCGGGCAGATATTTAAAAGCCGGTAAGGAAAATACCAGCCACCAGACAGCAACTGTAACAAAGGAAATCTGAGTAGCAGCAGTAACTGAGCTGATTCCAAATAAGCCAGGACGGGAAATCATTAAGAGATTAACCGCTAAAAGCAGACCACCACCCAGATAACCAGAGGCATAGCCCAGGCTGGATATATAATCTATGGTCTCAGAATCACTGATATCTGTTAAAAAACCATCGTAAAATACATTGCCTCCGGAAAAACCAATGTTGGCAATGATGAAAAAGAAAGAGGCCAGAAGATAATTTCCCTCATTCACAAAAAATAAAAGTGCTGTGCCTGTAATTCCAAGCATCACAAAAAATTTAAGAAAAGATTTCTTTGCGTCTGAATAATCCGCAGCTGCTCCTAAAATTGGAGAAATAACTGCAATAATAATCATGGCAATAGTCTGAGTATAGCCCCAGTAGGAAGTAGCCAGATTACCAGGGAGGTTGACTCCTGCAACATCAGTATAAAATATAGGGAGCACTGCAGCCAGAATTACAGTAGCAAAAGCGGAATTGGCCCAGTCATACATAGCCCAGGCGTAAACTGTTTTTTTGTGTTTATCCATTGGTTCACCTTCTTTGTTTATTTTATTTAATATCTCAAAGCTAACCTCTAGTCATTTATTAATTTAAGCAGTTCTTTTTTAAACCGCTGATCATCGGCCTCTGTTCGTTTTTTATGGCTTGTGTGGCGGCCGGTACGTTTTCTCTCTTTAAACTGGCGGTGTCTTTTAGCCAGCAGCCTTTCTATATTTTGATTGGTAAATTCCCGACCAGAAAACCCCAGCACCCTGGCCTGCCTACTTAATGAGAGAGCAGCCAGGCCATAGTCAGAAGTAATAACAATATCTCCCGGCTCAATATTATTGCAGAGTACCATATCCACAGACTGAAATCCCTGATCAACTACTTTTAAAGTCCCATAATCGAGCTGGTGCTGGTGATTTAAATCAGTATAAACTATCAAATTCAAATCGTACTCGGCAGCAGTTTCGGTAATAATAGAAATAACAGGACAGCCATCTCCATCAACTAAAATTCTCACTGTTTTTTAAACTCCACATAATCAAGTTCCGATTCAGAATAGCGGGCCAGCGTATATATCAAATCCGAAAGGCGATTTATATATTTTTGTAAATCCGGGCTGATATCTGCCTCTGCTGCCAGAGTGGTTATTCTGCGCTCTGCCCTTCTGCAGATAGTTCTTGCCTGATGCAGAGCACCACTTGCCTTTGAGCTGCCGGGGATAATAAACATTGATTTTTCTTTTTTATTCATCTGCGATAAATAATGATCTATTTTTTCTTCTAAAAACTCTATATCTTCGTCAGTAATTTTTTCGGGAAAGCTTTCCCAGTCAGGAGCTGCCAGCTCACCTGCCAGATTAAAAAGCTTGCGCTGCACAGAGCGCAGAATATCATAAACTTCCTGCTCCTCAACAAAGTTTTTGGCAAATCCCAGAGAAGAGTTGAGTTCATCAATTGTCCCGTAACTTTCAACCCGCAGAGAATCTTTTGCTACTCTTGAATTATCAAACAGGCTGGTTGTTCCCTTATCTCCGCTTTTAGTATAAATTTTCATCTAATCACTCCTTTACGTGCACCTACCGTTTACCTGTCGAATCCTGTCGTGATTTGTCTTAAAATCTATCAGAAAAAGGCAGCCCCTGACCAGAAACTGCCTCTAACAAATCTATTTAACTTGCATCTTTTTCTACCGCTTCATTGTTGTCTATAACTATTCGATGACTGTGATGAATATATCTAGCCTCCAGACTAAAAATTCTCACCACCCTGCTCGTAATAGTTTCCATGAACTAGAATTACTGGTAGATTTAGATTACATATATTTCCTTTAATTAATTATAGCATTTAGAATTTAAGAATACAAAAAGAAATATTCGCTTTTTAATAAATCATTAATTCTCTTTTCATTTATCTGGGCTCGTCCGCCTTTGTTTGGACTACCCTGATTATTTCCTTTGTTATTATTGCTGGAATTGAAATTATCAGTTCCACTTTTGCCATTACTCGGGATATTCTCATTTCCACCGTCACCATTATTAGAGTTACTGCTGCTATTTCCATCTTTTCCATTGTTGGAATTGCTGCTGTTTCCTCGATCATTGTTATTTTCTCTATTATCATTGTTGGAACTACTATTATTATTTCCTTTTTCCTTATTATTTATACTCTTGCCATTATCGGAGTTACTACTGTTGTTTCCCCGCCCCTTATTATCCTCTTTATTGCCATTATTGAAATCACTATTATTTTTACCACCTTTATTATTCAGCTTGTTGCTCTCAGCCCTGGCTTTGTTCTCTAAAACTTTTTCTCTGATTTCTTCTTTTTTCGCTTCTATTTCTTTAATCTTTTCTGCCTGAGTTGTATTATGTTTTTTGATTTGATTTTGAATGCCAGCTTCCGAAACAGTGGCCGCTGCATTCTGATCTATTGTAATCTCTTCCTGTTCATTGATAACATAAACTCTGTCAGTTGATTTAGCTTCTGTTCTGACAGAACCTTCATATACTCTGACTAAATTTTTACCTTCCTGATAACTAACTTCAAAATAAGTTCCGCGAACCCCCGCTGTAGCAGAATCAGTTTCAATTTCATAACGGGAACCTCTACCGGTTAATTCGTTAACTTTATTTATAACTGTACCCATAATTAATTTAAAAATTCCCTGATCAAGCTTTTCCTTATTGACATCACCTGTCAGATTAACAATTTTAAATTCAGTTGCAGGCTCAATAGTAATTTCGGAGCCATCAAATAAACTTAAAGTACTCCAGGAATTAACCTGTGTTTTAATAAAATCATTTTTATGCAATTTTTGTCCCACTACAGCTGAATCCCAGCTATCATTCTCACCTGATTTTACAAGTACTTCCCCTTCAAAATCTGTAATAGCTGCATAACCAGATTCCGAATGACGCTGTAACTGCTTTCTATTGACGATAATTAAAGACTTTTTAATGCTTTTATTGGTCTGAGTATCGATTATTACAATTTCTGATCGTCCCAAACTTTTTGGCGCCAGATAAGTAAATTCTGCTTTACCATCTACAAGTTTAATTCCTTCATTTAAATATTCATTTTCTAATACTCCACCTCTGGTAACTTTTAGCATCAACCTTCTATTATCTTTTACTAGCTCTCCAGCCTCATCTTCAAGACGTAGAGAAACCTTTTTTTCTGACTCAGACAGCAGCAGATTATCTTCGAGCTTAATCTTTAAATTAAATGCCATACTAACCCCAGAAAAAATAAATACCAGAATAAAAACTATCACCAAAATCTTTTTCTTATTCCTCATCATTTGTCCGCCCCCTTTTAATAACACTGTAAACTGTCAACAGTTCATCTTTTCCTTTAACCTTTAAATTAGTGATCTTTTTGCAGCTAAAAACATCTTTCACTGCTTGATAAGTAGAATCACTAATTAAGATATCTGTCCCGGTCCTTCTCGTAGCTTCCTCCAGCCGGGCAGCTACATTGACTGAGTCGCCAATACAGGTATAATTAACCCTCTCCTCTGAGCCAATATTACCAACAACAACTTCTCCCGTGCTGATCCCAATTCCCATTTCAAACACTGTGTTTTCTCCTCTGGCAAGCCATTTTTCGCAGAGCTCTTTTTCTTTTTCTTTCATTTTTAAAGCTGTTTCAATAGCTCTTATCGGATCATCCTCTCTGGCAAATGGAGCCCCAAACATAGCTACAATCGAATCTCCGACATATTTATCCAGGGTTCCTCCATACTGGTTTTTAATAATATCAGTCATTGCTTCAAAATATTCATTTAATAAAAGTACTAATTTCTCCGGCTCAATTTTTGCCGCTTTATCTGTAAAATCTATTATATCACAGAATAAAACCGTCACAGTTTTTCTTTTACCTCCCGGTTTAATGAAGACTGGATTATCTATAATTTGATCCACAACTTCAGCCGAAACATATCGCGAAAAATAATTTTTGATTCTCAGCTTATTCTGTTTCTCTCTATAAACTTTGATTAAAGTAGTGACAAACATAATCCCGAATAATGTCAGATTAAAATAGAACAAATCCAGCCAGATATTATTTACAAAGAGCCAGTAATTAAAGACATTAAAGATAATGATTAACAAGAAATTTAACAAAAGACTGTAATTTAAATTATCAATATCAGCGATAAGAAAAGCTAAAATAATCAGAACAAACAACAGGATTGAATTAGCCCAGACTGAAACTCTGCTAAAATAATTATTATCAATAATATTCTGTAAAGCTGTGGCATGTAATTGAATACCTGATTCATTTTTATTAAAAGGTGTGGGCCGGGCATCAAAAATGCCCTTTGCATTAGCCGTATACCCAATTAAAACCAATTTGTTTTTAAAGTTATTTTGCAGCTTTTCGCTGTCCATCTTCAGAAAATCGACTACAGATATTTCTTCAAATGACCTTTTGCCATAATAATTGAGGGTTAAATAACCGTTTTTATCAACCGCTATTTTCTTTTTATTCCCTAAAATTATCTCGTTGTTAGCAACATCAAAAGTATAAGCTCCCTGATCAATTCCATAATAGGTTCCCAGGCCAAGTATGTCTATATTGGGCAGTAAAAAGAAAGATGATTTTTTAGAATCAAACTCAAATTCTTCCTTGATTACTAAGGGAATGTGATGATAAATCCCATCCGGACTGGGTAAACCGATTTCAAAACTTCCATATGATCTGGCAGTATTTTTAAACAAATCTGCAGGTGGTACCAGTTTATAAGTGGAGAAAAATTCAGGAAAAAAATATTTGTCAGGATTTTTTATTTTATAACTAAATTGATGATAACCCTTTTCCGAACGCAGCTCTTCTTTATATTCAGTATTTAACCGTTCAAATTCCCTTTTAGAATTAATTAGAGTTGTGCCAAGAGTGACAAACTGACTATCTATCAGGCTTTCTGCAAATTCTAAATCCTTAGCTTTATTATTAAAATCAAGTGTCCCAAAAGAAATATCCATAATTACACTTTTAACATCCAGCCGGGATAACTTATTGATAATATTAGCATAAACATCTCTGGTCCAGGGCCAGGGATTATTCTGATTATAATATAAATCAGATAGACTTTTATCATCTACAGCAATAATCTTTACATCTCCTGAATGCTCAATGGGACCTCTAATATTCATTCTCAAATTAAAGGTTACCAATTCTAAAGTTTCTAATAATTCAAAATTAATCAAAACTAAAAATAAATACAAAAAAACCAGCAATAGTGCAATAAGTAGGTATAATTTCGGCCTGGATTTAAAATTCTTAAACATTTTGCTCATTATTTTCTAAACATTCCCATACTCTGTTATTTTTAAATAAATTAAAAACTCTTGCATCGAGCTTCTCTTCCTTAACCATTTCGCCTAGAATATTTAAAGCCTTTTCAATAGAAAGCGCGTTTCGGTAAGGCCGATCAGATGCAGTAAGCGCCTCAAAGATATCAACTAAAGTTAAGATTCTAACTTCCAGTGGTAACTGATTACCACTTAGACCCTCAGGATACCCGGAACCATCCAATAATTCATGGTGCATATAAACAAAATCCGGTACTTTTTTCAGCCTGTCCAGAAAAGGAATTGCCTGCAAAATATTTTTCCCAACTTTTACATGTTCTTCAATCTGGCTTCTTTCAGCTGCAGTTAGAGTTCCTCTTTTAATCATTAGACAATCCACTTCATATTCTGTCAGCCACTTCTGCTGCTTACCGTCACCATCAATATAGCTCATTTGGGAATATCTTTTTAAATTTTCCTCTTCCTGAGCAGTCAGGGGAGCCTCCCCGCTGTTTAATTTAATAATCAGCCTCCGTGCCTTCTTAATTAACTCAACTTTTTGATTATACCAATTTTCAAGACTTTCAGTGCTGTCTTCCTCAAATTTTTTCTGCCAGTATAATTTATCTGTTTCAGCCCTGATATAATCCAGCCGCTGCAGAACAAGTTCCAATCTATCTCCCAGTCTGGAAGCCTTATTTAACAAAGTTAGTGGTGTAACAACCTTGCCCACATCATGCAGCCAGGCAGCCATAATCAGCTGCTCTTTTCTTTCCTCATTAAAATAATCATTTAAAAAAGCCCCATTATTTCTGTTGTTAATTAGCTCAATTATTTTATTTACCAGCTTAACCAGTTTTTTGGTATGATTGGTATTGTATTTTGTTCTGGCATCAATGGCAGTTGCGATACTTTTGACAAATGAATCTAATAAGTTTTCGATTTGAGTTAAATAGTTAAAATTTGAAATTGTAATTGCAGCCTGAGAAGCAAGTGCAGAAAAAACTTTTTCATATTCTTCCGCAAAGGGAATCGTATTCCCCTGCTCATCTTTAGCATTTATTAACTGCAGGACTCCAATTACTTCCTCATCAATATTTTTTAAGGGAATAACCAGCATTGAAGTAGTCTTATAGCCGGTCAGTCTGTCATACTTTTTAGGACCCGAAAAATCAAATTTATCATCATTATATACATCTTCAATATTAATTAATTTATCAGCAATTACTGCATAGCCCACTACATTTTCGCGGGTTACTGAGACAGCAGGCAGTGAATTTTTAGTCTCAAAATATTTTTCTTCTAAATTAATAGTATCATTTTGCATTATTTTGAAGTTAAGTTTACCGTTTTCATAAAAATAGATACTGCCGGCATCAGCATTTGTAATGACTCTGGCCTGCTTTAAGATAAGCTCCAGCACTTTTTCAGTTTTATTACCTGAAGAAAGAGCAATTCCAATATCCAATAATTGATCTATATTATTTATTATTGTTTGTTTAGCGTAATTCATAAATTTATTACCATCCCTTCTCTAGCAACTGCTGCCTTACTATAGGCTGCCTGAGCAAGTTTTTCTATTTTTTCTAACTCTTTATCACTTCTAAGGGGAGAATGATGGAAGATCATTAATTTATCGGCCCCAGCTGCTTGAGCAAGTTTTACACCTTCCTGCCAGGTAGAATGTCCCCGCCCGGATTTAGAATTTAAATATTCTTCCTCAGTATATTTAGCATCATAGATAATTAAGTCTGCATCTTTGACAAAGTTTATAAGTGCCGAATCTGATTTTACGGAATGTTCAAGGTCACCTAAATAACAAAAGGTTTTATGATCACTTTCCAATTTATAGGCCAAATTTTTACCATCATGATTTGTAAGCATAGTGGTGACCCTTATCTCATCATTAAGCATAATTGAATTATTATTTGCCAGGATTTTAAACTCAATCTTAGATTTTAGATCCTCAAATTGAACAGGAAAAAAACTTTTTTGAAATTGACCTGCCAGTATTTTATCAATACCCTTATACCCATATATTGTGAATGTATTACTGGATACATATAAGGGGCTGAAAAAAGGGAATCCCTGAATATGATCCCAGTGAGTGTGAGTAATAAATATATCTATATTTAACTCTTTATTTTTCTGCTGTAAATTAAGTCCCAATTCTCTAATTCCGGTCCCGGCATCCATAATTAAAGTTTTATCTCCAATTGTGATCTCAATACAGGGAGTATTTCCTCCAAATTTTATTGTCTGTTTTCCAGGAGTTGGGCAGGAGCCTCTAACACCCCAAAATTTAACTGCAAAATCTTTACTCATGCCCCTGTCCCCCTTTTAATTAGTTTTGCTAAAATATATCGTATTATATTACTTATTTCAACAAAAACTAATAAAATCCTTTGCTCTATACTTTTAATTAAAAGTTTTCTCCGATGTAGGAATGATTTTACAAATAATGTGTAATTATAGTTTATCACTTTTTGGGAGTTTTATAAAGCAAAAAAGACCCACTAATTAAATAAATAATTAGTGGGTCTTTGATTCGACAAATATCGACAAGTAAACGGTACCTGCATGCACGTTTTAAGGAATTGTAACCTTTTTCTCGATTCGATTAAAAATAGCAACAAAAAAGATGATTACAATTAAGTAGATCAGAGCCACTACCAGATAAACATCAAAAAATTGATAGTTGCGGCTGGCAATTAATTTTCCTTCGGTCATCAATTCCCGGGCTCCAATTACATAGGCCAGAGAGGAGTATTTAATCATATAAATAAATTCGTTGGTCCAGGAGGGAATTACCCGGCGAAAAGCCTGGGGTAAAACAATATGCCTGATTCCCTGCCATTTGGTCATCCCGATTGACTGGGCTGCTTTGAGCTGGCTGCCGCTGATCGACTGAATTGAGCCCCTGAGGTATTCAGCCTGATAGACTCCACTGTTAATAATAAAGCTGATAATGGCCGCTGTAATTGGGTCCATATTGATGCCCCAGGAGGGCAGACCATAATAAATGATAAAAAGCTGAACTAAGAGAGGTGTACCTCTAATAATGGAAATAATGGTTCTAACTACAGCCGAAACAAGTTTATTGCCGTAAATCTTACCGAGGGCTAAAAAAGTCCCCAGAACTGTTCCCAGGGAACAGGAAATAAGGGTTACAAAAACTGTGACCCCCAGTCCGCTTAAAAATAAGGGGTAATATTCCATAAAAATCTCCAGCATTAGTTCTCACCCTCACCATATAAATCAGTCAGCTGAAAGAGAAATTCCCTGGTTCTCTGATGATCGGGATCAGTAAATAGTTTTTCCGGATTTCCCTGTTCAACAATCTTACCAGCTTCCATAAAAATCAACTCATCAGCAACACTGCGGGCAAATCCCATCTCATGAGTCACAACCAGCATAGTCATTCCTTCTTCAGCCAGGTTGCGCATAACCTTAAGCACCTCTCCGGTAAGTTCCGGATCCAGCGAAGAGGTAGGCTCATCAAACAAAATTAATTTGGGCTGCATGGCCAGCGCTCTGGCAATTCCAACCCGCTGTTTCTGGCCCCCCGACAGCTGTGAAGGATAGGAATCCGCATATTCTTTCAGTCCAACCCGGTCCAGCTCCAACAGGGCCAGGTCTTCTGCCTCTTTTTTGTTCATTTTTTTAACTTTGGTCAGACCGATCATAATATTTCCCTTTGCGGTCAGGTGATTAAATAGACCAAAATCCTGGAAAACAAAACCGATCTGCTGTCTGATCTCATTTATTTTTTTGGCAGAAGTAATTTCGGTATCTTCTAAATAAATTTTTCCTTTCTTGGGCGGCACCAGCCGGATAATATTATTTAAAATTGTACTCTTACCGGTTCCACTGGGACCAACAATAACCTTGGTTTCTCCCTTATCTAGAGAAAAAGAGATTCCTTTAAGTACTTCCTCTTCCCCAAAACTGTGGTGTAAATCCTCTATTTTTAATAAATGCTTAGTAGGCATCTGAATGTCCTCCTTCAATACCTATCCCGGGAATCTGATATTTTTTCTCAAATAGGGATAGACCGCCGTTAACTATAGTAGTTAGTATAAAATAAATTGCTGCAATGGTTAAATAAATTACCATCGGCTCATTGGATGTTGCAATAAAATATTCTCCCTGTCTTAAAAGCTCCACGACTCCAATGGTAAAGGCCAGGGAGGTATCTTTAAGTACAATTGCAGATTCATTGGCCACAGGGGGAATGGCAATTCTAATTGCCTGGGGGGCAATGATATAAAAAAAGGCCTTTAATTTGCCCATTCCTAAAGAACGAGCTGCTTTCATCTGAGAGCCGCCCACTGACTGAATTGCTCCTCTATAAATCTGTGACTGATAGGCTGCAGAGCGGAGTCCAATTCCGATTACAGCTGCGGTAAAAATTGGGATTCTTAATCCCAGCCTCGGCAGGCCATAATTAATCAGCAAAAGCATTACCAGCAGGGGAATACTGCGGGCCAGGCGTTCATAAACTGCCACAATTCCCTGCAGCACTTTATTGCCGTAAACCTGAGCAAAGGCAACTGGAAGCCCAACTACTATCCCGATTAAAAGACTCCAGAAGGTAAGCTGAATTGTAACCAGAGTTCCCTCTAAAAGATAGGGGAGTGCGTCTATAATTAATTCTAAATTCTCCATAATCTGTCCTTTCTAAAATAATTATTGTCAGAATTTGATTTTTAAGCTCAATCCAAATTAATTTAGCTTAGATGATAAGCAAAAAAGATAAAGCATTTGAATTATGTTCAAAAAATAAAGAAGTCCACAATTACCCTTTTAACTTATAACCCAGATAATATTATATCTACTTAGTTTAAATAAATCAAACCCGGACAGTACAAATTTTAAAAGGACTCTTCCCGCAGACAATTAATTTTTAACTTCATTAATTAGAAACACGGGAAAAGCCCTGTTTTTATTATGCTAGTCTATTATTGGTCAAGCTTATTCAAAATACTTCTGGATTAGTTTTTCCATGGTGCCATTGTTCTTTACTTTTTCCAGACCGGCGTTGATTTCTGCCAGCAGTTCTTCATTTCCTTCTCCAACAGCAATTCCGTATTCTTCGCCAGTGATAATTTCAGCAACGACCTGGACAGGATTGTTCTGGCTGTAAGTTTCAGCAACCGGCTTATCAAGTACAGCTGCATCGATATTCTGGTTAGAAAGATCTCTAATTACAAAAACATAGGAATCATAATTTCTGATCTCACCTGTCAGAATGTCAGTTTGAATCAGATTTTCTCTTACCCAGGTATCTCCAGTAGTACCTGTCTGAACTCCAATATCATGATTGCCAAAAAGAACGGTCAAATTGGCATCAGATTCTTCGTGAACCAGTACAGACTGATTGGCTGAATAATAGGGTTCAGAGAAATCCACAACTTCTTCTCTTTTTTCGGTAATGGTCATTCCGGCAGCCACAATGTCAAGGCTACCTGAAGCAAGTCCTGGAATTAGAGAATCAAAACTAATATCTCTTACCTCTACCTCAAAGCCCTGCAGTTTAGCAATTTCTTTAATCAGTTCAATATCAAAGCCTACAATTTCACCCTCTTCTACATATTCAAATGGTGGAAAGCTGGCATTAGTACCTACTACATAGGTCTGAGCCATTACACCTGAACTTAAAACTAAGACAGCCGCCACAACAAAAATAAAAACTAAACTCTTCTTAAATTTCATAAATATTTTCCTCCTTTAATTTGTGCTCTCTCTTCTCGCTTCTACCCAGTTTCTTTAACTAGTACTTTTAAAATAAGTAGAAATTTATCTTAAGACTTATTATATCACAATCCTTTAGCAAGCAAAAGTATTTTTTTGATTTAATCCTCTCCCAGTAAATAACCTTTATTTTCTGAATACTTTTTGTTATTATATAATTGAAAGCAAAAGGACTGAAGTTGGACAAATATAAGGATGGCGAGTGACGGATAACTTTTTAGAAGACGAAAGGAGGCCAAGCTATGGGAGAAGATCTGGTTATTAAATCTGCCTTTGAAGACGGTGGTTTTATTCCGGGAGAGTATACAGCTGATGGGAGAGATATATCGCCGCCACTGATAATTGAAAATATTCCGGCTGAAGCGGAAACTCTGGCTGTGATTGTCGATGATCCAGATGCTCCATCGGGAGCCTTTACCCACTGGCTGATCTGGAATATCCCGGCAGAGATCAATGAAATCTCAAAGAATATTGAAAGAAAAGAAGAGGTCAAAGGACTTAAAGGAGCACTACAGGGTAAAAATGATTTCAATGAATTAGGCTACAGAGGCCCGGCACCTCCCTCTGGAGTCCACACCTACAGATTTTTTGTCTATGCGCTGGAGGATAAGCTGGATTTAGAAGCTGGAGCCGACAAAGAAACTCTGCTGGAGGCAATGGAAGGTCATATCCTGCAGAAGGGTGTTTTAAAAGGTGAATATACACGCTGATAGTTATTAACCAGTCCTTTTCAGGACTGGTTTTTTATATACTACTGGTTTTTATATACTGCTCTTTCTTATTTTTATCATATACTTCAATCAAATTTTTACCTGCTTTTTTTGCCAGATACATAGCCTGATCAGCAGCTATTATTAACTCGTTTTCCTTCATCTCAGCTGCAGGAACTATACTGGCTGCCCCAATACTTGCTGTTACACTGCCCGTCAGAGGTGAACTGAGCTGCAGCTTCCCTATATTTTCCCTTATCAATTCTGCAGCTGCCTTAACTTTTTTGCTCTCTATTTCCGGCAGTAAAACTACAAACTCTTCCCCTCCAAAACGCGCTGCCAGCTCCCCCGCTCTTTTTACCGACTGAGTAATGGCTCCTGCAACTTTCTGCAGACAGATATCTCCGGCATCATGGCCAAATTGATCATTATATATTTTAAAGTCATCAATATCAATAAATAAAAGAGAAAGTGACGTTTGACTCCGCAGAGCTCGCCTCCATTCCAGAGTGAACTGCTGATCAAAATAGCGACGGTTCCAGATCATTGTTAAAGCATCTTTATTTGCCAGATTTTCTAAACTACTATTTGCTTTTTCTAAATCCTTTTTCTGCTCTCTAATTTTGGCATTAGATTCAAATAGCTCACTGGTTCTTGCCCGAACTTTATTTTCAAGGTTTTTATTTAACTCAAGCAGCTCACCTGCCAGCTTTTCATTTTCAACAAAGGTATCAGAATACTTTACCGCCAGAGCTAAAGAATCAGTAAAAATGAAAATTAAAAATCCTAAAGAAGATAAATTACCCACTACAAATAAATCGTTAAATAATTTTTGGTCAGCCCGCAAAATACTCAAAAAACCAATGTCATTAAGTACAGTTATAAAAAGTGCCAGCGCCCCAATCATTATATACAGGGAAGTCAGATTCTTTTTTTGAATTATATCGGTTTTAAATACCTTATAAAAAATGAATAATAGATAGCAGATAATAATTAATGTTAAAAGTTGAAAAGCAGGATTTACTAAAGTAAAAATTCTGGCCGGTGTAAAAAGTACAACCAGGATAAAAGGAATAATTGCTAAAGTAAATACTTTAAGCAGTTTCTCACTAAAAAATGAATTAAATACCTCATAAAAAAATCCTGTAATTACCAGAACCCCCAGATAAAAAGAGAGAGTCTGCAGCTTGTGGGCAATTTCCCAGCTGAAATCAGATAAAACCTGAATAAAATAGATTTCCCCCACTAAAATTGTTCTAAAACTAACCAGGACACAAAAAAGTCCAAAATAAAGCAGAGAATATTCGTTTCTTCGTTTTAAAAATAAAATTAGATGATAAACTCCCATAATTAGTATACTGCCAAAAAGAAATATATCATAGGCCAGATTCTTATTATTTAGAGCCAGAATATTATCTTTATCAGAAATTTTAATTGATTCTAAAATACCCCCGCTCCGGTGGCTAAAATTAGAAACCTGAATTACTAATTCTGTTTCTGCAGCTGCTTCAAAAAATACTGTCTGAGGTAAATATTGAGGAGCTGATTCAGCTCTGCTTTCTGCTACCATCCCCGCTGAAGCAAGCTGCTGGCCATTAAGCCAGAGTTTATAGGAGGTAAAAATTCTTGGAATTTTAAGTCCATACTGCTCACCTGCTTTTAAGTTAAGTGTTTTTCGATAAGTTGCATATCCATTTCCGGACAGGCTTTCTCCATCTAAATTATAGCCATTCCAGGCAGCCGGAAGTTCCACAAATTCTGTTTCGGACTGCTGGTTAAATTCGCCAGGCTGCAAAAGTTCCTGCCAGTAAAATTCCCAGTTTCCATCAAGATTAATTATATTTTCGGAAAGATTGGAATTACGCAGATCCAGTGCCACAGGTTCTGATTGAGCAGAAGTGGAAATTGAATACATTAAAAAAATAATGAAAATTAAGAAAATAAAAGTTAAACTTTTTCTACTCAAAGTATTTCCTCCTGTTTTAAGAGTTGTGTTACTAATTCCAGAATTTTTTTCATTTTGTTGATTCATTTCTTATCATTTTTATAAATTCTCTGGCAAGTTGAGGATCAAACTGTCTTCCGGCACAGATTTCGATTTCAGTCAGAGCTTCTTGAATAGAAATTCCCTTTTGGTAAGGACGACCAGAAATCATAACGTCATAGGCATCTACAATAGAGATTATCCTGGCTAACTACGGAATCTCTTTAGCTCTTAAACCTCTGGGATAACCACTACCATTCCATCTTTCGTGATGTGAGAGTATTTCTTCTGCAACCACGGCAAATTCACTGGTAGCAGATGCAATTTTATAGCCGCGTGAAGGATGTCCTTTAATCATTTCCCATTCTTTATCATTAAGTTTTCCCGGCTTATTTAAAGTACTGGCAGGAATTGAGGTTTTACCAATATCATGGAGAGTTGCCAGTAAAGATAACCTATTTAATTCTGAGTTATGTATTCCCAACTGCTTACCCATTTTGCGCGCCAAAACTGTCATTCGCTCTGTATGATCAACCGTTTCATCACTTTTAGCACCGAGAGCACTAAGCAGGCCTTTTACCATTTTATTATTAGCACTATTTGTTTCTAAAAGCTTATTATGATTCATTTCTTTATCAGCAATTTTAATTATATCATTAATATTTTCCTGCAAATTATTCATGGTAGCTATTCCCATTCCAATTGAAATAGGAAAATTACCGGCTTTAATTCTGCTGCATCTTTCTTTAATCTGATATAATATCTGATGAGATTCTCGATTATTCAGATTGGGAAGCATCATAATAAATTCATCCCCACCATAGCGAGCTACCATTCCCTGTTCAGGCACAGAGGCTTCTAAAATTTCAGCTGCCTTAACCAGAATTTTATCGCCTGTTGTATGTCCATGGCTGTTGTTAACAATTTTCAAACCATTTAAATCCCCCATAATGACACTTAAAGGAAGCATTGAGCTGTCAATTCTGGCTAATTCTTTTTCAAAATAGCGGCGGTTGTATAAACCGGTCAAATGATCATGATAACTTATATATTTAATCTTTTCTTCTTTTTCTTTACGAATCGAAATATCTCTAACAAAAGCTAAAAAATATTCCCTTCCATTTTCTTTTACTTTGCCAGCACTAATTTCAACTGGAATTCTACCACCATTTTTATCAACATGTTCAAGTTCAAATTGAACAGAATCACCTACCGGACAATCCTGCCACTGCTTTTTTACCTTTTTGCGGTCGTAAACATCTTTATTAGAATCTTGAGGATGAAGATCAAAAACTCTCATCTGACATAATTCCTCTTTGGAATAGGACATACTTCTAAATGCTTTCTGATTAACATCCAAAATATTGCCTTCTAAATCATGCAGAAATATCATATCATAAACACTGTCAATTATTGTTTTATAAAAACGATCGATTATTAATTGCTGCTCAGCCAAAATCTTTCCTCCTTGTCTTTATAGAAGTCTATATTATCTAAATATTTTTTATAAAAACTATTATCCCACAGAAAATGAGCTATATGAAAGAATCTTTAAGAGGAGCATTTTCTGCTGCAGCTTGAAAATCATCAATGATTGCAGTAAAAATATCTACAATTTCTGGATCAAATTGTTGGCCTGCACAGTGCTTGAGTTCCTCAACTGCTTCCTGATGACTTAAAGTTTTTTTATAGGATCTGTGGTGGGTCATGACATCATAAGCATCAACAACAGAAATAATTCTGGAAAGCAGTGGTATTTCAGTGCCTTTTTTACCCAGAGGATAACCACTTCCATCCCAATTTTCGTGATGTGATAGAATATAGACTGCTATTTGAGAGAGTTCAAAGGAAGCTTTGGCTATCCTATATCCTGCCTCCGAATGTTTTTTTACTTGTCTCCATTCTTCTTCAGTTAAAGGTCCGGCTTTATTTAAGATACTATTATCAACTGCAACCTTACCAATATCGTGCAGCACAGCCAGAGCCTTTAAATCATCTAATTCAGTCCCTCTTAATCCCATCTCTTCCCCTAAAACTAGGGCCAGTTTGCTCATCCTTTCTCCATGACCTTCATCTTCCTGACATCTTTCTTCCAGAGTTTCTTTTAAAGATTTGATCAAAGAACGTCGAAATTCTTTAGTCTCCAATAATTTGTGCCGATACATTCTATCTTCAGCCTTCTGCATAACTGTCTCCAGATCATCCTCCAGGCTTTTTCTGACAGCTGTTCCGAGAGAAATACTTAATTTAATTTTCGAATTATTTTCCCGGCGACAGGCTTCTTTAATAGTTTTACACATATTTTCTGCATAAGTTTTATTCCTGCCCGGTAAAAAAAGAAAAAATTCATCACCACCCCAGCGAATAATAAGGTCCTCACTGGTAACTGCCTCACTTAAAATATTAGCAATACTCTTTAAGATTTGGTCTCCGGCATCATGTCCAAAAACATCATTGGTTATTTTTAAACCATTAACATCACCAACGATCACCGCTAATGGCAGATACTCTTCCTCAGAATAGCTCGGAAGCACCTTATCTAAATAAGCACGGTTATGTAATCCGGTTAAACTGTCGTAAAATGCAGATTTTTGCAGATCAGAAAAAAGACGAATATTATTAATAGAATTTGCAAATTGACTGCATAAGATGCGCAGACTATCTAAAATTAAATCTGAAAACGGATGTAAGGTATATATATTATCAAAAAGTACAACTCCTACCACAGCAGTATTTGTCTTTAAAGGAAACCAGTAGCCCAGTCCATTTTCTAAAGGAGTAAAATCATTTGATAAATCCGGTAATTCTGGATAATCAGTAAGCAAATATTTTTCTTCCTTTTCGTTGATTCCCTCTCCGTGAATTATTTTTTGGTCTTCATTAAAAATAAAAGTGGTAACACGATCAAATCTAAACTTTTTAATAATCATTTCCATAAAAGTAGTAATTAGAGTATCTAAATCATCAATAACCTGTAATTGACTATTAATTTCAATAGAAATATCTACCTTCTCTTTAGATCTAATTGTATCCAACTTAAATATCATACTGCTTAAGCCAAGAGAAATAGCCAATGCCATCTCCTTTATCTCAAGGAGCAGTTCAGATCCTAAATCTTTTTGAAGCCTAAATTCCATTAATCCCAGGAGGTGTTGACCACTAACTAGCGGTATTAATAGAAATGGTTGATTATTATCTTCAAATTTCAATATATCTTTGTCCTCTTTTATCTCTTCCGGCAGCTGATAAAATGGTATCAAATCATAACCCGGTCTCCATCCAATCTCACTGTAGATAACTTTTTCTTTAAAATTTTTCCTCTGTCCATCTATTACATAAAATCGAAGCTGATCAATTAAATCCTCTAAGCCATTATATAAGAGTCGAGCTGTCTTATCATATATCAAAGGATCAGTAGAATTATCTGTCAGAAAAACCGCGGTTTCCAGACCTAAGGCAGTCAGGTTATTCAACTGTTTTTCCTTATTCATAATTTTTCATCTCCCAGGACAGTTTTAGTAAATCTCTTATATTCTGATCCGCTTTCTTTAAAAGTTTGAATGTTTCCTCATTTATTTCGGTATTGTTATTGTCTATTAATTCCCAGATGCTGTGAGCAACGGCTGTACTTAAAATCTTTTCAATAGTTGCCCAGGCCGGATGGGCTGGATATGTTTTGGAATTAATTGACTGCTGATACATTGTATTTATTCTCTGGTCAACATCTCTTTTCTGCCAGAAGTCAACCTCAAAAGCTGGTACTTTGCCGGTAACCCTGATCCATTCATTTATAAAATCATCCTGAAGGAAAAGTTCTATTAATTTCCAGGCCTTTTGCTTATGTTCTGATCTTGAAGAAACTGCCAGAACAGAGCCACCTCCATAAGTCTGAGATTTAGTTCCATCTGCAGAAGGGAAAGGTAGGATTGTATAATTATAATTACCATTTTCTGATTCAAATGAATTATGGGAAATATCTTCAATTATTCCATACCAGCTTCCTATATAAAAAACATAGGAACCCTGGCGATAAAATTCATTATTTAGTTGATAGGGGTGTTTGTCTAAATCTGAAGCTTTAATATCAGAAGTCTGCATTAAATCTGCTAGATAACTAATATTTTCCATTACTTTTTCTTCGGTTAAAATTTTCTCTGGTATTTGATAAAAATCAGCAAATTCTCCACCCTTTGACCAGAGAATAGCAGCAAACCTGTGTAATAAATCAGCCTCTGCCCTCAGTGAAAATGCCAGGGCTTCTGGCAGATCTGGATCAGATCTCCTTTTTTCTGTTATAGTTTCACATACCTGATAAAACTTTTCCCAGCTATCAAGATCTCTTTTTTTAATACCCAGTGTTTTCAAATAATCAGTTCGAGTTGCCAGAACAATAGTATCAACATTCCAGGGAACTGCATACTGATCTCCCCGATAGATACATATCTGATTCATATTTTCAACAAACGAAGTTCTGGTCTCAAAGTCCTGAGGGATCTTTTCTATGTAGCCCATATAGGCCAGTGTTCTGACCCAGGTAGTTCCAATCTGAATTATATCAGGTGAATTATTGTTTTTGTAAGCTTCAATTAAAGTTTCAAAGGCTCTGTTCCAGGTTATAAGTTTCAATTCTATATTTATGTTATGCTGTTCTTCAAATTGACTGAATCGCTTATTTAAAAATTTAAGTACATCATGTTCTCTTGAAGTAATAATCAGCCAGACTCGTAAAGTCCTATTCATTAGAACAGCCTCCTCTTTCTCTCCCGCGAATATTATTATTATCCTGCCGCAAACTTCATTGTTTAATTATCTTTTTCATTAATCCCCCACTTTTAACTTAATATTAAGTTTATTATACCATATAAAACTGCTTATATAAAAAGAAAACCGCCAGAGGAATGGTATGATACTTCCAAAGAAGGCGGGTAATGAATTAAGTATTTGATTAAACTATTTTAACCCAGAAGCTGCAAAATTCCCTGAGGAAGCTGATTGGCCTGGGCCAAAACTGCAATACCTGCCTGCAATAGAATCTGATAGCGGACCATATTCATTATCTCTTTGGCCATATCAACATCAGAAATTCTTGATTCAGCAGCAATTAGATTGGTTTCTGTGGTACTTAAATTATTAATTGTGTGGCCCAGTCTATTTTGAACCGCCCCCAATTTTGCTCTCTCAGAGGAGACTTTTGAGATAGCCTCATCAAAAATGGAAATAGCATCAGCTGCTGACTCGTGATCGGTCAATTTAATAACCTCTCCACTGCCATCGACTACTCCCAGAGCCTGAGCTCGCATATCAGAAATTTGAAGCCCCAGAGTCTGTCCCTGGTTGGCTCCAATTTGAAAAATCCCATCGAAGCTTCCATCCAGCAGGCTTTTGGTGTTAAATTGAGTGTATTCCCCAATTGAGCTTAATTCCTCAGCTAACTCTGCAATCTCTTTCTGAATTTCTTCGCGATCAGATTCACTATAAGTATCATTTGCAGATTGAACGGCCAATTCCCGCATCCGCTGCAGTATGGAATGGCTTTCTTTGAGTCCACCTTCTGCTGTCTGGACTAAAGAAACAGCATCCTGAGCATTCCTCTGAGCCTGGCTGAGTCCATTGATTTGAGCCTTCATTTTTTCGCTAATTGCCAGCCCGGCTGCATCATCAGCTGCACTGTTGATTCTTTTACCTGAAGAAAGGCGTTCAAATGATTTAATTAAACTGCTGTAGTTATGAGTTAAGTTATTATAAGCCTTAAGTGCTGCGATATTTGTATTGATAATCATTTTAACACCTCACCTCCCTTCAGAATTTCTTTTAATAATATAAGTATCGGGATATAATAATTAAAATTAAATCTGATTAGAGGTGGTTAGATAGGTTTAACTTGTAGATTCAGGTTAAATCTTTATTTTCAGAGTATAATGTACAGATTGAACTTACACAAAAAAATAAAGCCACCCTCTGCAAGGTAGCTGTTTAGTCCTGATCATATTCTATTGTGTTGCTGATAACAAATTTATCTTCGCGAATGTACTTGCGGATTAACTTTTCATCAACACCGGTCTCTTTGTGAATTTTTTTGACTGTAGAATTAGGATGGTCCCAGAGAAAATCTTTAATCTGGCGGAGTTTATACTGATTTTCTTCCTGACAATAATCACAGAGTCCGGAGTCATTTTTAGTTAAATCACCGCAGATATAGCAATTCTTAACCATATTTATGTCCTCCATTGTCTTTTTATTGGATTATATATTTATTTTAACAAATCTGAGGTTAAAAATCCACTATGAATTTACACCTTCTCATCCAGCAATTTCTGACTGCTGCTGTCTTCGGCATAGATAAAACGATCTCTACCGGAGGCTGTTATTTTAAGGCTAACTTTACCGATTCCAAATTCTTCGTTAACCTGCTGCTGAATAGCAGACTGAATCTCAGTTAAATTATATTCTCCTGGATCTATTTTTACAGCTCTATTGCGGTTATTGTGGTTAATAAAAAAGATATTATTGCTATCATTAATTTTAATCGGTCTTTTAACCGCATCATGCACTGCAATATCTTCTAAGTCATAGGTGACTTTGGCTGGCTGCTGTGATTTGGTAAATATGTCACCTTTTTCTGGTTGAGCTTCAGTTTTTTTAGTTTGGTTTAATTTCTGGACAAGGAGATTTTTGATTTGGGTTAGGACAGAGTTTGTTTTTTCTACAGCAGACATTTTTGGTCACCTCTTTTTTGATTTTGAAATTATGCTATTATTTAATAACTACCCAAATTAATTATCAAAATATATTGAATTAATTTACCTATTTATTCTAGAACTTTTTTTAATCCACCAATTAATCGTATTTCTTAATCCGATTTTAATTTTAATATTTGAAACCCATCCTAATTTTTTAAGACGACTATTATCTGAATAAAATTCCATAGTTTCACCTTTTCTATAAGATAAAACACCTAATTCAAACTCACTTTTTGGTAAAAACTCTCCAATCAGTTTAACGATATCTTTTATTAATATTTGTCTACCCGTACCAATATTGATTATTTCATAATCATTAAACTCATTATATTCATTAATTAAAACGATGAATGCATCAATTAAATCGTCAATATATATAAAATCTCTGCTTTGTTCCCCTGCAGTAAGATTCATCTTTTCTCCCTTAATACCTCTTCTAATAAGTTCTGGTATCAACATTTTTGAAGTCTGTTTTGGTCCATAAGTTAAAAAAGGCCTTACTGTTATAATTGGTTTATCATAAATTTTTGAGAAAAAATCACATAAATATGTAGAACAAGTTTTTGATAAAGAATAAGGAGAAACTGGATGTTCTCTCTGACTCTCTTGAAATGGAGCTTCACCATCACCGTATTCTTCACAGGTACCTGTATTAATAAATAAATCATAATCAATATTATTTAAAGATTTTAATAAATTTAAAGTACCATTAAAATTATTATCAATTGCCATATCAATACCATTTAAATCTCTTTCAGCATTCACATAAGCAGCTAAATGAACAATAATATCTGGATTTAATTTTGAGATAAATTTATTTAGTTTATCAAAATCTTTTATATCAATAATTTCTATATTAATTTTATCAATATTTTCCAAACGCCAGAAATTTTTCTCAGAATGAGTAATAACATGTACTTCTTCTCCCATTTTTACTAACCTATTAACTAAATGAGATCCTATAAAACCAGTACCACCTGTAACAAGAAACTTTTTATTTTTCATGATTTTATTTTTCACCTATACTTAAATATTCTTTAATTTGCTCTACATCAAAATCATAATCAACATTATCATTCTGATACCAGTCAACAACCAAATCAATTGTCTGTTCAAAACTAAGTTTTGGTTCCCAGTTCAAATGATGTCTTGCTTTACTGATATCTAGTTTCAATAGTTTTGCTTCGTGTGGTTCATTGTTATTAGAAGTATCAATCCATTCACCTGATCCCCATTTATTAACCAGTTTGTCAACAAGTTCTCCAACTGTCACAATTGATGCTTCATCAGGACCAAAATTCCAGGCACCTGTATATTTTTCAGGGTTTTGATAGAGCTTTGAAGCTAATAATAAGTATCCCCGCAAAGGTTCTAACACATGCTGCCAGGGTCTAATAGCTTTTGGACTTCTAATCTCAATAGCCTTACCTTCTTTTAGATAACTAATACAATCAGTTATTAATCTATCCTCTGCCCAGTCTCCACCACCAATAACATTCCCGGCTCTAACCGAAGCCACAGCTATATCAGAATCTTCATTCTCAAAAAATGATCTTGTATAAGCAGAGGTAACCAATTCTGCACAGCCTTTACTGGAACTATAAGGATCATATCCTCCCATCGGATCATTTTCTCTGTAACCCCAGATCCACTCATTATTTTCATAACATTTGTCACTGGTTATTATAATTACAGTTTTAACACTGTCACTCTGCCTGGCTGCTTCTAGAACATTTACAGTTCCCATTACATTTACTTCATAGGTTTCTCTTGGTTCTTTATATGATAATCTAACCAGCGGCTGAGCTGCCAGATGGAAGACAATCACTGGTTTTTCTTCTTTAAAAGTTCTTAGAAGATTATCATAATCTCTTATTTCTCCTCTGAAATCAGTGAGCTTTTCACTTAAGTTAGCAACCACAAAATTATCCCGATCAGTATAAGGATCTAAGGCATAACCGATCACATTAGCCCCCATTTCATTTAACCAGATCGATAACCAGGAGCCTTTAAAGCCTGTGTGACCGGTTACTAATACATTTTTATCTTTATAAATTCCATCAAATAATTCTTCCATTATTCCCAGACCTTCCAGAAAGCTTTATCTTCATTCCAGAGTTTATTTAAATGTTTAACATCGCGTTCATGATCCATACATTCCCAGTTACCATCATGCTTATAAACCATGACTTTTCCCTGCTTAGATAATTTTTCTAAAGGACCAACCTCAAAATCACAGTCTTCTGCAGGAGATAAATGATCAAGCATCTTTCTTTCAAAAACCATATAACCACCATTAATCAAACCTTTAGAAGTCTGTGGTTTTTCTTCAAAAGATTGAACTACATTACCTTCTTCCAGAAGTTCTCCAAATCTAGCTGGAGGATGTACACCCGAGATTGTTACCATCTTATTATGTTTTTTATGAAATCTAACTAGATCATTAATATCTATATTAGCTACTCCGTCTCCATATGTAAGTAAGTTTATACCATCATCTAAATACTTCTCAATTCTTTTTATTCTACCACCTTTAAGAGTATTTAAACCAGTATCTACCAGAGTAACATTCCAATCAGTTTCGTTGTGATTATTATGGAATATTATATCAGAGTTACTTAAATCTATAGTGAAATCATTATTTTTAGCCTCATAATGGAGAAAATAATCCTTAATTACATCACCTTTATAACCAAGACAGATAATAAAATCAGTTACTCCATAATGAGCATAAGTTTTCATGATATGCCAGAGAACAGGTTTCTGGCCAATCTTAACCATGGGTTTTGGAATTAAATTAGTTCTGTTACCAAGTCTGGTTCCAAACCCTCCTGCAAGTATTACTGCTTTCATAAAAATTCAACCCCCTGTTTTTATTCCCACTGATCTAAATAAATATTTTTTAAGTTTTCAGCTTCAAGTTTTTCTTTTAAATCTAAATTAAACTCAGTTGTACCACAGATATAGTAATGCGCCTTTTGATAATTAGAAGCTGAGTTTATTACATCTTCTTTAGATATTCTTCTATTTATGGTCTCTTTATTTTTTTCTTGAGTTGTAAACAATAATAGTTGATCATCATTTAATTTTTCTTTTAAATAGTCGAGTCTTATAAAATCTTCATATTTTTTTGCTGAGTAAAGAAGTTTTAATCGCTCTAGCTCATTTTGTTCTTCCAGAGCCTCTATAAAACTAAAAAATGGAGTTACTCCAGTTCCACCAGCCAGACAAACAATATCATTTTTTTGATCAAAGACTGGTAAAATGAAATCTCCATAAGCATATTTAATTGTAACTTCACTACCTTTATCGACTTCATTAAAAATTCTTGTAGTATATCTCCCAGCTTTTTTTATTACCAGCCTAATTACTTTTTCTTTATTATAATAAGAAGCTAAGCTAAAAGTTCTCGATTCGGGCCAGTAATCAGAAGAATTAAACTCTTCTAAAGAAAGCTGCAAAAACATTCCAGCTTCAAATCTTCTATATTTATCAGGTTTTAAGATATATTCTCTAATCTCTGCTGTATGTTCAATTACAGACAGGACCTCTGCCTGGGTTACAACTGCCATTTTTATATCCTTTCATCAAAAAAATCAGCAAACTGCTGAATAATATATTCAATCTTCTGGTCATCAAGTCCTGGATAAACTCCAATAAAGAAAGTGTTGTTCATTATATAATCAGTATTGGCAAGATCTCCAACAACTCTGGATTCAACATTCTGATAGGCGGGTTGTCTGGTTAAGTTGCCAGCAAATAATTGTCTGGTCATCACTTTGTGTTCTTCTAAGTAATTAACAAGTTCATTTTTAGTAAACTCATCATTTTCTCTAACAGACAACGGAAAAGCAAACCAGGAAGGATCAGAATTCTCTTCTGCTTCAGGTAAGATTAAATATTCTTCAAATTCCTTAATACCTTTATATAATTTTTTGAAGTTTTCTTTTCTTGCCGTTATAAAGTCAGGAAGCTTTTTTAACTGTTCTACTCCAACTGCTGCCTGCATATCAGTAACTTTCAAGTTATAACCAACATGACTGTAAACATATTTATGATCATAGCCATAGGGAAGATCTCCAAACTGCATGGAAAATCTGCGTCCACAGGTATTATTCGCACCTGGTTCACAGTAGCAGTCTCGACCCCAATCTCTAAATGAAACTGCCAGCTTTTTATATACCGGGTTATTAGTTAAAACTGCTCCACCTTCTCCCATTGTCATATGGTGAGCAGGATAAAAACTAACAGTAGCAAAATCCCCAAAAGTTCCGACCATTTCACCATCATAAGTAGTTCCAACTGCGTCACAGCAATCTTCAATTAAGTATAAATCATGTTCTTTAGCAAATTCAGTTACAGCTTCTAAATTAAATGGATTACCCAGAGTATGAGCAAGCATAATAGCTTTAGTTTTATCAGACAATGCTTTTTCTAATTCTGAAACTTTTATATTATAGGTGCCAAGTTCCACATCTACAAATACAGGCACAAGTTTATTTTGAACAATTGGATTAACTGTAGTTGGAAAACCAGCAGCTACTGTGATTACTTCATCTCCAGCTTTTAATTTTCTATCCTCCAATTTATCTGAAGTTAAAGCTGATAAAGCAACTAAATTAGCAGAAGAACCAGAATTAACCAGAGAACAATATCTCTGATCCATAAAATCTGCAAATTCTGCTTCAAATTCTTCGGCATATCTGCCAGTTGTTAGCCAGAAATCAAGACTGGAATCAACTAAAGATACTTTTTCTTTTTCATCAAAAACTCTAGCAGCAAATGGTATAGTATCTTTACCCAGTTCAAAGCTTTCTTCTTTTTGTTCTTCTCTATGCAACTCTTTTACTTTTTCAAGTATTTCTTTTCGTAATTTATCAGTTTTTTTGATCAACTAAATCACTCCAGAATTATCTAATGAATTTTAACTCTAAATTTGAAAACCATAAATATTATTTAAGATGTTTAGAGTATAATTTAACAGCACCTCTATCAAAGCCGGATAATAAATCAGGTCTTTCTTGATTTATTGCGTGTCTCAATCTATAAATAAACATTTCTTCTTGGATTTTAAGCATCATTTCTATTCTTTTCTTCTGATTTTTATCTTTAGCTAAAGCAATCATATCTTTTAAAAAATCTACGAATAATTTATGTTGTTTCCATCTTTCAGATATATGATAATACATCTCACCTGTTTCACCTTTTATTTCGCTATCTAATTGATATGCCTTTTCTACTAAAGTCTCACTCCACCAAAAACATTTATATTTAGCTATAAGCTGAGAAGCTAACAAAATCTGAGGATATATTTGATTAGGGTTTTTAAGATAATTCTCAATCTTTTTTATTATTTTTAAACTATTATTAATATTATAAACTAGACCTGATATATAAAAACTACTATTATGAAACTCATTAGGTCTTATTTCTCTGGTTTCAATACTACCTCTATATAAATTTTCATTTTCGGCTTCACCCTTCAAATAAAATTGAGACGATATAAGTGTTGGTTGATTTTTATCTAAGAAATTTTTTAACTTAGATAATTTTCTAATGATAACAGGATCTTCATCAGATGTAAGTAATAAATAGTCAGTATCACATTTTTTAAATAATTCTAAATAATTACCCTGAAATCCTAAATTGCTTTTATTCTTGTATACTTCAATATTTTTAAAAATTTTTGATATTTCAAGTAGATTTTTGTATGTCTCATCACTTGAATTATTATCTATAATTAAAATTTTTACCCAGTCTGGTAGATCATTTTTTATATAATATCTCAAATGCTCTTCAACTATTTGAGCTCTATTATAAGTTGGTATACCTATTGTTAACATTAATATAAAACACCTACTTTTAATTTATTTTTCAAACTATTAAAGTCTTTAGATTTAGAATATATATCCTAAATATAATATATTAAATTTTGATATTGTATGGAATTATTTTCGATTATATATTAAGTAATTGATTTTCTCTCTAATAATAAATTCATCCTGTTCATACCCCAAATTAATAACACTCTTTCCATCCATTTTTTCAGCAATCCTAACCTGGTTCCCAGCTTGCAATAAAACTAAAGCCGGAGTCTTAGTTACTGCTAATTCATAAAGAGTACTTCCTCCTGAAGAAATAGCTATATCACTTTTTAGCATCAACTTACTCATATTTTTAACATTAAAGTTTAAAGAAATATCCAAACTGCTTTTTTCGACTTCTGCTAATATCGGATCTATATTATCAAAAGAAGGACCAATAACTATATCAACATGCAAGTTTTCTTTATTGATGTATTGATCATCTATTTTATCAAAATTAATAGAGTTTAAAATTTTTATAATTTTTGGTGTTAAGTTTCTTAAATCATAACCACCAACAGTAACTAAAATATTTTGCACTTTATCTCTAATTTCTTTTTCAGGTAAATTTCTGAACTCTTCTCTTAAAAGTAAATAATCAGTCCCCAGCTGAAACTTAGTATCTCCATAATAAGATTCATAATCTAAATCTTCAGCATAAGTATTTCCATTGATAACTACATGAGAAGGAAAGGCAAAAGGTGCATAATCATGGATAGTAACAAGTTTATCAACAACTTTTCTCATTTCAATTAAATAATTCTGATCTATTTCATAAGAATCAGTAATCAACTTATTAACTTCTTCTTTTTTTATAATTTCTTTAACTTTTTCTATCTCTTTTTCATAAGTTAAATTTTTTTCTATAGTTATTACTTCAAAATTATTTTCTTTTAACTTCTTGACTGCAGATGGTTCATTTTTAGTAATATAAAAAAATCTTTCAATTTCTTCATCTTTTTTTAAATCATTGACTAAAGCCATAGTCCGCATAATATGACCCATACCAACATCTTTACCACCATCTACTCTTAAAGCCACAATTTTATTTTTCATCAAAAATATCTCCTGTACTTATCTCAGTTTCTGTTTCATAATCAGTTACTAATAACTGACCTCTACCACATTGAACTGAAAATACTTCATCAGCTTTTTCAATGATTTTACCCGGTTGTTCATTATTAGCCGTTTCATCTTCAACTTCAGCTCTCCAGATAAATAATTTCTCATCATCCAAATAAGTAAAAGCTCCTGGATAGGGATGGGAAACAGCTCTAATTAAATTATAAATATCTTTTGCTGATTGACTCCAGTCAATCAAACCATCTGCCGGAGTTCTTTTACCATAATACGAACCATTTTCTTTCTTCTGTTCTACAGGCTCAACTTTATCATTTTTTATTAAATCAACTGCCTTATTTATCATCTCAGGATATTTTTCTTTTACCTTTTCTAAGATGTCAGCAATATAATCTGTTTTTTTGATATTTATTTTTTCCTGCAGTATTATTTTGCCTGTATCTATACCTTCGTTAATATAATGTACTGTTACTCCTGTTTCTTTTTCACCTTTTAATATTGCCCAATTCAGAGGAGCTCTACCCCTATATTTAGGCAATAAAGAAGCATGGATATTAATACATCCATTTTCAGGAATATTGATGATTTCTTTTTTAAATATCTGATCAAAATTGACTGAAATTATTAAATCAGGTTTTAAGTCATTTCTTGTTTTTTTTACGAATTGATTATCATTAATATTTTTTTCTTTAAATAATTTTAGATTATATTTATCAGTAACTTCTTCTAAACCATGGTACCACTCATTATCGGTCTCAGTCATTACTGCTGCTAAAACATCTTTATCTTGTTCTAGTAAATGCTCTAAAGTTATTTTACCTAGATCATGACCACCAAAAAATAATATTCTCATCTGATTACCCCTTTATTAAATCAAAACTTAAAGGTGTTCCTTTTTTAATATCTTTAATAGCTTTAGTTTTCAAAACATTATCCCAGTGTTTTGGTTTTAAACCATATCCAGGACGTATAATTTTAATATTCTCTTCAGTTAGTTCTTCTCCAGCTTTTATATCTTTAACTGCAAAAATTGATCTTCTAAAAATTCTGCTGTTTTTTTCTTTTTCGGAAATAGAATAATCAATCTTACCGATTGCTCTTTCTGCAGCTCTTATGTCATCAACCATTTTTTTAAATTCATCCGGTTCCATAGAAAAAGATGCATCAGGATTTTCTATCTCTCTGCTCATACAAAAATGTTTTTCTATTATCTTAGCTCCCATTGCTACAGAAGTTACAGCTGCAACAGAACCTAAAGAATGATCAGATAATCCAACAGGCACATCAAATGTTTCTTCTAAATTCTTTATATTCTTCAAATTCATATCATCTGCTATAGAGGGGTAGGCACTGGAGCAGTTTAAAAGAGCCAGTTGATCATTACCAATTTCTTTGATAGTTCTGACTGCCTCATCTATTTCTGCTAAAGTCGCCATACCAGTTGACATAATTATGGGTTTACCTTTTTGTGCGAGATATTTTAAAAATGGAAGGTTAGTTATGCTGAAAGAAGCAACCTTATAGAACTCAACTCCTAAATCTTCTAAAAAATCAACAGCTGTATTATCATAAGGAGTAGAAAAGAAATCAATACCTATTCTTTCAGACTCATTTTTTAGCTCCTCCTGCCATTCCCAGGGAGTATATGCCTTCTGGTAGAGGCTGTATAGATTTTCACCTTCCCAGGTTCCTTTATCTATTTTAAACCATTTTTTATCTGAATCTAGAGTCATTGTTTCAGGTGTGTAAGTTTGAACTTTTACGCAATCAGCTCCAGCATCTTTGGCTGCTCTAATTATTTCTAAGGCTCTTTCTTTGCTACCGGCGTGATTGGCAGACATTTCTGCTATTATATAGGTTGATTTATTCTCACTCGAAAAAATATTTTTAAATTTATTATTTCTTCCCATTTTACCAACTTCCTTATTTAAATAGTGATAAGTTTAAAAATTAAAATGTAGTAGCTTCATTTATTTCATCTACCTTTTCTTTAACATCTCTCCACTTCAATCCAACATTTTCATTTATTTTAATTACATCAGGATTACTCTTTATATAATCTTTAATTTCAAAAAAAGATACAGCTCTTTCTTTAGCACCCATACCACTATATAATTCTTCGAACATCTCTAAATCTTTTGGTTCATCTAACGTTAATCTCCATTCAGGATATTGATATTCTTCAGGAAGTTCAACAATGTTAACATTAAAATAATCAGGATTATTTTTAAAGTAAAACAGAAGGTACTCTGTATATTCTAAATCCTCATGTTCTTCTAATAATCTTTTTAATGCATTAACATTATAAATATCTCCTAATAAGCCGACAGGGAAGTTTTGCTTAGCCATTGTAAAATCAGCACCACTATTTAAATGAGAATTAATTAAAAATTCTAAAGCTTTTGGTGATACAGAAGGGCAATCGCCTGTTACTCTAACTATAATATCACTTTCTTTTTCCTCAGCAACCTTTAATAATCTTTTAATTACATTATCTGGATCTCCTTTAACAACATCCACTTTTCCATCTAGATTATAATTTTCTAAAGGCTTATCTTCTTTCATGGTAGAGGTAGCTAAAACTGTTTCAGTGTTTTTTACTTCTAGCGTATTTAATAAAACTCTTTCAACAGAAGCAACACCATTAATAGGTTTAATAGCTTTCTTAGGAAGCCTAGTAGACTTTAATCTACAAACAACTGCAATAGTAATATTTGGAGTATAGGTTGATTCTTTATCAATCGAAGAGTTTGATTTAATAAAATCATTGCTTACTAGAGGTAATGCTTTATTTAATTCTTGAATTGAAAAAGCTGATGAACTAGAAGTTCTTTTAAAATCAACTTTATCGAAAGAAATAATCTCTCCTTTTTCAATATCCCTAGAGGCAACAGCTTTTAGTGAAGCATCTAAATATTGTCTTTCAGCTTTGTTAATTTTACAAGTACCATTAATTTTTTCAGCCTCTTTTAACTTTGCAATCATTGTTTCAAATTCATCAGGTTCCAAGGAAGAATAGTAATCATAAAATTCTTTTTTTCTTTCTAAAATTAAATGTTTTTCTATAACTTTTGCTCCTGAAAAGTATGCATACACAGGTATTTCTTTAGCCAGATCAATGGAAGCGTCTGTGTGATCAGCAAAACCAATTGGGAAATCATAATTGTCTTTTAAACACTTAATTCTTTTTAAATTGGCATCTGTTATTTCAGTTGGATACCCCTGAAAACCATGCATTAAAGTAATATCATTATTATTTTTAGAAATTTTATTTATAATGTTTTTGATCTCTTTATCGTGCCAACCACCAATACCTATAATTAAAGGCTTATTTAAATCTAAAATATTATTTATCATAAATTCAGATTGTATAATTGTTGAATGCAATTTCACTCCATAAATTTTATCTTGATGTTTTTTTAAAAGTTCTAATCCCCATTCATCAAATACATCAACCCATATTTCTAAAGAGTGTTCATCCGCATACTTTATTATTTTATCCCAATCACTTTGAGTTATATATAATTTTTTATAATCTTCATAATATTTATAATCAGGTGTTGCTAAATGATCATATTTAAACCATTGAAATTTTATAGCCTGGGCATCTGATTTTGACACTATATCAATTAGTTTAAATAAATTATCCACTTCACCTTGATGTGAGTTAGCTATTTCAGCAATAACTTTAGTATCCATTTTATGAAAACTCCTCTATTTTATAAATTTTTCAAATGTGCTTTTAATTCTAGTAATTACTTCTTCAACCTGTTGATCAGTCATTTTAGGATATAAAGGAATAGTAATTATTCTTTCATATAACCTTTCTGCTTTCGGACATATCCCTTTATCATAGCCTAGACTCTGATAATAGGGATGAAAATAAACAGGTATGTAATGAACATTAACACCTAAGTTCTTTTCTTTTAAATCTTCAAATATTTCTTTTCTATCTACAGTTAGTTTTTCTAATTCAAGCTGTAAGACATAAATATGCCAGGCTGCATTAGTGTTTTCTAACTGTTCAGGAATTATTAATCCGTCTATATCTTTAAATTCATTGTTATATTTATTAACTATTTCTCTTCTTCTTGCTAAAAATTTATCTATTTTTTCAAGCTGAGTGATACCTAAAGCAGCCTGAATATCTGTGATCCGATAATTATATCCCAGTTCCTGCTGTTCATGATACCAGGGTCCATCAGATTTATTTATATATTCTGATTCATCTTTAGTTATCCCGTGAGTTCTAAATTTAAGTGATTTATCATATAGCTCTTTGGAATCCGTAGTTATCATTCCACCTTCACCTGTAGTCATATTTTTAACTGGATGAAAACTAAAGGTAGTCATATCTCCAATGCAACCGATCTTTTGATCTTTATAAGTAGCTCCAACTGCGTGAGCTCCATCTTCTAGGATAATTAAGTCATTTTCAGCAGCTATTTCTTTTATTTTATCCATATCACAGGGCTGACCTGCATAGTGAACAGGTATAATAGCTTTAGTTTTATCTGTAATCTTATCTTTAATTGATTCAGGATCAATGTTATATGTTTTAGGATCAATATCTGCAAAAACAGGTCTAGCATCTTGATAAAGAACAGAATTCGCTGTAGCAGCAAAGGTAAGTGGTGTAGTTATTACTTCATCGCCTTCTTTAATACCTGCAGCATAAGTTGCAGCATGTAGTGCCGCTGTTCCATTTGCAATAGCAACAGCATATTTAGCATCAACATAATCTGCAAATTTATCTTCAAATTCTTTTATCTTGGGTCCTGTAGTTAGATAATCACTTTTTAGAGTTTTGATAACAGCCTCTATATCCTGCTCATCTATCCACTGACTACCGTAAGGTATAAATCCCTCAGTCATTAGTCTAACTCCTCTATTAGTTTACGCATTTCTTCCACACTAAGCCACTGATCGTTATTGCCGCTGTTATATTCAAATTCTTTTTCTAATTTTTTACCTTCAGGATGATTTTTATTTCCCCACCAGTCATAATCAGGCTCAATTATATAATGATCTTCAAATTCTATTGTATGTCTGGAAGAAGCTCTTGGTATCATCACCTCATGTAATTTTTCTCCTGGTCTGATACCTACTATTTCCTGTTTGCATTCAGGAGCAATTGCTTCAGCAAGATCAGTTACTTTCATACTCGGAATTTTAGGAACAAAAATTTCGCCGCCCTGCATCTCATCTAAAGCTTTTAAAACAAGCTTAACAGCATCTTCTAAAGTAATCCAGAAACGAGTCATTCTGGGATCTGTTATTGGAAGAGTTCCTGTTTCCTTCATTTTTTTAAAGAAAGGAATTACACTACCGCGACTTCCCATAACATTACCATAACGAACAACACCAAATTTTGTTTTTTTTCCGCCCGCATAAGCATTACCTGCTGTAAATAGTTTATCTGAACAGAGTTTAGTAGCCCCATAAAGATTAATTGGGTTTGCTGCTTTATCTGTACTTAAAGCTACAACTTTTTCTACCCCTTTATCAATAGCAGCATCGATAACATTTTGAGCTCCATTCACATTAGTTTTAATAGCTTCAAAAGGATTATATTCACATTCTGGCACTCTTTTTAAAGCTGCAGCATGAATCACTATATCCACACCATCAAAGGCACGATATAATCTATCTTTTTCACGAACATTACCGATAAAAAATCTCAACTTAGGATGATTTCCAAACTTAGATTTCATTTCAGCCTGTTTAAGTTCTCCGCGACTAAATATGATTAACTTTTTAACATCATATTCATCTAGAATCATTTGTGTGAATTTCTTTCCAAATGACCCTGTTCCTCCTGTTACTAATATTGTCTTATCCTTTAAAATCATGAGTTATCACTATTTCCTTTTATTTTTAATATTAATATCTTATTAAACTCAATTAATTCTTCAATCGTTTCTACTATCTCATATTCCAATATGTCAGCAACCAGAACAAAATCCTCTTTATTATAGGCAACCATTAAATCAGAAAGAGTTTTGTTAATATCATTTATCATATTCTGCCCTTTTTGATAATACTCTTCATTATTCATTAAAGAAGTAACCTGAGATACAGTTTCAATATACCATTCTAAACCATTTAAAATTAACTGATAATTTTGTACAGCCTTATCATCAGAATTTCTAAACAATTGAGCAGTCTTTTTTGTCCCATCTTTTAATCTTGGTAAATATTCACTTGCCTCTTCAAGTGTCTCCTTTATTAAAGAATTAGTATCTTGAGTAAAAAATTCTATCTTTTTCACATCATCTATATCAATTAATGCTTCCCTAAGATATTTTTCATTTACTTCCACTCCATTAATATATATATCTTTTAAAATCTTATCTTCTAAATTGTTTTTTACTTTTGTAAGTATTTCCGGGAGAGTTAGATTATTATAATTTTCTCCGATGGGTTTTTCATCTAAAAATATCTTCACTATATAACCTCCCAATAAAAATCATTGATTTTCAATATAATTTTGATATGCTTTTTCGAAAAGCTTTTTACTATTCTTTAATTCTTTTAAATACATAACCCTATAACTCCTATAATATTTCATTTTTTCTTTAATTTCCTGTTTTTTATCCAGGTAAAATTTCGAAATGACTTCCTTGTATCTCATGGATTCTATAATCAAAATTCTTTCAATAAAATATTCTATATAATCTAATTTATTTAAGCTCTTTTCAAATGAAAGTAATTTTTTTTCTATTTTTTTTACCTCTTCATCAGTAATCGAATTAATTTTAGATAGTTGTCTTTCAATAGAAACTATAAATGATAATTGACTTGTGGAAAGTGAAATAGCTTTATTAAGTTCCTTTAATGTCAAATCAAACTGTTGAATAGTTTTTTTATCAAGATTTTTATTATCACAATCTTGATTTTTTTTATAATATTGATCCAAAACTTTTCGTACATTAATATTATTCTTACTATCACTCAAATATTTATCAATAACTTCACTAAATTTCATCACTAAAGTATGATCAATCTTAGCTCCACCTTCAGTAGCATCAATATAGGTCCGGTCTGGTCTTTTAGCAAAATAGTTATTAAAATAACTTAACATTGATAAATAAACTTTATTTGTTAACACTTTTTCTCCATTAATACCGTCAACCTCAATTAAATTTTCTTCACTTCTTTTGTTATCTTCATAAGTAGTACCACTTGCATGAGTTCTATTTTCGGAAAAAGCTAAATCTTGACCCATTAACACAATTGGATCTGCGCCAAATTTATAGGAAAGATCAACCATTGTATGAGCTACAGTCCCTCCAGTATTAATAGAAGTATATTCACCTTTTATCTCTTCTACCCAACCACTAAAATTTCTTTTCATTGTCAAAAAAACTTGTTTTTCATTCCATTTTTCTTGTATATTATAATGATTTGCCAACTCAGCAAAGAGATATGAGTCTGGAATATTTTTAATATCTTCAAAATGTTTATAATTAGCTAAATTACCATCGACCGAAACCACAATATCTGGTTCTATTCCTCTTTCCAATAAAGGCTTTAGAGAAGTTCCTACACACATGACCAGGGCATTATTTTTCACTCTTTTTAATTGATCAATATTCTTATCTAAAGAGGGTCCTGCAGCAACACAAATAGCCGGTATATCTTTAAAAGAATTAAAAAAAACATTGACTTTAGGATGATTAATTATATCTGGAATATTATATATTATATTTCGTCTCCACTTTTTTGCACTATTAATATCGGTAACTAATGAAGATTTTTTATAATTTATTCCTTCTTTTATTTTTTGATATATTTCTTTAAATTTACCCTTAAATAATTTAATTTCAGCTTTTTGTTCCAAAAATTCTATATCCTTTTCCAAACTCATTGAATAATAAGCCGCAATAATATCAAATAAAGATGAAATATCTTCTTCAATTAAATAAATTATATTATTGCTTTTTAATAAATCACTTAAATCAACATATTTTAATGCTGTATAGAAAATAGACATATGAGGTTCAATTATTATAACTTTATCGAACTTATTTCTTTTTGCAAGCTCACTTAAATGATATCCAAGGCCAAATCCAAGAGAAAATATTTGCTTCTGTTCTTTTACCTTTAAATCTTTAATTTGCCTTTCAGCTTCTTTAATAGGATAATATTTACTGTGTAAATATATCTCCTTATTTTCAAAATTAATTCTAATAGTATAATTGCCAGAACGCGACTTTTCTAAATATATTTCTATATCATGTTTCTTATCAATTATTGTTATTTGGTCTTCATCAGAATCATTAATACTTAAACTCTCACTTTCTTCAAACTCCAATATTTTATTATATAATTTCCTATTTTTAGACTTTAAAATACGCATATTCTTTTTATAAAAATCCAATTAAAACACATCCCAATAAATATATTAAATCCATTATATAAAGAGGAGTTAAAACAGAAAACTCCTCTTTATATTCTACATCATACTTGTTACAGTAGATCCTCCCATACTCTGGAGCTGACTCATCATCCAGCTCTGCTGACTCTGCATTTCGGAAATAGCTTTTTCCATGGCAGCAAACTGCTGAACATAGCGTTCACGAGTCATTTCTACCCTTCTCTGTACATCTGCTATATCATCATTCAATCCATCTATCCGGGTATCATAAAAGTCAAGTCTTCTGGGAATCAAACCAGTATTAGATTGAAGAACCTGGTCAAGATAGCTGTCCATGCGAACAGCCATACCATCATAACTTTCAGTACCAGACTCTGCCTGAAATAAATTCATAGTCTCTTCTGGGTTGTTCTCTAGAGCTTCAGTTAACTTAGCACTATCTAAACTCATTACTCCATCCCTATCTATCTCAATACCAACAGAGCTTAAAGTTTGATAATCACCTGTCTCTTTAACTTTAGAAGTTACAAGTTCTCTCAATCTCATCTGCAATCTCATTACTGTACCATCACCCTGCAGAATTCCACCTTCTTCAGTTTCAGCATCATAACCACTTTTGCTGTCCATAAAACCCATTACACTATTGTACTGATCTACAAAAGCCTGTACAGCTTTAGTAGCTTTACCGGTATCTTTAGTAACTGAGATAGTTGCTGTACTACCTGCAGCAGCTTCTGGATTAATATTAAAGGTCATACCATCTACAGCCTCAGTAATTTCATTGCTGGAACTTGTAATACCTGTAATACCATTGATTTCCACTTTTGCATCAGTAGCTGCTTTTTCATCAGTGAAATTACCAGTACCATCCAGTATACCTAAATCTTCCAGAATACCATTATTATCAGAGATTGTAGGAGTAGAACCATCACTGCCATCCAGGAGTGCATTTTCAACACCTGTTTTCTCTGCTTCTATGACCAATACATCATCAATAACAGAAGCTGAATATCCTGAATCTGCATCATTAATCTTGGAGCTAATATCACTTAAAGAGTCTCCTGCACTGATGTTTACATCTGTGCCATTTAGGGTGATTACATCATCAGCAGCACTAAAACCAGTTTTTCTTTCTCCAATCAACCTTTGGGCTGTAGCCACCTGATTTACTGTAATATCATAATTAGCTTCATTAGCACTATTAGCTGCAGTTGCTGTAACTACATCCTTATTAGTGCTGCTTGCAGTTCTGGAATTATAGGTTGAAGCTAATTTGAGATCAGTTATCTTACTCTCTAAATTATCTAACCTGGTGTTAATATCTCTCCAGGCACCTTTAGTCTGCTCCAGTTCTGATATTTCCTGCTGATAATTATAGATTGGACGCTGTTCTAATTGAACCAACTGATTAATTATTGAGTCTGTATCCATACCAGTGGCTAAACCACCTAAACTAAGATCAGCCATCTTAACACCTTCTTTCTAAACTTTCTCATCAATTAAAAGTCCCACCATCTCATGTATCTTTGCTTCTAAATCAAGCATTTCTTCCGGCGGCAGTTCTTTTATAACTTCCTGTGTTTTTAAATCGACTATCTGTACCATAAGTTTATCTGTTTTATCATGTATTTTAAATGCTAGCTCCTCTTTTACTTTTTTTACTATTTCGTTGATATCACTTACTGACTTTTTGACATCTTCTTCAAGCTCTTTTTGATTGTATTTTCTTTCTTCCTGAAGAGAGTCGGGTTTATTATTACTGCTATTATTACTTCTTTTATTAGTTTGATCTTTCTGTATGCTATTTACTTGCTGCTTTGGTAGAGAATCTACTTGTTCTACTTTCATAATAGCTTTTCACCCTTTCTTAATAAACAAGCCAGCCGGAAAACCGGCCGGCTTAATTGTTTTATATATTTATATTATTCTCTTCAAGAAATTAACCGAGTAACTGAAGTACTCCCTGTGGTAACTGATTAGCCTGAGCTAACATTGCTGTACCAGCCTGACTTAAGATCTGATTCTTAGTAAAGCTCATCATTTCTTTAGCCATATCCACATCAGAGATTCTGGATTCAGCAGCTGTTAAGTTTTCTTCAGCTGTATTCAAGTTATTAATTGTGTGATCTAATCTATTTTGATAAGCACCCAATTTAGAACGTTCTGAAGAAACTCTAGCTATCGCATTATCAATTGTTGTAATTGCATCATCAGCATCAGCTTGGTTCATAACACTAATTCCCTGACCTTTTTCTAATACATTAATTGATACCTGACCAGCATCGGTAGCTACACCAGAGGTTGTATCTGTATCAGAAATTCCTATAGTTACTGATCCACTTGTACTATCATCTGCAGTATAAGCATCATTGTTTATAGTTGAAAAAGTAACAGAACCACTACCATTTCCTAAAGTTCCACTGGCAATAACAGTACCATCAGCAGCTTTTAATTCAGCAGCACCACTAGCTGTTACAGATACACTGTATGACCCTGCCTGTAAATTAGTTGTCGAATTTCCACTTGTTGCGTTAGTAGAGCCAGCATCAAAAGTGGTAACAGCACTATCAGCAGTCACATTAAGAGTTTCTGCTCTCATATCATTAACATCTAAAGCAATATTTTGTCCTTCATTAGCCCCAATTTGAAATTTAGCATCTTTTAGACTACCATCTAATAGTTTCTGAGTATTAAACTCAGTATTGTCTCCTATTCTAGTTAATTCTTCTGTTAACTGATTAACCTCTTTTTGGATCTCAAATCTATCAGCATTAGTATTAGTATCGTTAGCTGACTGAACAGCTAATTCTCTCATTCTCTGCAAGATTGAGTGAGATTCTTTAAGGGCACCCTCAGCAGTCTGAATCATTGAAATACCATCCTGAGCATTTCTTTGAGCCATAGCAAGACCACTAGTCTGAGCTTTCATCTTCTCACTGATTGCCAGACCTGCAGCATCATCAGCAGCACCATTAATTCTCTTACCTGAAGATAATCTCTGTAAGGACTTACTTAAGTTATTCTGTGTGTTTTTTAGCTGGTTGTATGAATTCAACGCAGCTATATTTGTGTTAATTCTCATTATTTATTCCTCCTTGAAATTTTGTGTTGTTCCTGGCATCCTTGCCAGTAGTTCTAATTTGTTTTGGTTATATGAGCACCTCCGCAGCAGCACTTCGGCCGATAGTGCTGCCAGCAGCGGTGTTTTAGTAACCATTACAACTATGGTGAGTTTTTATTGAACCATAGTTATAAAAGCCACTAAAAATTTATCTAATAAAATCTACTAAAGACTGCTGCATAATCCTTGAACCAGAGGCTAGCGAAGCTCTGTAAACTGTTTCTTCCATTTTTAATTCTGTAATAGTCTTTGCCAGATCAGCATCTTCATTTTTAGATTTTAAACTTCTCAGATGAACTTTATTTGCTTCTAAACGATCGGCTATATTGCCGGTCCGCTGTAGTTTACCACCAATTTCAGATCTTAGTTCAGCATATTTATTAATTGCATCATCCATACCTGATAGATTATCTCCAATGTCTTCACCAGTCATTGTCGGATCAGATAAATCATTATAAATTTTATTTAAAGCTTCAATTTCATCTTTAAAAACTTCTCGACCATTTAGATTAACACCCATCTGCACATTTTCATTTAATCTTCTCTCAATTGAACTGATATCACCTTTATAATCTACAAAGCTGCCAATCCCTCCAGCTGTATTGACATCAAATGGTTTCTGATCTGTTTTTTGGCCAGAAAAAATATAATTATCGCCAAGTTTAGCATTAGAAATATCAATTAATTCGTCCCTGAGCTGCTTCATCTCATTGGCAACTGTTTCTCTATCTTCTGGTGTCATAGTATCATTAGCAGTATAAATAGTTAATTCCCTGGCTCGCTGAATGACTTTAGTTGCACTTTTAAGTGAACTTTCAGTTGTCTTCAACCAGTTTTCTGCCTGATTAAGATTACGCTGAAACTGGTCATTCCGATTTATTTGAGATTTATAATTCATACTATCTGAGACTTTGATTGGTGCATCAGAGGGCATCTGGAATAACTTACCCGAACTCAGCTGCTCATTTAAATCATTTAAGTCTCCCATATTATTCTGAAGATGATCTAACATATTTCGAACCATCATTGAATTTGTAACTCTCATTGCTGTCAACTCCTGTTATTTATACTATTGTCATTAAGCTGTCAAGTAATTCTTCAATTTTATTAATATATTTTGCTGCTGCTGCATATGACTGCTGATATTTAATTAATTTAGCCATTTCTTCATCAAGCGAAACTCCAGAAATACTTCGATCAAGAGTCTGCAGTTGTTTTAAAACTACATCCTGATTATTTTTCATCTGCTGAGATCTTGATGATTCAGCCCCAACAGAAGTTACAATTGTTCTAAAATAGCCTTCAAGAGAAGCACCTTCTATAACTTCATCACTATTAAATAAATTAGCAAGTGCATTTGCATTTTCACCATTACCAATTGCTTTATCCAGACTGATATTTCTTTTGCCTGTATCATTAACTGTTAAGGTAAAGTCACCAGTATTAATCCCAGCTGTAATATCTGCTGTTATATCACCATTTACGTCAACATTTAATTCAACATTGTCACCAGGATTAACTGTTACTGATGAATCAGGATCTGGAGGATAAGCCTTATTTCCATCAGAATCATTAATAGTTAAGTCAAATTGGCCCCCACCAGCATCGGTTACTTCAACCTGATAATTACCGCTTAAGTTATTTCCAAGAGTATCAAGTTCAACAAAAGTATCAATATTTTTATTTCCAGCTGCTATTTTACTGAGTCCATTTTCTAAATCCTTGATAGCCGCTGTCAGATCTAACTGAGCAATTGCGCTCTGTTCACTGGAACTGTCAATTGGCTTAAAGAAATTTTCACCATCAACACCATTAGCGTCATAACCAGCCTGATGCTGCTTATTAAACTCAGTCACCATAGTTTTGGCCATCTCATTAAGCCTGCCTGCATAAAAGTCTAACTTCTCATCTCGCATATCCATCCAGGCTGCTATTTTACCATTTGTAGGTTTGATTTCAGTTCCAGTCCGGGTGTGGATTAGCTTATCTTCCATCCTCGGAATACTGTTATCATCAGTATTACCCTTAGCTGCTAGCTCATAAGCATCTGATCCATTAACCAGCTGCATCCCCTGAGTTGAAACAATCAGGTTACCCTGAGCATCCTGTCTGGACTGTACATTAATCAATTTACTTAAATCTTTATAAAGGGCATCTCTCTGATCCAGTAAATCATTGGGATTCTGTCCACTGCCCTTAATAGAAACAATCTGTTTATTTAAATCAGCCATTTTTTTAGTAATGTTATTAATATCTGCTGCTGCATTAGAAAGATTCTCATTAATACTCTTCTTATAATCTGTCAGCTGATTATTTACACTCTGGAAAGAGTCAATTACATTTCTGGCATTTTCTCTTACCATATTCCGGGCTGCATCATCACTGGGGTTATTACTTAAATCCTGAAGTGAGTTCCAGAATTGATTGATAGCACTGTCAATTCCCGAATCAGAAGGTTCATTTAGAATATATTCTACCTTCTCTAATCCCCGCTGCATTTCTTCCCAGTACCCGGAAGTCTGAGTTTCATTAAAAATCTGAGAGTTTATAAACTGATCCTTAACCCTCTCAACCTCTGCAATTTCAACACCTGTACCAAACTGTCCGGCTCCTCCATGATTGGAAAGCCCGGGAGCTGTATAAGGGTAAGAAGCCTTATGTACTGCTCGCTGTTTATTATAATCTTCATTATTTGCATTTGCTATGTTATGTCCTGTTACATCGAGTGATTTGCGCTGTGTTTCCAGTGCTCTTAACCCGACATGCAGGCCGCTGAATATATTCATTATCTTCCCACCTTTAGCCCTGTTTATTTATAATTCTCGGCTGTTCTTTCTTCAATTTTGCATCTTTAGAATAAGTAGTATCCTGTTCTTTAATGCTCTTTACTATTGTTTCAAATGAAATTTGATTTAACTCTATGGCCTGCTCGAGAAGTTTTTGATTCTGTTCATTTAACTCATGAGATTCATCAGTCAATTCTATCAGTTCTTCTCGAATGGGATTCAAATCTTCTCCCCAGCCTTCAGGCAGTTTTTCGATTAAGCTGCTGTAAGAATCTTTTTCCAATTCAATTTCAAATTCTTCTTTGATCTCCTGAATTTTATCATTTCTTTCTTTATCTTTTGTTTCTATATCTGCAATTACTTCTCTATCATTTTCTACTATTTCCATTAATCTATCTGTATCGTTATTTACTAAAGCTTCATTTTTCTCTTCTGCAATCTCAAAAAGTTTTTGATAGAGAGCCTTCTCTTCCTTTAAAATACTTACTAAATCCTTTTTTAGCTTCTCTGACATTTAATACACCTGCTCAACATTATTTAGAATTTTTGCAGCTAACTTTTTACTGTCAACCTGGTAGTTACCGGATTGAACTTTTTCTTTAAGTTCTGCAACTTTTTCTTCTCTAATCTGAGGTATCTTTTTGAGTTCAGCTCTAGCAGTCATGATTTCTTTAGCTTTAGCAGAAATTTGGGTAGTGTCATCTTTAGTCTGCTTTTTCTCAGTCTGCTTCTGCTGCATCTGTTTATAATATTGATTTATTTTTCCTGCTTGAATGTTATCAATTTTCATGGCTGCTCCCTCCTAAAAGGTAATTCATTTTTATCTTCTGCTACTAATATCGTCAGAGTGGTGGAATTCTTAAACTTGATTTAAGGGCATTTTAGGTGTTCTACAGTGATTAGAAATGATTATGTAATTTTTACTCTTGTTTTTAGCTTAATTTAACTTTTTGCATTTTATTTTGAATTAGAAAAATTTTGATGGCTAATTAAAAAAGGATAATGATATTATTGCAATAATATCATTACCCTAATGGATTTCTTCTAATATTTCTTTACCCTTTTCTAGATATTGGTCAATATTTCTTTTTTGGGGTTTCTTGATATTTCTTTCCTCTTTAGAGAGTTCATTAATCAAAATATCCATCTTTTCATCAGAGTTTATCTCTAGATGAGAGAATATAGATGAGGTAGCCATAAAAATCTCTCCCTTCATAATTTCTTTTACTATTAATAGTTTATCATATAATTATTTTTTTGTAAATTAATTTGGAAATTTTTTCATCTTAATAGTTGTTTTTAACAAACAAATGTATTATAATTAAAGTAGCAATTTACGAAAGGGGAGATAAACATGAGTTACTATAAATCCAGAGAAGAATTATTCAGTTATTTTAATAAGCATTCTGCCGAAAAAAAAGACGAATTAGACTGTCATAAAACTAGATCTCCTCTGCTTAAATCATACATTGTAGAAACTTCCTGTGTTAATAAGAAGAAAGATTTTTTTGACGAAATCAATAATCATTATAACTCATCTGAATTACAAGGTGATATTATAGAAATTGATGACGATCAGGAAGATGATAAACCAGCAGCCTGGATTGAAAGCTTTAGTGATAGATATTTTATTTTTTACTCAACAAGAACTACCGAAATTATTGAAAATAAATTGATGAAAGTTATTCAAAATTCTCCTCTTCTTGATACTTTATGGCTGGCGGATTCATTCTATTATAATTTCTATACTTATATCAAAAATAATTTTAATGATTATCGCTATGTCAAACTAAAAATGAAATATGACAGTGAATTAAAAACAAATATAAACAAAAATTTCATAAGCGAAGATACGCCCGAAGAACTAATTGAGGATTTAAAAAATATTGAAACTCATAAAGATTTTAATTTAAGTGAAAGTATAAATAATCTAAATAAAATACTACCTGAATTGAGAAAAATGAAATATTGGCCGGCAGCAAATTCAATATCTATGCTCAGAATTCCTGCAAAAAGTGGTGGAGGAATTGACTTATATAATAATGGAAAGATAACTAACCGCAGCAGGAGCTTTATTGATTTACACCACAATATAAAATTCCTTCTCGATAATTACAGTTATTTAAATAAATTATTAGAAGAAAAATCATGGTTAAAACAGGAAAAACACAACTTCCAAAGCAGTGGTTATACAATAAAAGGCAGTCCAGTAATTATTGAATTTGAAAAAAGTCTGGATTTAACTATCTTCAAAAACTTTATTTATAAAATCTTCCAGCAAAGAAATAAAAATTTTAGACTCTGGGGTGAACCGCTAAAAATTTCTGAGAAAAAATATCATGTTTATGGTTTAGATCTTCACCTCTGGAAAGAAGTTTTTCTGGAACTAACTCCCGATTTATTTGTTTTGATTTTACCAGAAGGAGTCTGTGGCAATACAATAAATAGGTTTATCACCAATATTCAAACCTTTTTAGAACCTAACTTTGACGTATATATTGGGGATGAATCTTATGATAAATTTCTCGAAAAGAGCTTTCTTGAAGGAGGCTTAAAGTCATGATCAATATTTCTTTAGAAAAAAATCCTTTGATGCAGTTAAATTTATTAATCTGGATGTCTTTAAAAGGGAGAGAAAGCTGGATAAACCCATATTTTAATAATAAAGGGTATGATATACTTGTTATTGAACCAGAAATGACCTTACCTCCCCGTCATATAAATGTTTTAAATCAAAATAATATTCAATTTATAGATAACCCAAAACCTGAAGTAATATTTATAAATAAAAATAAGAAAAATTTTCTTATTATCGAATGTAAAAATCAGTGTTTTAATCTTGATAATAATAATACTAGATCTACAAAACAGGCCACTTCTTTTTTAATATACAATGCAGATTTAATTTCAGAAAGTTTTGGTATTGAGGCTGAAAATTTTTATGGTCTCTTAAATTATAATTTTGTTAAAAGTGATTATCTTTCTGAATTCTCTGAGACAATAATAGAATTAAGCAAAGATTTAGGTTCATTGTTTAATGAAAAAACAAATCTGCCTTCAACATCATATTTTTCGGAAGAAGATAATAACCTTTTCCTTAATTTTATAGATCCAGACAATTCATTATCTGATATGAATTTTAAAGACAAAGTTAGAGTAATGAACCTAGAAAAAAATACCACTCTTACCCCACTTTATTTAATACCTCTTGATAGTTCCGGTGAAACTGATGAATATGGGGAAATTGTATTTTATAAAAGACTAAAAAGCAATTTTGGTGTTTTCCTTGGACAGCTTGATTATTCGGATAATAATGAAGAAGTGATTTTAGATATAGAAACAGATATTCTTGAAAATGTGATTAAAATCTGGAACAACTGGAACAATGCTGAAACTAAAAGATTTATCCGGAATAAAGCTAGAATTTATCTCAACAAAATAATTTCTATTTTAGATCAAAATATTGAAAATTTCAATTATAAAAGTATTAATGACGGATATAGTTTAGATATAAAAGATAGAAATACTATTACCGATCTTAGAAAAGAATTTCTAAAAGTAGAAATAAAAAGAGAAGATGAAGCTGTTAAAAAACATCAATTAAGTTTAAATCTCAATAATCAGTAAAAACCTCATCCTTCTCACTTTTTTAATCTTTTACACTAAAGAAGTATCAGGAAACTTAAGCTGATTAAGAATCCTGATACTTTAATTCTTCTCACTTATTTAACTCTAAACTTCTTAATTAATGTCGCAAGATTCTTTGCCAGTTCAGTTAAATCCTCTGAGGCTCCGGCAATTATTTTGGTTGACTTAGACTGCTCCTCACTTGCAGAAGCAACACCTTCTGCATTATAGGCAGCTTCTTCACTGACTACAGCAATTTCTTTAACAGAATTTTTTGCTCCTTTGCTGTCAGTATTCATTTCTCTGGTCATCTGATCAATCTCATGGACCAGCTGATCCAGATTTTTAGAAGTCTCAGTAATTTCGGCAAATAAATCAGCAGTATTATTAATGTTAACTACACTTTCTTCTACTTTTAGTTCATTTTCCTTCATTTTATTTACAGTCTGATTAATTCCTTTTTGAATAGAGGCAATCAAATTAGCAATACTTTTTGTAGAAGCTGCCGACTGTTCTGCCAGCTCCCTAATTTCATCAGCAACAACTGAAAATCCTCTTCCTGCATCACCGGCTCGGGCTGCTTCAATTGCTGCATTTAAAGCCAGCAAATTTGTCTGAGCTGCTATATTGTCAATTAGATTAATAATCTCTCCAATTTCTTCCGAAGACTCTCCCAGTGAATTAATCAGCTCAGAGGTCTCTCTAATATTGTCATTTACTTCTTTAAAACTATTTTCCGAGCTCTTTAAAGAACTATCTCCTTTTTTAATATTCTCCATAACCTCTTTTGACTGTCCGGCCATCAAATCAGAATTATGGCTGACCTGACCAATATTTTCTACCAGCCTTTCAAAAATAGAATAGACTTCCTCCACCTGAGCCGACTGTTCTTCTGCACCTGATGCAATCTGCTGAATAGAATTACCCACTTCCTCTGCAGACGCTGATAATTCTTCTCCGGTAGCAGTTAACTCCTGACTTGACTCACTCAGTTCATCAATACTGTCATCAATATTTCCAATCAGACTTTTTAAGTTGTCTCTCATCTTTTTAAATGAAGTAGCTAAAACTCCAATTTCATCTTCTTTTTTAAGGTAATCGCTTTTAATTTCAAAAGTTAAATTTCCTGCTGCAATTTCCTCAGCATAAATGCTTAGATCTTTTAGCGGCTCTGTCATTTTAAGGACAAAAACAAAAACCACCGCCAGAAATATAAAACCAGCTATCAAAGCAAAGATTCCTGTAGAATAAGTAATTCCGGACTTCATTGATTCCACAAAGTCTGTCGAGGTTCCTAAAGACCAGATTCCGACAATTTGATCGTTATCATTTCTTAAAGGCATATATGCTGTCTGATAACTTTTCCCCAGTACATTTGCGGCTCCAGTAAAGCGTTGTCCTTTAAAAACTTTTTCTTTAACCTCAGCTGAAACTGGAGTGCCTACTGCTCTATTTCCATTTTCCTGCACATTAGTGGCAACTCTCTTTTCGCCAGCAAAGATTGTCACAATATTTCCCTGAGAAAGTTTTCCAATCAAATCAACAATTTGATTGTTATTATTAATCAGAGTCTCTCCCTTATACAATTGCTCTCCCCTCAACCTCCACTGTCCAGGAAATTTGGAATCGATAATCTCATATCCCAGCTCTAAATCCGAAACTGCTTTAACAACTGCCGCCTCATTTGCTTCTTTGGAAGCAACTCCCTGAATTCTATAGATTATTCCACCTGTCAGCAGAATAATCCCGATACTTACCAGCAGTAAAATTTTATACTTGATTGATATTTTATTAATTTTCATTTTCTTTTTCTCCTTATAATCTAATTTATATTCTTATTTTCTTATTGATAACAATTATCGTATAATTAGGAAAAAAGTAAAGTGCTGGATAAGCTCGAAATGGGCTAAAATTGACATTAAAAAGAAATTTGCTTCTATTCGCATTCAAAGTTGATGTCTTTACTTAGAATTGATCAAACTTATAAATATACAAATAATAGAAAATAAATGATTGAATTTGTTGTTTTAAACAAACAAATGTATTATAATATAATTAGTAATTAATCAGGAAGGAGCAATATCATGCTTAAACTCCCTTACGGTCTCAGTAACTTTGCTGAAATTAGAAAAAATAACTATCTGTATGTCGATAAAACTCAGTATATAGAGCTTTTAGAAAGCTATGGTGAAAGATATATCTTTTTTCTCCGCCCCCGCCGTTTTGGCAAAACCCTCTGGCTTTCAACGCTGGAACACTATTATGATCTTGCTTATAAGGATCAGTTTAATGATCTCTTTTCTGATTTATATATCGGTAAAAACAAAACTAACCTTGCCAGCAGCTATTATATTTTAAAATTTGATTTTTCCGGAATTGAAAGAAAGAATAATCTGGAAGAAGATTTTTTCAATGAAATTAAAGTTACTATCAACAGTTTTATGGATAAATATAATTTGGATTTTAAATTTAGAGAAACTAATACAGCTCAAAGCTATCTACAGAACTTTTTAACTAAATTGGAAGACCAGAGCAACAATAATGTTTATGTTCTCATTGATGAATATGATCACTTTGCCAATGAACTTTTGAGTTTTGAAACTAATGAATTCAATAATGTTTTTAGCAAAGGTGATTTTGTCCGTAAATTTTTCGAGGTGTTGAAGAAAAAAACAACATCTGGAATTATTGAGCGTATTTTTGCCACCGGTGTGACCCCTATTGCTTTAGATAGTATGACCAGCGGCTTTAATATTGCCTCTGATTTAACTACAGATCCTAATTTAAACCAGCTTTTAGGATTCACAATTAAAGAAGTATGTGCAATTATTGACCAAATCACTACTGAAAGTTCAGATGAAAAAGTTATCAGCTTCAAGCAGAAGTTTAAAGAAAGTCATGCCAGGTATACAACTTTCAACAAGAAGGAAATAATTAAAAAATTAAAAGATTATTATAATGGATATTCTTTTAGTCCTGAAGCAGAAAATAAAGTATTTAATAGTGACATGATTCTCTATTACTTCAATTCTTTTCTTCGTAATTCTAAAGAACCCCTGGAATTAGTTGATAAAAATATATCCAGCGACTATTTTAAACTGGAACATCTATTTTTACTTAAAAATAAGGAAAATAATTTTGAAGTCTTAAAGAGTATTTTAAAAGAAGAAATCCAGGAAGCAAAAATTAGCAGGGAGTTTAACTTGAATTCCAGATTTAATAGAGAAGATTTCATTTCACTGCTCTTCTATCTCGGCTTTTTAACAATCAGCAATCATGAATTTAATTTAACCCAGTTTGAAATTCCAAATTATGCAGTTAAGGAAATCTATTTTGATTATTTTGCGGAAATTGTTTCTCGAGCCAGCAATTTTGAAGTAGACAACTTAAAAATTAAAAAGAGCATCATCCAGATTGCTAAAAAAGGAGAAATTAAAGCATTTATTGAAATCATAGAAACAATTCTAAGCAAACTTTCTAATCGAGATTTTATTAAATTCGATGAAAAATATATCAAGATATTGATGCTTTCCTATCTGATGCTGCCTGAAATATATAATGTAAAAAGTGAGTATGAAGTAGAAAATGGCTATTTAGATATAGCACTTTTTAAAAGAATGGATGAGGTAAAATACGAAGCACTTATAGAACTGAAATATATTAAAAATAATGATTATAAAAAAAGCGGCGATAAACTACTTAAAAAATCAGCAGCTGCAGCCAGAACTCAATTACTTAAATATTCAACTGCAGAAGAATTTAATGAAATTAAAAACTTAAAGAAATGGATTGTTATTTTTGCCTGTAATGAGGCTGTTTATGTTGAGGAAATTAAATAACTTAATATAATAAAAGCTTTTTCTCTCCTTGCTTTCTGCATACTTAAATATTCTAACCATCTTGTAATTCCTCCATATTTCTGAGATTTCTGATCATTTAAAAATTTATCACTCAATACAAAAGTTATTTTTTTTATTTCTTCCAGTTTCTTTTTACCGTCTTTTTTAGACATATCTACAAATAACTTAGAAATAAAGAAATATATTTATCAATTTGATAAATAACAATTAATGTCGGACAAAGCTCAAAAACCGGCTGAGATTTAGCCCGGCCGGTTTTGTTTATTCTATACAGCTTTCAATTAGTGCTTCAAAAAATCTATTATTTCTTCTTTTGAATCTGCAGTTATAATTTTTTCGCTTAAATCTTCAATTTTACTCAGCTCAGCCTTATTAATCAAATCAATAATTTCATTATCGGGGTTACCAAATTTTGCCTTAATTTGTCTGATCATAAGCATTCTTGCTTCGTCATTCTTACCCTGCTCTTCTACATATTTAAAAAATTTAACCATTTTGCGATCCCTCCATAGTTCTATCATATTTTCACTGCTTAAAAATTTGTCACATAGCACTATAGTTAATGCAGCCAAATTATTCTTAAAATTTTGATCGGCATCCAGCTTATCTTCCAGCTCAATAGTTTCTTTAACCCTTTTTACCAGATCCTGATCACTATTCATCAGCGGAAGAAATATTAAGTCAAGATAATTTATCTTTTCCTTCTTTTCTATTTTTTCTTTTAATTCTTTCATCTTTGCTTTTCCATCTTTATCAGACATATTAACAACAATTGTATTGTAACCTAAGCTCCCGGCATCAAAAGTTGCCTCTGAAGCTGGATAACCCTTAATACATAAAATTATAGTCCGAATATTATCTCTATATCTATTATACAACTTTAAGTCATAGGAAGCAAAACGAATCAGATCATCAACAGAAACCTCTACCTCTTCTTCTAAATGCAAAATTGAACCATCTTCCAGTTTAAAATTCAAATCCATTCGTTCTGCACTGGTTTCGATCTCAGCAAATTCAGTTTCCAGATAAGAGGCAATTCCAGGCAACTCGACCTTTAAAAAATCAGCAATGTCATTCTTAAAGAGATTAAAAGAGTCTTTAAACACAAAATCATAGTTGTGAGCCGTCACATCAAACTCCTGCATTAAATTTCCTCCTTTTCTAATATTTATACTATTAAAAGTATATCATAGAATAATTTGGAAATAAAGTAAAATAATTATTTAGTGAATAAAAAAATATAAACTACCCATAATAAAAGAATAAGAAATAGAGTGACTTAATATTTTTTGTTAAAATAACTTGATAAAGATAAAAGCTAAATTAGTGTCATCCACCAAATAAAAGCTATAAAGTTAAACGCCTTAGAAAAGTTAGCTAAAATAACTTAATGAGAAAAAGGCTTAAACCAGGCTGAAGAACACGATGTTCTGAACTGCCGACGAGAAAGGAAGTCTCATACAACAGGTAGCCTGATTTAAGCCTTTTTTGAATTTTAGTTATTTCTATAGTTTTATTTGAAGTTTAATTTTATAGCTTTTATTAATAATCGGCTATCGGCTTCACAGCCTTAACCAGCTGATCAACTACTCCTACAAGTTTATCCAGTTCTGGTTTAGTTATCTGAGCATCTGCTCCAACTTCCTTACCTTTGTGCAGCAGATCTTCACTAATTAAAGAAGAAAAGATAACTGTCGGCAGCTTTCTCAAATAGCGGTCCTCATGAATCTTTCTTATTAGAGTATGACCATCCATATTGGGCATCTCAATATCAGTAATAATACCCTGGACATGGTCTAAAACACTGTCCTCTGGATATTTTTCCTTGATTTCTAAAAGATGATCTAAAAGCTGTCTGCCATCACTGAAAATTTTAAAATCCTGATAACCTGCTTCCACCAAGGTATCCTTAATCATATTTCTAGTTGTTGGCGAATCATCTGCTAAAGCCAGAGTCTTATTCTTTCTTCTTGCTCTCAAATCAGCAGAAGCCTCCGGTTTAACATCTACATTATTACCCAGCTTGGGCTGTAAGTCTTCTAAAATCTTTTCAAAGTTTAAAAAGTTGATTAAATCTTTATCATCTGATCTGATAACACCATTAACCAGTTCTCCCATCATCCGATCAGGTGGCTGAATATCATCCCAGCCAATACGGTCAATACCAACCACATTGTCAACCGCAAATAGGATCTTGGTAGCATTAAACTCGGCCAGAATAGCCATGATTACGCCATCGTTTTCTATCAGTTCTGAATTCAAATAGGAACTTAAGTTAACGATCATTATTACATCACCGCGAATATTGGTCATTCCCAGTATCACATCAGACTTTTCGGGAAGTTTTTTAATATCTCCTTTTTTAATTCGTAAAATCTCTCTTACCTTTAAGACATTTATAGCATATGAACTATCATCAACAATAAATTTTAATATTTCTAATTCTCCGGTCCCACTTTCCAGTAAGATATCCTGTTTTTGTTTCATCATTTGCCCCCTCAAACTCTCTCTTTTTAGTTATTATTCCTAGTATATAATAATTTAACTGATTTTAACAGTCTTTGTCTTAAAAAATAAAGTTTATTCTACATCCGCTTCCAGAAACTGAAGGAAACTCACAATTTCTCTTCTGACCTTTTTGTAGTCAGCAGGAAAATTTTCCAGTAAGATAGCAATTTTTTTAGCTGAATATTTGTGTGCATAAACATTTCTAACTACATGTCTAAATGCTCTGTATTCATCAAGTATGTTTCTACTCTCTTTAGAAATGACAGCTGGTCTTAAATTTTTGATATTTAAAGCCATTTGATCCAGGAGTTCTTTGTGCCAGGACGAACCTTCTGGTATATTTTCATCTATTTCTCTTGCCACTTCTAAAAATATTTTCTCAAAACCTGAATAAAGACCGTGTAAATTTAGAGCCACACTATCCAGGTAAAATTCATCACCATTTGTTTTATATTCTTTCCAGACTGTTTGAATCCTATCTTTTAGCTGGTCCAATTCATTCAGCTCATCTTCAACCTTGGCAATAAAAGTTAAAATACCTTTTTTAGTCATAATTCTACACCCCGCTCTTTAATTTCTTTTTTGAAGGACTCTCTACATTCTTTATAATCAAGGAGATCAACTTCAAATCCACTTATAATATTCATTACTTCTGCATATGCTTTATAAAACAGCTCATCTTTAAGTCCAAAAACAGCCAGATCTACATCTGAACGCAGGTAAAACCTATCTTCATCTAAAACAGAGCCAAAGAGTATTACCTTTTCTGCCTTATATTTTTCTTTTAGTACTTTAGCTGCTTTTTTTGCCTTATTTAGGGCTTCCTGTCTCCGCTCTGCCTTTTCCTCTTTTTTGCTGTCCTTAAATAAAAGTGGATATTTTTTACTCATGATCTCACCTGCCTTCTATTTTATCTTCCACAACATTTTTTATACTTTTTACCACTACCACAGGGACAGGGATCATTGCGCCCGACTTTTTCCTCTGTTCTGATGATTGTCCCCTCATTATTGCGGGAATATTCGTCATTTTCATCGGCTGAGTTAAAATCTCCGCCTGCAGACTGATTAAAAAAATCAAACAGGCCATTATCTTTTCTGGCAGCTTTCTGGTCTGTTAATTCAGCTTTATAAACTTCAAGTCGATCTTTTTCTTCCCCGTGGATTGTGCCCAGAATTATTAGAGTCTCTAATAAATATTCAGGTAGATTTTGAATCTCTTCCACGACCAGATAATCATAACCAACCTTACTTCCAATTTCCTGCAGAGTCAAAACAAACATTTCATGAAAATCAAGAATTCCATTTTCCCAGTATTCTATTGTTTTTCCCGCTGCCTGATTGGTAGCAAACTGTTCTAAACCACTGCTGACAAAAATATGAGTAGTTGAATCACCGGCTTCCAGTCCTGCTGTTAAAGTTTCAAAAGAATAACCATCAATCTTTTCCAGGGCTTTGACAGCATCTTCACAGACAAGATCACTCTGTTTTTCGTCTACCAACTCTATAATTGTCGGCACAGCCTTAACTGAATTAATTTCAATCAAATATTCAAGCATCCGGCTTATTGAAGCTGCATATCTATTATTTTTTAAATGCTTGATTATCCTGTCTTCAAAAACATCTCCGCTCTCAAGAAATAGCTCAACTAAAGCAGCTGGCAGATTTTCTCTGTCCAGAGTTATCTGCTGCCAGAGATAATCCTGATCCTCTTTTGATTTACGAATCATTTTTTGATAATTATTATCCTCTAAAACAACTAATAACATTACCACCAGTTCTAAACTAAAAAATCTGACTGAAAAATGCTGCTGAATTGTTTTTTTATTATCCAGAATAAAGTTTAAAAGATAAAGCAGCCAGTAATCCTCTTCCCGCAGCTTTTCTTTTTCTTTATTTAAAAATTCTAGGTCAAAATTATCCAGTTCCAGTTTTTCTGAAAAATTATAGCGCTGATTTAACTCTGCCATAATCTTTTCTGCCAGTCGAAAAATAAAATCAAAATATTGATTATTCTGATGTAAACTGCAGAGTTCTGCTCCCAAAAAGGAATTCAGCCGCTCTACTCCCTTGTTTTGAGGATAGTAATATTTTAAAGTTTCCAGCGAATCTTCCAGCGGCTGCTGCTGCCAGAAATTCATAAATAAATTGCTGAACTCTTCTGCTTTAAATAAGGTGTTGAATTCAGATATTACTTTTTCCTGATCAAATTTTTCCTGTTTTTTCGTCAGAGTTTCTAAAATAAGATTAATATCTTTTTCATCTTTATAGGAAATGAGGGCGTTCATATAGCTTTCCATAAAGGGAAACGGGGAGCTTAAATCTTTATCAAAATATCTCAGCATAGCATATGCCTCATCTGTCTGCAAAATTTCCAGAGCTTCAATTACTACTAAAAAAGTGTTAACATTAGTTTGCCGTCCATCTATCTGCAAAAGAAGGTTGACAATTTTATTCTTCTGCTTTCCTTTCTGGGCCAGCGCTCTGAGTATATGTGCCTGCATCTCAAAACTGATCTCAGTTTTTCCTTCTACCAGTCCAAATAAGAAATCAGAATCGATTAGCTTCCAGTTTTCTCGCAAGTAAGTCATGATAAGATATTTCATCCGCTCAATTTTTTTGATCATTTTTGGCTGAATAAATTTTTTGGTGTACTTATATGTAGTCTCAGAATTTGGATAAAATTTAATCAGCTGTTTGTAGGCCCACTGCTGAACCAGGCTTTCCTTATTCTCACAGAATCCTGCATAATCTTCTTTTGTAAATAAAAATTCTTTCATTATCAATTCACCCTGTTATCTAGTATTTTTTTATCTCATTTTTATTATATCATATAGCTAACAAAAAGCCACTACCCGCGGTGGATAGTGGCTTAATAAGTCTAGATTAGTCATTAAATACTGGTTCTCCGGTCTCAATAACTATCTGGTGGTGATGATCTCTAAGCGCATCTTTAAGCTTAGTCTGTTTTTCCAGATTATCAATGAGATTATCTATTTTGCCGTCTATAATGCTCATTTTTATTTCGTTAGTATCAGTTTCAATGCGCAATACTCTTAGCAAATGATTATTTTTGCCTAATAATCTTTCTATTTCTGCCACATCAGATTTTAATTCTGAAATATCCGCCTTTAAAGAAGACACATCATCTTTAACTCCAGAAATCTCTTCTCTTACAATCTGTCTGATACCATCTAAAAGCTCCTGATCCAAAGTTAACACCACCTATCTCTTAATCGTTTCCATGAGCGGCATTTGATTTCTCCATCTATTAGCTGTATAAATAAGCTGTAACGAATTTAATTATTAAATAAATTATATCACAGCAGCTGATGATAATAAAGAAATTTTAACTTTGTGAATTAATGAACCTGTACCATAATGAACCTGTACCAGGTACTAAAACACGATTTTGTGTCAGGTACTAATAGTTTAATTTCCCAGCGTTATTTTTCGACATATATCGACAAGTAAACGGTAGGTGCACATTTTAGAGATAAAGATCCACTTCTCGGGCCGCTTTTCTACCTTCATCAATGGCATTAACAATCAGGCTCTGGCCGCTTCTCATATCACCAGCAGCGAAAACTCCTTCAACATTAGTTTTAAAATCACCGTAATCTGCTTTGACATTAGAGCGCTGATCCTGTTCAAGACCGGCAGCTTCAATGATATTTTCTTCCGGTCCCAGAAAGCCCATTGCAATCAGGATCAGATCTGCAGGCCATATTTTTTCGGTACCCGGCTGTTCGATTGGAACAAAACGGTTATCTTCATTTCTTTCCCAGTTGATTTTAACTGTTTTGACTCCATCAATAACTTTTTGACCGTCAATCTCTTCAGTTATTATTTCCTCGGTCATGATTAAAAACTCTCTCGGATCAGAGCCAAAAACTTCAATTGCTTCTTCCTGGCCATAATCGACTTTTAGAGTTTTGGGCCATTCCGGCCACGGATTATCGGGCTGACGCTCATCCGGTGATTTAGGCATAATCTCAAACTGATTAACAGTTCTGGCACCCTGTCTGATGGCAGTTGCCACACAGTCAGTTCCGGTATCACCACCACCAATCACAATTACATCCTTATCTTCAGCAGATATATAGTCCTCATTTTGATCTCCCAGGATATGCTTTGTATTGGCCTTCAGATAATCAACTGCAAAGTGAACTCCGGCTGCGTCTCGACCCGGAACTTCAAGATCCCTCGGTTTTGTTGCACCACCTGTCAGAACAACTGCATCAAATTTCTGCTTCAGTTCTTCCAGACTTAGATCTTTACCAATTTCGGTTTCGGTAATAAATTCTACTCCTTCAGTCTCCATAATATCCAGACGCCGCTGCAGCACTTTTTCTTTATCCAGCTTCATATTGGGGATACCGTAGACTAAAAGCCCACCGATTCTATCCTGACGTTCATAAACAGTTACTTGATGTCCCAGCTTATTTAGCTGATCTGCTGCTGCCAGTCCAGCCGGGCCAGAACCAACTACAGCTGCTGACTTTCCGGTTCTAACTTCCGGCGGTTCAGGCTGAATCCAGCCTTCTGCAAATGCTTTTTCGATAATCTGATATTCATTAGCTTTAATTGTAACTGCCGGATCAGTGATTCCCAGTGTACATGATCCCTCACAGGGTGCAGGGCAGACTCGGCCCGTAAACTCAGGGAAATTATTGGTTTTAAGCAGTCTTTTAACCGCCTCTTTCCATTTACCCTTATAGATTAAATCATTCCACTCCGGAATCAAATTGTTAACCGGACAGCCGGAGACCATACCACCAATCTCCAGTCCGCTGTAACAGAAGGGGATACCACATTCCATACAGCGGGCTCCCTGAATTTTAGCAGCTTCCTCGCTAAATTTATTTTTAAATTCTTTCCAGTCCTTGACTCTCTCTTCTGGCGGGCGTTCTCTGGGAACTTCCCGCTGATATTCCATAAATCCAGTTGCTTTACCCATTTTATCTCCTCCTCTGTCCTAATTGCCGCTGACTCGAGCTTTGTCGTGAGCATTTTCTTCAAATGCTTTCATCAGGGCATCATCTCTGCTTAATCCCTGAGCTTTAAAATTATCAATAGCAGTAATCATCCGCTTATAATCACAGGGCATTACCCGGATGAACTTCGATTTATATTTTTCCCAGTTATTTAAAATCTCAGCTGCTCGATCACTTCCAGTATATTTTAAATGTTCCTCAATCATTTCTTTAACCATTATTTCATCTTCAGTTTCTGTTAAATACTCAAGTTCAACCATATCTCCATTAACTTTTTCTCTAAAATCAGCTTCCAGATCAAATACATAGGCAGTTCCACCGGTCATTCCGGCAGCAAAATTGCGCCCAACCTGACCCAGAACTACAACTCTACCACCGGTCATGTATTCACATCCGTGGTCTCCCAGGCCTTCGACAACAGCACTGACACCACTATTGCGAACACAGAAACGCTCTCCTGCTTTACCTTCTATATAGGCTTCACCGTCAGTTGCTCCAAAAAAGGCAACATTTCCGATAATAATATTATCTTCAGCCTCAAACTTCGACTCCTCTGATTTCTCAACAATCACCTTGGCTCCAGAAAGTCCTTTACCCAGATAATCATTGCTGTCTCCTGTAAGTCTAAAAGTAACTCCCTGAGGCAGATAGGCAGCAAAACTCTGTCCGGCAGAACCAGTAAAGTTAAGCTGAATTGTATCTTCCGGCAGCCCTTCAGCACCATGGCGTTTAGTTATCTCACTGCCCAGAATTGTTCCCACAACTCGATCTGTATTTTTAATCTTTAAGTCTTTTTCCAGCTGAACTCCATGTTCTACTGCTTCTTTTGTCAGCTGAAGCAGTTCTCTCAGATCCAGACTTTTGTCCAGGCCGTGGTCCTGTTTCTGCTGACAGTAAACTGCTTTTTCTTTTGCTTTTTCCGGCTGATATAGAATAGAAGAATAGTCAAGACCTTTTGCTTTCCAGTGTTCATCTCGCTTATCCTGTCTCAATTTATCAACTCTACCTACCAGTTCATTAACCGAGCGGAATCCTAAAGCTGCCAGTTCCCGTCGGAAATCTTCAGCCATAAAGCGCATAAAGTTAACCACATGTTCCGGTTTACCAGTGAATTTTTTCCGCAGTTCCGGATCCTGGGTGGCAACTCCCACCGGACAGGTATTCTTACTGCAGACTCTCATCATGATACAGCCTAAAGCAACTAAGGGAGTTGTTGCAAAACCATATTCTTCTGCTCCCAGCATTGCTGCCACTGCTAAATCTTTTCCGGTCATAATTTTACCATCAGTCTCCAGTGTAACCCGATCCCGCAGATCATTCAGGACAAGTGTCTGGTGAGTCTCGGAAAGCCCAAGTTCCCAGGGAAGTCCTGCGTGCTGAATACTGGTCCGGGGAGAAGCACCGGTACCACCATCATAACCGCTGATCAAAATCACATCTGCTTTACCTTTGGCTACTCCGGCAGCTACAGTCCCAACTCCAACCTCAGAAACCAGCTTAACATTGATCCGGGCTTCCCGGTTTGCATTTTTTAGATCATGAATCAGCTGGGCCAGATCTTCAATCGAATAAATGTCGTGGTGTGGTGGAGGTGAAATCAGACCAACTCCCGGAGTTGTACCTCTGGTTTCTGCAATCCAGGGATATACTTTTTTCCCGGGCAGCTGTCCACCTTCACCCGGTTTAGCTCCCTGGGCCATCTTAATTTGAATTTCTTGAGCATTAACCAGATAATTGGAATTAACTCCAAAACGGCCTGATGCAACCTGTTTAATTGCACTGCTGCGCAGATCTCCATTTGGATCCCGGGTAAAGCGTTCCGGATTTTCTCCACCCTCTCCGGTGTTGCTCTTGCCTCCGATTCTGTTCATGGCAACTGCCAGTGCCTCGTGTGCTTCCTGGCTGATAGAACCATAGGACATGGCTCCGGTTTTAAAGCGTTTCATTATCTCCTCAGCTGGTTCAACTTCCTCTAAAGGAATAGGTTCCGGCTGATATTGCGGCTCCAGAAGCCCCCGCAGAGTCAGCATCCGGGAACTCTGATCATTCAGCTTATTTCTATATTCTTTAAATAAATCATAATCATTTTCTCTTACTGCCCGCTGCAGCAGATAAATTGTCTCCGGATCATAAAGATGTTCTTCTCCATCCTGACGCCAGCTGAAACTGCCGCCGGAGTCAAGGGTTTCTTTTTCTACTTTAACCCCTTTAAAAGCACTGTCATGACGCATTATACTTTCTTTTTCAATTTCTTCTATTCCAATTCCACCGATTCTCGAAGCTGTCCGGCAGAAATATTTATCAATAACTGCTTCCGAAATTCCAATTGCTTCAAAAATTTGAGCACCTCTATAGCTCTGAACTGTAGAGATTCCCATCTTGGCCATAACTTTGACTACACCCTTAACAGCTGCCTTAATATATCTCTGAACAGCCTTTTCTGCTGGCATTTCTAGATGCCCCTCTTCTGCCAGGTCTTCTAAAGTTGCATAGGCCAGATAAGGATTGACTGCATCGGCTCCATAACCAATTAAAACTGAAAAATGATGAACTTCTTTTGGTTCACCTGATTCTAAGACCAGGCTGAGCTCTGTTCTCAAACCTTTTTCAATTAAATAATGGTGCAGGCCGCTGACTGCGAGAAGTGCAGGTACGGCAACTTTTTGCTTATCAACTTCTCGGTCAGAAAGGATGATGATATTTATATCCTCAGCTATTAATTCTTCTGCCTCAGAACATAATTCTTCCATTCTGGCAGCCAGACTGCTGTTTTTATCTTCTTTATTAAAGGTAATATCCAGAACTGCTGTTTTAAATCCTTCTTGATCTAAATTTTTAATTTGCTCCAGTTCTTGATTTCTTAAAAGGGGGTGTTCTAACTCCAGCTGGCGGCAGCTTCTGGAATCAGGCTGCAGCAAATTACCTTCTGAACCTAAAAATGTATTAGTTGCTGTAATCAGCTTTTCTCTAATTGAATCAATTGGCGGATTGGTTACCTGGGCAAAGCGCTGCTTAAAATAGTTATATAAAAGCTGTGGCTGATCAGATAACACTGCCAGTGAAGCATCATTACCCATTGAACCAATTGGATCAACTCCATCTCTGGCCATCGGGATTACAAGCTTCTGTAATTCCTCATAACTGTAGCCAAAACTCTTCTGCAGCTTAACCAGCTCAGTAGATTTTGAATCTGTCGCCTTGTCTGAACTCTTATTTTCTGGCTCCAAATTACCGCTGGAACCTTTTTCTCCATCCTTTTCTTTTAATTCTTTTAACTCTATCAGCTCTTCCTCAAGCCACTGACCGTAAGGCTCAGCTGAGGCAATATCTGCCTTCAACTCCTGATCATTGATGATCCTGCCTTTTTCTGTATCTAAAAGCAGCATCTTACCTGGTTCCAGCCGCTGTTTGCTGACAACTTTTTCTTCCGGCAGTTCCAGAACTCCAACCTCAGAAGATAGGATCAGTAAATCATCATCTGTAATATAATATCTCGAAGGCCGCAGACCATTACGATCCAGCACTGCCCCCACCTGAGTCCCATCTGTAAAGGCCATAGCAGCCGGGCCATCCCAGGCTTCCATTAGAGTACTGTGGTAATGATAAAAGTCCCGCTTCTTTTTTTCCATCTGCTCGTTGTGCTCCCAGGGTTCTGGAATCATCATCATCATCGAATGGGCCAGTGAACGACCATTTAAAGTTAAAAATTCCAGCACATTGTCAAACCGAGCCGAGTCACTGCCTTCCCGGGCAATAACAGGCAGCAGCTCCTTTAATTCATCTCCAAAAATATCACTCTCAAAAATCCCTTCCCGGGCCCGCATCCAGTTCTGATTGCCGAGCATAGTATTGATCTCACCATTGTGAATCAAATAGCGGTTTGGATGGGCTCTTTCCCAGCTGGGAAAAGTATTGGTACTGAAACGAGAATGAACAAGAGCAATTGCTGTCTCCAGCTCCGGCTCACTTAAATCCGGAAAAAATCCTTCCAGCTGTTCCGGAGTCAGCATTCCCTTATAGACTAAAGTACGGCTGGAAAGGGAAGCAAAATACAGCTCTCCCTGATATTCAGAATTACGAATCTTATTTTCAATTTTTTTGCGGATCAAATACAATTTGCGTTCAAAATCTATTCCCTGCTCTACTTCTTTAGACTTTTCAATAAAAATTTGCGAAAAATGGGGCATGACCTCTAAAGCTGACCTGCCAAGACCTTCTGAACTAACGGGAACATCCCGCCAGGCTATAACCTGCTGACCTTCAGCCTCTACAGCAGCTTCTACAATTTCCTTAACTCCTTTTCTCTTCTCGTGCTCCCGGGGCAGAAAGACCATTCCTGCTCCATAATTTCCCTGTTCCGGGAGAGTTACACCGTTTGCTTGCAGCTTCTGCCTCAAAAAACCATCAGGAAGCTGAAGAAGTATCCCGGCTCCATCACCAGTATTCTCTTCACTACCACTTGCTCCTCTGTGGCTTAAATTGACAAGTACTTCTAAAGCCTGCTCAACTATCTGATGTGACTTCTGACCTTTAATCTGGCTCACAAATCCCATACCACAGGCATCATGTTCAAATTCCGGACTGTACAATCCCTGTTTCTCAGGCATTTTTGTAAAAGTCATAGTAAATCATTCCTTCTCTCTTGGATTAGTTTAAAAGGGTACCGGGTACCTGGATAAATTTTCTAAATTTATTTTCATATTTTATGGAAAATTTTCCCAGGTACCCGGTACCAATGTTTTAAAAGGTGTACTATTTAGTATAGAGCCAAAGCTGCAGAGTGTAAATAGATTAAATGATTTCTATCCTTGTATACAGGGATTATTTTCAAACAAAACAAAAAAAGCACCATCCCGGAAGGACAGTGCTTAAATAATTACTTGCTTTGCTTAGCATTTATTAACAATTGTCTATTTTAAGTATAAAGATCAACAATCAAACCGTTTTCCAGCATATTTTCTGCAGTGTCATTTGCTGTATAGAGTCCCAGCCCGGATCCAAAATTAAGATAGGAAGCTGGAGCTTCACTTTCCAGATCATTAACCTCTTCCGCTACCTGATCTAAAAATCCTGTTTCTGAATTTAAAACTGAATTAATATCTGTAGGTTTATTTGCCAGAGTCTCCGCAAGTTCTTCCTGATTTAAAGATAATTCACCAGAACTACCAACCTCAATTCCGATACTGTTCAATTGATTTTCGTACACTTCTGCCTTATCTACCAGATCTTCAGCAGCTTCAAGACTGTTGTAGTTACCATTTTCTCTCAAATTTTCAAGAGTCTTATTATATGATACTATAAAGTTTTCAGTATTCTCAACAATCTCTTCGCCAGAACCACCACCGACTGCATTCCGTAAACCCGTAATATCTGCTTCTAAATTAGTAATAGAAGTTTCGAAACTTTCCAGTGATTCCTGCATTTCCAGAACAGAAGCAGCTTCAAAATCTGTAATATTAAATAATGATTGGTCTTCAGAAAATAGATCTCCTGTTTCCACAGGATTGCTAATTTCACTTTGAAGATTAGTGTAAGGATTGGTAAATAGATTTTCATCAGTAGTATTATAAAGGGAATAATTATTTAATGTATTGTAAAAAGAGGTTGAATTTAAGCCATTGATCATAATATCCCTCCTGACTTACTCTTATTATACAAACTTTCTGACTTTTTAGCAAGTTTTGATTTTACACTATGTTTTACACTTATCAACTTTTAATTAAATGCTGCACATTCAGAGATAATATTAAAATTAACTAAACAAAACAGGATTTTCGACATTTATAGCGAAATATAATTAAAGAAGGTTTAAATTATACTATATAATTATTCCAATCTATAAACTAAAATATAATTCAATCAAAGCAGGTGCATCTATAAAATATGAAAAGTATTAGTTTCCGCAATAAGATTCTCGCTTTAATCCTTACAATCATCGTAGTTTTTACACTGACTGTCATTGTTGCAATTACCAACAGTTTTAACTGGATTCTGGAAGATATTATCTTTCAAAATGAAATAAATAATGTGGCTCAGAAGTCAGAACTGACCGCCAACTGGTTTGAAGAAAAGAAATCTGACTTAGAGATTTATGCCAATACTCAGGTAGTACAATTTGGGAGCTGGCAGGAAAAATTAAATTATCTGCAGACTGAATTACATAAAAGAAATGATAATTACTTTTTCTTTTTTATAGCCGATCACAATGGAGATTACAGCACTACCCTTGAGCAAAATGCAGGTAATATAAGCAGCAGAACTTATTTTAAAAAAGTCTTAAACGGCAAAACAGTAATTTCAGATCCGATAATTTCTAAATCTACAGGTAAACCAATAATTGTCATTGCTTCTCCAATCACAGGAAATAGTCTCTCTTTACTGGGAGCAACAATTAGAATAAATGATTTATCAGATTATATTAATAGATATACAATTAAAAATGAGGGGCTCTATTCCTTTATTATTAATGGAGAAGGAAATATTGTCGCTCATCCAGATCAGAAGGACTTAAATAACCATCATTTTTATAATTTCAGCAGTTTCTTTGATTATCAATATAATTTTATTGAAAATATAAAAAATAATGAGCAGGGAAATTTAACTTTTAAAGAAAACAGGATCCAGAAGCACGCCTTTTATCAGACAATACCGGGGACTGAAAACTGGAAGATAGTCAGTGTTCTGCCTCAGAGCTACCTGCAGCAGTCAGTGGACCAGGTCAATAAAATTATTATTCTGATCTCTATGATCACTATTATTATAGCGATAATTTTAAGTATTTTTCTTTCACATAATATTGCCAGGCCAATAATTCAGCTTAAAAACACCTTTCAAAAAGGAGCTTCTGGGAATTTAAATGTTCGCTCAGAGATAAATAGTGATGATGAAATTGGCGAGGCGGCAGAAAGTTTTAATCAGATGATGGATGTAATTAAAGACTTAAGCTATAATGACGCGCTGACCGGCCTGCCCAATATTAATTATTTTAAAAATGAATTAGAAAGCTATTTAGCTGAACTCCAAAACAAAAAATTATATTTATGTGCTGTTGGTATTGATGATTTTAAATCTATTAATGATAGTTTTGGCCACAACACAGGTGATCAAATTTTAAAAAAATTAGCCAGTAGACTATCAGATCAGCTGCAGTCAGCTCATTTAATCAGCCGGGTAGGAGATGAATTCTACTTTTATTTAACAGAAAATGATCTAAAAGATAAACAAAATATAGAAGAACGGCTAGAAGATATTTTGGCCCATATAAATAGTGATTATTTTATAAATGAAAATATCATTTATCTCAAATCGAGTCTGGGGATTTCGATCTATCCAGCTGACAGCAAAAAAATAGATAAACTGCTTAAAAATGCCAGTCTGGCCATGCATTCGGTCAAAAGAAACAGTTCAGACAAAATGGCTTTTTATTCAATCAATGTTGATAAGAGTATTTCTGAAAAAAAGAAACTCGAGAATAATCTGGCTGCTGCTCTCGAAAAGGAAGAATTTATTCTGCACTATCAATGCTTTAATGCCGGTGAAAGTGAAAAAGAAGTGGGGTTTGAAGCTCTGATCAGGTGGCAGCATCCAACTAAAGGCTTAATTCCCCCCGGAGTTTTTATCCCGCTGGCAGAAGAAAATGGTTTTATCAAGGAAATTGGTAACTGGGTTTTAGAAAAAGCCTGTCGGGAGATTAAGCTGCTAAATGACAGACTTGAAAGCAATTATTATCTTTCGGTTAATGTCAGCCCGGAGCAGTTTATAGCTAAAGATTTTATCACAACTGTAGAAAATGTGCTTAACAAAACTGGTCTCGAACCTCAGCATCTGGAATTAGAAATTACCGAAAGAACAACTGTGGAAAACATTGATTATACAATCGAGGTTCTGGACCGACTAAATCAAATGGGAGTTAAAACAGCTATCGATGATTTTGGAACCGGTTATTCTTCTTTAAATTATATTAAAGAGTTTGCAATCAATACTTTAAAAATTGACAAATCATTTATTGATGACTTTCTGGACAATCTCAACAATCGGGCTATCGTCAACACAATTATTACCCTGGCCCATAATCTGAACCTAAGTGTTGTTGCCGAAGGTGTAGAAAGCAGGGAACAGGCTGAACAGCTCAAAAAATCAGGCTGTGATATTATTCAGGGTTATTACTACAGCCATCCGGCCCCACTTGAGAAAATTATTTCGGAATTAAAAAGCAGCTGAAAATAATTGATGAGTAAATAGTTAAATAAAAACATAAAAAACCGCTTCCTTTTAAATTTTAAATTGGGAAGCGGTTTTAATTTACTCTATTTAATTGAATTTTGTTTTATAGATCCTGATATTTTTAATTCTCTTTTATAACATTTATAACCTTACTTCTGTTCTTTTTCGAAAACAGTAATTATACTCTGCCAGGCGGCTCTGATATGATCTTCGGCACAGTTTCGGGCCCGGTCGGCCTCTCCACTGCTGATTGCCTCAGCCAGTTCCTTGTGTTCAGCCAGAAATTCCTGCATTCGGCCCTCACGCGAAAAACTGCTGCGGCGAAAACGGGTAGCCTGTTCGAAAAGAGTATCCAAAAACTTCTCCAGCCACTTATTATTGGAGGCTTCCTTGATTATCCGGTGAAAGGCAACATCAACCCGGATACAGCCCCGCTGATCATTATGCTCAATACACTCTTCCAGTTCTTCTGTATATTCTTTGAGCAGCCCCTTCTGCTTTTCGTCAATATTTTGAGCAGCCAGATAGGCAGCCAGCCCTTCCAGTTCAGTTCTTAACTGAAAAATATCATCAATTTCTTTTTTTGTTTCTATCCCAGCCACAAAAACTCCCTGCTGGGGAATTATGTTAATCAGCTCCTCCTGTTCCAGCATTCTAAATGCTTCCCGAACCGGAGTTCTGCTAACACTGAGCTCATCTGCTATCTCCATCTCAGTGATTTTTTCTCCAATCATCAGCTCACCTTTTAAAATCGCCTCCCGCAAAACATTGTAAACCTGCTTGCGTAGTGGTTCATAACTATAAGAATCAATCGCATTTAAATTAAATTTACTCATCCTCTATCACTTCCTTCTCAAATTATTATAGCTCTGAGGTCTCGATTCCCACACTTTCTAAAAAACGCTCAAAGCCCTTATATCCTATTGAATTATTCTTATAGACTCCCGCATCTTCCAGAACCCGGCTGAATTTGGCGGCAACCTCAACTTCTACAATTCTTTCGGCTTCTTCCTCACTTAAATTAATACCGTATTCATTTTTCAGTTCAGCTACCCAATCAAGGTGTTTTTTCAATCCTTCTTTCTGCTCCAGTTCTTCCAGCTTGAGGACTCCACCCAGATAACTGGAAATCAGGTTTAATTCCTTTTTCAGACGGCCGGGAAGAATTGCTCTACCCATAACCTCAATCAGACCAATATTTTCCTGCTTAATATGATGCAAATCTGCATGAGGATGAAAAATTCCGGCCGGATATTCCTGGCTCTTGCGATTGTTGCGCAGTACTAAGTCCAGCTCATAAACATCATTTTTTTTGCGGGCAATAGGGGTAATGGTATTATGGGCTTTCTGTTTACCATCAACCTGAGAAAATGCTAAGATATCAAGGTCTGGATCAGAATACTGACGCCAGTTCTCCAGGATTTTAGCAGCCAGATTGATAATATCTTCTCTGACTTCAGCCCTTAATCTAATAACTGACATCGGCCACTTAACTCTGCTAATTTCAACCTCCGGAAAAGCTGGATGCTGATAAAATGCTTCTGCTTCAGCCTCTTCCATCGGAAAAATATGGCGCCCACCCTGATAGTGATCATGATTTAAAATCGAACCACCGACCAGCGGCAAATCAGCATTGGAACCGATAAAATAATGTGGAATCTGATCAATAAAGTCCAGCAGCACTGCAAAAGTATTTTTATCAATCTGCATCGGAATATGTTCTTTATGAAAAACTATACAGTGTTCATTGTAATAAACATAAGGAGAATACTGTAAAAACCAGTCTTCATTCTGCAGTTTTAAAGGTACAACTCTGTGATTTTGACGGGCTGGATGGCTTAAAGTCCCTGTAAATCCAACATTCTCCAGACAGAGATAACATTTAGGATAATTACTCTGCGGCTCTTCTTTAGCTTTAGCAATCTCATCTGGATCCTTTTCCGGTTTAGAAAGATTGATAGTAATCTCAATCTGACCGTAATCACTTTCGGCCTTCCAGTTTAAATCCCTGGCAACTCTGGTCTGACGGATATAATTACTTGCCTTGGCAAAATTATAGTATTCATCAGTAGCCCTTTTTATCCCCTCTATATCAGCAGTTCTGTAAAAACGACTACCAATCTCAGACTGGCGGGGTGTCATTGCTCCCATAATCTCAGTATCCAGGAGATCTCTTTCTGTTACCCGGTCATTGATTAATCCCTTTTCTACAGCAAAATCTAAAAGCTGATCCAGTAAAGCCTGGGGCTCAGACGGTACTTCAAAATCATCTGCTGTTAGTTTCCGGGCAGGGCTGGCTTTGATATCCAGAATATCTCTAATCTGATTCCGGGCAGCAACCTTATCCCAGTCGCCCAGGAGAGCCTTAGTCTCACCATATACTAATAATTTTTCTATAATCTGATTAATTTTTTCTATTTCCACAATTCAACCTCCTGTCAAATACTAACTGTGAAAAATTAAATTACTTTTCAAAAAACAATTTACTAAAATTACGGTATCTTAAACTGATTTATAAAATCTTATTGCTTATTATTGTATTTGATTTCAGGCAAAAAATCCAGTTATCAGTAAAAATTTTATCGAAAAACCCGATTTATAGCTTAACAACAGTCTCTTCGGCAGCCGATTTACGCATCGCATCCATCACTCTGAGATTGGCGTAAGTCTCCTGATCTACTTTAAGAGGTACTTCCGTATCATTGAGCACTGCCTCAGCAAAAGCTTCAACTTCCAGCAGATACTGGGGACCTGTTTTCACCGGAATTCTTTCCACTTCTCCATTTTTATCAAGCAGAAAATAATTATCTTCCAGCCAGGAGAAAAAACCTGGAACTCGAATAATTCCTTCAGTCCCTATAACCTCTAAATCCTGTTCATTATAGGAAGTTAGACTGTAATAAAGACTGGCAAATGTTCCACCTTCAAAATAGAGAGCTGCACTGCCGCTTAAATCAACTCCAGCTTCATTTTCTTTTTCAAAGAAATTAGCAACTTTTGTGGGCAGTTCCCCCATTAAATAACGGGCAATATTTACTGTATAACAGCCGATGTCGTTTAAAGCTCCACCATCCAGTTCAGCATTAAAGCGGATATCATCAGGGCGATCACTAATATCAAAGGCAAAATTACTTTTGATTTCTTTAATCTCACCGATGACCCCTTTTTCGAGCATTTCTTTAAGCTTGATCACAAAAGGTTGAAATCTATACATAAATGCTTCCATCAGCTTAACCTTATTCTCCTGAGCTGCTGCAGACATCGCCTCTGCTTCTTTTTTGCTTTTGCCGGAGAGAGGTTTTTCACATAAAATATGTTTGCCTGCTTCTGCCGCCTTGATTGTCCACTCTTTGTGCAGACCATTGGGTAAAGGAATATAAACTGCCTCCACTTCTTCGTCGTCAAGCAGACTTTGATAGTCATCATAATATTTATCAGCATCAAATTCTTCAGCAAAATCTGCTGCTTTTTCTTTAGTTCGACTGGCAACCGCATATAATTCTGAATTATCAGCTCCCAAAATACCAGGTATAACTGCTTTGCGGGCAATATTGGCACACCCTAAAATTCCCCATTTAAGTTTTTTCATTATCATCTCACTCCTTCTCTATAATTATTTCTTGAAAGATAAGATAATTCCTTTTTTAAATAAGTCTTTTGAAATAAGAAGATAAAACTCAGCCTGAATTAAGACTGAGTATATCTAAATTTAATATTTTTTTTAGATACTGAAATCATCGAAGTTTGAAGTTTATTTAAATGATTGTTTAATTAAGTTGGCTAATTTTATTTTAAATTTAACCCTTAACTGAACCAGCCAGCATTCCCTTAATAAAGTATTTACCAAAGAGAATATAGACTATAAGTGGCGGTAGAGCAGTTAGCAGAGCACCGGCCATCTGTACATTCCACTGGACAACCTGACTTCCGGCCAGATTGACTAAGGCCACTGTAATCGGCTGACTTTGAGTTTTAGTCAGAGTTACAGCAAAGAGAAATTCGTTCCAGATATTTGTAAACTGCCAGATAAAGACAACTACAAAAGAGGGAATGGAAATAGGAAAAAAGATATAGCGATAAATACTGAAAATATTAGCTCCATCCACCTTGGCTGCCTCAGTCAGCGCCTTGGGCACATCTTTATAATAATTTCTAAACATTAAAGTAGTAATCGGTAATCCATAAACCACATGAACCAGAATCAGCCCGGGTATAGAACCATAAAGCCCGATAGTCTGCATAAACTGCACCAGGGGGAATAAAACACTCTGATAGGGGATAAACATTCCAAATAAAATTAGTGCAAACAGGGTATCTGATCCTTTAAATTTCCAGTGAGATAAAACATAGCCGTTTAAAGATCCCAGCATTGCAGAAATAAGAGTAGCCGGAATCACCAGATAAAAACTGTTAAAAACATTGGGTGCCAGCTCTTTAAAAGCCTCTACAAAACCAGCAAAAGAATACTCAGAGGGCAGCTGCCACATAGTCTGGATCGAAACATTGGCGAAAGTTTTTAAACTGGTAGATAAAAGCACATACATTGGTACTATAAAAAATACAGCAAATACAAATAAAATAAGATAAGTCATTAGCTTTTCTTTTGGTGTTTTTCTATTCATGGGCTATTCCTCCTTAAAGCTATTAACCAGGTATGGGATTATGAGCAATCCTACCATAGCTAATAGTACAATCGCAATAGCAGAACCAGTTGAATAACGATTGGATCTAAAAGTTGCCTCAAACATATAAACTGCAGGTATATCTGTTACATTATTGGGTCCACTACCTGTCATCGAATAAATTAAAGCAAAGGCTTTAAGGGAAACATGAGCCAGCACAATGATTGCCGAAAGAGTAATCGGTTTTTGAATTGGAAATAATATTTGAGTAAAAATTTGCCATTTGCTGGCACCATCAATTCTGGCTGCTTCGATCAACTGCTGGTCAATTCCCCGCAGTCCGGCCAGCCACATAGCCATTGTATACCCGGAAAACTGCCAGACAGCAGCAATAATTACGGCTATCAGGGCTACATTAAAATTAAGAAAGCTGAAGGTGCTGGTAAACCAGCCCCACTGCAGACTTCCCAGACCCAGCCGCTCAAATAAGAGGTTAATTCCTCTGGGATCATTAGGAAGACGGCCCGGAGAAAAAATCCAGCGCCAGACAGTACCAGTCACAACAAAAGAAATGGCCATCGGAAAAAGATAAAGGTTTTGAAGAAAATAACTGCCTTTAGGTTTATTATTTAAAATGAGAGATAATAAAATCCCGATTGCCAGACAGCCCAGAATAAAAAAGAGGGTAAAATAAAGCGTATTCCAGAGATCAGTCTGAAATCTTTCTTCCTGAAAAAGTCCAATATAATTTTCTAAACCCACATAATCTTTTGCTCCCATGATAAATTTAGTAAAAGTATCCCAATCCAGAAGTGAAATCTGAACACTGCGCCCTATAAAACCATAAACAAAGATAGCCAGTGTAATAATCGATGGAGATAAAATAGCAAGGGAAGTAAGTGATTCTTTATGTTTTCTTTTCATATAAAATCCCTCCATAAAAATCTTCCCCTCCTCAATTACTTAAGGAGGGGAGGTATTTTAACAATTTCTGGTTGATTAATATATTTTCTTAACCAGGTTTTAAATTATCTTACCGCACATATTCTGCCATATCTTTCTGGAACTCCTCAAAAGAACCCTCAATATCACCGGTAGTAACTAAACCATTGATATTGTCATTTAGAGCAGTGATAAATCCTTCTGGAGCTGCAGAACCATGAGCAATAGAAGGTGTCAGTGTATTTTTAGCAAAATCATTCATAGAATCTGTTAGATAGACATCATATTTGCTTTTATCTGCATCCAGGCGAGCCGGGATTGAACCTTTAATCGGATTAAAGGTATCCTGACCTTCCAGAGAGGCAACGGTTTTTAACCATTTTTTAGCATTTTCTGGATGTGGTGCACCTTTAGGAAGACCAAAGGTATCTGTAATTACCATAAAGGTACCTTTAGTGCCGGGAACTGTAAGCCAGCCAAACTGTTTGCCGGGTGTCCAGCCTAATGTTTTTAAATAACCTTCAGCCCAGTCACCCATAATGTTAAAGGCGGCTTCTCCATCACGCACCATCTGAGTAGCGTCCTGCCAGGTAAGAGCAGAGTGATCTTCATTAACATACTGCATTAGCTTATCAAAATAAACAAACGCTTCCCTAATTCTGGGATCATCAGCAGCAGTTTCTCCATTCCAGAGTCCATTATAACCTTCAGCACCAAGTTTAGCTACCAGAATAGTTTCGAAAATATGAGTTGCAGTCCATTTATTGGTGTCTCCCAGAGCAAGTGGAACAACATCAGTCTGGGATAATTCTTCTAATACTGTGAGAAAACTTTCCATATCTGTTGGAGGTTCAATATTGTGCTCTGCGAGTACCTGCTTATTAGAAAACATTACATTACCACGATGGACGTTGAGCGGAATTGAATAAATTTCTCCCTCATAACTGGACAGTTCCAGTATCTGCTGATTGAATTTATCTTTTACTCCCCATTCTTCCAGCAGGCCAGTAATTGGCTCCATCATACCGGTTTCAACATAGGTGTTAATTAATTCTGCCCCACCGTGAACCTGAAATGAGTCCGGAGGATTACCGCCAACCATTCTGGTTTTTAAGACAGCTTTTGCATTAGCTCCTGCTCCACCAGCAACAGTAGCATTAATAACTTCTATGTTGGGATAATTTTCGTTAAAAACATCAATTAAAGCATTTAGCCCTTCTTCTTCTCCTCCACCGGTCCACCAGCTGAAGATTTCAACTTCATTTTCATTCTGAGCCAGCGCTGAAAAACTGAAGACAAACATCAAAGTAACCATCAATATAACACTCAGTAATGCACTCTTTTTTAACAACATTTTTTGTCCTCCTTATTTTTTTATTCAGACTTAAGAAATGTCTAAACAGAATAGAAGCTCCTAATCTAATTACCACCTCCGATGAACAAATATTCAGATTTTTAAAGCTTTACTAAATCAATTTCTAAAGATGCATCTCCGTTCCAATTTTTATTATATCATAATTAGAGCAAATTAAAAGATTATTTTGAAAATTTATTGCTTAAATAAAGTCAGTCAATAATTTCAGACTGACTCAATTTAAAATAATTAATAAAATAACAGAGATCCAGCTTCTGGTCCCGGCCCTATCATTTAGTTAATTATTATTTTTAAAACGATTCTTTAAAAACATCCCTTTACTATCTTTTTGTCTTTCTTTTTCTTTTTCAGCCGGTTCATCTCCCTGACTAAAATCATTAATCATTTTGGAACGGCAGCTGTCACAGAATAATCCGGATTTAATTTCACAGCCGCAGCGTTTACATTTTAAAGTGAAGTCTATCAGCAGCCCCTCAGCAGCCAGTCTTTCCTCCCGCATAAACTTAATAATTAGATCTTCTTCTACACCGGTATCCTCCGATACTTTTTTGACTGTGGAATTAGGATGCTCCCACAGATACTCTTTAACTAACTCAAATTTTTCTTCCTCGCTTTCTCGACAATCAGGACAGACCTTCTGTCCTGCCGAAGAAAATAATCTGCCGCATTCCTTACAATTTATTAACTCCATTATACTCAACTCCCTGATAGTTACTTTATTTAAAATAATAAAATACAGACTATATTGTTTCCACAATTACATTATAACACAGAGTTATTTAAGGCTCCAGAGTTTTCAAGACATTTTTTGACAAATTCAGCCTGAAATCATATAATCTTTATCTAGATAATCGAATATTGAAAGAGGTTTTTGCGAGCAAACAAAGAATATATAAATTAGTGATGAAGAAAATTTAGGAGGTTAAAAAATGCTTAAAGTTTTAATCTGTGATGATTCTGCTTTTATGAGAAAAATCTACTCAGATACTATCGAAAAGGATCCAGACCTCGAAGTTGCAGCAACTGCATATAACGGTCAGGACGCCCTCCGCAAACTTAAAAAAATAGATGTTGATCTTTTAATGTTAGATGTAGAAATGCCAAAATTAAATGGCCTTGAAACATTGGAAATTGTTAAAGATAAATACCCAAAAATACCTGTGATTATGGTCAGTGCTCTGGATAACCGGGAAACTGTAATTAAAGCCCTGGAGCTGGGAGCCTTTGATTTCATTCCTAAACCTTCCGGCTCTATTTCTTTAAATATTGATTCAATTAAAGAGGAACTGCTGCTCAAGTTGAAAGCAGCTGCAGATTCTAATGACACTTTTAAAGCTAAAAAGGTTAAAAAAAGAGTAATTAAAAACAGCAGCTCTTTTCCAATTGTAGCGGTTGGTGCATCATCTGGCGGCCCCCGGGCCTTAAATACATTATTCGAAGCTATTGGTGAAAATTCTCCAGCAGCCTTTGTAATTGTCCAGCACATGCCGGCCGGTTTTACAGAAACTCTGGCAGAAAGATTAAACAACATTTCTGGTTTAAAGATTAAAGAGGCTGAGGAAGGTGACCGCTTAAGATCGGGTCATGGTCTTCTTGCTCCTGGTGATTTTCATTTAGAAATTGACAGCCAGGGTAAGGTTAAGTTAAATAAAAAAGACAGGCTGCACGGTGTCCGCCCCTGTGTTGATTACATGATGCAGAGTCTTGCCGAGCATTTTGATGGCGACAGACTTCTGGGAGTTATTTTAACCGGAATGGGCCATGATGGAGCCGAGGGAATGTCTGCCATTGTAAATAAAGGTGGATATGGTATAATAGAATCTAAAGAGACAGCACTGGTTTATGGTATGCCTTCTTCAGCAGTAAAGGCTGGAGCCTATCATGAAATTAAAAGAATAGATGAAATCGGCAAAAGAATTACAGAAATTGTGGAGGGATAAATTTAATGGGAATTACTTTTACAGAATTTAAAGATCGAGCAAAGGAAATTTTAAATATTGATTTAGACGGCTATAAGTTAGACCGAGTAGAGAGAAGAACTAAAAGTTTAATGCGCAGGTATCAGGTGGATGATTTTGACAAATGTATTGATTTAATTAAACATGACACCGAATTTAAAGATGCTTATCTAAACCATTTTACTATCAACACTTCGGAATTTTTCCGTAATCCGGAGAATTTTGAGTTTTTACAGTCAGATGTTTTTCCAAAACTCTTTGCGGAAAAGAAAAAGGTTAAAATCTGGAGTGCACCCTGTTCCAACGGTTCAGAACCCTATACTATGGCAATTATTTTAAAAGAAATGGGAATCAGCCCCGGCAAATTCGAAATCTATGCTACAGACCTGGATCATACAATTTTAGATACCGCCCGCCAGGCAGAATATAAGGAAAATTCTTTAAAAAATGTTTCGGATAAAATCTTAAATAAATACTTTAAAGAAAGTTCTGACGGCAAAACTTATGCCCTGAACTCCGAAATTAAGAGGATGGTAACATTTGAGCAGAAAGATTTAATTAATGCTCGTTTCAAAGCCGACTGGGATCTCATTTTAAGCCGCAACTTCTTTATCTATTTAACCAAAGATATGAAAGATCAGCTGATTAATAAATTCACCTCTGTTTTAAATCCAGGTGGCTACTTTTTTCTCGGTAATACCGAATATATTTTTTCACCTGAAAAATATGGACTGGATAAAATTTTCCAGTCGTTTTATAAATATCAGGGCTAGTTTAATATTCCGGCTCAACTTTTAATCGCCCTCAGGGGCGATTTTTCTTTTTAACTTGTCACTATCTACAGATAGATGTATAATTATATTGAAATAGATGTATATGTATATTATAAAAATTATCTGAGGTGGTTAAGCATGAGTGAAAAAAAAGAACGCCTGCAATTTTATATTGATCAAGATGCAAATGAGAAACTGGGAATCATTTCTGAAAAGCTTGGGGTTTCCAAAGCCTCTCTGGTGCGAGAGGGAGTCAATAAAATACTAAAAGAAAAGCTGCCTTTAGAAAAAGATACTGCTTATGAACTTATCGGCTTGATAGATCAAGAGTTTGAGGATAATAATATTGCAAAAAACCATGATCAATATTTATATACTACAGCTTAAATATGCTTTAAGTTTAGATAACCATTTTGCAGCAGCTGGATTTATAATACCCTGAAAAAGCAAAGCCAGTCCCCAAAGTTAGCGGGCTGGCTTTAATATTAATTCCTCGGAGGGAGAAATTTTATTAACTTTTAAATTTAGACTAATTGACCTCTGCTTCTACTTTCTGCATAGCCTCAATTATCATTTCCTCTGTTACTTTCATTGGCATTTTGAGCATTACTGTATCATTAACAGATTTAGCTGCCGTTTTTTTGAGATTTTCTTCATTAAAAGTAAGTCCCAGTCCCTTAAATGAAGGTACTAATCCAAGCTGATTGAAAAAGTCAATCACATCATTTATATAGTCCTGCGGTTTTTCTTCCAGATAGAGCTGAACAATAATTCCATAGCCAACTTTTAAACCGTGTAACAGCTCATGTGATTCTTCAATTGCGGTCATTCCATTATGGATTCCGTGAGCTGCTGCTCCCCGGGAAGTATTTTGACCCAGACTCTGAATAATTGTTGTCAGATAGATATTTAAGTCGATAACTTCCATGAGTTCCTGGCCCAGCTCATTGTTTTCACACTGTTCAACTGCTGTAATCGCTTCTGCTCGCATCTTATCATATAAAATTTCAGCTAAATTCATAGCCACTACAGTTTCTAAACTGGGATCATCAATTCCACTGGCAACTGCCTGACCCTCATACCATTTGGCAAGAGAGTCTAAAATACCGGACTTTAAATATTTAGCAGGTGCTTCTGCAATAATCTGGGGATCCACCATTACCAGCCGTGGGTTTTGAGTCATAAAATAATCTCTCTCAAACTGGCCAGCTTCTGTATATACCACAGCAAAAGCTGAGCCGGCGGCACAGGTAGCAGCAATTGTAGGAACTGCGGCAACTGGAAGCCGCATATCTTCTGCAGCTGCCTTGGCTGTATCAATTGCCTTTCCCCCGCCAACACCGATTATTAAATCAGCTTTCATGGCCACTGCTTTTTCCTTTATAAGGTCAATATTTGACTGACAGACTTCACCTTTAAAAACATTTTTCTCCCAGTAAATTCCGTATTCATCTAAAGACTCAGTCAAATCTTTTTCTGCCGCTTTAAGTGCTCGCACACCACCGCTGATCAAAACTCTTTCTCCCCATTCACTCACATAGGCACCGGCCTTTTTTAAAATATCTTTTTCATTGATATACTGCGCCGGAGCTACCTGCAGATAAGCTGTCTGAGGATCTAAATATACTTTTTTATCCATTTTTTTCACCTCATATCAAAATTATATAGCAAAAATATTACTGCTGTCTTCATTAAAAATTTGAACAACTAATCCATACCGATATAAGCGCCCTTAGCAGCCGGGACAGCATGGCGCACATAAAGTCCTAAAGTCCCACTGTTAAATTTAGGTTCTGGTTTAACCCATTTTTCTTTTCTTGCAGCCAGAATTTTATCTATTTCAGCTGCAGATTTTTCTACTCCATTGATACCGATAATATTCAGTTTGCGAGCTGGAATATCA
>NZ_SNWX01000001.1:0-205538 GCF_004362045.1 Halanaerobium saccharolyticum | reverse complement strand
TTTTTCTTTTCTTGCAGCCAGAATTTTATCTATTTCAGCTGCAGATTTTTCTACTCCATTGATACCGATAATATTCAGTTTGCGAGCTGGAATATCAATTTCCAGGAGATCTCCATCTTCAACCAGGGCAATTGGACCTCCATCTACTGCTTCTGGAGAAACATGACCGATAGCCGGACCGCGGGTAGCTCCTGAGTAGCGTCCATCGGTGATTAAGGCAGTAGAAGTATTTAAGATTTCATCTGAGGCAATTGCTTCACTGGTGTAAAACATCTCCGGCATCCCGCTTCCCTTTGGTCCTTCATAACGAATGATTACTGCATCACCGGAAACAATATCACCGGATAACACGGCGTCTAAAGCCTCTTCTTCTGTATCATAAGCCTTAATCTTTCCTTTAAACTGATGCATTTCCGGCTCAACTGCAGAATGTTTAACTACTGCTCCCATTGGAGCCAGATTACCTCTCAGTACCGCCAGAGAACCCTCATTATTAATTGGCTCAGCTGCTGGATAGATCACATCATCGGGCAGATTAGCGGGAGCTTCACTTTCCATATATTCTAAATAGCTAAATTTATCAAGTTCTTCTAAATTCTCAGCCAGAGTTTTGCCGGTAACAGTCATCTGATCTAAATGTAGATAATCCTTGAGTTCTTTCATTACTGCCGGCAGTCCACCTGCATACCAGAAATAATGGGTTGGATACTCACCACTTGTTTTAACATTTGCAATAAATGGTATTTTCCGGTGGATCTGATCAAACTCATCCAGCTCGATTTCAATCCCGAATTCGTGGGCAATTGCTGGAATATGCAGCAGAGCATTTGTTGAACCACCAATTGCTGCATGGATCATCACTGCATTTTCAAATGATTTACGGGTCACTATATCAGAAGGTTTAAGTCCTTTTTTGACTAAATCAACTAAATAATGACCAGCTTCTTTTGTCATTTCTGCCAGAGCAGGACTGCTTGAAGGAATTAAGGCCGCTCCCGGTAAAGCTAAACCAAGGGCCTCTGCCATCAGCTGCATTGTAGAGGCTGTCCCCATAAACTGACAGGCTCCACAGCTGGGACAGGCTGAGTACTGATATTCTTTAAATTCTGCTTCTGTAATCTCACCCCGCTGCAGCTGAGCAGAGTAAGTTCCCACCATTTCCAGGGTTAAACCATCCGGGCCGGGAGCCATTGAACCACCTGGAATATGAACTGCCGGTAAATCAAGGCGCATTATTGCCATCAGATGAGCCGGTACAGATTTATCACAGCTGGAAAAAAGAGCAATCCCATCATAAGGTGCTGCCATTGCCTGAATTTCAACCATGTTAGCAATCATTTCTCTGGAAACTAGAGAATAATTCATACCATCATGACCCTGAGCAATTCCATCACAGATATCTGAAGTCGTCATGCGGCTTCCCATCACATCATTATCTTTTAATTCATTTTTTAGCAGGGTAACATATTTATCCAGATGGAAACTTCCTGGATGACCATTACCATAAGTATTGGCAATGACAATCTGCATTTTATCTAAATCTTCAGCTTTCCAGTCCATTCCCATCCTTAGTGCATCAATTTCTGCACCTTGTTTTCTTATTTTTTGACTTCTAAGCATATAAACAACTCCTAATATAAAGGTAATATCTAAGTAAAATACAGGTTACAATTTATTTAAACAAAAGTATTTGGAATGAACATCACTAATTGTGGAAAAGCAATTAAAAGTGCCAGCACTGCCAGTAAGGTAAATAAGAACGGTAAAATTGATTTAACCAGTTCTTCTAAAGTAATATTAGCAACCCCGGTTGCTACATAAAGCACTGTTCCAACTGGTGGTGTAATTAAACCAATCCCCAAGTTAATTGACATGATTACTCCAAAATATACAGGATCAATACCAACTGACTTCATTACAGGCAGCAGAATAGGTGCCAGAATTAACATTGCCGGAGTTAAGTCCATTACAAAACCAACCAGAAATAATAAAACATTAGCAATCAATAAAACTCCAATTGGACTGCTGGTAATAGAAGTCAATAAAGTAGCAAGAGCAAACGGAACTCTGGCCATTGTTAAAAGCCAGGCGGTTACCATTGCCATCCCACACAAAAATAATACAATTGCAGTTGTTTTAGCAGTTGCTAAAAATATTGTCGGTAAATCTTTAATAGTAATTTCTTTATAGGCAAATAAGCCAAGCAGTAAAGCTACAAAAGCTGCTACAACTCCAGCTTCAGTTGCAGTGAAAATACCACCTAAAATACCGCCAACAACCAAAAGAGGTATTGTCAGGGCCAGCCAGGCTTTTTTGAAAGTCTTCCATAAACGCTTAAGGCTAAACTCCGCCACCTGTTCTGAGCCTTCAATATGTCCATAGCCGTGCTTTTTGGTTGTAAAATAGGTTGTGATCATTAAAGAAAGTCCAACAATAATTCCCGGTATAATGCCCGCTAAAAAGAGTTTAGCTATTGATGTATTGGTAATAATTCCGTAAAGAATAAAAGGTATACTCGGCGGAATAATAATTCCAATAACCGCTGAAGAAGCAGTAATTGCAGCTGAGTAATCCGCCGGATAATCCTGTTCAATCATCGGGGGGATCAATAGACCTCCAATAGCTGCCGTATCTGCAATAGCAGAACCAGAAATTCCCCCAAAAAACATACTGGCTAGAATATTTACATGGCCCAGCCCACCGGTGATATGACCAACTATTGCATCAGCAAAATCTACCAGACGCTTGGCAATTCCACCTCGGTTCATTACCTCACCTACAAACATAAAAAATGGGATTGCTAAAAGTGGAAAACTGTTCATCCCAGAAATCATTTTTGACGGAAGCACCATAAATGGTAGATCCATCGCATTCATAATTGCAATATTTGATAACCCTAAGCTAAATACGACAGGAATCCCTGCTAAAACAAAGGTAAAAAGAGTTCCTAAAAAGAGCCAGAGCATTATTCAGCACCTCCAATATCTTTCATAACATTAGACTTTTCTTTTTCATCTTTTATATATAACTCTATATGTTTTTTGATCTTCATCAAATTAATAACTACCATCATCAAACCACTAACTGGAACCACAGCATAAATTAAGCTCATTGGTATATAGAGAGCCGGTGAAACATTTGTTGCGGAAACTGCCACAATATATCCATAATATGTTATAAAACCTACTACCAGTAAAATAAAGAGATCAGAAATTATGCTGACAATATTCTGGACCCTGGCAGATTTGATTTTTGCCACAACAAAATTTAAACCTACATGATCATCTGTAGTATAAGCATAAACTGCTCCCAAAAACGAAATCCAGATGAAAATAAATCGCGCCAGTTCATCAGCCCATCCCAGAGAACTATTTAAAACAAAACGGGCGAAAACATTGGAGCCTACAATAACAAACATAATCAGTGTTAATAAGATAAGAATATATTTATAAATACCGGCAAAAATTGAAACAAAACTTTTATCCTTCATAAACCACACCCCTTTAAAACTCTTTCAGAATAAAATAATAAATTCCCCGACAATTTGCATAAAATTAAAGGGGGAGTAAACTCCCCCAGTAATTACAGTAGCTTTAATTTATTTTGTTAATTACTGCTGTGCTTGAAATTCTTTAACCTGTGCCTGTACTTCTTCTACCAGTTCTGCTCCAATTTCTTCTTTAAACTGGTCATATACCGGCTGAACGGCTTCCTGGAAAGCTGCTTTTTGCTCAGGAGTTAAAATAGTGACATTCATAACATCTTTAAGCTTTTCTAAATACTCAGCGTTCATTTTTCTATTAGTTTTTCTGTTATGAACTTTAGCTTCCTGTGCTGCCTCATAAACTACATCCTGTAAATCAGAAGGTAATTTATCATAGAACTGCTTGGAAATCATTAGCACAAATGGAGAATATACATGTCCAGTATTTGTTGTAAATTTCTGTACTTCATAGAAGTTCTGAAGGTAAATTGTACCCCATGGGTTTTCCTGGCCATCTACAACACCCTGCTGCATAGCTGAGAATAATTCACCAAAAGCCATTGGTGTAGGGTTAGCTCCCATTTCTCTCCAGGCTGCCAGGTGCATTGGATTTTCCATAGTTCTGACTTTTAATCCTTCAACATCTGCTGGAGTTTTAACAGCGCGAACACTATTTGTTAACTGTCGGTATCCATTTTCCCAGAATGCAAGACCAACAATACCTATATCTTCTAACTCTTTTAATAGTCCCTGGCCGACAGGTCCATCAAGAACATAGTCTGCTGCTTCATGAGTTGGGAATAAGAATGGTAAGTCAAATACTTTAAATCCATTTACAAATGGTGCAATTGGAGCTGTAGAAGGAGCAGTCATTTCCTGGACACCCATCTGCAGAGCTTCCATCATTTCTCTGTCATCCCCAAGCTGACTGGAGTGATAAAGATTTACTTTGATCTGGCCATCACTGTTTTTTTCAACTAATTTTTTAAAGAACTCTAAAGATTTATACTGAGCTGATTTGTCATTAAGACCGATCCCGGCATTGATAGTATATTCAGCCGCCATGGATGTTACAGAAAAAGTTAAGACCAATAAAAGAGCAAGTGATATGTTAATAATTAATTTTTTATTCAAGATAATTTCCTCCTGTAAGGTTAATTTAATTTTTTGAAATAACTAATAAAGGACTTTAAAATAAACACAATCAAAATTCTTAAACCTTGATTTTACTACCACCTCCAGCACATTTTTTTAAGGGCTTATAGGATTATAAACTTGCTCCTGATTTACTTATTTATCTTGATATACCCATAACCCTGTAGCAGGATTATCGATATAAAAGATCTCTTCTCCATTTACACAGTTGAATCCATTTTTCAATTCATCTATTTTATATTCTGCAATAGTCTGCTGATAATCTAAATAATTAAAATTCACAGCTTCAACTTCCTGACTGCTCAATTTTGGTGAAGCCAGCGAAATCTTAAACCTGCCTTCGGAAGAACCATGAATTAAATGAGCTGCTGCTGATAAATCTTTCTGCAAATCCTGATTTTGATGAAGATTTTTGAGTGTGTTTTCTGTACCCTGATAACCATATTTGCGAAGCAGCTGATCTATATTCTGATCTTCTCCAAATTTATGAATACCGGGAGCAATAATAACTAATTCTCCTCCATCAGCAATGGCCATTCTTGTTCTATAGATAGCCTTACCGCCAATCCAGGTGCTTCTAAATTTATCTTCTTTCAGAAAAACTACAACTTTCTTTAAAGGCTTTTCTACATATATAATGTTTTCTTTTTGACTTAAAGCAACTGCTTTTTCGAAACTTTCTCTGCTGCTGCCTGTAAAAATACCTTTAATCTCTGTCAGTCCTGTTGTTTTATCACTAATCGGAGAGTTAACGGACATCAAATAAATTAGAGGCAGCTGATCTAGAAATTCTTCCTGGCAGTAATCATAAAGCTTTCTCACTGGTGAATGGTCTCTGCCCATTATTTTTTCCATCCCTGCCAGAGCGCCTAAAAAATGTGACTTATTAATAATCTGACTTCCTCCACAGCCCACAACTATATTTTTGGTGTAATTGGCCATCCCCACAACTTCATGCGGTATTACCTGTCCTAAAGAAATTATCAGATCATATTTATCAGAAAATATATTTTTGTTGATTTCTAAAGGTAGTGCTTCAGTTAACTCTCCTTCTGAAAATTCCTTCATTTTAGCTGCCGGGATTTCCCCTACTTTTATTGTTTCAGTTCTCCAGTTGTGCTCCAGAAATTTATCAATTGGAATCATCCCAAATACTGACTTCAGACATTCAGCATCCATGGGGTCGTGAGTTCCTGAGGCAGGTAAAATATCTATGTTTTTAATTTCTGCTTCCAATTTGAAATACAGCTTTTCAGTTATCACTCCCAGAGCAGAGGATTTGCGAGTATAATCCGGTGGAATTAAAAGCAAACTTTCTGCACCACTTTCGATAATTTCTGCTGCAAGTTCTTTTAAATAATTTTCAATTTCGGCATCAGTTAAAGACTGGTCCTGAGTTGTTATTTCGGATTTAATCTCTCTCATTTTTTTCGCTCCCTGTTATAAGTATAGCGAAACTAATACTGGATAAAGAATCTACTACCATTCGGCAATTGTTCCATCCTGATTGCGCCAGACCGGATTCTTCCAGTTATGTGATTCTTTAGCCTTTGAGCGCACAAATTCCTCATCAATTTCGATTCCAAGTCCGGGTGAATCTGGAATTTCAGCATATCCAGCTTGATATTTAAAGACTTCTTTATTAACTAAGTAATCTAAAAGATCATTACCCTGATTATAATGAATCCCCAGGCTCTGCTCCTGAATAAAAACATTAGGAGTTACTGCATCCAGCTGCAGACTGGCAGCCAGATTGATGGGACCCAGTGGAGAATGTGGTGCAACTGCAGTATCATAGGCTTCTGCCATGGCTGCAATTTTCCTGACCTCCGAGATTCCACCTGCATGAGATAAATCAGGCTGAATAATATCTACTTTATTTAACTCAAAGACCTTTTTGTAATCCCAGCGGCTGAACAATCTTTCGCCAAGTGCAATTGGAATTCCAAAAGTATCCATAGTTGATAGTGCTTCAATATTTTCAGAAAGTATTGGCTCTTCGATAAACATTAGTCTAAAAGGTTCCAGTTCTTTAAATAAGATTCTGGCCATTCCTTTATGAACCCGGCCGTGAAAATCAACTGCTATTCCAAAATCTGGACCGATCTGGTCTCTAATTGCTGCCACTCTGGCCACTGCCTGATCAACTTTTTTATAACTATCTATGTAATGTAATTCTTCAGTTCCATTCATTTTAACTGCAGTAAAACCTGCATCATTTTTTTCCTGAGCTGCCTGAGCTACATTGTCAGGTCTGTCTCCTCCAATCCAGGAGTAGACTCTAACCCTGTCTCTAACTTTTCCACCCAGCAGCTGATAAACCGGCTGCTCCAGATATTTCCCTTTGATATCCCAGAGTGCCTGATCAATACCTGCAATAGCACTCATTAAAACCGGACCACCTCTGTAAAAAGCTCCACGATAAAGTGTCTGCCAGATATCCTCAATTTGCAGAGGATCTTTCCCGATCAAATAGTCTTCCATTTCTTTGACCGCTGCTTTAACTGTATCGGCTTTACCCTCAACTACTGGTTCTCCCCAGCCGGAAAGTCCCTGGTCAGTTGATATTTTGAGAAAAAGCCAGCGTGGTGGAAGCTTAAATAATTCTAATTTAGTTATCTTCAAGATTATCAGCTCCTACTAAAATGATAAATTTAATTCTCTTTTCTAAAATCTATCAAACAGTTATTAATCAGTAATTAATTAACTTATTAATAATTTTTACTGATATTGTATATCTTCTATTTGATATGTGATATATCAGATAAATCAAAAAAATATTTGTTACTTCGTTAAATAAAGATCTGCCGCTCATTATTGATAAATATTCTTAATTGTATTTTAATTTTCTTTCTATTTTTAATATTACAACACCTTGCTGTAGATTGCAAGTTTTATTTGCAATTTTTTAACTTATTTTTAAGCTCTTTTTTTAATTTCCGCATCTTCTGCAATTTGGACTCTATCTAAATGACGATATAAAATTTCTGTTGCCTTTTCCTGTTCTCCATTTAATATACAATCAATTAAATCAATATGTTCCTGACGAGAAGTTTCAGAACGTTTATAATTTAAATAACTAAAAAGCATTGTATAATGATTAATCATTTTTAAATAACTATCAATTAAATAATCATTATCAGATGCTAAAATAATTTCCTTGTGCAGTTTCATATCATAACTGGTAAAATACTTTTTATGTCCATTTTCAAATTTATCTTTTAAATCAGCAATAACTTCTCTATTTATATTTTCAAAGTAATTTTCTAAACAGTAGAGTTCATGCATTTTTCGAACTTCTAAAATCTCATTAACCTCTGCTTCCGAAAATTTTTTAACAAAAAATCCTACCCGTGGTTTGTTTTCTACCAGGTCTTCATTTGCCAGGCGCCGCAGAGCGTCCCGGACCGGCATTAGAGAAATCCCATGTTCTTCGGCAATTTCCCGGGTGTTTAACTGTTCCCCCAGCTCAACATCTCTATTTAATATTTTTTCTTTTAACATTGTATAAACCTGATCTGTCAGACTTTTTTTATTGATAACCATAATAACACTTCCTAATTTTCTGTGATATATCAGATGCTCTATATTACATATTCAACACTGGAACAGAAACTCCTGCAAGAAAATAATTATTTTTTAATTATTCTTCTATATTACTTTCTTGAGTAATTATATCACAAATAAAACTTAGGTTAAATAAATTTCCAAAATCATCACAGCCAGAGAAGTAATTTATAAAACTACTTCCCGGCTGACAAAACTATCTTTTAAAATATTTGACAACATTTTCAGCAGCTAATACATCCATTTTAATGAATATTTCTTCGGTAAATGTTCCCACATGCGGTGTGAGAATAACATTATCAGTATCTTTTAAGACAGAATTTGTTTTTGGTTCTTCATCAAATACATCTACTGCGGCATAAGAAACCAGACCCTCTTCTAAAGCTCTTTTTAAATCTTCATTGTTTACAACCGGACCTCGAGCTGTATTAATTAAAATAGGCGATTTTTTCATTTTTGACATAGCCTCATAATCAATTAAATTTTCGGTATGTTCATTTAAGGGTACATGCAGAGTTATTATATCTGCATTCTCAAATAACTGCCCGAGTTCCTGATACTCAATTCCCAGTTCATCTTCCAGAGATTTTTTTCGCTCTACATCATAATAAATTATATCCATGTCAAAGGCCTGAGCTTTTCGGGTTATTTCCTTACCTATATTTCCCATACCAACAATTCCTAATGTTTTTCCATCTATACTATGAGCTAAAATTTTATTCCAGTTACCCTGATGCATTGATTCATTTAAAGGCATAATCTGGCGTGAAATATTTAAAATATATGACATCACCAGTTCTGCTACTGGTTTTTCCACTACTCCTAATGTTCTCGCCACTTTTATACCTTTTTCCTCTGCGTATTCAACAGCTACAGAATCAGTTCCCACACCACGGCGGGCAATGATTTCTATATTAGGAGACTGATCAATCACGTTTTTTGAGATTTTCTCTAAATCACAGATAACTGCATTTGCATCTTTTGTTAAAGAAATAATTTCTTCTTCCTTATCTAAATATTTATCATAACGATTTGGTATTACCGCTAGTCCATTTTCTTCAAGAATTTTAAATGCTTCCTTAGAAAACTTACCAAAAAATTCTGAGGTGATTGCAACTTTTTTCGACATAATTTTCCTCCTTATTAAATAATTAATATTAGATAGACTTAATCAAAATAATAGATATGGATCAAATTTAAGTGGAATATAAAAAGCTATTTCTGGTAAAAAAGCAATAAATAGCAGAACAGCAAAAACAACTCCAATGAACATAATTACAGCACTAAATGATTTCTCAATTGACATATTTCCAATTTTGGCAGCAATCATTAAGCAGAGCCCATATGGAGGTGTTACCAGACCAATAGCCAGAGTAATAATTGTCACCATCCCTAATAAAACAGGACTAATACCCAGTTTCATAGAAACCGGTAAGATTACTGGAACAAATAGTATCATGGCCGGTATAGCATCCATAAAAGTTCCAATAAATAGGAAGAATGCTATCACAATAACCATAAATAAGCTTGCCGAGTCAATATATGTAGTAAAAAACTGCTCTACAATTGTAGATACCTGATAATAGCCTAATAATTCTCCTAATGCACTGGCAGCAGAAAGAGCAAATAAAGATAAAGAACTTAAAGTTAAAGTATCAACCAAAATATCTGGAATATCTTTAAACTTAATTGTTTTATAATAAAACATCCCTATAACAAATGTATAAAGAGAGGCAATAGCAGCCGCTTCAGTCGCAGTATACCAGCCAGTAATTACACCACCAATAATAATTATTGGAGTCATTAGAGCAGGGAATGCTTCCAGACCCAGCTTTAAAATTTTCTTTAAACTTGATTTTTCATATAAAGGATAATTCCTTTTTCTAGCTAAAATAGCAATTACAATCATCATTCCCAAACCAGAAAGAATACCCGGTACCATTCCGGCTAAAAAAAGTGAGCTGATGGAGGTACTAGTAAGACCTGCATAGATTATCATTGGAATACTGGGAGGGATTATTACTCCAATAGTAGAAGAAGCTGCAGTAACACCTACAGCAGTTTCCTTATCATAACCTGTATCTATCATATTAGGAATTAAAACTTTTCCAATCCCAGCAGTATCCGCCTGGGAAGCCCCAGAAATACCTGCAAAGATCATTGAAACTAAAACATTAGCATGGGCAAGTCCACCTTTAACAGGTCCCACAATGGCAATAGAAAAATCTATAAGTTTTTTTGAAATCTTCCCGCTGTTCATTAAATTAGCAGCTAAAATAAATAAAGGAACTGCCAGCAGCACAAAAGAATTAAGACCATTAAACATCTTCATTACAACAGTAACTATTGGAATATGAGGAGCAGCGGTTATGCCTGCAAAAGCTATGATTGCTATTACAAAAGCGATCGGAACTCCAATAATCATTAAAACTAAAAATAAGGTAACTAAAAATATCCCTAACATTATTCTCCCCTCCTCAATTCTTTATAATTATCAACTAAGTGATCTAAACCATAAACAAACATACTTAAACCCATAATTGGAATTGAGATGAACATATATCCCATTTTAAAATCTGTTAGGGAATACCAATTGTAATTCCAAAAATTTGCAGTTGCTATAATACCATAATATAAAATTGCAAGACTAAAAATTAATAAAATAAAATCAATAAGCATTTCTAAAAATCTTTTCTTTTTTCCGGTTAATTTTTCATAGACCAGGCTAAATCTAAAATGGCCTCGTCTGTGAATCATTACTGAAGCACCCATAAATACAGCCCAGATAAAAGAATAGGTAGAAACTTCCTCTGTCCAAATTAAAGAAACCCCAATATATCTAACAAACATTTGCAGGACGATAACAAAAAAGAATAAAGAAAGAAAGAAAACCCCCATTTTCAATTGAACTTTTTCAAGGAAATCAGCAATTTTTTTTACCATTTTCGCCCTCCTTTTAATGAATTTTAAAATTAAGAATAATTATTAGTCTTATTAATTAATCATTTTAACAGGCAGATATTTAGAATCTGCCTGTTAATTATATATTGATTTAATGATATTTACTTGAGATTTCTCACTGTTTCTAATAAGTCTTCTACACCATACTCTTCTGCATATTCATTTTGAATAGGTATTGCAGCTTCAATAAATGGCTCACGATCAATCTGATTAACTACTCCACCTTCGTCTATAAGTATTTGCTTATATTCTTCTTCTTGTCTGATAACTTCTTCTCTTTCAGCTTCTACACTCATTTTAGCTGCTTCCATAATGATATTCTGCTGTTCCTCAGAAAGACTATCAAACATTTCTCCATTAGTTAACATAAATCTTGTTGTGTAATCATGACCAGTTTCTGTTGTATATTTACCATTTCTTGTTTGGTGATGACTTTCCTGAACAAAAAATGGATAAGCATTTTCAGCTGCATCTACAACACCTTGCTGTAATGCCTGATATAATTCGCCCCAGGCAACAGATGTTGGAACTGCTCCGATACTGCTCCAGTAATCTGCAACTACACCAGAAGTCTGAGTTCTGATTTTTACTCCTTCAATATCAGAAATGTTATTGAGAGGTTTTTTACCATAGTAATGTCTTACACCAGCACCCCAGTATCCTAACATTTTAAAGTCATTATTTGATTTTTCATTAACGATTTCAGCCATCTTATTTCCTACTTCTCCATCTACTACTGTTTCCCAATGATCATAATTTTCGAATAAATATGGGAAAGCAAACAATTGGATTTCCTGAATACCAGTTTTACTCATGAAACCTGGAGATGCTATAACAACATCAACAGCTTCAAGTTTTAGCTTCTGAACTAATTCCGCTTCACTTGTACCTAAAGTACCTGCATGGACCTGAACAGTCATTGCACCATCTGAAAGTTCTTCTACTGCATCCTTAAAAGCAAGCATACCCACCTGATAAGGGCTTTCTTTTGATGTTTGATTATGAGCAGCAACCAGTTCTAATTCTTCAACTGCTAAAACATTCATTGAAAAAGTTGATAATAGAAATACCATAACTAACATAATTAATAGTTTGTTTTTTAACATATTTTCTACCTCCTGTTTTTTTGGAAAACTTAAATTGTTTAATATATTCGTAAACTTTTTGAAAATTTACCACCTCCAAAAATTTATATAAATATAAGGGCTTGTAATTTTATATGCTTATCCCAAATTAAATTAGTTAAATAGATATTTAATATCTAATATATCAGTATTTATAAATAATTTTCTGTCTATTATAAATATTATATTACCTGATCGAAGATTGCAAATTATATTTTACAGGTTTTTATTTTATTGTACCTCTTCTTTTATATGAACACTATCTAAATGACTGTATAGGATTTTATAGGCTTTATCTTTTTCTTCATTTAAAATAGCATCAATTAAACCAACATGTTCCTGCCTTGATAATTCTGATCGTTTATATCAGGCTTTTTTTATTGATAACCATAAATAACACTTCCTAATTTTCTGTGATATATCAGATGCTCTATACTACATGTTCAACACCGGAGCAGAAATTCCTGCAAGAAATTTAAGAATTTTTTTAAACTAAAATTTATAAATATCAGATAAATAATTTAAAGCCAGCCCCGCGAGCTGACTTTAATATTAATTCAATGGTTTTATTTAAAATATAATACTAGATTTGATTATCAAAAACTAATCCATACCGATATAAGCGCCCTTAGCAGCAGGGACAGCATGGCGCACATAAAGTCCCAGAGTTCCACTGTTAAATTTAGGTTCTGGTTTGACCCACTTTTCTTTTCTTGCAGCCAGAATTTTATCTATTTCAGCTGCAGATTTTTCTACTCCATTGATACCGATAATATTCAGTTTGCGAGCTGGAATATCAATTTCCAGGAGATCTCCATCTTCAACCAGGGCAATTGGACCTCCATCTACTGCTTCTGGTGAAACATGGCCGATTGCCGGACCGCGGGTAGCTCCTGAGTAGCGTCCATCGGTGATTAAGGCAGTAGAAGTATTTAAGATTTCATCTGAGGCAATTGCTTCACTGGTGTAAAACATCTCCGGCATCCCGCTTCCCTTTGGTCCTTCATAACGAATGATTACTGCATCACCGGAAACAATATCACCGGAGAGTACTGCTTCCAGCGCTTCTTCCTCGGTATCATAAGCCTTAATCTTTCCTTTAAACTGATGCATTTCCGGCTCAACTGCAGAATGTTTAACTACTGCTCCCATTGGAGCCAGATTACCTCTCAGTACCGCCAGAGAACCCTCATTATTAATTGGCTCAGCTGCTGGATAGATCACATCATCGGGCAGATTAGCGGGAGCTTCACTTTCCATATATTCTAAATAGCTAAATTTATCAAGTTCTTCTAAATTCTCAGCCAGAGTTTTGCCGGTAACAGTCATCTGATCTAAATGTAGATAATCCTTGAGTTCTTTCATTACTGCCGGCAGTCCACCTGCATACCAGAAATAATGGGTTGGATACTCACCACTTGTTTTAACATTTGCAATAAATGGTATTTTCCGGTGGATCTGATCAAACTCATCCAGCTCGATTTCAATCCCGAATTCGTGGGCAATTGCTGGAATATGCAGCAGAGCATTTGTTGAACCACCAATTGCTGCATGGATCATCACTGCATTTTCAAATGATTTGCGGGTAATTAAATCAGAAGGTTTAAGACCCTTTTTGACTAAATCAACTAAATAATGGCCAGCTTCTTTTGTCATTTCTGCCAGAGCAGGACTGCTTGAAGGAATTAAGGCCGCTCCCGGTAAAGCTAAACCAAGGGCCTCTGCCATCAGCTGCATTGTAGAGGCTGTCCCCATAAACTGACAGGCTCCACAGCTGGGACAGGCTGAGTACTGATATTCTTTAAATTCTGCTTCTGTAATCTCACCCCGCTGCAGCTGAGCAGAGTAAGTTCCCACCATTTCCAGGGTCAATCCATCCGGGCCGGGAGCCATTGAACCACCTGGAATATGAACTGCCGGTAAATCAAGACGCATAATAGACATCAAATGAGCGGGTACAGATTTATCACAGCTGGAAAAAAGAGCAATCCCATCATAAGGTGCTGCCATTGCCTGAATTTCAACCATGTTAGCAATCATTTCTCTGGAAACTAGAGAATAATTCATACCATCATGACCCTGAGCAATTCCATCACAGATATCTGAGGTTGTCATGCGGCTTCCCATTACATCGATATCTTTTAATTCTTTTTTCAACAAAGTAACATATTTATCTAAATGAAAACTTCCTGGATGACCATTACCATATGTATTGGCAATTACAATCTGCATTTTATCTAAGTCTTCTGCTTTCCAGTCCATTCCCATTCGCAGGGCATCAATTTCTGCACCCTGTTTTCTTATTTTTTGACTTCTAAGCAATAAAATCAACTCCTAACTAAAAATTATTCTTTTATTGCACCTTTTGTTAAACCACCAACAATATATTTCTGGAAAAAGAGACCGAAAATTATAGCCGGTGTCGCTGCGAGTGCTCCTCCTGCCATGAGTCGAGCCCAGTCAATAAAATCATCGGCAATAAAGTCCATCAAGCCTATTGGTAAAGTTTTGGCAGCTGGAGTTAAAGTTAATACAAGAGTAAATACAAATTCATTCCAACTAAAAATAAAGGCCAACATTGCTGAAGCTGCAATACCTGGTAAAGTAACAGGCAGTATTACATCTTTAAAAATCTGCCATTTGCTTGCACCATCAATTCTTGCTGCTTCATCTAACCCGGTTGGAATTTCATCAAAATAACTTTTCATTACCCAAATAACAAAGGGCAAATTAAAAAATGAATAGGTTATAATTAAAGCAATTTTGGTATCAATAAGTCCCAAATTCTGCATCATTGAATAAAAAGGAACTATAAGTGCTATTGGAGGTATCATTCTACTAACTAAAACTGAGAAAAACATAACCTTATTTCCTTTAAAATCATAACGACTAAAACTATAAGCAGCAGGAGTTCCTAAGACTACACATAAAAGAGTAGAACTTAAAGCAGCAACTACTGAGTTTATAGTATAGCTTAAATATGGTCTCTCTCTAAATACATAAATAAAATTATCAATTGTTGGATTTTCTGGAATCCAATTTACCGGCAGTTCTAAAACAGCAGAAGGATTTTTGAAAGCAGTAATAATTATCCAATATATTGGGAAAAGACTAAAAAGTATATATGCCCCCAAAAATAAATACTGCCATAAACTTATATTATCTCCTGAATTTAACTTGTTTTTGAAAAACTTCATTATTTAAATCACTCCCTTGCAGATCCTGGCTTTAAAATAAACATAAATGAGAACACAAGAGCTATAGTTATCAATAATAAAATAACTCCTATAGTAGAACCATAACCCATTCGCAGCCATCTACGACCTAAATTATAAATATAACTTGCCAATACTTCAGTACTTTCTCCAGGTCCACCGCCGGTAAGGGCATAAACTATATCTAGAGCTCTAATTGCAAAAAGAGTTCTCATTACTAGAGCTACAAAGATAGAAGGTTTAATTAAAGGAAGAGTTATATTATAAAACTTCTGCCAGCCGGTAGCACCATCAACATCGGCAGCTTCATAGAGCTGATCTGGAATTGACTGCATTCCAGCAAGTAAAATAATGGTGACAAAAGGAGTATTGGCCCAAAAATCAGCTGTTATAACTCCTATCATTGCAGTAGTTCCATCAGTTAGCCAGGCAATTGACTGATTAATAATACCAAGCTGCATTAACAAAGCATTAAAAGCTCCATAGATATCCTGTAAAATCCAGCGCCAGGTAATACCTGTTAAAACAAGAGGAATCATCCACGGTAAAAGCATAATTGTTCTCAAAGCACTTCTACCTTTGATTGACTTATTTAAGATATTAGAAATGATTAAGCCTAAAATTAAACTAATTGTAACTGCCGAGCCTACATATACAAAAGTATGGCCAAGATACTGCCAAAAATTGGCATCAAAAAATAACTTCTTATAATTTTGGAGTCCAACAAAACGAGTTACACCTAATTGCCCATTTTTAAAAAACAAACTGGTATAAAAAAGATTAAAAGTTGGATATATAACTACAAAAGCTAATAATAAAATTGCTGGAAATACCATCCAATAATGAAAATATTTATCGAAAATTTTTTTAAGCATTATCTAAACTCCTTTCACCTGCTTAATTTATAAGGAAGGGTCTGCCTAGGCAGACCCTTCCTTAAACCAAACAATTAAATACCTAATACATTTGTGTATAGCTCCTTTATTTGAGCTGCTGCATCGTCTAAAGCTTTTTGAGGTGCTTTAGAACCATTAAGAGCTTTTTGAATTTCCTGTCTCAATGTCTGTTCAACCTGTAAATATAAAGGATAAGGTTCAGCTTTAACATCGCTTACACTTTCCTGCATTACATTTACCCATTTTTCAGGAAATTTTTCTTTAACTCTAGGATCATTAAATACACTAGGGTTCGGAGAGTTGTTACCTTCTCTAACTAGTTCATGGAGTGAAGATTCATAACTGGACATGAACTTAGCAAAAGCTTTGGCTGTTTCTTTCTTTTTAGAAAAACTGCTTACATAAATAACATTACCATCAAGATAAGTTGTATTTCCAGCACTACCTTCAGGAGCTAATGCTAAAGAAGCTTTTCCAGAAAGGTCTGAATTCATTATTCTTTCGTGAAGAGGAGGTACACTTTCCACCATAGCTACTTTACCACTAATAAATAAGTCACCAACATTTCCTTCACCCATACTGATAATTCCTTTAGGTGTTACTTGATGCTTATTAATTAAATCACTCATAAAGGTTAGAGCTTTTACACCTGCAGATGAGTTAAATACAGGGTTTAAATTTTCATCAAACATTTCTCCTCCTGATTGATAGAGGAATGTCCTAAAAGTAAATCCTAACTTATCAGCACCTAAATAAGCAAATCCGTATTGATCAATGTTTCCGTCTCCATCTTTATCTTTTGTTAATTTTTTAGCAACATTTACAAGTTCATCCCATGTTTTGGGAACTTCAAGACCTTCTGCTTCCAGTAAATCTTTGCGATAATAAAGTTCTGTATCCTTTAACATTAAGGGAGCACCATAAGTGGTACCCTGATAGGTACTTGCTTTTATTACTCCAGGACTGAATTTCTCTTTTCCTTTTTCTGTAAATCCTATTGGCTCTAACCAACCAGGCATTGCAAAGTTGTTAAGCATAAAATATGAACCAACAAAGGCATCTACTTTATCAGATTTTGAAGAGAAAACTGTTGTAAGCTTATCAATCTGATACTGCCATGGAACTTCTACTACATTTACTTTGACACCATATTCTTCTTCAAATCTCTTAATATCATATGCTGTAGCTGGATCATGTTCTAAGTCACCTGAATTATAAACAGTAATCTCGTCTGCATAATCCTGGGCCACTGCTGCTCCACTAAATAATACTAATAAAGAAACCGCCAGAATAATTATTGTTGATTTTCTCATTGATTAATTCCTCCTTAATTTTTTTAAAAAATTATTGGTAGATCTAGAACTCAGGAGCAAAAACATTATCACCTCCCACTTCTAATATTAATTAATAGTCTCATAAGCTTATATAATTTTAGTCCATTAATAACAAACTAAGCTTTCCAGAGACCTGTTGCAGGGTTGTCAATATAATATACTTCTTCCTTTTTACCATTTATTTCTATCACATTTTTACCGGATTTAAGAGACTCTAATTTATACTTTCTTTTAAGTTTATCCATGTCCAGATAATTATAATTAACATTCTCTATTTCCTTTTTACTCAAATTTGGAGCAGCTAAGGTTATTTTAAATCTACCTTCACTAGAACCATGCATTAAATGTGCAGCTGCTGAAAGATTATTTTGTAAATCTTTATTTTCTTCAACTAATCTAGTAATCTTGCTGCTTTTTAAGTGACCATATTTTCTAATTAAAGTATCTATTTCTTTATCCTCGCCAAATTTATTTATACCTGGAGCAGCAATAATTATCTCTCCCTTATCGGCAACAGCAAGTCTGCTTCTATAAACTGCCTTATTACCCAGCCAGGTACTCTGAAATTCCTCGGGATCAAGATAAACAATTATTTTGTCATATTTATGATCAAGTTCTATTATATTTTCCTGCTGACTTAGTTTTACTGCTTTTTCAAAAATCTCTCTATCTCTCCCATAAAAAATGCCTTTTACCTTTGTATTATCAGTCTCGGTATCTAAATTAGTTGAACAAACAGTAAGTATATATTTTAAAGGTATCTTTTGCAGTAAATTATTTTCAGCATAATCATATAATTTTCTAACTGGAGAATAATCTCTTCCCAGAACATTTTCTATCCCAGATATTGCTCCCAAATAATGAGATTTATTTATGATTTCTTGCCCCCCACAACCTACAACAATATTTTTCGTATAATTTGCCATTCCAACGACTTCATGAGGTAAGACCTGTCCCACAGAAAGAACCAAATCATATTTAGGTTCAACTATTCTTTTATTTATTTTTAGTGGAATTTCTTCTTTCATATAGCCTTTTGACAATTTATTAATTAAATCAGCCGGTATAATGCCTATTTTCTTTATATCTTCTCGCCAATTATGGAAATTAAAATTTTCCAGAGGTATATTTTGACCAAACATGTCCTTAATCATTTTTTTAGACATCGACTCATGAGTTCCAGAAGCAATTAGAATATCTATATGACTTACTTTATCTTCTAATATTTTATATAATTCTGAAACAATTTTACCTGAACCAGAAAATTTGCGGGTATAATCTGGAGGAATTATTAAAAGATTATCTATATTTTCTATATCTTCGCTAATTTCTAATAAATAATTAGTTATTTCTTTTTGATTTAAATAACCTTTTTTATTGGATAACTCATTTTCCAAGTTGATCTCCTCCCATTAAATAATATTAGAAATATTTCTTTACCACTCAGCTATGGTCCCATCTTCATTCCTCCAAACTGGATTTTTCCAATTATGAGTTTCTTGAGCTTTTTCTCTAACCAAATCTTCATCTATTTCTATTCCTAAACCAGGAGCAGTTGGAATTTCTGCATAACCATCTTTGTATTTAAAAACATCTTTATCCTTTAAATAATCAAGAATATCATTATCTTTATTATAATGTATTCCTAAACTCTGTTCCTGAATAAATACGTTGGGAGTTGCCGCATCCAGCTGAATACTGGCAGCTAAATTGATTGGCCCCAGAGGTGAATGTGGAGCTACAGCAGTATCATAAGCTTCAGCCATTGCAGCGATTTTTCGTGCTTCAGATATTCCACCTGCATGTGATAAATCTGGCTGTATAATATCTACTTTATTAAGTTCAAAAACTTTTTTATAATCCCAGCGACTAAATAATCTCTCCCCCAGAGCAACTGGAATTCCAAATGTATCCAATGTTTCTAAAGCTTCTAAATTTTCTGAAAGCACCGGTTCTTCAACGAACATCAACCGATAAGGAGACAACTCTTTAAACAAGATTCTAGCCATACCTTTATGAACTCTACCATGAAAATCAACAGCTATCCCAAAATCATCTCCGACCTTTTCTCTAATGGCTGCAACCCTTGCTACAGCTTGATCAACCTTCTTATAACTATCTATATAATGCAGTTCTGATGTTCCATTCATTTTAACTGCAGTAAAACCAGCCTCTTTTCTTTTTTTTGCTTCTTCAGCAACATTAGCTGGTCGATCACCGCCAATCCAGGAATAAACTCTTACTTTATTCCGGACTTTACCACCTAAGAGTTCATAAACCGGCTGTTTTAAATATTTACCTTTGATATCCCAGAGTGCCTGATCTATTCCAGCAATGGCACTCATTAAAACCGGTCCTCCCCGGTAAAAAGCTCCTCGATAGAGTGTCTGCCAGATATCCTCAATCTGCATAGGGTTTTTATTAATTAAATAACTTTCCATTTCTTTAACTGCTGCCTCAACAGTAGCTGCTTTTCCTTCTACTACAGGTTCACCCCAGCCACTAATCCCTTCATCTGTAGAGATTTTAAGAAATAACCAGCGAGGTGGAACTTTAAATAATTCCAGTTTTGTAATTTTCATTTATTTCACCCTTCTGAATATTTTGAATTATAAAAAAACATTCATCTAATAATTTTACTATGCGATGTTTGGTCTTGATATCTAATATATCAATCACAAAATAATAAAATATTAACCTAAATGTTTTAAGATAATCTCTTTTGCTTTTTTTAAGTTGTCATCTAAAATAGCGTCTATTAACTGAATGTGTTCTTTTTTTGAATCTTCAAATCGTTTATAAGTAGTAAAACTAAAAAGTGAAATGAAGTTTTTTACAAGATGGTTGTACCGTTTAATTAGATAATTGTTTTCTGATGCATTTACAATAGCTTTATGTAGTTTTATATCAATTTTATCAAAATACTTTTGATCACTTTTCACAAATTCTTCTCTTAATTTTGCTACCTTTTCTTTGTCTATATTCTGAAAATAATTACCAAGACAATATAATTCATACATTCTTCTTAATTCTTTAATTTCCTTAATTTCTTTTTTACTAAAATCTTTGGCAAAAAAACCAACTCGGGGGCGTTTCTCAACAATACCTTCATTTGCTAACCTTCTCAACGCATCTCTTACAGGCATCAGGCTTACTTCATATTTATCAGCTATTTTTCTAGTGTTTATTTTTTCTCCAAACTCAATTTCTTTATTTAAAATCTGTTCCTTTAAAATTGAATATATTTGCTCTGTAAGGCTCTTTTTATTTATAGTTTTTTTGTTATTTTTTTTCATAGTAACCCTTCCTACTATAAATATTTTTGTATTTTCCAACTCCAAAATTTAATCTTTCTGATATGTAATATATTAGATTTCTTAAACAAAATTTCTGATTGATTTTAGTATATGATATATTGTTTTAGATTTCAAGGGTAATTTTCAGATTTTTAAAAAAACTTATATTCTCGCCTCTTCTATATCTACATCCTTTGAAATTTCAACTCTATCCAGATGTTTATATAAAATATTTTTCGCTTTTTTCTTATTATTTTTCAAAATGCAATCAATCAATTCCATATGTTCCTGGCGAGAAGTTTCAGAACGTTTATAATTTAAATAGCTAAATAACATAATATAATGATTAATTAATTTAAGATACTTGTCAATTAAATAATTATTATGAGAAGCAAATACAATTTCTTTATGTAATTTGGTATCATAGTTACTAAAATATTCCTGATATTCATTTTCAAATTTATCTTTTAAATCAGAAATTACTTCTTTATCTATTTCAGCAAAATAATTATCTAGACAATAAAGCTCGTGCATTTTACGAACTTCTAAAATATCATTTATTTCTGATTCAGAGAAATTCTTAACAAAAAAACCAACTCTAGGTTTATTTTCTACTAAATCCTCATTCGCCAGCTGGCGAAGAGCATCCCGAACCGGCATCAGACTAATCCCCTGTTCTTCTGCAATTTCCCGGGTGTTTAACTGTTCCCCAAGCTCAACATCTCTATTTAATATTTTTTCTTTTAACATTGTATATACCTGATCTGTCAAGCTTTTTTTATTGATAACCATCATAACACTTCCTAATTTTCTGTGATATATCAGATGCTCTATATTATAATTTAAAGACTAAGAGCAAATCTCCTGCAAAAAATTACAAATATTTTAAAATAACCTGCATAAATTCTTTAATATCATCTATATTGTTTTTTATTATTTCATATTCGAGCTCCCGATCTAATTCTAAATAGTCATGAACAAGTATATTTCTAAAACCAGCCATCTTAACTAAACTTTCCTTTAAATCCTCATTTATAACCTTATTTTTAAATAAAACCCTAAAAATATCTCGATTAGAATCAGGTGTGCCAAGATTTTGATCAGCAATTAAGCGATTTCCCAGATCTAAAACAGCTTCAACTGCAAGATGAAGGGCTCTTTCAAATCGGTAATAGACATCCTGATCACTGCTAAAAGTTTTCTGATCAAAATTTTCAATTTTTTTTAGATAATTAATGTTATCTTCTAGATGTTTAATCCTATTTAAAACCACATCTCTATCTACCATTAATTTCACCATCCTTTACTTGTTAAAGACAGGGGTTATTAAGTTGATTTTGATAATCTCTCTCTCATTTTTTGATAATGGTATTCTTTAAAGTATTTAAAATCAAAATACTCCCTTAGACTCTTAGAAAAATAGCCTGCATAATCAAAATCATCATTTACATATATTAATTCTCCGTATTTTAAAACCTGGAATTTCAATAATGGTTTAGCAGAATTCAGAAATATTATATCACTTTCGATTCCAGTTAATTCAGAAAAATAATTAATTAAATTAATTCTAAAATCAATAACATTTATTTGTTTGAAAAATCCTGAATTTAATAAAAAGGCTAAATCTAAATCACTATCGGCTTTTTCTTCTTCTCTGGCCCGGGAACCAAATAAAATAACAAGTTGAAGCTCTTCAAAGAAATTTAATTGTTTAATTTCTGCTTTAATTTTTTTAATCAGCTTATTTTTTTCACTCTCAGTTTTTTTGTTTCCATTCAAAACCATTATCTTCACCTCAATTCAGTTACAAGTTAATAGGCCCTCATATTTTCTCTTAAATAATCATAAATCTTGCGGGCTGTTTTACCGCTGACTCCATCAACTTCTTTTAGCTGCCAGATTTTAGCTTCTCTAATCCTGGCCAGAGAACCAAAGTGCTGCAGCAGTGCGTTTCTGCGGGTTTCTCCCACTCCAGGAATCTCATCCAGCATTGAATGAGTTAATCTGCGAGATCTCAGCTTACGGTGATAACTAACTGCAAAACGGTGAGCCTCATCTCTAACCCGCTGCAGCAGCTGCAGAGTTGGAGTGTGGTGAGGAAGTTTAATTGGCTCGCTTTCTCCCGGGCGAAAAATTTCTTCTTCTTTTTTGGCGAGACCGATAATCGGCAGATCTTCTATTCCTAACAGCTCTAAAATTTCATAAGCAGCGCTAAGCTGTCCTTTACCACCATCAATCAAAATTAAATCCGGCAGTTTTCTATCTTCACGCAGCAGACGGGCATAGCGGCGCTCAACAACTTCCTTCATACTGGAAAAATCATCAGGTCCCTCTACAGTTTTAATCTTAAAACGGCGGTAATCCTGTTTGGAAGGACGTCCATTTTTGAAAACCACCATTGAAGCAACAGTATCCGTACCCTGAATATTGGAAATATCAAATCCTTCAATATGATAGGGATCATTTTCCATCTCCAGAATTTCTCCCAGTTTTTCCACTGCTCCCGAAGTCCGCTGTTCTTCATATTTGCTGCGGATATTTTCTTTTTTGAGATTCTGCTCTGCATTCCGCTCAGCCATCTCCAGCATCTTCTTTTTATCTCCCTTTTTGGGATACTGGATACTTACTTTTTTACCTTTCATGTCAGCCAGTCTTTCGGAAAGCAGCTGCTGATAATTAATTTTTGTATTTAAAAGCAGTTCATCCGGGATGCCAGCTGCCTGCTCATAATACTGCTGTAAGAACGAGGCCATTGTTTTTGCTGCACTCTCTTCTTCTGTTCCCTGCAGAATAAAATATTCCTGTCCAATCAGGCGGCCATTACGAACCAGCAGCAGCTGAGCACAGGCTGTATCTTCCTCCCCCTGAACTAAAGCAACAACATCCTGATCAATATTTTTATCGGTCATTACTTTCTGGCTCTCACTAAGCTTTTCAAAAGCTTCCAGCGCATCACGAAAACGGGCAGCTTTTTCAAAATTTCTTTCTGCTGCAGCTTCTTTCATTCTCTCTTCTACCTGTTTTTTTAATTCTACCTGACGTCCAGAAAGGAATAAACAAACCTGATCAATTAATTCGTGATAATCCTCTTTGCTGACTGCTCCAATACATGGTCCCAGACATTTATCAATATAGTAATTTAGACAGGGGCGGTCCGCAGGCTCGCCTGCCTTTATTTCTTTTTTACAGCTTCTTAATTTAAAAATATCCTTAATTACATCAAGTGTTTTATAAATCGCATCAACATCAGCAAAAGGGCCAAAATATTTTGCTCCATCATTTTTTGCAATCCTGGTTTTAAAAACTCTGGGAAAATCAACATTTTTTGTAACTTTAATATAAGGATAAGATTTATCATCCTTCAGCCGAATATTAAATTTTGGCTGATGTTTTTTTATCAAATTAGCCTCTAAAATATAGGCTTCTACCTCTGTATCAGTCATTATATAATCAAAATCATCAATATACTGGACCAGCATTCTGGTTTTATATGTCTGATCATTTTTACGAAAATATGATCTTACCCGACTGCGGAGAGATTTTGCCTTACCAACATAAATAATCATTCCAGTTTCATCTTTCATCAGATAAACTCCGGGCTGACGGGGTAACTCCTTCAGCTGAGCTTCGATGTGTTCTTTTCTATTTTCATTTTCAGTCATTTTCTATCACCTTTTATTTTGTGATTTATTTCTTTTGTACCAGGTCCAAAATTATTGGTGTCTAATTATTCAGCAGCTTTAATTTTAACTTTTTTGCCTGAAAAAGCAATTCCTAACTGCAGCACCTTAGTTATACCTCTTTTTTCTAATTCCTGCTGATATTTTCTCTGCTTTATTTGTTCCAGAGCAGCTTTAACTGCTGCATCCAGATTTTCATCATTACCAGCTTTTTTAAATTCAATTATTATCCCCAACTTATCATTTTTATCAGGAATAATCATAATATCATAGCGGCCATATCCACTTTCACGATTTGAAGTGATCTCATAATTATCGTTTAAATTTAATAATAATCCTAGAACGAATGCATGATAAACTTTTTCTGCTTCGTTTCCCACTGAATCAAAAGTACTCATACTGTTTAAAACAAAATCTTTAAAAATCAGGTTAAATTCATCTATATTACCAGTAGTCAGGGCTGTCAGCATTTGAATCAATTTATTGCTACTTATACTTTCTTCCAGCCAGTCAATAATTATTTCCTCATAAATATATTTAATTTCCTGGTTTGGAAGCTCAAGTTCACAATAAAGTCTGCCCTGTCTACGCTGTTTACTTCTTGCTTTTAAATAACCACTGTATAAGAGAAAACTCCAGAGAGAACTGCTTTTAGTTCTAATATCTGTAAAGACAATATTTTCATCTATTCTGGTTTTAAAAGATTTATTCTTTAGTAAATCTTCAAATTGACCCTTCACATCAGCATCTGATCATAGTAATTATTCAAATAAGCAGCTTGAACCGCTTCATCATATTCATCTATTAAAATAATAACATTTTGCTGATAATATTCTTTTAAATAACGCGAAAGATTTTCTAAAGCAAACTCATAAGCAGTCTGCTCAGCTTTTAAAGCCATTATATTTTTGTACTCTTCCTTTTCATAATCTAAAAGATTATCACTTTCCAGAAGATAACTATGTCGCTGAAATTCTACAGAAATTGTTCGTTTTAGCCTCTGCAGGGCAAGCTCCCAGTTATTAGCTCTAGAACCTTTGAAATCTAAATTGATCACTGGAAACTGTCCCATTTTCTCTAGATATCTGGATCCAGTATTCGCTATTTTCAAATCACTAAATAAATTCGAGTTATCATCTTCATTTTTTTCAAAGAAATAGCGCAGCATTGAAAGGTTTAAACTCTTCCCAAAACGCCTGGGTCTAGGTAGAAGAAGCACTTCAGCATCTTCCTCAATTATTTTTTTGTCATCCAGCTGCCCTCCTCACATTTTAATTATGATTGCTTTAAATTAATTTCAATCCAGGCCGTAGAGATTTTACAAACTATCAATAAATTTATCCACCAACTCCGGATCAAACTGACTATCTGCACAGACTTTAAGTTCTGCTTCCGCTTCCTTTTCAGTCATTGCCTCTTTATAGGGGCGGCCGCTGATCATTACATCATAGGAATCGATAATGGTCAACATCCGGGAGAGAAGTGGTATCTCCTCTCCAGCCAGACTTTCTGGATAACCAGTACCATCCCAGCGCTCATGGTGATGCAAAATTTCATGTGAGATATGAGCAAAATCTTCGAGATTAGAAGTAATTCTAAAACCAGTTTCGGTATGTTTTTTAATTATTTCCCATTCTTCTTCATTTAATTTACCAGGTTTATTTAAAATTTCTTCAGAAACTGCAATTTTACCGATATCATGCATCTGGGTCAGAAGATAGAGCCTATCCTGTTCTGAATTCGATAGTCCAACTTTTTGGCCAAATCTTTTTGCCATTTTACTCATCCGCTGCACATGTTCTTCAGTTTCTGAACTTTTCTCTTTTAAAGAAGTTAAAAAGGCTGAAAGAACACTGCTGCGGGCACTTTTTCGACTGGCAATTTTATTTTTATACATTCTATCCTCAGCCTTACTTAAGACAGCCATTAAATCCTGCTCTGCATCTGTTTTGGAAGCTGTTCCCAGGGAAATCGAAACTGCAAGCTCTCCCTCTTCCTGCTCTATCTGCTGATTAATTCTTTTAATAATTACTTCACTTTCTTTTACATTAGTCTGAGGAAGCAGTACCACAAATTCATCTCCACCCCAGCGGGCAATTATATCTTCATCCCGGCACGAATTATCGATCATCTCGGCCGCACTTTTAATCAGCTGATCTCCCGTCTGATGTCCATAGGTATCATTGATCAGTTTTAAATTATTTAAATCTCCCATAATTATACTGATTGGCTGCTGGCGGGGAGTGTCCACCCTTTTTATTTCCTCTTCCAGAAAAGCTCGATTATATAATCCAGTTAATTTGTCATGAAATCCAAGATATTTAATTTTTTCTTCACTTTCTCTGCGTTTTGTAATATCCCAGCAGAATCCTTCAATCACAAAGCTTCCATCTTTCTTTTCCTTGCTGACCCGGGCATTCATTTCCAGCCACAATATATTATTGTTTTTATCATAGGCCTGATAGACAAAATTATTGACCATTCCTGTTTCTTTTATCTGGCTGATAAATTGTTGGCGCCGTTCTGGATTTACATATAATTCCTGGCCCAGATGATTAAAATGCATTATAGTTTCCTCAACTGAATCAAATCCCAAAATTTTAGCAAGATGCGGATTTATCATCTGCACTCTACCATCAGAGGTAGTTTTGAAAATTCCAACCGGAGAGTTTTCAAATAGCTGTCTGTATCTCTTTTCACTTATTTTTAATTTTCTTTCCGACTCCTGCCGTCTCTGCTCACTTATAATCTTTTCAATCCCCAGTGAAATATCACCGGTCAGTTCCTTTAATAATTCAATTTCCATTTGATCAAAATGATTTTCTTCCGCTGTACAGAAAGAAAAAATACCCCAGGGTTTACCAAGTGCTCTGAGTAGAAAAAAAGCTCTTGAGCCGCAGTGATTTTCCGGCAGAGTGTCCAGTTTATTTGAATTTTTGCAGCTGTTGATAACTAAACTATCTTTTTCCTGCTCAATTAATTCTTCTTTGAAATTCAAAAATTGATTTTCCAGCTTTAAATCATGGCTCTCCCCACTTTTGATATAGCTGCAGTTATTTTCGATAGTTGTCAGTATCTTAATTTTTTCATTACTAGAATTAATTTTTCCAATCCAGATATTTTGATATTTACCATACTCAGAGGTTATCTTTGCTGCCTCCTCTATAAGTTTACTGATCGAATTTTCTCTGACAATCAGCTGATTAACCATACTTAAGGTTCTATAAATTTTATTTAATTTTCTCAACTCAGCTTCTGCTTTTTTGCGGCGGGTAATATCTACAGCAGTGCTGATCACTAACTTACGTCCATCTTCCCCTATCCCCAGGGGAGCTGTGCTGAATTCCCAGATTCTTTTTTCACCACTTTTAGTTGTAATCTCGAACTCACCAGCTTTTCCTTTCTGACGAGTAAAAGACTCTTTAATATTTTTTTCAGCTTCCGCATTTTCTCCCTGATAAGCCTTATTTATCCAGCTTTTTATATCAGGTATTTCTTCCTCTGTATAACCACTGATATTTTCCCAGGTGCTGTTGACAGTTATAACCTCTCCATCTTCAGCGTGAACCATAATCGGAAATGGTGACTCACTGATCGCAGTAGAGAACATTTTTTCTCTCTGTTTAATTTCTTCTCTCATTTTATAATTTTTACTGACATCCCTAAAAACCATCACAGTTCCATAAATATTACCCTCATCAGTTTTAATGGGAGCAGCACTATCTGCAATATGGTATTCACTGCCGTCTCTGGCTATCAATTTTGTATGGTTCGCCAGCCCGACAATCTTGCCGTGTTTTAAAACTTTATCAACCGGATTTTTGACTTCAATTCCAGTCTTTGAGTTAACAATATTAAAGATTTCTCTAATATCTCTATTTTTTGCCTCAGCTATAGTCCAGCCGGTTAAATCTTCAGCAATACTGTTCAATCTTTTAACCCGACCTTCTTTATCTGTTACGATTAACCCATCACCAATAGAATTAAGAGTGATAGAAAGAAAGCGGCGCTGTTCATTTATTTCTTTTTCCTGCTCTAAGTTTTTAAGAATATTGGTGATTTTAGCTGTGATTGAATTAAGTAAATCAAACTCTTCTTCTAAAAAGACTGTTCCCTGATGCTGAATTGGGTGCTGATTTAAATAAACAACCTCAACCCTTCCTACCTCTTTATTATTAATTTCCAGCGGCTTTTGCTGATACCATTCTGTTTGCCTAAAGTTAGGAGTTTGATATTCATTTCCCTGATAGATAATTCTGGCCTCACAGTCTCCGGGAAACTGATAAGATGGTGGAATTCCCTGAACAACTTCATTCAACAATTGATCAAGATCAGTATTTAAATTTTCAGCTGCTTCGGAAATTCTATAAAGCCCTGTCAGCTCTTTAACCCGTTCTCTGAGTTCAAAGTTTAATGTTTTGACACTGGAGGTGCTTTTATAAATATACAAGGCTGCAATAATAATTACAGATACTTCAATTAAATACTGCGAAAGATCTATATGTAAGTTATATAAATCCTGAAGAGCAAGTACAGAAATTGCAAAAATAGTTGAATAAACTGCACCTTTTTTTGCAAAACTCAAGCTGCAGTAGATTACAAATAAAATAATAAGTGGTTCTATAACTTCCAGCCTGGCCAGTAAGGCAATCAAAATTATGGCTGCAGCCAGAATAAATGCAGCAGCTTTAGATTGAAATATTTCTTTGAGTCTGTCAGATTTCTCCAATTTCTGCACCTCCATTTGGGTACCGGGTACTTAGAAAATTTTACCAATTATCAAATTCATCATTATCACCATTTACTATACCTGACTCACAATATTTTTTATATCTACTTACTGGATTTTTACAGAAATAGTAAGAAAAAATATTATCAACATCAACTAAATTATCTTTCTTTTCTCCTAAATAAATGTTGTAACTGCTCCAATTGTAATGTTCTGGCGTTGAAACTATTTTTGCCTTAACAGGATTTAAGTGAATATAACGGCTTAATCCAATATCATAAGCAGCATCAACTATAAGTTTAGATTTATATCTTCCTTGAAATACATGGCCCACTAAGTCATATTTTTTATTAAAATACTTAGCGTAATAAAGATTTATTTGTCTCATGATCTTCCAGATCTCAATCCCTTTTGTTTTGATCTGTAAATGAACATGATTTTTCATTAAACAGTATGAGCTAAGACTAAAAGGATAATCACTTTTTATCGATTTTAAAATATTCAAGTAATACTGGTAATCAATTTTGTTTCTGAACAATTCCTTTTTTCGGTTCCCTCTACTCATTATATGATACATTGCACCTGGATACCAGATCCTTTTCTTTTTTGGCATAAATTATCCTCTTTTCTTTATTAGAATGTGATAATTATACCATATTTTTACATAAAAAGAAAATAATTTAATTAAAATTGGAAATGATATCCAAGTACCCGGTACTTTAAAGCACTTCTTTTAAAAACTTACCTGTATATGAATTTTCATTTTGAGCTACTTCTTCCGGAGTACCGACGGCTACAACTTCTCCACCTTTTTCTCCACCTTCTGGTCCTAAATCAATTAGATAATCTGCTGATTTAATTACATCCAGATTATGCTCAATCACAATTACTGTATTACCGTCCTCACGCAGGCGGTGCAGAACCTCCAGCAGTTTTTTGATATCAGCAAAATGGAGTCCTGTTGTCGGCTCATCAAGTAAATAGAGTGTTTCTCCTGTACTTCTTTTTCCAAGCTCTTTGGAAATTTTAATCCGCTGTGCTTCACCACCAGAAAATGTAGTAGCCGGCTGACCGAGTCTGATATAACCGAGGCCAACATCATAAAGTGTCTGCAGCCGACGTCGAATTGGTTCAATATTTTCAAAAAACTCGACAGCCTCTTCCACTGTCATATCAAGTACATCAGCAATTGTTTTACCTTTGTATTTAATTTCTAAGGTTTCGCGGTTATAGCGTTTACCATTACAAACATCACAGGGGACATAAACATCAGGTAAAAAATGCATCTCTATTTCTTCGATTCCCTGTCCCTTACAGGCTTCACAGCGGCCGCCCTTAACATTGAAGCTGAAGCGACCAATTTCATATCCCCGCTGTTTGGCCTCCGGGGTGCTGGCAAAAACATCTCTGATATAATTAAAGACCTTTGTATAAGTTACAGCATTAGAGCGGGGGGTCCTGCCAATTGGTGACTGATCAATATTAATCACTTTATCAATCTGATCCATCCCTTCGACTTTATCGTGTTCTCCCGGATGCAGAGTTGAATCGTGAAGCTCCCGCATCATTTTTCTCTTAAGTGTGTTATTAATTAAAGTACTTTTACCAGAACCAGAAACTCCAGTCACACAGGTAAAGGTTCCCAGTGGAAAATCGACATCTATACTTTTTAAATTATGCTGTCTGGCCCCTTTGATACTGAGCCACTTTTCTCCAGTCTGATACCTTTCTTCAGGTACATTAATCTTCTTTTTGCCGGACAAATACTGGCCGGTAAGTGAACGCTCTTCCTCTATAATATCATCCAGAGATCCCTCGGCAACAATTTCACCACCGTGTTTTCCGGCTCCAGGTCCCATATCAATAATATAATCAGCAGACCTAATTGTATCTTCATCATGTTCAACCACAATTACAGTGTTTCCTAAATCTCGGATATGCTCTAAGGTGCTGATCAGACGGTTGTTATCTCTCTGATGCAGGCCAATACTCGGTTCATCAAGGATGTATAATACTCCCATTAAACCTGATCCAATCTGAGTTGCCAGTCTTATCCGCTGAGCCTCACCACCAGAAAGTGTACCGGCAGAACGATCCAGGCTTAAATAATCAAGTCCAACATCCAGTAAAAAGCGCAGTCTTTCTCTCACTTCTTTCAAAATTTCCTTACCAATCCTGGCCCGGCGGTCATCCAGTTCTACCCCTTCTATAAATTCGTGGGCTTCTTTGATTGTAAAGGAGCTGAATTTTGCTATAGAAATCCCGCCAACAGTTACTGCCAACACTTCTGGTTTGAGACGCTGACCATGGCAGACATGACAGGGAATTTCATTCATATATCTTTCCATTCTCTTATGGGTTCCCGGGCTGTCAGATTTATCCATTCTCTCTTTTAGATATCCCGTTATTCCCTTAAACCTGGTGGTATGATCTCTTGTTTTACCATAGCGATTTGTATAAGGAAAGGTTATTTTTTTGTTATCTCCATATAATAGTTTATCTAAAATTTCATCATCCAGCTTTTCAATTTTAGTCTCCAGGCTAAAATTATACTCATCAGCCATTGCCTCTAAAAGAGCTGGATAGTAGCGGCTGGAAGAGCTGGCCCAGGGAATAATTCCTCCATCAGCTATCGATTTTTCTTTATCCAGAATTAAATCCGGATCAAACTCTTTCTTTACTCCCAGCCCATCACAGTTATCACAGGCTCCATAGGGTGAATTAAAAGAAAACATCCGGGGAGACATTTCTTCCAGACTAATATTATGCTCCGGACAGGCAAATTTCTCACTGTAAGTTGTAGTTTCACCATCAATCTGGTCAATCATTACCAGACCTTCAGCATATTCAAGAGCAGTTTCTACTGAATCAGCCAGACGCTCTCTAATACCATCCTTAACTACCAGCCGGTCAACAATAATTTCTATATCATGTTTAAAATTCTTATCTAGCTTTTCCGCTTCTTCTAAAAGAATTGTCTCACCATCGACCCGGGCTCTAACAAAACCATCTCTCTGAGCCTGCAGAAAAGTACGCTCGTGTTCACCTTTGCGACCGCGAACAATCGGAGCCAGTATCTGAATCTTAGTCCGCTCCGGCAGCTCCAGTACCTGATCAACAATCTCATCAACTGTCTGAGATTTAATTTCCTTACCACAGATAGGACAGTGCGGAATCCCTACTCTGGCATAGAGCAGGCGCAGATAGTCATGAATCTCAGTTACTGTACCTACAGTTGAACGCGGATTACGGCTGGTTGTTTTCTGATCAATTGAAATTGCAGGAGAAAGCCCTTCGATATATTCCACTTTCGGTTTTTCCATCTGCCCCAAAAACTGGCGGGCATAAGCAGAAAGTGATTCTACATACCGGCGCTGTCCCTCTGCATAAATGGTATCAAATGCCAGTGAAGACTTACCGGAACCACTTAAACCTGTAATTACAATCAGTTTATCTCGCGGTATATCTATATCTATTTTTTTAAGATTGTGCTCTTCAGCACCTTTTACTATTAAACGTTCTAATCCCATTAAAATCACACCTCTTTTAGGGTACCGGGTACTTGTCAAAATCTGCCTTTTTATTCCTTTTTTCACTATTGATATTTGGTAAATTTTGACAAGTACCCGGTACCGATTATAATTTTTTTTCTAATTCTTCTATTTCGTCTCTAATCTGAGCAGCTATTTCGAACTCTAAGTTATCAGCTGCAGACTCCATTTCATCCTCTAAATCTATAATTAAATGCTGAATTTCTTTGCGTGTCATATTATCATAATTTTGAGTATTATCATCAGCATCTTCATTATCCTGACTTTTATCATAATAGCGGCTTTTATCTTCGGAAACTACCATCTCAACTGGTTTAACAACATCTCTTACCGGTTTGATAATTGTCTCCGGAGTAATATTGTTGTCCTTATTATGCTGAATCTGAATTTCCCTTCTTCTTTCAGTTTCATCAATTGCAGTTTTCATTGAATCAGTAATTTTATCGGCATACATAATTACCTTGCCACCTACATTACGAGCAGCACGTCCAATAGTCTGAATCAATGCTCGCTGTGAACGCAGAAAGCCTTCCTTATCAGCATCTAAAATTGCGACCCGGGAAACCTCGGGTAAATCAAGACCCTCTCGTAATAGATTAATTCCTACCAGGACATCAAATTCTCCCAGTCGGAGATCACGAATAATTTCTGAACGTTCAATTGTATCAATATCAGAATGAAGGTAGCGAACTCTAATTCCAGCTTCAGCCAGATATTCGGTCAGATCCTCTGACATCTTTTTAGTCAGAGTTGTAACCAGAACTCGCTCATCATCTCCTACAACCTGCCTAATTTCTTCCAGCAGATCATCAATCTGACTCTTTGTCGGCCGGACATCAATTTCCGGATCAACAAGTCCGGTCGGACGGATAATCTGCTCAACTATCTGCTGACTGTGCTCCCGCTCATAAGGACCAGGAGTTGCAGAAACATAAACTGCCTGAGGTACGACCTGTTCAAATTCTTCAAAATTCAGCGGCCTGTTATCCAGGGCAGAGGGAAGTCGAAAACCATACTCCACCAGCTTTTCCTTGCGAGAACGGTCCCCGGCAAACATTCCACCAATCTGGGGAACTGTCATATGTGACTCATCTATAATCACCATAAAATCATCTGGAAAATAATCTAAAAGAGCCATTGGTCTGGAACCCGGTTCACGTCCTGCCAGATGACGGGCATAGTTTTCAATTCCAGAACAAAATCCCATCTGCTCCAGCATCTCTAAGTCATAACGGGTCCGCTGTTCCAGTCTCTGGGCTTCAACCAGACGGTTTTCTGCCCGCAGTTCTTTTAAACGCTCCTCCAGCTCATCCTTAATAGTTTTAATTGCTCTTTCCACTTTATCTTCTGGAGTAACAAAGTGGCTGGCCGGATAAATAGTCATCTCATCTATTTCAGCTTCAACCTCACCGGTTACAGTATTGATCCGGGTAACTCTATCAATCTCATCTCCAAAAAGTTCGACCCTGATTGCAATATCTCTATAAGCAGGAAAAATATCTATTACATCTCCCTTAACTCTAAAATGGCCGCGGGATGTATCCATATCATTACGGCTGTACTGCATAAAGATCAGACTTCTGGTAATCTCCTTGCGGTCCATAATCTTACCAACTTTTAAATCCAGAGATAAATTCAAATAGTCATCCGGAGAACCCAGACCGTAAATACAGGATACACTGGCTACAATCAGCACATCTCTCCTTTCAAAAAGTGAAGTTGTTGCCGAAAGTCTTAATTTTTCAATTTCATCATTAACAGATGAATCTTTCTCTATATAGGTATCAGTCTGAGGTACATAGGCTTCAGGCTGATAATAATCATAATAACTGACAAAATATTCTACTGCATTATCCGGAAAAAACTCCTTAAATTCACTGGTCAGCTGAGCTGCCAGAGTTTTATTATGGGCAATAACCAGAGTGGGTTTGTTAACCTCTTCTACCAGTTTAGCCATAGTAAAAGTCTTTCCTGTCCCCGTCGCACCAAGTAATGTCTGGTGTCGGTGGCCTTTTCTTATTCCTTCAGCCAATTTTTCTATTGCCTCAGGCTGATCACCTTTTGGTTCAAAAGGGGCCTTTAATTTAAACTGTCCATCCTTCACTAACTATCCCCTCCAAATTTATTAATTGAGAATTAAGCCGAATCCTAAAAATCTTTACTATTCTTTATTTTCATAATTACATTTATTATACTCTTATTTAAAAATAATTTCAGTAAAATTTATGACATTTTTCAAAAAAGTGAATATATGTTTAGGTGTTGTTCTTCTATTATAGCAATAATCATTACTGAATTAAAGTTAAATTTAAAATCAATTAGCATTATTTTGTCTTAGGAGATATACGTATAAAAAAAAGAGCCCAACTAAGGGCTCATGTGTTTTAACTTACTTTAACTTTGCCAATTTCAGTTTTTACTTCATGGCTGTGATTATTAAATGATTCTTCAAGATGTTTAATACTTCCCTGAATTTCAGCCACATCATTAATCAATTTGTCCATTTGATTATTCCTATAGTCCTTATTTTCTTCTAATGCTTTTAAAATAAGAGTATTTTCTTCAAGCTGTCGACTCACAGAATTTAATCCACCGGTATTTTCATCTACCTTGGTTTCTATAGAAGCTATTGCCTCTGTGTTCTCATCTACCTTAGTTCCTATAGAGGCTATTGCCTCCGTGTTCTTATCTACCTTGGTTTCTATAGAAGCTATTGCCTCCGTGTTCTCATCCAGCTTGACTTCTATAGAGGATATCGCCTCTGTGTTTTTGTCCAGTTTCTCTTCCAGGGGAGAAATTTCTTCTTTTATAATCTGCCTCATACTATCAAGAAAATCCTGCTCCAATTAAATTCACCACCTGTCTCTTAATAGCTTCCATAATCCTAAATTGATAACCAACTTTACTGCTGCCAGTATTTCAATTCATCATAGTGATCATAAAGTTTTTCTTCATAATCCCGGTCCACTAAATAATCGGACTTTTCTTCTTGATATTCGGGGGCACTCTTTATCTCTTCTTTGGTTTTATTTACAAATATTTTTTCATCATTCCAGCTTATATTCTCTAGCCACTCAGGTGCAATTAAAACATCCTTACCAGGTAAAATATTTCGGGTGTCTACTAAAAGGTAACGAATTACCCAATTTTCCTCATCAACAAATAAATCTTCTACATGACCAAATTCTTCGTCCTCTGCCTGAATGTGGTATCCAGTAACCTCATTAAAACTGCGCAGGTTTGATTCTAGATCCTCTTTTCCAGTCTGTTTTTGCTCTGCTGTAGATTCTGCATAATTGAATATCTTATCTCTAATCATACTACCCGGCTGAACTGCAGGACCGCTGGAAGGATAGGGGCTTGTCCAGTAAATTGGCCATTCAAAATGATTGACAAGTTTTTCCTCAATTTCTCTGGAAACAGGCTTATTTTTTTTGATACTTGGACCCTCTTTTAATTCTTCAGAATTTAGATTAACAAAAATTTCTTCAGTTTTATAATTTATTTCTTCAAATGCCTCTGGAGAAATCAAAGTTTGCTCGTGCTTGAGCCAGTTACCAGTATCAATAACTACATACCTCATTACAAAGCGCTCCTGATCAAAATAAAAATCTTCTACTTCTCCAAGATCTTCTTCTTTACCATGAAGAGTATACCCTTTAAGATCTTTCATTTTTCTTAACATAAATTCTCACCTCTCTTAAATTTTTGTCCAAATATAAGATTGGTCAATTTATACTAAATTTGTATTCTTATATCATAATTATAATATACAAATTTTTGAAAATCAACTTTCTGATATAATAAAACCTTGATTGAAGTAAATTTCTTAACTAATATAAATCAAGAAACTTGAATCCAATTTATTCATCTCTTAAGTCCAGAGCCATCTCAAGCTCATCAGTAATAATCATATCCACTTTTTTTGCTAATAATTCTACCACTGATTCCGGAAAATTAACAGTATAAACATTAACCTGCAGCCCCATAAAATGTGTCTTATCAACTATTTCCTGGTCAGCGGTCAAAAAATGAAGGTGTAAAGCATCAAAACCTCTTTTAAATGCATAATCAGATGGGTTTATCATTTTTGCCATCAGTAAAGCTCCAGTTTTAATTTCCGGCTGCATCCTTTTAACTTTCTGCAGACTATAGTGATTGAAAGAAGAAATAATAACTTTCTCTCTAATTTCAAATTCATCCACCAGCTCCAGTACCCTTTCTTCCAATTTAGGGTAAGGTAAATAATTTTTTAGCTCAATATTAATAATTTCTAACTCTTTTACAACTTCCAGTACCTCCCTTAAGGTGGGGATTTTTTCTTTCTTAAAATCTGCACTATAAAACTCTCCCGCACTCATCTCTTTTAATTCCTGCAGAGTATGATCTCCAACCAGACCACTACCGGTCATTGTTCTATCAATTAATTCATCATGAATCACTACAACCTCTCCATCTTTTGTAAGCTGTACATCAAATTCTACCCCATCAGCTCCCAGTTCTACTGCTTTTTGGAAGGCTATCAGAGTGTTTTCCGGATAACCCGCTGCTCCACCCCGGTGTCCAATAATTTTTGTCTTCATTAAACTCACTTCCCTTTATCTATCTTTAAAAACATTTTGTTTTGATAGTTTAATAATATAACTTTTTATAAAAAGCTGCAAATCAGATTGAATAATCTTAATAATTATAGTTCAATTAAATACTATTTTATCATGATTTTTACCCTACTTATTCTTTTATCCCCTGAGTTGCAATTCCTTTGACAAAAAATTTCTGAGCCAATAAGAATACTATTATTGTTGGTATAACTACTATTATTGTCCCGGCCATTATTAATCCCCAGTCACGCTCCGATGCACTCGTAAATAACATTTTTACTCCCTGCTGAGCAACCTTCATTTCATCAGAGTTTAAGATAATTAAAGGCCAGAGGTAAGCATTCCACATCACTAAAAAATTTACAGTTGCCAGACCAGCCAGCGCTGGCCCAGATAAGGGAATCAAGATTTGAAATAAAAACCGAAAAGGACCACAGCCGTCAAGTTGAGCAGATTCCATAAGGGATTTTGGAATAGTTAAAAAATGCTGTCTCATTAAAAATGTGGTTGTAGCACTTGCTAAAAAGGGAAGAACTAAACCCGAATAAGTATTGGCTAAGCCGAGATTGCTTACAAATACAAATAATGGAACCACCCTTACCTGCATGGGCAGCATTAAAGTAAATAAAATAGCAAAAAACAGTGTTTTTTTGTATTTAAATTCAAAGTGAGAAAAAGCATATCCACTTAAAACTCCAAGAGCTAATTTCCCAAACATTACAATTATAGAAGCAAAAAGACTATTTAACAAAAGCCTATCCAGATTGACTAAGTTCCAGGCGTTTATATAATTATCAAAATAAAGTCTCTCTGGTATTAATGACGGTGGGTAGGAGAAAATCTGATCTCTAGGTTGGAAGCTCACACTCAGAGCAAGTAAAATGGGCATCAATACTATAAAGCTAATTACAATTAAAAGTAAATGGATAAATAATTTATTTAAAAAATCTTTTCGAGATTTCCGCATCTTAAGCCACTCCTTTAAGAAATTTATATAAACCAGATTTAATAAATACTTTCAATCATTCCAAATTAAAAGTTTACTGGTAATGGACCCCTTTACTTACAAATTTAAAGTGAAAAAAGGTAACAATTAGAACTAAGATAAGTAAAATTACAGATTGTGCAGCAGCCAATCCCAGCCGAAAATTAACGAACATATCTCTGTACAACTGATATATCAAAATATTGGTTGCATCTGCAGGCCCCCCCTGAGTCATAATATCTACAATACCAAAAGACTGAAAAACTGTAAAAATAATATTCATTATTATCAAATAAAAAGTGGTAGGAGACAATAAGGGAACCGTAATCTTCCTGAAAATCTGAAATGAATTAGCTCCATCAATCCTGGCAGACTCATAAACACTATCTGGTATAGACTGCAGCCCGGCCAGAAAAAAAATAATATTAAAGCCCATGTTTTTCCAGATAGTTGCTATTATAATAGCAATAAAAGCAAAAAAACCATTAGTCAGCCAGGGAATTTGTATATTAAATAAAAGATCTAAAAAATAATTAATATGTCCGGCCACTGGATTTAAAAGAAATACCCAGAGAGAACCGGACACTGTAGGAGAAATAGCATACGGTATAAAAAATATGGTCCGATAAATTTTAATTCCCTTTAATTTCTGGTTGACAAGTACCGAAAGAATTAATGATATTGCTAACCCACCAAAAATTGTTACCAGTACAAAAACAGAAGTCCTAACTAAACTTGCCCTGTATGTTGGATCAGTAAATAAATTAATATAATTATCAAAACCAGAATAAATCTTGCGAGATCCAAAAGGTGCCGTACGGTAAAGGCTTAAGATCACAGATTGAACTGTAGGCCAGTATAAGAAAAATGTCAAAATAATCATTGAAGGTAAAATTAATAAATATGGGACAGAGAAATGAGAATCATAATCCTGTTCTTTCAATTTATTTCAACCCCCTCCAAAATATTAACTGAATTGATGCTTATTAGAAAAATAACCCCCTCCCCAGTAAATGAGGAAGGGGAAACAATACTTTCAGAACTATAAAAATTTCTTGCAGCTTTTACTCATATAGTGAATTATATTGTTCTAATGATCTGTCAACTCTGGCAGCTGCTTCATCCATTGCTTCCTGAGGAGTCAGATCTCCCTGTAATGTTTTTTCAACTGCTTCTTCAACTATCTGTCTGACTTCAGGGAAGGTACCAATTAATGCACCTTGAGTTGCAGGGGATCTCTTACTTAATAATAACTGTAGGAAAGCAGTTAAATGATTTGGATTTTTAGCGAAAAATTGCCCGTTCATTTCATGCTCTACAGCTGCTTTTGTTACTGGGAAATAGCCTGTGTTTTCAAACCAATATACTTGCTGTTCCATCTCCGTGAGAAAGCTTAGAAATTCCCAGGCAGCTTTAAGTTCTTCTTCCGGGTGATCTCTTACTGCCCAGAGACTTGCACCACCAATTACAACTCCGCCACGATCTACGCCTTCTGGACGAGGCAAGAAAGCGGTACCTAATTCATAGCCATCATTTTTAGCATTTTCTGTAAAGTTAGTAACCTGTGCAGTTGACTCAATCATCATTGCAGCTCTCCCAGAAAGAAAAGCCTGTTTAGCTCCATCCCAGCCGCGACCAGGATTTAGCATGATACCTTCATCAACCATTTCTTTCCACAATCTAATAAATCTTACGGCTGGCTCCTGATCTAAATAAGATTCAGTAGCTCTAGCACTGCGGCCATTCTCATTATTTACAAGTAAAGCATCCTGATTGGCAACCATCTGCTCAACAAACCAGCCTACTATTCCAAGAGTAAAACCATATCGTTCTACATTTCCATCTTCTCCACGAATTGTTAGTTTACGTGCATATTCTTTTAATTCTTCAAAAGTTTGCGGTGGCCTGTTTGGATCAAGACCCGCTTCTCTAAAGGCATCTTTATTGTAATATAGAATAGGTGTAGATGAATTAAAGGGCATAGAATTCAATTGGCCATTTACATTGTAATAATTAGAAACTGGTATTAAAAATTTACCCCAATCAAAATTATTATCTTGCGCGACTTCTCTACCTAATTCCTCTACAGGTATGATAATCCCGCTATCAAGCATTACCTGTGTCCCAATCTCATATATTTGAACAATATGAGGGGCTGAACCACTTTGAACTGCTGCCTGAGTTTTAGTTAAAGTATCGTTATAACTGCCTGTATTTTGAGCCTCAACTTGAATATTATCATGACTTTCATTAAATCTCTCAACAAGTGTGTTTACAATCTCCCCATTAAAGCCTCCCATAGCATGCCAGAATTCAATAGTAACTGGTTCCTGAGCAACAGCAGAGAAAGTCAGCAAAAAAACAAATACAATTACCATTAAGAAACTAAATTTTCTCATTGAATAATTCACTCCCCTTTTAATTAATAGTTTAAACAACCTTTTATCTTGCCCCCCCTTTGAAAAATATTTTAGAACTCCTTACAACCTTGTTCTATAAAAAATTTACAAATTTTGATTCTTCTGCAAGTTAATTATATATTTAATTGATTTGTTTGTCAATTCAGAATATTAATTCTTATTCTTTATTTTTTGAAAATTTATGGCAAAAATTTTAAAATTGTCACCTTGTTTATTACTATACAGAAGATAAGTTAAAGCTAGATTTCTAAAAAGTTAAACTTTTGTAAATTAACTTAATTTAATAGTTAAATTTATTTCTGAAAACCCTTGCAAAAGAAAGTCAGAATGATTATACTAGGATAAATACATATTTAGAAAGGATGAATACCCAATTTTATTTAAATCATACTATTTTATTTACTATATCTACATAGCAGCTACCACCTATATTAATATTCACATGGAAGAAATCGGCCTTTCGGCAACTCAAATAGGAATGATGACTTCTGCTGCCAAAACGGCTGCCATTATGGCTCTGCCAATCTGGGGAATGATGTCTGATTATTTTGAGGCTAATAAGAAAATACTTCTCTTTACAATCTCGGGGACTCTTATTTTCTCCCTCAGTTTTTTATTGAGTGAAAGTTTTTTTATAATTTTTATACTCTACAGTTTTTTCGTAATTTTCAGCAGCTCAATTGTACCTCTTTCTGATTCTTTACTGCTCAATTATCTGGGAGACAGAGCTGAACAGTACGGACAATTTAGAGTCTGGGGCTCACTTGGTTATATGCTCGGAATTATGCCTTTTGGCTGGGTCATTGAACAGACTCAATCAGAAAGCACTTTTATATTAGCTGCTTCCGGCCTCTTTTTATCTTTATTTTTTGCTTATAAGTTACCAAAGAGTGACAGAACTATCAAAGTTACAAGTTTAAGCAGTTTTAAACTTCTCTTTAAAAATAAAGATCTATTATATTTTTTGATCTTTACCTTTTTCATTCAGGCACCTTTAACTGCTAATTTTGTTTATTTTCCCATCTATTTCAAATCAATTGGAGGTGGAGAAACACTGCTGGGACTGGGTATGTTTATTGCTGCCGGCAGTGAGCTGGTTATTTTTCAGAAGGCTGATATTTTTTTGAAAAAATTTAAACTCAAAAAAGTTTTATTATTAGCAGCCATGACTTTTGGGCTGCGCTGGTTTTTAATTGCTATCTGGTCCTCACCGGTGCTTTTACTTTTAACTCAAATTTTCCATGGCTTAACCTATGCTTTATTCCATGTCACAGCGGTTGGCTATATTTCGAAACTGGTTGGAGAAAAATTTCGCTCTACCGGGCAGAATCTCTATGCTTCAATTATCAGCGTCAGTACTGTTGCCAGCAGTCTGATTGGAGGAATGATTTATGATGGAGCTGGTGGTGCTGCAATGTATGCTGTAGGAAGTGCAGTTTCTTTTATCGCCGGACTCAGTTATTTTTATCTGCTGCACAGAATTGAATATCATAAATAAAAAATTCCCTTCTCTATAAAGCTGGCTGGCTTTATCAGAAGGGAGTTTTTTTAATATTTTAAGAAAGTTAAATTCACAGCTAATTATCTTTATTCTAATTATCTTTTATTCTTGTTATCTTTTATTCTTGTTATCTTTTATTCTTGCTGCCGCTTTGACCGAAACTGCTTCTAAAGAAGCAGTTAATTTTATTTGATTTCTTGCTTTATCTCTTTTATTATTTTTTATATCTTCCATTAAAATTTCAACCGCCTTTTTCCCCATCTCAAAATGCGGCTGATTATAGGTATAAATTGCAAGATCATATTCCTGTACTGGCATTAAGTAATCAAAACCTATTATCTCTGGATCTTCTTTTTTAAGATATGGATTTTCTTTGACCGTATTAATCACAGCCAGAGTTGAGTTATAATTAAAAGCCATTATAGCCTCTGGTCTTTCTGCTGCCAGAATTGTTTTAACTGAGTCGGAAATATCCTCCACTGAATCCCCGAACTGACACTCAGAATAAATCCAGTTTTTATCATAGAGATCGGCTTCCTGCATAGCTTCTGTATAACCGCGCAGCCTTTCCTGGCCTACAATATGATACAGACCTCCAATATAAGCAATTTTTCGATGACCGTGATCCAGCAAAAACTTTGTTCCTTCGTAGGCAGCCTGATAATTATCAGTAATCACCCAGGAAGCATCAACTTGATTTAAGTATGTATCAACAAAAACTACCGGGACCCCCTGCTTAACCAGATCATTGAGCTGAGCTGAATTCTGTGTTCTTTTTCTATCTACATACGGAAAAATTATTAGACCATCAACATTTTTACCTCTGAGTAGATTAATATAAGCCCGCTCTCTTTCTACTTTATTATGGGTAAAACAGACCAGATTAAAATAATTATTTGCTTCCAGAGAATTATCTATCCCTTTTAACAGAGGTGCATTTTTTAAATCAGCACAGTCAGGAATTATAACTCCGATAGTTGTCGATTTTTTGCCTGCTAATTCCCGGGCGGAAAGATTAGGAGTATAATTTAATTCTTCTGCAATTCTTAAAACCTCTTTTTTGGTATCTTCTCCAACTCTCCCCGAATTATTGAGACAGAAGGAAACAGTGCTGACTGAAACCCCGGCTTTATCGGCGATTGTCTTCATGGTAACATTCCCCATAATTAAAGAACCTCCCTCTCTTCTCTCTATTTCTCTAGAATATTTTTCTCTTTATATTTTATCAATATCTGAACGCACAGAACGATTATCCTGTTTTTGTTCTGACAGTATTTTTTGAAATAAGTTATCAACGATCTCGGGATGATTGGAGGCCAGGTTCTGCTCTTCTTCAGGATCAGCATCTAAATTATAGAGCTCCCTATTTTTATTCTGATCCAGGATTAACTTCCATTTTCCCTGCCGATAGGCATATTCTTCTTCTTTCAAATTCCAGTAAATACTGCGCTCCTCTAATTTCATTTGGGAAGCAAAGAGCAGAGAAGAAATATCTATTCCATCCCACTTCTCCTCTTCATTATAATCTAAATCAAGCAGAGAAACAAATGTCGGCAGCCAGTCAGCAATATAAAGTGGAGTTTCAATTTTAGTCGGCTGAAGCTGATGCTGCCAGAAAATTGCAGCCGGTGTTCTGATTCCTCCTTCATAAAGCTGGGCTTTATGTCCCCGCAGAGGATAATTGCTGCCCAACCTTGGAGTATCATAATATTTGCCTGGATATTTTATCGTATCCTGAGAGGGATTATAGGTAACAGCTCCATTATCTGAAGTAAAAACAATAATTGTATTTTCCAGCAGAGAAAGATGTTTTAAAGATTCAACTATTTTTCCTACTGCAGAATCCAGGTGACTGACATAGGCAGCATAGCTTTTAAAAGAACTATCTCTGGCTGGATCGATATCATAGTTCCTCAGCCAGTACTTATTCTGCCATTTTTCGGGTGCCCGAATCGGGGTGTGAACTGCAGTATAGGGCAGATAACAGAACCAGGGCTGATCCTCGTCTCTACTTTTTATCCAGCTAATTACTTCAGCGGTAATTAAATCAGTGGCATGTCCTTTTTCTTCGATTAGTTCACCATTCCGGTGCCAGGTATGAGAATAAGGACCACTTTTATATCTGTGTGTATAGGGATCTACCCCTCCAGCCAGACTGCCATAACTGTAATCAAAACCATATTTCCCCGGAAAAAATTCTGGATCAGAGCCCAGATGCCATTTACCAAATAATGCAGTACTATATCCATTTTCCTTTAAAATTGAAGCCAGGGTAGGATAATTATCCGGCAGCACAGGCTGGCTGCTGGGCACTGTAGCATGACGACCAAAGCGTCCGGGATATTCCCCGGTTAAAAGAGAGGTTCTGCTGGGAGTGCAGAGGGGGCAGACATAATGCTGATCCAGTTCTACTCCTCTTGCTGTTAAACGATCAATAGTCGGAGTTTCTATTTCAGAACCATGATAGCTTACATCTCCCCAGCCCAGATCATCAGCAAGAATGAATAAAATATTTGGTTTTTTATCTAGTCCCTTCATTATCTGTACCTCACTTTTTAAGTTATATTTTTATGACAATAAATTTTTTAATGACTTATATTTATGGTCCTCATAGTCAAATTCTTTACCTTCAAAAGAGCGAATTAGAGTAGTATAGACTTTTGTCTGGATAATGTTTTTACCTTTTTTAAGCTCAGAACTGTCAACCACAATACAGCGGGGTTCCCATAAAAGATCATAGTAATCACTATCATTAATAGCTACTTCTGCAGCTTCGTGAAAATAATCCTGATAGTCAATTTTTAATAATACTGACCCGGTTTCGGGGACTTCCTCCAGTCTAAACTCATTTTGATACTCAATTACACCGGCATAATAAGGAAGTTTATTGGATAAATAGTCTTCAAAAAGACCATTTTTGGGCTGTTCGGTCAGTCTATCTGCTGCCAGATCAACTCCAAAATCTCCGGCCAGATAAAGAGGATTAATTAAACCCTGGCTGGGCTGAGCTGCTTTTAACTTGATTTCAATTAGATTATCTCCCTCTCTGAGAAAGTCACTGATATCAATAGATTTACTGCCCCGGACATGAGCCTGAGTCGGGCTAAAATCTTCTTCCTTTATTTTTCCTTTTCCATTTATATTTATTAGATAATCCCCTCTTATAGTTTCCGGTTCCATCAGCAGTTCAACCCGACCCTGATAATCGTTCTTAAACTGATACTGATAATTTAACTGTAGTTCCGGAAAATCAATTTCCGGACGGTGGCCAAAATATTCTCTAAAATCAGGGCTAAAGGCCAGAGCGGATTTGTTCAGCTGATTACTCAGCGGTACTGCCTCTACTTCTGCTGTCTGCAGACAGTTATTTTTTTCATTTCGCAGAGAAAGCTGCCAGTTATGCATCCGCAATAAATTTTTATTCTGGACTTTTATTTTATCAACTTGATCTACCTGAACTTTAACTTCTATCTTTTTCTGGTCTTTAGCAGCTGCCAGAATATTTTTCTGCTTTTCTGTTCTTAACTCTCCAGGTTCATCCTTCAGACTTACTTCTTTTAAAACAAAAGACTCGAAGGGAAAAATTTCTCTCTCATACAGATCTTCATTTTTTTGCTGTAAAAGAGTATATTTTTTGTCCATTTCGGCTTCTCTCAGTTCATGACCAGCAGCTGTCCTGATTTCTGCCCGGAATTTTTTTTGAGAACTATTGACTACAAACCAGACTTTTTTTCCCTCTATAATCCTCCTGCTGACCAGCAGCTCTTCTATTTCCTGGTTTTCTGCCTTCAAACTTAACTGGACAGGCAGCCCTTCGGTTATTTCTGAACTGACTTCTGCCAGCTTATTCTGCTGATAAATAACTTTAATGCCCGCTTTTTTAAATTTATTCAGACATTCTTTAAGTTCACTTTCTATTTTACGCATTGGAGGCACTACAATTCGATCAACAGTAATCTCTTTAATCTGCAGCAGTCCCTCCTTAATTTTAGCTGCCTGCAGGATATTTGTATCTGTAATTAAATAATCAAGATGTTCTGCCAGCAAAAAGGAAAGAAGTTTCTCATACTCTTTTAGATTGGCTTCTGTTGGAGCACCTGATCCCGGATCCACTACCAGCAGATCTGCATCCAGATAACCTCCTTCGATTTCTTTCTGGACTGCATCAATTCTGGCTGAAAATTTACCGAACAAAGGCCAGAAAGGCATCTGAAAGAAAAAAGATGGTGGTGCATCATGTTTTTTCAGCCCATGGGTGCTGTAGAAAAATCCGTGGGGTACCAGAAAATCTATTCCCAGGGCCAGCAGCTCTTCTGCATTGAACTTAGCATCCTGCAGAGTCCCGCTCCAGCCCAGACTGTGATAACACTCACAGAGGGCATGTTCTTTATCATAAAAATAGGCAGCAGAAGCAGTGGCTCGAGCATTAGCTCTGATATCACCAGCAAAGGCCGGCTGCTCAGAACCCACTTTTTTATGCCCGGCATCACAGCCAGGGATGTCCATATACTGCAGTTGCTCCAGTCTTAAAGATGGTTTTTCTCCCGCATAAAGTATCTTATTTTCCTGACACCAGCTGCTTATCTTCTTTTCATAACTCTGACAGAAAAGTTTATATTTCAACTGATGGAGATCAAAAATAACATTTGAATGTTCGGGATGAGTTTCATCCATTAGGGCAGGCAAATAATCCTCCAGATTATAGCCATATTCCTGCTCAAACTCAGTCGGAATTTTATCTGACCAGGTAGGATGAATTTCATCAGTAAAAATCGAATATACTTTCTCCCCAAATTTACTGTTGTAACGTTCAGCATATTTTTTATGAGTTAGCTCAAGAAAGCGATCAATTACATCTTCATTTAAAACATCAATATATTTATCCCAGTATTTATACTTTTTTACTTCCCGCTGAAGGCTGACAAAAATTTTATATTTACCATCCGGTAACTTTAGATCCAGCACCGGCCGGGGATCACTTCCAAAATAACGTTTCTGATTGTAATTGGTCAGTCCGGTTTCAATATAAGAATCTTCCACCAGGACCAGTCCTATGTACTTCTTCAAATCTATTTCCTGCTTCCAGTTAACTTTTCCCTCCTGATAGGGATATGCTTTAGCAGAAATTACTGCACCGGCAGGATATTCTATTCTCAGCTGACCTCCGTCTACTATCTGCTGATCATTAATTAATTCAGTGGCATAATACTCCGGCTTACCCAGCACCACCTCTCCCCCAGCAATTCCACTGGGATAAGGATACTCATCATATAAATTTGCTGCCAGCCCCTGTTTTTCTGCTTCTTCTACTGCCAGATCCACCATTTCTAAAAATGATTCTGACATGTATGGTTGTTTAAGGCCCTGACGTGAATGAATATAAAACCCTTTGATTCCCTGAGCAGCCATCTCTTTAATCTGCCACTTTATTTCTTCTTTATCCAGTTCATCATTCCAGAACCAGAAGGGATAAAACCCTGTAGGAATTGACACTTTTATCGCCTCCAAATCAAAATTACTTCAGCTTCTTATTGTAAAAGATAAGTTTTCGCCTTTTAAATTTTAATTAAACCCCTATCCCGGTACTTACCAGAATAGGGGATTTGTTATTTACTTATCAGCCTTAAATTATTTATTCAGCTGACTTATCAATATAAATCTGAATTGGAAGCACCCGGGCTATATTTCTGTAACTTCCGGTATCCAGGATTTCCTCAGGCATATTTTTCATATAGTCAGCAGCCACATAAGGGGTTGGAACTTCTCCAACTGTCCCAATGATATATAAATGTTCTTTGAAAATATCTGCCAATTCAGCCATTAACTCTTTTCGCTTTTCCCAGCTTGGACCTGTTTCAATTGCTTCCGCTATTTCCTGCAATCTTTTAACATCAGCTGGCGGTACCTGTCCCGACTCGCCCTCAGATTGATAATATTTAGCCCAGGCTGGTGCCCAGTAAGCATGAGAGGGAACCATAGGAACCAGTCGATTAAATAGATGTTTATCAGGTCTTAACATATCACCAAGATTTGATAAACGGGTATCAACCTGATTGGTTGCCATTCTTTCTTCCATTAGAGAACGTTCCAGAGTTTCAATACTGCTTTTGAGGCCGATTTCGTCAAAATAATGTTTATAAACCTCAGCCATCTGAGAAGCAGATCCGCCTCCACCACCACTCATACTCTGAATAGTGATTTCAATTTCAAATGGTTTACCATCAGGTGAAAGTCGATAACCATCCTCACCGCGTTCCATACCCAGTTCATCCAGCATCTGATTGGCTTTTTCTGGATTATATTCTGTATAGGCATTAGTCCATTCTTTATCAAAGAAGGGAGAATTAGTTACAAAACTTGCCTGTCTTGGTTTACCAATTCCCAGATAGAACATTTCATTAATCTCTGATCTGTTGAGAGCCAGAGATACAGCCTTTTTAAAGGTAGGATTATTATAGAGCTTTCTCTTAACTGGATCTTCGAGTGTATGATTAAAATAAAGTGCATTATTAGCACCATCAGCACGGGGATAAAGGTAAACAGTATAGTTTCCTTTATCTTCCTGTTCTCTCAGCAGGGGATAATTGTCAATAGTTATATGTCTATTCTGAAGATTGATATTTCCACTAATTGCCTGCATAACCATGACCTGATTATCATCAATTCTCAGGGCACTGATATCATCCATATAGGGAAGCTGATTACCTGCAGTATCGACTTTCCAATAATAAGGGTTTCTTTTCAGCTTCAACTCGGAACTGCTGTAATCATTAACTACCTGCCAGGCAAAAATAACAGGAAGATCAGGGTTTCTGAGATAATCAACTTTTTCCCCAAAATATTCAATCCAGCTGTCATAACCTGCTTCTACAGCTTTTGCATTTAATTTTTCTTCCGCTACGTATTTATCGTGGAACTGTTTGAGATAATGCCTGGGAGCAATCATGGTAGTTGGTCCCCAGCCAGCTCTTTCATCCAGAAATTTTTCTGCTACATCAACCGCAAAAGAAACTTTAAATGTATAGTCATCAATCTTTTTGATTTCTGCTTCTTTGTCCCCATATTTTAAAGTATCCCAGGGGCCAGGCTCAACAGTAGCTAATTTTTCATATAATTTAATATCATTAAACCAGAAAAGAACATCATCTGCTGTTAAGGGATGGCCATCTGACCACTTCATACCTTTTCGCAGATGGAAAATTATACCCTTCCCCTCATCAACTATTTCCCAGCTTTTAGCAATGTTAGGTACTACTTTTCCTTCTTCATCAAAGGTTAAAAATCTTTCTCCGACCGGTTTGTTAATTGCCCATTGATCAGAAAGACCTTTCCAGGCTCTAACCCAGGTACCTCCATACTGACCAATTTTATTAGCTGGTTCCACAACTACTGGCTCTTCCGGAAGTCTTTCCCCTACAGCTGGAAGTTCACCGTTACTAACCTGTTCACTTAGCTGTGGTGCCTGCTTAAATTCCGGTAGTGTCTTTCCTGTTTCTTCTTCAAAGTCGGTAGATGTATTATAAAGTTTCCACATTCCATCGGCCGCTGCCGCACTCAGAGAAAAGAGAGCCACCATCATTGATAAAACAAATAAGCTAACTAATAGTTTTTTCTTCAAAATTTTTCTCCTCCTAATAACTTGATTTTTTAACTCAAATATCTGGTAGTTAAACAAAGGTAAGTAATTATCTGTTTAAATATCACCACCTGGTTTAGAGCTATTATTAAGGAACTCCTCCTGTCTTAAATTACTTATACTCATTAGTTTTAAAACGAAAAATTTATTTAAATTTCAGCAATTCCATTTAATTCAAGCTCTTTTGCAAAATGACAGGCAACCTTATTTCCCTTTACCTCTCTTAGCTCGGGAAATTCTTTTTTACAAATTTCTTCTGCATATTTACAGCGGGTATGGAAATAACAGCCTGAGGGTGGATTGGATGGGTCAGGCACCTCACCTTCCAGACTTAAGATTTCCCTGCCACTTTCGGGATCAGTTTTTGGTACTGCTGCCAGCAGTGATTCTGTATAAGGATGAGCTGGATTGGCAAAGAGATCTTCAGTTTTTGCTATCTCTACAATTTTGCCAACATACATTACCGCTACCCGGTCACAGATATGTTTAATAACACTTAAATCATGGGCTATAAAAAGCAGGGTCAGTTCAAATTCCTGTTTTAGTTCTTCCAGCAGGTTTAAAATTTGAGCCTGAACAGAAACATCCAGGGCGGAAACAATTTCATCACAGACCAGAAACTGAGGATTAATACTTAAAGCTCTGGCAATTGCTACCCGCTGACGCTGTCCCCCACTAAAAGCATGGGGATAGCGGCTCATATAATTGGCTTTTAGTCCTACTCTTTCCAGCCGGTCAGCCACAATCTCATCAAATTCACTTTTGGGAGCCAATTTATTGATCAGAACTGGCTCGGCAACTATTTCTTTAATTGTCATCCGCGGATTTAAAGAAGAATAGGGATCCTGAAAAACAGTCTGAATATACTGTCTTACACCTCTTAACTGGGCCTTATCCATTGAGGCCAGATTATATACCTCTTCAGTTTTAGAATTATAAAAGTTAACCTCACCGGAAGTAGGATCAAGAGCTCTTAAGATTGAGCGGGCTGTTGTACTTTTCCCACAGCCGCTTTCTCCTACCAACCCAAATACCTCTCCTTTGATAATCTCAAAAGATAGATCGTCAACTGCTTTGACATAACCTTCAACTTTATTAAAGAATCCACCAGTAATCGGAAAATATTTTTTTAAATTTTTAACTTCTAATAATGCATCTTTATTCATCTGCAATCACCTCTTCAGCAAAAAAACAGCTAGCTTTGTGTTCTGCCCTTATTTCTTTTAATTCTGGTTCTTCAACATCACATTTACCCTCCACAAACTTCGGACAGCGGGGATGAAAACTGCAGCCTGGAGGCACATTATAAAGATCAGGTACAGAACCCTCAATTGTAGCCAGTTTGCTTTTCTTTTTATCTTCAATTTTAGGTATCGATTTCAGTAATGAGCGGGTATAGGGATGAGAAGGATTCTGAAAAAGCTTTTTTACTGGAGCCTGTTCTACTATTTTTCCCAGATACATTACAGAAACAAAATCCGCCATCTCAGCAATAATCCCCAGGTCATGGGTAATAATCATAATTGACATATTGAATTCCTGCTGTAAATCCAGCATTAATTTTAAAATCTGGGCCTGAATTGTTACATCCAGAGCGGTTGTTGGCTCATCAGCAATCAAAAGTTTCGGATTACAGGATAAAGCCATTGCTATCATGGCTCGCTGACGCATACCACCACTTAACTGATGAGGATATTCGTCTACCCGTTGTTCCGGTTTTGAAATTCCCACCTTCCGCAGCAGATTAATCGCCTCTGCTCTTGCCTCATCTTTGGTAGTTTCCTGATGAAGCAGTATAGCTTCCATAATCTGATTACCGACCGTATAAACAGGACTAAAGGCCGTCATCGGCTCCTGAAAAATCATAGAAATATCCTTACCTCGTATTTTCCTAAGCGTTTTTGATTTTTGTTCATAGTCGGCAAGATCTATCGGATCCCTGTCCGAACCATCTTTATAAAAGAGAATTTCTCCATCCATAATCTGTCCGGCTGGAGCCAGTATGCGCAAAATCGATCTGGCAGTTACACTTTTTCCACAGCCGCTTTCTCCTACAATACCGTGGATTTTTCCTCTTTCAATATTTAAATCTATTCCATTAACCGCTTTTACGGGTCCAAAATCTGAGCTGAAATATGTTTTTAAGTTCTTAACTTCCAGCAAATTATCTTTCATCTTCATTACCTCCCACCATATAGATCAGCAGCATCTCTCAAACCATCACCAACAAAATTAAAGGCTAAAACTGTAATAATAACTGCAACTCCTGGAAATAATAACCAGGGTGCAAGAGCTACTGTGTTAATACTCTGAGCTGATTGCAGTAAAACTCCCCAGCTTACCACAGGAGGTCGGAGACCGATGCCAAGAAAACTTAAAGAAGTCTCAGAAATAATCATCTGTGGAATGTTAAGAGTTAAAGATGCAATTATATGACTTAAAAATGCTGGTACCATATGTTTAATAATAATTCTACTTTCTGAAGCTCCTGATAATCTTGCCAGAACAACAAAATCTTCATTTTTTAATGATAAAAATTTACTGCGTACTATACGGGCCAGCCCTGTCCAGGCAATAAGAGCCAGAATAGCAACTATACCTGCATACACCTTAAGAGGAGACCAGGTCGATGGTAAAGCTGCACTCAAGCCCATCCATAACGGTATTTTGGGTATACTTCTAATCAACTCAATTATTCTCTGAATTATATTATCAATTATTCCTCCATAAAGTCCGGCAATCCCACCAATAGTTATGCCCAGGACAAAACTGATAATAACTCCAATAAACCCAATGGAAGTTGAAATCCGACCACCATATAAAATTCTAGATAAAACATCTCTCCCCATCGAATCAGTTCCCAGCAGGTGAATATATCCGTCTTCAGTTCCAAAAAGGTGAATATCAGTTTCAAAAAGACCCAGCAGCTTATATTGATAACCATGAGTAAAAAATTGAATCGGGTATTTTTGACTTTTATCAACCTTATAAACTCTTCTTAAAGTTTCCATATCTCGTGAACCTTGATACCCATAAACAAAAGGCCGTAAATTAAAGCCCTCTTCATCAAAAAATCTGATTCGCTGTGGAGGCTGATATGTTCTTCTCTGACTGTAGGCCTGGGGATCCATTGGAGAAAAGAAGCCACAAAAAATGGAGACTATATAAATTACAATCAATATCCCCAGAGCAGTCATGGCCAGCCGGTGTTTTTTAAAATTCATCCAGATTAATTCACTATGTGAGGCACTATAAATATCAATTTCTTTTTGCTGTTTATTTTTTTTATCACTTTTATTTTTATTCAACAATGTGGCTGTCCTCCTTAATTATAACTTATTCTGGGATCAACCCAGGCCAGTAAAATATCCGAGATTAAAGTACCGACTACTGTTAAAACACTTAACAGCAGAATAAAACTTCCCGCCAGAAACATATCCTGATTCTGCAGAGCTTTTAACAACACAGGACCCGCTGTCGGCAGACTCAAAACTACAGAGGTAATAGTTGCGCTGGAAATCAGTTTCGGTAATGTCCAGCCCACAGTAGCTACAAAAGGTATTAAAGCAATTCTTACCGGATACTTAAAGATTAATTTAAATTCCGAAAGTCCCTTGGCTCTGGCAGTTGCCACATATGGTTTGCCCAGCTCATCCAGCAGATTAGCTCTAAAAATTCTGATCAGTCCAGCTGTACCTGCAGTTCCAGTTATAATAACCGGTATCCAGAGATGTTTAAGCATATCAATAACCCGGGCAATACTCCAGGGAGCACTGAGGAACTCTGGCGAAAATAAGCCTCCCACATTTTGACCGAAATAGGCATAGGCAATCCACATCAAAATCAGGGCCAGCATAAAATTAGGTGTGGCCAGGCCAATAAAACCAAAAAAAGTTACTATGTAATCTCCAATTGAATATTGATGGGTGGCCGAATAAAGGCCGATCAAAAATCCAACTATCCAGACAAAAAGGGTGGTGCTTAAAGTCAAAACAAGTGTTAATGCCAGCCGCTCACCAATAACTTTACTTACCGGCTGCTGCCAGTCAAATGAATAACCAAAATCACCCCTTAAAACCCCACTCATCCATTTAAAATATTGAACATAAATTGGTTGATCAAGTCCATATCTGTCTCTTAGCTGTTCAGCCTGCTCAGGTCCCACCATTTCTCCCATCTGCTGTAATCTTGCAATATAAGAGCTGATAAAGTCCCCGGGCGGCAGCTGAATAATTGCAAAAGAGATAATTGTAATCAAAATCAACAAAGGTATTACATTAAGCATTCTTTTAAGAATAAAGCTTGCCATATTTTTTGATAAATCTTATTCAAGATTTATCATCTTCCCCCTTTCAAATAATCTTATTTTAATTGCAAAATATTTAGTTAATTTTTTTCTTTGCTCCACCATCTATTTTTATTTTCTCACCTTCAACATTAAGCCAGACAGGCAGTACCGAAGGATTGTAAACAAAGCTGCAGTCAGCAGCAAAAATCAGGTTATCCAGAGCTTTTAAATAATCAACAATTTCTATGTTTGCTGCATACCAGATATCATCTCTATCAGAAATATAGCGGCAGAACTTTTCTATTAACTCCCAGTTCTGATCCCGGTCAAATTCATAACTGTGTCCCCAGACATACATCATATATAAGTACTGTTCCTTTTTTAAAGCTGAAAATTTTTCTGCGAATTCCATTAAATTATGATTGTGGTGACAGGTAGCCTGCCAGGAATACAAGTCTTCTGGTAAAGAAAAGTTATTGCTGTTTCCCACTATCCGGGCATATTCAAGACCCAGTTCAGGCAGCAGTTTTTTAATCTTCTGATTATAAGAACCATTAGGATAGGAAAAGCCGCGCACACTGTATTCCACAATTTTTTCCAGCTGTCTGCGATCTCCCATCACTTCTGCCACTATTTTTTCTCCCGGACATCTGGCCAGAGTTGGATGGGTGGCTGTATGAGCTGCTACCTCATGTCCCTGATAAAGATTTTTAATTTCTTCTGGCTGTATTCGCTGCTGGTCCTGGTCCATTAAGCCAGAATTCAAATGAAAAGTTGCCTTAATATTAAATTTATTTAAAATATTAACTAATTTTTTATCTGCTTTTTTACCATCATCATAACTTAAGGTTAAAACTTTATGTTTACCATCCGGAAAACATTTCATTATCTTCTTCACAAATTATCACCTCCGATATTCTCACCTCCCTATATTCTCCTCAGTTAATTGAGCTTAAACTCCAAAAAAAGTTTCCTGACTCCACTAGCAATTAAGCCAGTGCTTACCAATCAGCAGGAGCAAGATAAATATTAACATTTCCTTCCCGATCTGAATTAAAAACTACATTTTGATCATCCGGGGTAAATACTGGATGAGGATGCGAAATCTGACTCTCCCAGGAATTGTCATGGCGACAGAGAAGCTTCATCTTAGCCTGACCGGCTTCATACTTGATTAAAGACATATACTTATCTCCTGCTTTAAAGTCCTGATTCAGATAAGCTCCATCCCCAACCCCATACTTTTCGTCAGAACTCACCTGAACATGCATTGGCTTGGGGCCGGGATAAGAAAACTTTTCTTTACAACTGCCATCAGGCTTAATAAATAGATCCGCATTATTCCAGTCTTCTTCCAGCTGAGATCGTTTTCCATATTGAGCTACTACTCTACCTTTTGCAGTAAAAATTTCATGACCTGCTCTTTCAAAATGTTTCTGCTGTTCTAAAAGTGGATGCACCTGATGAGTAACTGCATTTACAACCCACAATCTCTGCACCAGATGCCAGGGACCTTCATGACAGAAAACTATAATATCACTATCCACAGGAGAGGTAATCACATGCGAAATCCAGTTCCTCTCTCCCCAGATGGCCCGGGCTGATTTTTCTTCTGTATCAACTCTCATCACTACACTGGTTGGATGCTGATAAAATGTCTCCTCCATCCCAGAATAAATTCTACCAGAAACGGTACTCAGATTTAATTTTTCCGAATAAGAAAAATCAAGATATTTACCATCAGAACTCAAAGAAAGTATGGAAGGCTGAAAACCCTGAGGGACCTGATATATTTCTTCTATCTTCAGATTAGAAAGATCAACCGATTTTAGGCTTCTATCCTGCCAGTAATAAGCTTTCATTTTTTGGCCATCCAGACAGGCAGTGAGTGGACTTAGATCACTCTCCTCAGTTAACTGAGTCATTTTACCTGTTTTTATTTCAAGATTATAGAGCTGCCAGGATCCAGTTCGATCAGAAGCTGTGAGAAGATATGCTCCATCATTCGAAAATAAAGGTTGAGTAAAATAGGGACGCACAGTATTACCCTCTTTATGATTTAAACGAATAACTTCAACATCTGTATCTTTGTCTCTGCTTTTGTTTAATTTTGAATTATAAACTTTTCCTTTCTTCATCTGTCACCTCCTTAAAAATAACTCCAGTCAGCCGGGTTTTAAAAAATAACTCAAATAACTCTCTTTATTCCCCAATCCAGCTGGATCACATCCGATTAAGCGCTTAAGCAAATTTAAAAAAATATATGAATCTTGCTAAAGCGCTTAATCAAGTTTAAAAAATAAAACCAAATGCTTTACTTTTGGTTTATTTGTTTTTATCTTCATTTGATTGTTGTTTTTATTATACCTGATTGTTAATCTTTTTGCAAGAGTTATTTTGAAAATAGTTTGATTATTTTAAAAAATTCTTTTCCAACTGCTTTAACTCCACTTTAAAAATTAAATTTTATTTAAATCTTATTATTTGAAAGCAGGGTTTTTAATTTTAACAGAGAAATATAAAGTTAGAGTTTGCTATTTATTTTTTCTGTTTTAAAAATTCATAATATTATTACTTTTAGGGGGTAATCAGATTGAACAGTAAGTTCGCTAAAAAATATCGATATCTAGCCTACCTTTTAATTGCACCATCAATAACAATAGTTACACTCTTTTTGATCTATCCTTCCCTGGAGTCACTTTACTTAAGCTTTTTTCGCTCCACACCCTTTGGCAACAGACAAATGTATGTTGGTTTTGAAAACTTCCAGCGGCTTTTAACCTCACCTGCCTACTGGAACAGTTTAATCCGCTCAATTGTTTTTACAGCAGTCACTGTCTTTATTTCTATTGCTTCTGCCCTGATTTTGGCTGTAGTGACCAACAAAAAAATTAGAGGAGCAAAGATTTATAAGAGTTTATTGATCTGGCCTTTTGCTTTTTCTTTTGCCTTCTCCGGAATCATCTGGGGAGTTTTAATGCATCCCAATGTAGGTCTTATGTCCTATTATATACAATTAATAACCACCCTTGAGTTTAACTGGATTAATAATGGGACAGCAGCTTTCACCCTGATTATTATTGCTTCCAGCTGGCGGATGCTCGGCTACAATTTTATCTTTTTTATTGCTGCTCTGCAGAATGTTTCTCCAACCTTACTGGAAGCTGCCGATATTGATGGAGCCAGTCCTTTTACAAAATTCTGGCGAATTACTTTTCCTTTGATTTCGCCGATCACATTTTTTCTGCTAATTATGAATACTCTGCAGGTCTTCTTTTTAACTTTTGGAGTTGTAGATGTGCTGACTCAGGGGGGACCGGCCCGGGCCACAGATATAGTCACTTATAAATTATTTAGGGATGCTTTTTTAAGTATGAGGACCGGTTATGCCTCGGCTCAGTCAATTATTCTTTTTGTTTTTGTGGCAGTAATCACCGTAATTCAGTTTAAATATGCAGGCGAAAAAGTATTCTATCAGTAAAGGAGAGAATTCAGAATGAAGCGCAAAAAGTCGACAACACTTTTTATCCATCTATTTTTAATAATTTCTGTATTTTTAGTTTCATTTCCAATAATTTATGCCTTAATGGTCAGTACCTTAAATATAGATGAAGTTTATTCTTCTCCGCCAAAATTACAGTTTGGAGACAATATGCTCAATAATTATCGGGAGGCCTGGCAGCGTTCCAATATGGGCAAATTACTTTTTAACAGTGCTTTTATTTCAATTACCACAGCAGTTGGGAAAATTATACTTTCACTTTCGGCAGCCTTTGCCTTTGTCTATTTCGGAAATTTCCCGGGCAAAAATATTCTTTTTATCATGATCTTGATTACGCACATGCTGCCGCTGCCGATCAGAATTGTTCCCACCTATCAATTAATGGACAATTTAGGCTGGCTGGATACCTATTATGCGCTGACTATTCCATTTTTCGCCAGTGCAACTGGAGTTTTGCTATTTAAACAGTTCTATATGACAGTTCCCGAATCACTGCTGGAAGCCAGCCTGATGGATGGTATTACTCCACTAAGATTTCTCTGGTCAATTTTAATTCCTCTTTCTAAAAGTAACATAGTTGCCCTGTTTACTATCGAATTCATCTGGGTCTGGAATCAATATCTCTGGCCGCTGGTAACTACCAACAGTGCCCGGGTGCGGGTGGTCCAGATTGGACTTAAAATGCTGATCCCATCTGATGCCCAACCGGAGTGGAATGTAATTATGGCAGCACTAATAATGGGGGTTATCCCACCATTATTAGTTTATTTAACTCTGCAGAAAAGTCTGGTCGAAGGTTTTGCCATGCAGCAGGATAAATAACTAGAGTTAAAATTGCTTTCTATCAAAGGAGGGATCAATAAGGTGAACTTAAAAAACACTTTATAGCTGGAGGTGAGACTAGAATAATTAAATCAGGAAGCTGAATAACAATTACAAAATTAGTTATCTAACTTAGCTTCATTTTTCATCAAAATAAGGAGGTGTAATCTTCACTTATTCAAATAAGTGAAGAAAACTTATGTTAAAAAAAACAATTACTATTTTAATTTTAGTTACTCTCTTTGCTCTCAGTGCAGGAATGGTCTCTGCCCAAACAATTGAACTCGAATTCTGGCATGCGATGAGCGGCGGCCGGACTGCAGCGGTCCAGAAAATTGTTGATGGATTTAACGCAGAACACCCAAATATCAATGTAACAGCACAATTTACCGGCAGTTATGCCGAAACTCTAACTCAGGGAATCTCTGCTGTCCGTTCGGGTAATCCTCCCCACATTATTCAGGTTTACGAAGTAGGTACCCAGACAATGTTAGATAGTGAAGCCATTGTGCCCGTTTATGAAATCGCAGAAGGTAAAATTGATTTTGGCAGTGTTATTCAACCTATTTTAAACTACTATAGTATTGATGGTAAGCTTTATTCTATGCCCTTTAACTCCTCAACAGCTATGCTCTACTATAACAAAGATGCTTTTGAAGCAGCCGGAATTAAGGAAGCTCCGGATACCTGGGCCGATATCGAAAAAATGGGAATGCAGATAATCGACAGTGGTGCAGCTAACCATGGTCTCTCTTTTGGCTGGCCTGCCTGGATTTTAGAACAGATGCATGCTTATCATAATCAGCCTTATGCAAACAATAATAATGGACGCAGCGGTAGAGCAACTGAAGTTTATCTCAATCGAGATTTTGCAAAAATGGTTTTAAGCAGCTGGACAGACATGGTAGAAAAAGGTGTTATCGCCTATGGCGGCCGTGAATACTCTGCCAACCAGGATTTTCTGGCAGGTGAAGTTGCCATGTTAATTCAGTCAACTTCTTCTCTAAGCTCAATTATGGAAACTGCTGATTTTGAAGTTGGAACTACCTTCCTTCCTCGTTTTGAAGGTTATGGAATTGGTAATTCAGTTATCGGTGGTGCATCCCTCTGGGTAATGCAGGGTCACAGTGATCAGGAATATGCTGCAGTAGTAGAATTCTTTGACTATCTGAGCTCAACTGATGTAACAATCCAGTGGCACAAAGATACAGGATATTTCCCGGCTACAAATGCAGCCGTTAAAACTCTAATGGATAACCGCTGGTTTAGTGATAATCCCAACTACCTGACCGCCTTCCTGCAGGTATTAAGTGGAGTTCAGTCCCCAGCAGCTAATGGTGTACTCCTGGGTAATTTTGTTGAAATTAGAGATATTGTTGATACAGCTGTAGAAGAAGCGTTTACTGGCGTTTCTTCCGCCGAAGAAGCTCTAAACAAGGCTGACAGTCAGGCTGATAAAGTGCTTCAGGACTATACTGAGTTATTTGATAATTAAGTTCAAGCAAAGCAAATAGACTTTTTAATAAAACCCGGCTGCATTTTGCAGGCGGGTTTTGCTTTAATACTTGAATTTATTTAAAAGTACTGATAAATTAATACTAACATCAATTAATACTAGAATTTAGAAGGTAAATATTTATTTTTTGAGACAATTAATATAAAATTAAATTTTGAAAGGGGATCCAAATGAGTGATTTAATTGATCTAAAAAAAATTAAATTTTTTATGCTGGATATGGATGGGACAATTTATCTGGAAAATGATAGACTGGAGGGAAGTCTTGATTTTCTAAAAAAACTTGAAAAGACAAACAGGGATTACATATTTTTAACCAATAATTCTTCTAAAAATAGAGCTGATTATCAACAAAAACTGGCTCAAATGCAGATTGATGCTGCTGCTGAAAAAATTATTAACTCCGGTGAGATTACTGCCTCTTATCTGGCAGAAGAGGGAGATAAGAAAGGGAAAAGAATTTATCTTTTAGGAACAGAGTCTTTAAGGAAAGAAATGGAACGTTTTGGCCATCAAATCGTCAATGGAGAAGAAAAGATTAAAGAAAAAGCAGAAAGTGTAGACTATGTAGTCCTGGGTTTTGATAAAACCTTAACCTATCAAAAACTCTGGGATGCTCATGAGCTGATACTCTCCGGTGTTGATTATGTAGCCACTCATCCGGATCTGGTCTGTCCCTTAAGTGGGGGTAAAACTCAACCAGATACAGGTGCAATGATCGAACTGCTGGCAGCCACCACAGGTAAAAGACCTTTAATTGTGGGCAAACCATCCAATCTTACTGTTGAATATATTTTAAAAAGATTTAATTTAAAAAAATCGGAGCTGGCTATGGTAGGAGATCGCTTATATACTGATATGAGAATGGCTCATGAGGCAGGAATTACAGGGATTTTAGTTTTGAGTGGTGAAAGTAAAAGAGATGATTTAAAAGATCTGAATGCTGATCAAAAGTATTATGATTATGTTTTTGAAAGTGTGGCTGAATTGAAAGAGGAGTTATAAGTCAAAAACTAAACTAACTATTTAAGGGACAGCATTATTTAATGCTGTCCCTTAATAATTTATAAGTTAAATTTAGTTACTATAATTATTTTAACTCAATCTTTATAATTCAACTTTTTAAAATGTTTCCGTCTGTTCCACCTCTACTGCAGATCTGCCTTAATCTTTAAGGCAGTAGGAGTTACTGCCAGTCCCCCACGGGAGGTTTCCTTAAGACAGGTCGGCATCTGATCCCCGATTTCTGTCATTGCCATAATGACCTCATCTGCCGGAATCACACTTTCAATTCCAGCCAGGGCCATTGTCGAAGCTGTATAGGCATGAGCAGCAGCAAAGGCATTTCGTTTTACACAGGGTACTTCTACCAGTCCAGCCACCGGGTCACAAACTAAACCCAGCAGGTTTTTTAAAGCCATGGCAAAAGCATCAGCTGCCATCTGGGGGCTGCCGCCCCTGAGTTCTACAGCCGCTCCAGCAGCCATTGCAGCTCCGACTCCACATTCAGCCTGACACCCCCCGGCTGCACCAGCCAGAGTTGCTTTTTTGGAAACAACATAACCCAGTCCAGCGGCAGTAAACAGCGCCTCTACCAGCTTCTGATCACTCAAATTATTGTATTCACCAATTGAGAGGACTACAGCAGGGACTATTCCGCTGGCCCCGGCAGTCGGACCGGCAACAATCTTACCCATGCCAGCATTAACCTCTGCAGTGGCCAGAGCATAAGTTATTATTTTGTTGTAAATATTATTCTGTTCCGCTTCTGATGTAGAAGCAAAGTATTTTTCAAGCTTAAGAGCTTCATCTCCAACCAGACCACCACCGGTCTGAATATTATTCTGGCGCCCATAATCAACTGCCTCTTTCATCACTTCTAAATTTGTAAGCATTGATTTTCTTACATCTGACTCAGTCACTTCTTCCTCTTCAGCTTCAACCTGAAGTACAATTTGCCAGATAGAAGTCTCAGCAGCTGCAGCCAGTGAGACGAGCTCCTTTATTGTAGCATATTCCATATATTCCACCTCAAATCCGGGGTAAATACCGAACCTGAAAAATATCTTCAGATTTCTCCAGGTCTTTAATCACATCTTGATTGGGCTGATCATCCATCTCTATAATACAGGATCCAATATCACCTTTTCGATTTCTATAAACCTGCATAAAAGCAATATTGATTTTATAACTGCCCAGAATAGAAGTTATAATTCCAACCTCGCCCGGACGATCCTGGTGTAGAATCCAGAGAGTGGGCATTCTACCTGTTAATTCGACAGTACTGCCGTTTATTTCTGTAACTTTAATTCTCCCACCGCCAATTGAAGAAGCAACAAGTTCTAAGTTTTTAGCTTTTTCCTTATTATACAGTATAATCTGAGCTGTATTGGGGTGGACCTCTCTTAATTTTACCTCTTCTAAAGAGAATTCCATCCCTTTATTTTTTGCCAGCTCAAAAGAACTGCGCAGCCGCTGATCATCAGGTAAAAATCCCAGCAAACCACCAATAATTGCTCTATCAGTTCCATGTCCAACCGCAGTATCTGCAAAGGATCCATGCAGTTTAACAACTGCTCGATCAATTTTATCCGCAAATAAGAGTCTGGCCATTCTCCCAATTCTGGCAGCACCAGCAGTATGAGAACTGGAAGGACCGATCATGGCCGGTCCCATTATCTCAAAAATACTCATTTTATTCAGCTCCTAAATATTAATGGTCTTTCCAGATCTTTATTGACCTGCTGCCTTTTTATCCTGAAACTCACGTACAAAAATCATGTTCTCCATTTCGTCTATGGCCTTCTGCAGCTGATTATCACTGCCGTCTTTTTGTACAGCTTCCATATCTAATTCCACTTTTGTATCGGGCTTAATTCCCTTTTCATGAATATAATTTCCATCAGGAGTATAATAACGGGCAGTAGTTAAACTAACTGCAGAACCGTCCTTAAGTGGGATTACAGATTGTACAACTCCTTTACCAAAAGTAGTGGTCCCAATTAACTTACCTCGATCATAATCTTTTACAGCACCTGCCACAATTTCCGAAGCACTGGCAGAACCTTTATTAATCAAAATAATTAATGGGATTTCTGGATGTGACTCAATCTCCTGATTAACTTTTAAAATTCTTTCAGTCTTATCCTTTTGCCTGACCGAAACTACAACCCCTTCCTCTAAAAATACTGAAGCAACATTAACTGCTTCATTTAAGAGACCGCCTGGATTGTTTCTTAAGTCAAGAATAATACCCTGGGCACCCTGCTCTTTCAAATCAGAAACTGCAGTTTCAACCTTTGTTCCCACATTTTCAATAAACTGAGCCAGACTGATATAACCAATTTTCTCAGTTTTCATTTCTTTTTCTACATAAGGAACCTCTATATCTTCGCGAGTAATTTTAACATCAAATGGTTCTTCATCTCCCCGGGAAATGGTCAGTGTTACATCTGTACCTTCTTTCCCGCGCATCAGATCTACTGCTTTCATCTGTGACATCTCAGCAGTTTTCTTGCCGTTAATTGCAGTAATTATATCTCCTGCTCTCAATCCAGCTCTTTCGCCAGGAGTATTTTTAATTGGAGATACAATTGTCAGCTTATTATCTCTCATAGTAATTACAATTCCAATTCCACCGTAATGACCTTCATATTCCTGCTGCATTTCTTGATATTCAGAAGCAGACATAAAATAAGAATAACGGTCCACTTTATTTAACATTCCATCTATGGCACCTTCAATCAGAGTTTCAAATTTTACATCTTCAACATAATAATTCTGCAGCAAAAACATAACATCCTGAAATGCATCTGCCTTAGTATAATTTTCTTCCTGCTGCTGCTTTTGCGGCAGCTGCTCTGCTGCACCATCATCCTGAGCAGAAACTGCAAATGTAAATAGAAGTAAAAACGCTAGAGCTATTAACCAAAATTTATTGTTTAATTTTTGTCTTATTTTTTTCATTAACTACGCCACCTGCTTTCTTAATTTCTAATAATAAAATTGATAAATCCTGAACCTAAAAATCTCCTGCACTGTCTCCAATTCAAAAAGTCAATTAATGTGCTATTTCCGTAAATCCTTCTCCAAGTACTTCGTGAACATCACTGATAATTACAAAGGCATCCTTATCTATTTTCGAAACTGCTTTTTTTAGTTCTGATACTTCTGAACGAGAAATAATACAGAGCAGCACCTGTTTTCTGTTACCTGTATAACCACCTTTTGCCTCAAATTCGGTGATCCCGCGGTTTAAATCATTAACTACCATCTGTCTAATCTGATCCGCCTGATCAGAGATAATCAGCACTCCTTTTTTGAAATTCAAGCCTTCCTGGACAACATCTATAGTTTGAGAAGTGATAAAAATAGTAACTGCCGCATAAAGTGCCACTTCCAGATTGAAAAAGACTCCGGCAAGGGTTACCACAACTCCATCAGCAATTAAAAGTCCCTCCCCCACAGTAATCCCGGTAAAATAATTAATCAGTGAGGCAATCATATCTGTGCCACCGGTAGTTCCCCGGGAACGAAAAACTATTCCCAGTCCAATTCCACCGACTACTCCCCCATAGATTGAAGCCAGAAGCAGATCATCAGTCAGAGCTGACATATGCGGCTGCAGCAGATCCGTAAATACTGAAAGAGTGATTATACCATAAATTGTCCGCATTCCAAAGCTGGTTCCCATGATTTTAAGCCCGGCCAAAAAAAGCGGTATATTGATAATCAGCATTGTAATCCCGATGGGAAATGATGTTATATAATAAATAACAGTTGCCAGACCGCTGACTCCACCAGCAGCAATTTTATTTGGAACCAGAAACACAGTTAAAGCCAGGGCAATCAAAAAAGAACCAACTGTGATTCCCAGATAATCGATAATTGTTCTTTTTTTCAAATTATCTTCCCCCTTATAAACTTCTCTCCCTGTTCAAAAATAATCTTAACTAAAATATTCCGATTTGATTACTAAAAATATAAATTTAGGCAGAGATAATATTCTGCCAAAACGAGATGGTTCCTGCAGCAGTCTGTAAAACCATTCTAGAGCAGCTTTTTGCATCCAGAGTGGTGCTCGCTTTACCTCTCCGGCCAGCACATCAAAACTGCCGCCAACTGTAACTGCAGCTCCCACATTTAATTTCTCTAAATTATTATCCAGAAATTTTTCCTGCAGGGGGACTCCCATTCCCACCAGCAGCAGATCAATATTCTTCTCATTTATTTCGGAAATCACCTTTTCCTGCTTTTCCTGATCTAAATAACCATGGTGATAACCTGAAATATTTAAAGCAGGATACTTTTCTTTCAAATTTGCAGCTGCCTGATCAACAATCCCGGGCTTTCCACCCAGAAAATAAAAATTAATATCAGCTTCCGCCATTTCCTGAAACAGCAGACTGATCAAGTCAAATCCAGCAACTCTTTCCTGCAGCGGTTCTCTCATAATTTTAGAAGCAATAACCACTCCAATTCCATCTGCAGTTGCCAGATCAGCCGAATTCAAAATCCGTGCCAGCTCCCTGTCCTCAGCAGCCAGGGCCAGCATTTCCGAATTTGGAGTTACCACTAACGAAGGGCGATTGTGATCAACAATTAACTCTCTAACTCTCTCTACTGCCTGCTCAAGGTTGACCCTGTCAATATCTACATCCAGTATTTTTATCAGCTTTCGCAAGAGTCAACCTCCTCTAAAACCAGTTCCGCAAAGTTTTCAGCTTCTTCCTTTTTCTGCTCTAAAAATTCTTTTATTTTTTTGCGCAGACTGTACCTTTCTGCAAAAACAGCTTCCAGCTCAGCTGCTGCTTTTTCTGCCTCTAAGTCTTCCAGTCTGATCAGGGGCAGATAATCAAGCCCGGCCATCAATCCTTCAATTTTAGGATCATAGCTTAAGGCCAGCAGTGGAATTTGATTTAGCAGAGCAAAAATCAGGCTGTGCAGCCGTACTCCAACAAATAGATCAAGCTGAGAAAATTCTTCTAACGCTTCTTCCGGACCTGATGGAAGCTCACAAATCTCAGCTTCAGCCTTCAAGCTGTTTTTTAACTGTCTCGAAATTTTTTCATCTGAGCCCTGGTGCATCGGAAACAAAATAAATTTAACATTTTTGTCCCTGGCAAAATGATTTAAACCTGCAGCAAGCTCTGAGATATAATCAACTGGCCAGGGTCTGACCGAAATTCCAACTTCTATTTTCCCCTTAATCTGCTGCCTCATATTATTTAGAGGATCATAAAGAGCAAAAACAGGATCAACTGTCAGCTCAATTTCTTTTTTGACACCAATCTCCTCCAGAAGCTTCTTTGAACTTTGATCTCTCACTCCCAGCAGTTCAAATCTATTTAGTGTCAGAGCAGTTAATTTCTGGCTCCACCATTTATTGAGCGGACCGACACCCTGAGCATAAAAAACTATTTTAGTACCCTGAATTTTTGCCAGCCAGGCAAGCCCCAGATAATAGGGAACAGAAAAACTGCCGGTAACGTCCTGCAGCAGGCTGCCCCCTCCACTGATAAAAAGATCGGCCTCAGCCAGAGCAGCCGCAATCTGAATCAGAGAAGTCCGACTGACAGCATTAAGATTGTAGAGTTCAGCTGTGTTTTGCGGACTGGCTGAAAGAACAGTTATTTTAAGTTCTTCTTTATTGTTTTTTAAAAGTGAGCTTATCCCCGCTAAAACAGCCTCGTCCCCAAGATTGTTAAAACCATAATAACCTGAAATTACAATTTTTTTCATTATTTAACCCCGGTAAAATAATATTTTTGATAAAGATAATTAAATAATTTATAAAAACCAATTAAAACTAGAGCCACTCCAAAACTCAACCAGTAAGCATGAAAAGTCCTGAGCAGTGAAATCATCACCGGTGTATGGAGATGAGAAAAGGTATTAACAGTTGTAATCACTCCTACTGAAGCAAGCATCAGCAGGGGATAAAAGTATAATTCTTTTCTCTTTTTCGCACCCAGATAAAGGGCAAAGATAAAAAGTGGATGTCCAATTAAAAATTCTTTAAAACGCGGCCTGACATACAGGACTTTTTCCAGCAGACTGCGAATAGTTAATTCCCAGGCTGGAACCGGCAGCAGCGGAAAGTTCCCGGTCCTCCCGATATAGATAACTGCAATCAGGGCCAGTACACCGGCCAGAATAATATGCTTTACTTTAATAACTTTTTCCAGCAGGCGTGGAATCTCCTGCCTCAAATTTTTGCTTCCGGGCTGAAATAAATAATAAAGAGAAATTATAATCAGGGGCAGCAGAAAGGCAAGTTTTACTCCTCTAAAAGAATTAATTTTAAAAATAAATTCACTGCTGTTTAAAGCAGCACTTACAAAAACTCCACCAATCAGAGCTGTGATAACAGCGGCAGTGAAATTGAAGAAAACAAAAGCCAGACTGAATCCACCCTCCAGTTTTTCTCCTCCTCTATCTTTTTCCAGCAGAAAAATAATTACTGCCAGGGAAGGAAAAATAACCGCTGAACCAAGTGCAGTGATCTGCCTTAATAAAATTTCTCTACCGGACTGCAGAAGAAAAATTCCCGCTACAGCTGCAGCCAGAAAGAAGAAATTCATTATTCCAGAATATTTAAAAGCTGTAAAATAATTTAGAAGTAAAATACCGGCAGCTGTTACTCCCAACAGAATCGCCAGCAGATGCCAGCTGGAATTACTAAAATATGATACTGGTTCTGCACTTCCGGGCTGATAACCTTCAGCTTCCAGGCGGGAACTTAAAGCAGCAAGCAGCTCCAGATTCCTCTCTGCCAGCTGATTGCCCTCAAGATAGGGTTTATGATAAAGAACTCTGACACTTCTTTCTCTAACAGAAAGTAAATAACGATTAATAATTTCCTGGCTGTCAGCCTGTTCTACTTCTTCCTGCTGCATGCTGTGAGTTCGCAGCAGCTGGTAATCATTCAATTTAGCTAATTTATCTGCTCCAGCCTGAGCAGCAATAAAGGCTTCTATCTTTCCAAAAATCAAATTATGCTCCTGCATTAAGGCTGCAGTTTCTTCAATTCTACCTGGATAACCAGTTATTTCCTCCCCATCAAAAATCAAATACTCCGGACTTAATAATTCCAGGTTATTTTTCAGGGCAGAAAGAGCATTTAACTTATTATTACTGCGATAGACAACCTTTAGACCCAACTCCCTGGCTTCCCGCACCTGATCGGCATTAAAACCCAGGTTTAAATCTTTAAGCTGCTCATGCCATTTGGGAAAATAAATAAAATCATACTCAGCTGTCTCAAAAAATTTAGCTGAGTATTCGGCAGCCAGTCCAGATGCTAAATTATTAAGCTGTTTTCTTAAAGAATCACTGAAAACTGCAAATAACGCTGAATTTTCGAGCTGACCAATATTTATCTCATTATTTTCAAGCTCTGTCTGCAGTTCATTTCCTGCTAAAATTAGATCCAGAGCTTCAACTCTTTTTAGAGCCCCACTATCCAGAAAATCTTCTAAGCTCTGCTGATAAACTGCCAGTGCAGTAACTCCGTTTTTCTTTAATTTCTGCAGATTAATCTCTGGAGCAAGAGATTTCAGCTCTAAATAAGCTTCTCCATCAATTACTATTTCTACCCCTGAGCTCTGATCAACCTGATCTATTCTTGCAGTCAGAGTCCAGGCGGCAGCAATAAAGGTTATTAAAATAATTCCGATTAGTATTTTCTTCAACCAATTCACCTTTTCCTCTATATAATAATTATTGCCTTGAACTTTTATATTTTAAATAGGCTTCTATAAATTCATCCAGATAACCATCCATCACCTTATCAATATTACCCTCTTCAAAATCAGTCCGGTGATCTTTAATCAGATTATAAGGATGAAAAACATAGGAGCGAATCTGGCTTCCCCAGGCAATTTCTTTGTGCTCTCCACCTAATTCATCAATCTTTTCGGCCTGAGCTTCTTCTTTCAGCTCCAGCAGTTTGGAAGTTAAGATTTTCATTGCAGTTGCCTTGTTTTTATGCTGTGAACGTTCATTCTGACACTGAACCACAACCCCGGTCGGTTGGTGGGTAATCCGGACTGCGGAATCAGTTTTATTTACATGCTGACCTCCGGCCCCACTTGCCCGATAGGTATCTATTTTTAAGTCGCTTTCATCAATATCAACCTCTATATCATCATCAATCTCCGGCATGACATCAACCGAAGCAAAAGAAGTATGTCTCCGGCCTGAGGAATCAAAAGGAGAGATTCTAACCAGACGGTGCACCCCTTTTTCTCCTTTTAAATAACCATAGGCATAATCCCCACTGATCATCAGGGTCACACTTTTAATTCCGGCTTCTTCTCCCGGATTAAAATCTAGAGTCTGCAGTTGATATCCATTTGACTCTGCCCAGCGGCTGTACATTCGAAGCAGCATCTGAGCCCAGTCCTGAGATTCAGTACCTCCGGCCCCGGGATGAATAGAAAGAATTGCATTATGATCATCATAGGGTTCATTCAGGCGCAGCTTAAGCTCAAGTTTTTCGAGCTCTTTTTCCAGCTCAGTTAAAGTCACTCTAAGTTCACTGGCTAAGCTTTCATCTTCCTCTGCTGCCAGCTCAAAATAAACTTCAGCTTCTTCAAATTTTTCTTCCAGCTGATTGATAACCTGCATGCGTTTTTTGATCCGATCCAGCTTCTGTGATTTATGACGTGCATTTTCCTTATCATCCCAGAATCCACCCGCTGCCATCTCTGCTTCTATCTCTTTTTTGTTCTGCAGCAGTCTTTCCCGGTCAAAGTAAATCACTCAAATCCTGAAATCTATCTTTTAACTCTGAAAAATGTTCTTTAAAATTATTATTCACTACAATCATCTCCCACAACACTTTTTATATTTTTTACCACTGCCGCAGGGACAGGGATCATTACGTCCGGGTTCTTCTTCCTTAACAACAGTTGCCTGACCAATACTGCCGTCACCAGCATTACTTTTATCATTACCTTTTGCCTGACCTTCTAAAGCAGCCTCCGGCGAAGAATAATTCAGCTGACGCTGATTAATCTGCTGGCTGGGCATATTTTCTCTTTCTTCAACTTCAACCTTAAAGGCGGTTTCTACAATATCTTCTCTGATGGAAGATGTCAGTTCGTTAAACATATCAAAAGATTCGAATTTATACTCTGTCAGCGGATCTTTTTGACCAACAGCTCTCAGTCCAATTCCCTGTCTCAGCTCATCCATATTATCAAGGTGAGTCATCCACTTACGGTCAATTACCCTTAGTGCCAGGAATTTGATTATTTTATTAAAGCGCTCAGAATCAATCTTTTCCCGCTTGGATTGATAGGAAGCAAGAGAACTGAGAGTAATTTTTTCTTTGATCTCAGACCGCTCCTGACCTTTAATCTCAGCAGTTTCGACATCTCGGGCCAGTCCAATTCCATGTAAATACTCGAGCATTCCCTCTAAATCCCATTCATCAGGGTGTAAATCTTCGGAAATAAACATCTCCATTACATCTCCCAGGAGCTGTTCGAGCATCCCGGCAATCTTTTCTTCCAGTTCTTCTGTGGTCAGCAGGGTTTTACGCTGTCCATAAATAACTTCCCGCTGTTTATTTAAGACATCATCATATTCTAAAATTGCTTTTCTGATATCAAAGTTGCGGCTTTCGACTTTCTGCTGGGCCCGCTCAATTGAATTAGATATCATCTTGTGCTCAACCGGCTGGTCTTCATCCACACCCAGTTTATCCAGAATACCATTGATTTTATCGGAACCAAAGAGCCTTAAAAGATCATCTTCTAGTGATACATAAAACTGTGAAGACCCTGGATCTCCCTGACGACCAGCACGACCACGCAGCTGATTGTCAATCCGACGACTTTCGTGCCGCTCAGTACCTAAAACATGGAGACCACCGAGTTCTACAACACCTTCACCTAAAACAATGTCGGTACCCCGACCGGCCATGTTGGTCGCAATGGTTACACTTTTTTTCTGTCCGGCATCTTTTATGATTTCCGCTTCTCGTTCATGGTTTTTCGCATTTAGAACTTCGTGTGGTACACTTACTCTTTTCAGTTCCCGACTCAGCATTTCGGAATTTTCTATATCAGCTGTACCGACCAGTACCGGCTGACCTTTTTCGTATAATCTTTTAATTTCTCCAATCACATTTTTATATTTAGCCTCTTTATTGGTAAATACCAGATCAGGCAGATCATCTCTAATCATCGGCTCATTTGTCGGAACAACCACAACCGGCATATCGTAAATTTTAATAAATTCTTCTTCTTCAGTTTCGGCAGTACCAGTCATTCCGGACAGTTTATCATACATTCTAAAAAAGTTCTGCAGGGTGATTTTGGCAAAGGTCTGACTTCCTTTCTGGACCTCTACCCCTTCTTTAGCCTCAATAGCCTGATGCAGACCCTCACTGTAGCGGCGGCCTTCCATTACCCGGCCGGTAAATTCATCCACAATTTTTACCGCTCCGTCTTTAACAATATAATCTCTGTCTTTTTTCATTAAGGTATGAGCTTTTAAGGCCTGATTTAACTGATGATTGAGCTTAAAGTTTTCTTCTGAATACAGATTATCTACCTTCAATTTTTTCTCTGCTTTTTCTACTCCAGCTTCAGTTAAAGTTACCAGCTTATTTTTCTCATCAATCTCATAATCTTCTTCCCGTTTTAAAGCAGGAATTACTCGATTAAACTTGCGGTAATCTGAACTTTTTTCCTGGACCGGTCCCGAAATAATAAGGGGGGTCCGGGCCTCATCAATTAAAATACTGTCAACCTCATCTAAAATTGCGTAGTGGTGTTCCCGCTGCACCAGATCTTCTTCCTTATAGGCCATGTTATCCCGCAGATAATCAAATCCAAACTCATTATTGGTACCATAGGTAATATCACAGTTATAGGCCTCCCGTCTCTCAGCAGGAGTCATGCCGCTTAAAATTACACCGACTGACATTCCCAAAAAACGATAAATCTGGCCCATCCATTCACTATCTCTTTCGGCCAGATAGTCGTTAACAGTTACTACATGGACACCTTTACCTGTCAGGGCATTTAAATAAACAGGCAGAGTTGCGGCCAGAGTTTTACCTTCACCGGTTTTCATCTCTGCTATTTTGCCCTGATGAAGTACAATACCCCCAATCAGCTGAACATCATAATGCCGAAATCCAGCTTCTGTTGCCCTCTGCGAAGCCTCCCGCACGACAGCAAAAGCCTCCACTAAAAGATCGTCCAGACTCTCACCATTTTGATGTCTATTTTTAAATTCTTCTGTTTTTGCCTTTAATTCCTGATCACTTAAAAGCTGCATCTCAGGCTCCAGCGAATTAATTTGCTCTACAATTGGTTCTAATTTTTCCAGTTCTTTTTCATTTGCATCTTTAAATAAGTTCTTGAGGAACTCAAACATTTATCTTCCTCCCTAAGGTTTAAGACCTAATAATTTTTAATCTTATTTTAATAGTTTCAGCCATTTTATTAATTTATTTCATTTTCACTATCTCAATCAAAGTAATTATATCATCTTAAGGTTTAAAACTCAATTAAAGGCAGATTAAAAACCTTAGGTATCAGATACAAACGGCCGTTTTGTATCTGATACTAGTGAAATATATAACATAATATAAATAAAAAAGGGACACTCCGTTAAGAGCACCCCTCTGAATTCAAACTTATTCAACTAAATTATATTTAAAAGATCAAACTTAAAATTACTTCTCAGCTATTAACCAAAGGTTGGTTCTATCAAACCGTAGTTCCCATCATTCCGTTTGTAAACTACATTGGTTTTTTCTGTATCAGCATTTAAAAAAACAAAGAAGCTGTGTCCGATAAGATCCATCTGCATACAGGCTTCTTCTACCTTCATTGGTTTCATCGGGAAACTTTTAGTTCTAACCACCTGGGGCTCAAACTCATCTGTCTCCACATTTTCTTCGTCATTTCCCAGCTGATGATTTAAAACCTGTTCCTTCCTTTTTTTCTTATATTCTTCTTTGTATTCCTGTTTTCTCTCAATATATCTATTATGAAGTTTAGATTTGTACTTTCTCATCTGATGCTCGAGTTTATCCATCACACCATCGATAGAAGTATACATATCATCGGAAACTTCTTCTCCTCTTAAAATTAAACCTTTAATAAAAGCGGTAACTTCAACAATATGTCTTTCCTTTTCTACTTCCATTGAGATCTGAACTTCCAGCGGCTCTCCATCAAAATACTTGTCTAGCTTCTTCTGCACCTTCTCCTCTGCGTGCTCCTTTAAAGCTGGGGTAATATCAATGTTTTTACCATAAGTCATAATTTTCATGAAGCTCACTCCTCTCTTACATCTATTATTATATGTTTCTCTGTATATTATATTATTCTACAAAGTGAGATTAATTCCTGCTTAAAAATTTAATTATTAGAAAACTTAATTTGTTTTTAATCTGATGAACACCCTCTCCCAGGCCGGAGTCATTTTTCTCGCCGGGGTTAAAAAAGTTAGTCAGTTTTCACCGGCACCGAGGCAGTTGTCAGTACATAAACACCAGCAGCTCCCATTTCCTTTAAAACAAAATGAGAAATTTCGGAAGAAGTTGTACCGGTTGTAATTATATCATCAATGATTAAAATATTCTTATCCGTAAAAATAGAAGAATCAACATCCTCTTTTAACTCAAAAGCTCCCTCCAGCTCCAGTTTTCTGGCCTTTTTAGTTAAGGTATAAAGGGGAAGTGAATTTTTGACTCTCAAAAGAACATCTTTATATTCGATATTTATTTTTTTAGAAAGTGCCTGAGCCAGTCTTGCAGCCTGATTGTAGCCGCGGTAAGTTTTTCGATCCCCGTGCATCGGGACCGGAATCAGATAATCAATCTCCTGATCTTTAAAATATTCATCATAGTAGAGAAATAACATCTGCGAAAATGGTTCTGCCAGATCTGGCCGGTGCCCATATTTGTATTCTAAGAGCACTTCTCTTGCATAGCCGGAATAGGTAAATACACTGCGGGCAAAATTATAGGGAGGCCTCTCCTCCTGACATTCCGGACAGGGCTGACCCTCAATCAGAGCTGCTGGAATGACCTCTCTCCCACAGACAGGACAGGCATCGGTAATAAAAGAAAACCGGGCCAGACAGCGTTCACAAATCCCTTCAATTTCCGAATGATCATGTCTTCTTCCACAGGCAAGACAGACAGGTTTTTCGGGATAAACTAAATCTTTTAAAATATCCAGTACTTTCAACTTTAATTAACAACTCCTTTGAGGTTGTAGTGCTCTTTAAGATCATCAATCTTCTTTCTTGCCCGCTGTAGAGCATTATCAACAGTTTTAACATTAATATCGAGATCATCAGATATTTCCTGATAGGATTTGCTGTCCAGATAAAGCATAAACACATTCCACTCAAGATCTGTTAATTCTTCCGAAAGCTCATCCATAATTGTTGTTAAAGTTTCCTGACAGATAAATTTTTTCTCCAGGTTTTCTCCTTCATCAGGTAAAATTTCATTAAAAGTTCTTCCTGTTTCATTTCCATAGTCCAGACTCTTATCCAGAGAAGCAGAGGTATTTAAAGGCATATGCTTCTGTCTATTTGCCTTTTTAATTGCCGATACCAGCTGTCTGTGCACACAGAGTTGAGAAAAACCTCTAAATGAGGCTCCTTTATCTTCCTTGAAATCTCTGATTGCCTTATATAAACCAACTCTTCCTTCCTGAATCACATCATCCCGGTCCAGACCTTTGATAAAAAAGAATCGGGCCTTGGCATAGACTATGTCCATATTTTGATCTATTAGATATTCTATTGCAAAGTCATTTCCAGCCTGGGCCATCTCTATAATCTCTTCTTCTTCCTTCTCTTTAAACAAGAATATCCCCCCATCCTGGTCTCAGTTTTCCCTCAAAAACTCATCAAATCCTGAAATGAAATTCCTAATTCCAGCATTGTCACACCTAAAAGTAAGAGGGTCAGCAGAATAAGAATTTGCAGCTGACTATTTTTCATCTTTACTCTGCCTTATCTTTTTGATTATATTTGTTGTTGATTTTCCTTTAACTTCTGTTACCAATACTATTTTCCCACCGTAGTTGTAAACTGTTTCTGCTTCAGGCAGGTCTTCAATTCTGTAATCTCCACCCTTAACATAAATCTGCGGTTCGATTTCTTCCAGCAGCTGTCTGGCGTCAATTTCTGAAAATAGAATTAAATAATCAACCATCTCTAAAGCAGCAAGCATCTCCAGCCTTTCATTTTCGGGCACAAAGGGCCGCGCTTTTCCCTTCAGTTCTTTAACAGAACTGTCACTGTTTACAGCCAGCACCAGCCTGTCCCCCAGAGAAGCGGCTTTTTTTAAATAGCGAATATGTCCTACATGCAGGAGATCAAAACAGCCATTGGTAAAAACTATCAGCTCTCCTGCCTCTTTTTTAGTTTCAATTTCTTTTTTCAAAGCTTCTAAATCCATTATCTTAGCTGTCATTTTTATTCACTTCCCTGATTAGTTCTGCTGCTGTAACTGAAGCCACACCACTTTTGCGGACAACAATTCCGGCCGCATAATTGGCAATTCTAATTGCAATCTCTACCGGTGCTCCTGCTGCCAGAGCCAGGATTAGCGTACCCACAACCGTATCTCCGGCACCTGTCACATCAAAAACTTCTGTAAAATTAGCAGCAGGTATATGGTCAATCTTATCTCCCGGAGCAAAAAGGCTCATCCCGTCTCCACCCTGAGTTATCAGCAGATATTGTAATTCCAGGTCTTTTCTCATTTTCAGTCCTGCTTTTTCTACCTCAGCCTGGCTTCTTAATTCTTCTCCATAAATTGCAGAAGCTTCCTCCAGGTTGGGAGTTGCAATTACAGCACCCTTAAACTGACCCAGCTGATAGCGGCTGTCCACAGCCGAATTTTTGTCAGCGGCAGCTGCAGTCTGAACAAAATCTGTAGTAGTATTTTGATTAAAGATCCCATTCCCATAATCCGAAAAGAGAACAGCATCACTCTGAGCAATATTTTCTTTTAAATAGGAAAGTAATTTTTCTCTCAGACTGCTGCTGATGTCAAAACTTTTAACCTTATCTACCCTGACTACCTGCTGGCGGACTATCTGATCTCCACCGGCCAGAATTCTGGTTTTTTCGGCAGTAGGGCGGCTGGCATCTTTAAAAATCCCGGCAGTAATAATCTGACGCTGATTAAGCTCTTCTTTTAAAGCTTCTGCAGCCAGATCATCACCGACAACACCCAATAAATCTACCTCAGCTCCCAGGCTGGCAATATTGGCCGCCGCATTTGCTCCCCCACCGGGAAGAGTTTTTTCCTGCTGATGTTTTAAAATTAAAACCGGAGCTTCCCGGGACAGTCTTTCCGGATCAGCGATAATAAATTTATCAGCAATTAAATCTCCCAGAACCATTATTCTTTTTTCTGCAAATTTTTTAATATATTTTACTAATTCCTCTGCCTGATAGTTTTCCATGACTTCCCCCTACATCTGATAGCTGATTCCGAGATTTATTACTTTATTGCTTAAATCCCAGTACTGATTACCAATACTTAGTTCAAAATCACTGCGGGGACCAATCTTGTATCTTGCTCCACCACGATAATAAGCATGATCATCCAGATTATCATCAACAAAATAATAGGTCTGCCAGAAAAAATTCAAATCAGAATTTAAAGTTACGGCTGAAATTCCCACACTTTTTCCGAAATTCTGGCTGTCAACTTCATCGGTCAGCATTAAATGAAGATCCATTCTAAACTCGTTCTGGGCCACCATATTTAAACCTATATCGCCCCCAATATGGAATTGATCACCATCAAAAGCTAAATTCAATTTACCCTGCTGTCCTCCCTTAAATCTAAATTTTGGTTCCAACTGCAGAGTATCAATTTCCATCGAATCTCCAGAAATTAAATAATTAACCGACTGCAGCTCAACTGCGCTGGCTGCCGAAAAGGATGCGAAAATAATTGCGGCTGTGATCATCAGTGTAATTGTTTTTTTATACATTTTATCTCTCCTCATCTAGTATCTTATTTAATAAATTGCAACTTAAATTTTTTATTCTTTCTTATTCAATATCACTATTATTGACTATCACTCCATTGGAAATAAGCCTCTCAGCGCTGGGGCTGTTCATTGTAAAACCCCTGATTACCATCCTGGCAGAAGCCCCACCATCAAGATTCATGGCCTCCACTGCACCCAGATTTTTTAATAGCTCAGCAGTTTCCTGGAGAGTCATTCCAATACTAAAATCTGCCTGTCTGCCGTCAATAGTCAGCATCAGCAGATGATTATCTGCTGTTAAACCCAGGGCAGTTCTTGGGGCTCTCCCGTTTAGAATATCAGGCTGAAATTTCTCTTCTTTTCCTGTAATCTTAATTTCTCCATCAGCCAGGAGCCTGGGACCTCCACCGACTGCATGGACAATATTTTTCGCCTCTAAATCCGGTGAAAAATTATGTTTTAGCTCAGCGGTCTTTCCCTTCAACTCCGGAATCACATTAATCAATTCACTTTCTTTAGAACCAACCCGAATAAGATAGCCATCAGGTGGGATAGGAGTTTTTACTCCGGCTTCTGTTTCTACACCCAGAATTTCGCCTGAGCGGACCACAATATCATAATAACCTTTTTTGAGAGCAGGCATGCGGGCTCCAAAATAACTGTTAAAAACTACTGTTTCCTCAGCTCCAACTGGTCTGTTAACTCCGTTTATATTAAAAGAACGCGCAAGCTCAGCAACCTTAAACTCACCTTTCCAGTCTACCTGAGCAAAAGAGATTTTCTGGTTCTGGTGGATCAGAAGTGAAGTTCTATTATAGAGCGGCTCACTGACCAGCATACCATTCAGGTAGAGTAAACCCAGCGGCCTACCACTGTAATGAAAATAACCACCGTTAACTCCAGCCAGAGCGGAATTATTTCGAATAATCTCTGCCAGATCTTCTCGCCCTGGCACAACACCCCGGGCAAGTACCGGCTTCAGTTTTAATTTGTCAGCTGAAAGGTCATAGTCAATAACGGTTATTACCCGGGGACCTGACCAGCTCATCTGCCTGATCTCTTTAAATTGCAGCCCTCTCTCAATTCTGGCAGTAAATTTAAGCTCACTATCCACCAATTCAGTCAGTTCTGCCAGCTCTGCTCGCTCATAATAATAACTAATAATTTCCCGGTAATCATAATCTGCCTGAGCCAGAGGCACAATCCCGACCCGGGGTCTGCTGATCTCCTTAAAAGAAAAATCATTATTATAATAAAACTCATCATCTCTAATTAAGACCTGAGCTTCTGTTGCCGCTGCAGCTTCTTTAAAAACAGGACTCAATCTACCAAAATTTAAACCATTCATATTTTCCAGACGGGCGCCCTGGGTTTCCAGTTGATAAAGAAGCTCGGTTCTATAAAGCACAGCCTGAGCTTTTAAAGCAGCTGTGGGAGCACCTGGATTAAAGGAACTCTGCAGCAAATGAGCAGTTAAGTCCTCCAGATCAGTTTTATAACTAAATAAAACCGAGTTGCCGATCGGTCCAAACTGATATTCTCCCTGCATTTTTTTGCCGGCAGCTTCAAATTGCCCCTTTATTTTAAAAACATGGGCCTCTCTTAATTTTTCACCTTCAGAATTATAAAAGTTAAGACCTTCTCCAATTACCTGACTTTCGGGGCTGAAAGCAGCTGGCGCCTCAGCCTTCTCCGGAGCCAGCTCTGTTTTTTCACTCAGAAATTCAAATTCTCGCACCCAGCCCTTATAACCTGCTTCCTGCAGCCGCTGCTGCAGTTTCCCGGCTTCTTTGTGCTTTTTAAAAGCACCGACCAGAACCTTAAACAGCCCTGCCTCTTTTTTAACAACTATCTGTTCCTTAAAATCTGCTGCTGCCTGCTTTTTATACTCCAGGGCATTTTCCTCAGAAGAGCTGGCCATAATCTGAACTCCCCAGCCGCTTTTTGCCTCAACTTGAGAATTTTTTAGCTCCGGCTGTTTTTTAAAAGCTCCCTGAGTGATATAATATTCTTTACCTGCTTCCAGTTTAAAATCCTCAGCCCCGGCAGCCATTAAAATAGTATCCGCCTCAGCTGTGATAGGAATTTCTCTGGCTGGAGAAAAAATAGGCACTGTTATCTGATGTTCTCCCTGGACAAAATCAACAAGTCCCAGCTTATAAAATTCTGCTGAAACCGGTAGGGCAGTCAAAATTAAAATAGCTAAAACAAAAGATAAAATTTTTGGAATGAACATTTTCAGTTTAGGCACAATTTTCATCTCCATTTAAATAGTTATAAATAATCAAATAATAATTACTCCAGCAGTATTTTCAAATCCATTAACCACCACTTTTTTCTCTACTTATATATATTTTATCTCAATCTCCCAAATCCTGCTTTAAATTCTGATTTATCCCCGTATTTTTCGTAAAATTGAGCTTTATGTTATAATAAAGTTATAAATCACAATAAATACTTATTTAACTCCAATTATAGAACAATTATCGAACAATAATCTGCTCTTTTAAATTCTTTTTGAGAACTTAAAACAGCAAATCAATATCTTAGAAAGGAATTTGTCATGAAAAATACCCAGTTAAAAATTACTGTGATCGATGGCTATTTAGATGAACCTTCCTGCCTGGGGGTTCCTCCCTATGTTTCACCCCATATTCGTTATCTCTGGGGAGCCTTACTTGAATCAGGAATTAACCCGGATAATCTTAGTTACTTAAGCATTGATAATTTTAGAGCCAATAAAGAAAATGAACTCAAAAAAATGGAAGCTGAAGATATAGTAATTTTGATAGCCGGTACCACAGTCCCCGGTCACTATCTCGGCGGTCAGCCTGCCACAGCCGCAGAAATTAAGGAAATCGGCCAAAAAGTATTTTATCCAACCAAGGTTCTGGGGGGTCCGATAACTTTAATAGAAAAAATGAAAGCTAAATTTAAGGATGATTATGATATTCTGACAGCAGAAATTGCTGCAGTTGATATCTTTGAACGTCTAAATGAAATAGAAATTTCGCCCCCACAAATCGAAAAATATATCAATCAATTTGCCTTAAGCGGTGCATCTCTGCTCACAAGACATCCCAATTATCCAAAAATAGTGGCTGAGTTAGAAACATTTAGAGGCTGTCCCCGCTTAAGTCACTGTGCTTTCTGCAGTGAACGATTAAAGAAACTAAGCTACAGCCGCAGTCCGGAAGCAGTAGCAGCTGAGGTTAAAGCACTGGCAGCAGCCGGAATCCACCACTTCCGCCTGGGCAGTCAGACTGACCTCCTGCTCTATGGAGCTGTAGAGGACAATGGCAGCTTCAGCTTAAATCCGGCTCAAGTTAGAGAACTTTATCAGGGGATCCGTCAGGCTGATCCCGGGCTAAAGGTGCTGCATATGGATAATATGAATCCGGCCGAAATTGCCCGCCATCCCGAAAAAGCAGCTGAGATTATAGAAATAATTAGCAAATATAATACTGCCGGTGATACTGCAGCCTTTGGCCTCGAATCTGCTGACCCTGAGGTTCTAAAGAAAAACAATATAGACAGCAGCAGCCAGGAAAATTATTTTGCCATCAAATTAATGAACGAAATTGGGGGCAGAAGGGAAAATGGAATCCCCAAATTACTGCCCGGCCTCAACTTTCTGCACGGACTGATCGGGGAAAGCAAGAAAACTCTAAAGCACAACTATCAATTTCTCAAAAAATTACTTACTGATGATCTGCTGCTCAGAAGGATCAATATCCGTCAGGTTGTCCGCCTGGGCAGCTATCCCGAAGTAAAATACTCTCAGGGAGAATTTAAAAAATATAAAGAAAAAATAAATAAAAGAATCAACCATCAGATGCTGAAAAAAGTATTTCCCCGGGGTGTTATTTTAACTGATCTTTATTCGGAAAAGAAAAAAGGAAGTCTCAACTACTGCCGCCAGCTGGGAACCTATCCTATTTTAACTGCAGTAATCGACCAGCCAGCTGACTTTTTTAAAAAAGCAAAAGTTGTGGATCACGGTTACCGCTCCATCACCGCCTTAAAATGGCCCCAGAAATTTAGCGATTTAAGCAAAAAAGAGCTGGAAGCCATACCGGGTATAGGAAGCAAAAGAGCCTCCCGACTTATTCTGGAAAAACCTGAAAATATAGAAGAATTGAAAACCCTTCTGACTCCAGATTTTGATCAGGAAACTCTTGCTCAATTTTTCAAATTCTAAACTTATCTAAAAATCTTCAGTTAAATCTTTTAAGTACTGTTTAAATTCAGGTCCCAGGTCTTCCCTGGCCAGAGCCAGCTCGACTGTAGTCTTTAAAAAGCCCATTTTGTTGCCAACATCATAACGCTTACCCTCAAAATCATATCCAAAAACTTCCCTTTGATCGAGCATAGTTTTTAAGGCATCAGTCAGCTGGATTTCTCCTCCTTTTCCCGGAGGGGTGTTTTCTAAAATATCAAAAATTTCCGGGGTGATAATGTAACGGCCTAAAATCCCAAGGTTGGAGGGGGCTTCTGCAGCAGAAGGTTTCTCGACCATATCTTCAACTTTATAAACATCTCCATCCCGGCGGCTGTAATTAACAATTCCATATTTACTGACATCCTTTTCGGGTACGGTTTTACAGCCCAAAATTGGTGCTTCTTTTTCCTCATAGATCTCTATCATCTGCTGGATAACAGGTTTTTCGGAATGAATTATATCATCACCCAGCAAAACTGCAAATGGATCATCCCCGACAAAAGTTTTAGCACAATAGATCGCATGACCCAGTCCTTTTTGTTCTTTCTGTCTGACTGAGTGAATGGTAATCATCTCCGAGATATCCTGTACCATTTCTAAAAGCTCAGTTTTACCCTGTTTTTCCAGAGCATCCTCCAGAGCCTGAGATATATCAAAGTGATCTTCAATACTCTGTTTATCTTTGGAGGTAATAATTAAAATATCTTCAATTCCTGCTGCAACAGCTTCCTCAACGATATACTGAATAGCTGGCTTATCTACAATGGGCAGCATTTCCTTGGGCTGAGCTTTGGTTGCAGGTAATAACCTGGTCCCCCAGCCGGCTGCTGGAATTACCGCTTTTTTAATTTTCATATTATCACTCCTCATATAATATCCTTTGATCAAGCAAAAATTTATCCTCACTAACATTATAACATTAAATTTTATAAATGTTAAAAACTATAGGAAAACTGCAGTCCATAACGCTGATCTTCAATCTCAAAATCATGGGCCGCAAACAGCTCAAGTTCTACGGGTTTAAGTCCCAGCAGGTAAAGTCGGGAATTAAAAGCCGGACCAACAGCCAACCCTTCCTGATTTTGCTCCTGATCATTATAGTAATCAACAAATAAATAACCACCGATATCAGTCAGCTGCAGAAAGTTTAAAAGCTGGACAGGAAGCTGCAGATTATAATTATAATTAAAATTTAACGAAGCCTGTAGGTCAGTATTTTCTGCAAGTTCCTGGCCGCGATAGATAAGTGGAGATTCCACAAAATCACTGCTGTTGTAGACCACTTCAGTTCCGATGCTCCACGCTTTTGTAAAATCATAATTGATTAGCTGGGAACTCAAAAGATTCAGATTTCCTTCCTCTCTAGTTAAGAAAAGATCATTTTCTGACTGCCACTGAAAATTTTCACCTAAATAGCGAAAATCATTTCCTAAAAGATAATATTCTTTACCGCTGCGGCTGCCGTAACCTCCAGAGAAGTTAAAACGTCTGCCAAAATATTTGAGTTCAGCCTCATAATCATCATCTGCAGCAGAATCATAGTCATTTTTATATTTTAAATAAAAATCAATACTATCTGTCAGCTTTTTGACTCTGAGAGCAGCTGTATAACCCTCTGACCAGCTGTCAGCCCCCAGAAAAGATAATCTCAGTTTATTGTGATGAAATTCTACTCCAAATTGAAATTTATTGAGGGGTGTCCTGAATAAATCCTGATTAAAAGGCGAAAAATCACGACCATAATAAATCAAAGGACTGATCTCACTTTCCTTGACAATTAAGCGGTTATATTCCAGATCCCGTAATTCATCATCAAGATTGTATTTTTTTCTTGCTTCCGGGTCACGAAGAGAAATGTTTTCTTTTTTCAGTGCCCTTTTTAATTCGGGGATCCTGCTTATAGTTTCCTGATAACCGATTTCTACAAGTCTGGTGGCATAATTAAAGTCCATAAAAGAATAATTTTTTACATCGGCGGTAATAATAAAGTCGGCGTATCTTTCCAGAATCTGGCCGGAATATCTACTCTGAATAATTTCTAAAAACCGATTGGCTGACTGAAAAGCACTACCATAATCATAATTACTGCTGCCTTCTGGAGTGTGAGTTGCAATCACAAAATCTGCTCCCAGTAAAGCTGCTGATTTAGCAGGAGTCGACTCCAGCACACCCGCATCCATAAAATAATGCCCCTCTCGAGAGTGAATAGGAAAATATCCCGGAATAGAATAAGATGCCTGCAGCACTTCTGAAATTTCTCCCTGTGTTGCCAGATATTTTTTCCCTGAAGCCAGATCAAAACTAAGCTGAGCTGTAGGAATCAGAAAATTCTCCAGACGTTTTCGAGGTGCAACCGCCTCCAGAAAAATATTTACTTTTTCACTGTTGAGTAAAGCCCCTCCACCAAAATTAAAAAGACTGGCAAAAGGAGTATCTGTCACAATTTCTTCCATTTGAGAAACAGAAAGTCCACTGCCGTAAAGTGTAGCAATGATTGCTCCCATACTGGTTCCGGTCATCAGATCAATTGGAATATCATTTTCTACCAGAGCTTTAATTACTCCCAGATTGGCAATTGCTCTGGCTCCTCCTCCAGATAAAGCAAGAGCTACAGTGGGCTGTTTTTGACTTTCTATTCTATTTTTGAATTCCTGATAGTTTTCTACCAGATAACTCTCACCATCAAAGGCAATATTTGTTAAATTCACAGCATCAGCTCCGGCAGGTGGAGTCACTTCAGCCGCCAGAGAACTGCTGCAGCCAAAAACAGTGGTGAAAATAATAAATAATGTTAAAATCAAAAAATGTTTTTTCATAATAACACCTCATTTTTACAGGAAAGACCAATAATGCAGTAAAGGGAGGCAGCGCCTCCCTTTTGTTTTTTGCGATTCTGCCAGTTATTTTATTAGCCAGCTTAAATCTATTGTTCTATAACTAAATTAAAAATCATCCATTATCTCTTCCACTTCTGCCATCAGTTTTTCTTTAAATTCTGCTAATTCAGATTCTGCAGCTGCCTGATCTTTTTCGCGTACCGCAAAATAAAATTTAAGTTTTGGCTCAGTACCTGAAGGTCTAATTGTCAGTTTAGCATCACCTTCGAGTAAATACTGCAGGACATTGGATTTGGGAAGTTTAATTTCTTCCTCTCTATCTTCTTCTAAATAAGTGGTTTTAGCCAGTTTGAAGTCTTTAGCTACCTTAACCTGACGACCAGCAATTTTCTCGGGGCTTTCTTCCCTGAGGCTGGCAATGGTTTTAGTAATGACTTCCTGTCCCTCTTTACCTTCCAGCCGAATTGATTCTAAATCTTCGAGGAAGTAGCCATATTTTTCTCGTAATTCTGCCAGACGCTGAAGCAGATTTACTCCTTCTTCCTTATATTTTAAGGCCATAACCGCAGCAAGTCCGGCTGCAGCAGCTGCATCTTTATCACGAGCATGTTTACCAATTAAATAACCAAGACTTTCTTCAAAGCCCAGAATAAATTCTTTTTCACCTGTTTTTTCAAATTCAGTAATTTTTTCTCCGATAAATTTAAACCCTGTTAAAACATCAAGCACCTCTACCCCATAATCAGCTGCAATATCTAAAACCATATCTGTAGACACAATTGATTTTATAATTACCCCATTATCCGGTAGATTACCTGCTGCTTTAGCCTCTCGTAAAAGGAAATCAGCAAATAAGACGCCAGTTTCATTTCCATTTAAAAACTGATAATTACCCTCAGCATCTTTAACTGCAGGTGCCATCCGATCACAATCAGGATCAGTTGCGATAATTAAATCAGCGTCTTTTTTTTCGGCCAGTTTTAAAGCAAGTTCAAAGGCTTCTCTGTCTTCAGGATTAGGACTCTCCACAGTAGAAAAATCAGGATCTCCATCTGCCTGTTCCGGCACAACATGTAAATTAGAAAAACCCAGTTCACTTAAAAGCTGGGGGACAATTGTACTTCCAGTTCCATGTAGTGGAGTATAAACTACTGCTAAATTGCTGCCCTTCTCTAATGCTAATTCTGTATCTGGTAAAATATCAATTAAAGTTTTTTGATAACTTTCGTCAATCTCAGCCCCAATATAATTAAGCAGTCCTTCATTTACGGCCTCCATCTCATCCATTGTTTTAACAATGGAAAAATCATCGATTTCCTCAATTTCGGCAATAATATCTCTGGCCTGCCCGGGAACTACCTGTCCACCATCTTCCCAGTAGACTTTATACCCATTATATTCCGGTGGATTATGGCTTGCAGTTACAACAATTCCCCCAATTGCATTTAGTTCTCTAACTGCATACGAAAGTTCCGGAGTGGCTCTCATTCCGGTAAACAAATAAGTCTTGATTCCATTTGCTGCCAGTACAAGTGCTGCCTCCAGTGAAAATTCTGGTGAGTTATGTCTGGAATCATAGGCAATTACTACCCCTTTTTCCTGACCATCATCACTGTAGTTAATAATATAATTTGCCAGCCCCTGGGTTGCTTTCCGAATCACATATTTATTGATTCTATTGGTTCCAGCACCCATTTTACCTCTCATACCACCTGTACCAAAATCCATATTTTTATAAAAACGATCTTCAATTTCTGCTTCATCATCCTGAATGGCTTCCAGTTCCTGTTTAGTTTCTTCATCAAAATAATCACTTACAAGCCAATCGCGATATCTGGACATATAACTCAAAATTGATCAACTCCTTTGTTGATAAACGATCTAAATTATTTGTTATACTCATTGAAAATATTATATCACAAATAATTTTTATTATAAAGTTTTTAAAGAATTAAGAAAAATTAGAGTTTATATCTAAATTTAAATGAAATTTTACGGCCGCTCTTATCTGTTCTGCCAGAGTTCTGATCGTTAAGCTGCTGGTCAAACTGGATTTTAGTATCCAGGTCAAGTCTCTCACTTAAATCCCAGCCCCATTTTAATGAAATGCGATTTAAACGGTAATCATCTTCGGGTGTAATCTCATATTCAGTCCACTGCCGCTGGAGTATAAGCTCATAATCATGTTTTTCGTTTAACTCATACTGTAAGGTATACTGCAGTCTGGCCAGCTGATAATCCTTGCTTTCTGCTTCCAGATAGTCCTTATCCCGCAGCAGCAGCTTAAACCTGCTGCGCAGTTTATCATTCAGATAAAAGGTATAATTGGCTTCTGTTTCTAAATTTAAATTGTCATAGGTTTCACTCTGCTCATAAATCCTCTGCTGCCGCTGAACTTTAAGATAATAATATTCGCCCACCGCAAGCTGCTGTCTATAGCGCAGCCACTGCTTATCATAGCGGTAATAGTCCACTACTTGATCCTCATCGCCTTCCAAAATCCCGGGGTCAGTATACAGCTTATCTCCGCTTTCAAAACTGCCGCTGATTTCCGGCTGGTAGTTTTTAGCTGCAGCTGGAGTCGAAAAAAGACTGAAGATAATTAAGAGGATAATCAAATAGATCAGAGTCAAATTAATAGAGACAGTTAAAATAAATGATGTACTCTTTTTCACAAAAATCATCCTTTTTCTTTTATCTTATCATGACAAAAGGAAAAAGTTCTGCGATTTTATGAAAATTCATCCAATCCTATTAACCTTTGCCTGAGCAGAATTAATACAGTCAGTTTAAATTGAAAAACCAAAATTGATACTCTGATCTACAAACTCATAGCCTATAAAAAAATCAAAACAGTCCTCTTTTTTGCGCAGGCGTAGATTAATCTCATCCCATTCTTCGTTTTCTAAATCATAACTGCCATCACTTTCAATGGACCAGACCGACTGTGGATAATCCCCAGCAATAGAAAGTGAGAGAGATGGATTGAGCAGCCGCTCTTCCTCTTCTCGATCATCGGGTAATGGTGACTGACCGCGAACAGTGTCCTTTTTATAAAAAAGACCGGACTGCAGCAGTAATTTATCACTTAAATTCCTGTGATAGCGAAATCCAGTATTTAAAACAGAGAAGTGATAGTTCTGATCATAGCCGCTGCGGTAGTGATCCAGACGATAATTATAGCTCAAATGATAGGAAAATCCTGCCGGCAGCTGCCAGCTGTTATTATAGTTTAAATTGAATCTATGTTTATTTAATTCTACTCCACCATTTTCTACCCGACCGGTTCCAACTGAGGCCTTAAAAGAATAAACTGCCGGAAAAGAAAGATCAAGATAGGGATAGTAATTGTAATCTTCTCCATCTACATATTTAAGATTCCAGTTGACCGCTGTCTGACTGTGGCTTAAATTATATTTTTCTTTGATTAATTCTTCCCTATCATATTCCTGTCTTAAAGAAGCTCTAACTCCAGTCTCAAAAGTATAACCAGCTGTATAAACTGTTTTAACAATATCCCTCAGTTCAGGATCATATTCCTTCCGGACTCCCGTCTTTAAACCATTATCAAAACGGTAATCTGCATCTACAAAATATCTATCCACAGCTTCCTCAGGCAAAAGATCCCTGAGCAGTCCTGTTTCCAGACTCAAATTACCGGGAGTATAAAGCAGAGAAGTACTAAACTCTTCCTCCTCATCATCTAACTCCTCATCCTCAAAATCATAATCATAAAGGTAATAATAACGATTTTTGAAGCTCAAATCAGCAGTAATTTGGTGATTATTAACAAATTCCCGGGTTTCATCCCGTTCTACCCCGGAACCTGCTTTCCAGTAATAAATTTTGCCGCTGTTTTTGCTGCCAATCTGATAGGGATAGGAAAACTCAACTGTCATTCCCCGCTCATCATAGCCAAACTGGGGGACAGGAAAAGCATCCTGGAGTTTTTCGCCATCTTCCCCATCTGGGTCATAGGTGACTGAATAATAGGGAAGATAAAAAACAGGAATCCCCGCTATATGAGGAACAATATGGTGAAAGGTTATTGTATTATCGGGATTGATTCGAACTTCTTTTGCCTCAAGATGATAATGCGGCTCTCTGCGAATACAGGGAGTAATAACCGCTGACTGCATAGTTCCTGCAGCGGGAGAGGTTGACAAAATATTAAGTCTGGCAGCAGAAAAATTAATTTCCCCGACACTACCCTCTGCCCCATAAAGAGTTCCCGTTTCTGTCTCATAATTATAAACCAGTCTTTCTCCCCGCAGGTCATCTTTTTCTGACTCGATCACTACTTTATTAAAAGCCTTCAGCTCATTTTTTTGAGTATCAAGCTCAAATTTATCAGCTCTCAGAGTGAAATCAGCAGTCTTAAAAACAGGAGAACCCTCAAAAATCACCAGGCCGGACTGCTGCATAAAGGTTATTTCTTCTCCCCGAACTGTATATTCTGCTGCTTTTACATTAAAACTAAAAACAAAAAGAAGGCAGAAAGAGAGCAGAATAAATACTGCATATTTATTTAGCTGAAATAAGCTGTTCTTGATAGTCTGCAAAATACTAACTCCTTCAAAGTTTATCTCTGCCAGTATAATTTATTGAAATACGAAAAAACCCGCCTTCTGGCAGGTTAGATCTAATTTATTCTAAAACTAAACCCCTGACTTTTTTTCGTTCAGTAACCTGAATATACAGTTCTGAACCTGCAGGAATTGTTTCTTCTTCACCTTCAACAAAATAGCCAACAACAACTCCAGGTAAACCTAATAATGCAGTTCCCAGAACACTGGCTCCAATAGCCAGTTTCTGTGACTCATTTTCTTCCTGAGCCTCCTGTTCAATGGCAACTCCCAGCGAAGTTCCATCAATCGTTGTCAATTCAGGAAAACCAATTTTTATATCGCCATCCTGACCCATTTTCCCGGCTTCCTTAATTTCCGTAACCTCAAGTTCGCCAGTAGTTCCAGCAGGGATAATTAAAACATTGTCAATTTTTACATCCTGTACTACCTGATAAGAAATTTTTTCGCCTCTGCTGGCAGTATCAGAATTAATTTCCTGCTGTAATTCAATCCGAATTAGCTGATCAGTCCTGCTTTCTACCAGCTTAACCGGCATCTCTTTACCACTAATTGTTAACTGGTGAATTTTTTTGATCCGCTCTTTAAGTGGACCTTTATTTACTTCCCCACTGACCATCTTCTCCAGGTTGCTAATTCTCTGCAGCAGATTTGAACTGCCAATTTCTCCACTCACAGCCCATTCGACTGTATTAAAAAGAAAAACTAAAGAAGGAGATTTTTCAGTTGTTTCAAAAAGATCAGCAATTATTTTCTCTGTTCTCTGAACAATTGAACCCGACTGTTTAGCCTGGTAAAGACTCTGTTCCACAGCAGCAACCCGATCCAGGATAGGTTCATTGGAGACTGAGCCATAGAGAAGCTTTTCAGCTTCTGCCAGTCCATCCAGGGGAATAATCCCGGCAGCCTGCAGCTGATAAAAGGGCATTAACGGTGTTAAAATTATTGAAAATACTATAACCAAGACTGTAATGTTTCTTATTTTTAATGACAAATTAACTACACCATCCTTAGAAATTTATTTCGAAAGAAGCGCTAATATTTCTTTCGCTAACCTCTTCCTCACCTTTATTCTGGATCAGTTCATATCCAAGATTCAAACCATAGTTCTCATTTATATTAACTCCCAGTCCTAAATCCCAGGCAGTCTGTGCTTTTAGTTTTGACTCCAGATCCGACGGATCCAATAGTTTATAGGAAGCACTGAAAGTTGCCAGATTATCAAAAGCAAGCTCAACTCCGGTTATTCTCTGGGTCAGCTCATCATTTAAATCAACCTGATAACTGGCTCTAATTGTCCCCAGTGGATCCTTATACTGCAGACCAAAAACTGTAGAGTCCGCATTTAAATCAAGGTCATTATTAAAACTATTTAGATCATTATTTTCTATAAAGTCAGCAGACACCGTAAAACGATCACTGGTCTGATAGGCCAATCCAAGGCTGCGGCTGACCTCATTTTCCTCTTTAAATACTCGTTCTGAATTATTAGTGATCTCTGGTGTCTGAGCACTATTTATACTTAACTCCGGCTCCGGAAGAGTCTCCTCCGCTTCAGTTTGAGGTCGCTGAACCTCCCACCATTCTCGATTGGCCAGACTGTAACCGGCTCTAATTAAAGCACGGGAGTTAATTGCATATTCCAACTGCAGCTGAGTTTCACTTACTATTTTGTCATCAATAATTTCTTCATTATAAGCTGTATTAAAATTCAAATCAGATAAAAGCTGTAAACCTGGATTGGACTGAGTTCCATTTCCGGTTAAATTAAAACTGCTGTTATCTATTTCAATATTTTCTATATCAGTCGGACTTTCGAACTGAGAAGCAATCCCCAGCAGTTCTTTCCTCGCTGAATCGGAAAAAGATTTTTCATGAGACAGGTCCAGATTTTCTAAGTTTTCATTTTCGAGATCTGCAATCTCGGCTTCCTGAGCTGCAGCACTAAAGCTAAATAAGATAATTATTATTAAAGAAAATAGAAATATTTTTTTCATCTTGCCCTGCCTCCTTTCTTTTTTGTTACACAGTATAAGTATAACAGATATAAGCCAAATAATCCAGATGGTGCCCGCTTTTATTTTACAAAATATTATATTTGTCTATCTGGATATAGTGTTATATAATTTAATCAACAAAAACAAAAATGAGGTGGTCAAATGACAGCAGATCTCAGCTTTATAGCAGCACTTTCGGCAGGACTATTATCTTTCTTTTCACCCTGTATTTTACCGCTGATCCCAACTTACCTCTCCTATCTTGTTGGTGATTATGCTAAAGCAAAGGAAAAGAAAAATGAGCTTTCTATAATTATTACTGCTCTGAGCTTTATTGCCGGTTTTACAGTAATTTTTGTTCTTCTGGGACTTTCCGCTACTTTTCTGGGCAAATTTTTAATTAGAAACCAGCGTTTACTGATGCAGATTGGAGGCACAGTAATTATTATTTTTGGTCTTCATTTAACTGGAATCCTGGAAATTAATTATTTTTATCGAGAAAAGAAATTTGAGCTTCCCAATTCTCTGACCGGAAATTTAAGAGCCTTTAGCATGGGAGTAATTCTGGCAGTGGGCTGGACACCCTGTATTGGACCAATTTTAAGTTCAATTTTAATTACCGCCAGCACCAGGGAAAATATTTTTCAGGGGGGACTGCTGCTTTTTATTTATGCAGTTGGGCTGGCTCTTCCATTTTTTATCACAGCTTTATTTATGGACTATCTGCTTCCAAGGTTAAAAGCTTTTAATAAATATCTACCTCTGGTAAATAAAATAACTGGTACCCTGCTGATTATTTTTGGACTGCTGATGGTTAGTGGTTATCCGGAAGTAATCAACAGAATTTTATTATAAAAATACTTTGTTAAACATTAAAAACTTATATTAATTCTGTTTTCTATTTGAGAATAAAATAACTTATTTTAAAGCTACAATCCCTGTTTAAACAGTAAAGAAAGCGAGTATAATAGAGATATTAAATGATAACAATTACTATGAGACAAAATTGCCCCGATTTAGAATTTACTTTTTATCGAATTTTGTCGATAATGTAGTTAAGACCACTACACTAAATTCTATAATGGGAGGAATTAAATGAAAATCAAGAATTTATCAATCAAGTACAAAATATTATTGATAGTTGTTGCAGGGATTATACTAATGACAGGAGGCATTATTTACCGCATCAGAGATGTTTCAACTGAAGAGGCAAAAAATGCAGCCACAATTAAAGCAAATGCAGATTTAGCTACTGGTTATGAGATTATCGATCTCGAGTATCCAGGAGAATGGGAATTAAGAGGAGATCAATTATATAAAGGTGAAACCTTAATAAATGGCAACTTTGAAATAGTTGATCGGATTGGAGAATTAACTCAGGGAAACATCGTCACTATTTTCGCCGGAGATACCAGAGTTGCAACCAATGTAATGGTAGACGGCAGTCGAGCAGTTGGGACTCAGGTTTCTGAGGAAGTTAAAGAAGTAGTACTCAGGCAGGGAAAAGAATTTCATGGTGAAGCAAACGTTGTAGGGAAACTCTTTCAAACAGCCTACCAGCCAATTCGGAATGCTCAGAACGAAATCATTGGTATCTGGTCTGTTGGGACCTCAATGGCCTTTGTTAACCAGATGGTAAATGGAGTTACAGTTAATACAGCTCTCTTTGCTCTTATTTCTGGATTAATTATCTCCATTTTAATCTTTGTTTTTGTGCTTAAAATGACAGAACCCCTAAAAGACTTAAGTTCATATGCAGAAGAAATAGCAGCTGGAAATTTAGCAGTAAAAATTAAAGATAAGTATTTAAATAAGGAAGATGAAATCGGAAAACTGGCAGGCTCATTTAAGAAAATGATAGAAAGTTTACAAAGTGTAATGTTGGGGATTGATAATACAGTAGATGAGCTGAGCAGTTCCAGTCAGGATTTAACTGCTACAGGAGAGGAATTGTCCGCCTCAGCCGATGAAATTGGAAATTCTGTGCAGCAGATAGCTTCCGGGGCTGAAGAACAATCCGCCCAGGTAGAAGAAGTATCTTCGATCATTGATACTCTGGCGGAAGATATTACTAAAGTCTCCAATAATACTGAGTCGATGGCCGGACAGTCAAAAAATGTGATGAAAAACATTAAAGAAGGTAATCAGTCCCTTAAAAATTCTGAACAGAGTTTTAAGCAAGTCAGTGAAAACACCCGCTTAACCTCACAGGTAATTGATTCCCTGGGCCAATCCTCCGAAAAAATTGGAGAGATTGTTGATTTAATTAATAACATTGCAGCCCAGACAAATTTACTGGCCTTAAATGCTGCCATCGAAGCAGCCAGAGCCGGTGAAGCAGGAAGAGGATTTTCTGTAGTAGCCGATGAGATCAGAGAACTGGCAGAGCAATCCGCTGCAGCTACTGGAGATATCTCCAATTTAATTGTCTCCATTCAAAAAGATGTAAAAAACACTGTAACTAAAATGAATGAAAACGAAAACAAGGTTAAAGAGAGTGTGACAGAAATTAATACAACCTCTGCTGCTTTTACAGAAATAATCAGTGCGGCAGAAAACCTTGATCAGTTAATCCACAAAATTGAAAGACAGAGTCAGCGGATGAATGAAAATAGTGAAGTTGCCAAGTCTGCAGTTAGAGAAATAGCAGTTGTAAGCGAAGAAGCTGCCCACAATGCAGAAGGAGTAGCTGCTGCCAGTGAAGAACAGTCTAAATCAACCAAGATTATTGCTCAGGCCTCAGAAGATCTTGTTCAGACAGCAAGTACACTTTCTGACCTGGTTAAGCAGTTTAAGCTGAAAAATAACTAAAAAAATTTATTGTTCGCTAAAAATTAAATAGTATTTATTTTTAAAAACCCCATTCTAATTTCGAATGGGGTTTCTTTTTCAATAGATTTAATTTTAGAAGCTATATGTTAAACCTGCAGTATAGGAAAATCCATTACTGTATACGTTGCCTTCTTCATCATCATCCATCTCAAGATATAAGTAATCTAAACCAGCATTAAAATCCCAGTTATCAGCAAAAGATCTTTCATAACCAACCCCCAGACGATAACTAACTGCATCTAAATCAACTTCTTTATCTACTAAGCCAGAAGCAGCAAAAGCCTGCCCTTCAAAATCTTTATCTTTAGTACCTTTATAAAACGCTATTCCTCCACCTAAAGACCATCTTTGATTTAAACTGTAATCAGCAAGAATACCAATTCCATTTAAAGCTACATCTATCTCTGCAGACCCACTTCCCACTGCAGAATCAAAGTTTGTTTCTACTGCACCAAAGATACGTTCATATTGTACAGTTGTAGTCCATTTATTGTTTAATCTTTTTTTAGCCCCCACATAAATCATAGGAACCCTATCAATATTTTCCATTTTTTCAATATTACTTGTTGCTATTGCACCTTTAAAATCACTCGCAACTAGTGTATTCAAATCATCAATGGTAGAATTCCATTTGTCTAATGTTACATTAGTAATTGCCATACCACCAACTGCTTTCCACTCAGCAGCTGCTGCATTACCTGCCATAAGTCCTACCAACATCAAAGCTATCATTAACACCATAATTTTATTCTTCATTTTTATATTTCCTCCTAATATTTTGTTATTTTTTTCCTATAAATATAGAAAACCCGAGGGAATAAATCCCCCGGGTTGTTTTTGTATCTTTTAGCTATAAGCCATATTTAGAAGCTTACAGATAAGGAAGTAGTAAGTGCATTACCTGTTCCCTCAGTATTAGCTGTTCCAACTTCACCTGTGATATACTTAAGTTCAGTATTCCAGCTCATGTTTTCAGCTAACTCTTTATCCATAGTACCCTTTAGGTAGTTATAGCTGATTACATTACCTGCAGCTTTTTCTTCATTCTTGTTAACTAAAGCAGCACCAAGAGTAGTGGTTTCATTCCAGGCATACTCAGTACCCAATTCGATAACTGTAGTATCGTGACCATCTGTATAGCCATCATTCATAGTATAAGCAACAGATGCATTATTAGTAAACTTACCATAAGTGTTGTCAAGTGCAACTTCTACAGTGCTCTTATCTTCATTATTACCAGCTGCATCAGATTGAACTAATGTATAGTCACCAGTAACTGTATTGTTTTCATTCACTACATATGAAGCACCCACATTAAACTTATCGTAATTATTAGCTTCTTCAAGATCACCTAATACACTTGCTGACTCAAAGTTCTCGCCAACAGTTTCAAACATACCATCAACAGTTAATGCGTCACTAATTTTTGCTTCAGCATTAACATTGAATAAGGTATCGCTTTCTGTTTCAGTATCATTAAATACAACTTCTCCACCAACAGTAATCATATCAGTAACAGCTACATCAGTTACTTCTACAGCTACATCAGTAACATCTTTAGTCTCTAAATCAAAACTAGCCTGATATACTTTTCCAGTAACAGTACCGAAGTCCATTTCTCTACTTACATGAACACCATAGTAATCTGTATCAACATCATAATCTTCACCCAAAATAAAAGCAGTGATGTCATTACCCATGTAAGAAGCTGTCATTTCCATACCTTCCATATCTTCGTCATCAACAAAGTATGAGGAAGCTGTATATCCATCTAAGTCACCTAACTTAACTCCGTAGTCATTATAAGCAACTTCTAATAAAGCACTATCAACAGCTAAACTCAAACCATCTTCTTCAACAGTATAAACACTGCTGTCAAAAACAGTATCTTCTTCAGTAAATACATTAGTAGTAGTATCTACAGCAAGATTAAAGCTTGCTCCATTTAATTCACCAGTAGCGTCAATTCCAATTTCCTGCCAGAATTTCTTTTCTGCTGGGAAATCTTCTGCATCTTCTTCATCAGTTGTAGTTGGAGCGGTAATATCTAAAGCGTCTCCATCAGCCCAGAGCTCGATAACTGCAGCTGGATTGTCACCATAATTAGCAACTTCTGCAAAAGTATCGATTGTAGCACCAAACTCAATGTTGTCTTGAGGCATATCAGCTTTTAATTTAGCTACAGTTTCCTGTACTTCAGCTAAGTCAGATTCTACAGCATCAACATCTGCGCCTAATACTTTAAGCTCAGCAGCTAATTCGAATGTTAAAGCATCAACGATATCTGCTACTTCTTTAGCTTCCTGATCACTGAGTGTTTTATCAGTGTTCTTTTCCATTAAAGACTTAACGATAGCAGTTACATCTTCTGCCTGACCTGTAGTTAGACCTTCGCCCATTTCGTCAACTTTGTCAACAAGATCTTCTCTTGCATCAGCAATTTGATCTAGAGCGCGGCTAACCATAACAGCCATTTCGTAACGAGTCATGTTCTGGCTACCTTTAAATTCGCCATCAGGATAACCTTCGACGATACCAGCAGCAACTAATTTGTTAATTGCATCATATGCCCAGTGATCACTTGGCACGTCAGAGAATGACTGACCAAATGCAGGCATAGCTAATGCTACGATTAAGATTAAAGCAATTGTAATTGTAAGTTTTTTCATTATTAAAATCCCCCTTGATTGTTTTCTAACTTTTTCTTTTCAATATATAAGTTCTAATAACTTATACAATCATAGAGGACATCCGAGCGAGTTACCTAGTTTCCTCTTCATCTGTCCAAAAGATTTAAAATAAGTATCTTAGAACTCTTATAACCCTACCACTACGCAGCTTCGGGGGGCACCTCCTTTCTGCCGCATTTTAGCGTCGAGTTTATAAGCATTATTATGTTATCAATTTGCAAATTAAATTATAACAGTAAATTGAGTTATCTGTCAAATTTAATTTTTGTGTATCCTCAATCTCAATTATACCAGTTTCAATCGTTTTCGTCAATAGTTTCGAGATATTTTTCACCAATTATCAGAGCTGCGTAGTCATCAAGCGGTTTTTTAATCTTCCAGCTGACTATTTTACGCAGCAGTTTTTCGTAGTTGGACATCGGCTTTTGCTCTAAATAACGGGCCTGAGCTTCTTCAGTTGTATATTCTTCTGCCACAAGTGTAATTTTGAGATCAGAATAAGTACGGCTGATCATTTCTTTTACTGCCTCAGCCCCGGTTCCACTGCCAATTACTACTTCCTTTATCTGATAATGACTAAAAATTTCTTCCAGGTGATCCAGAAGTTCCTCTTTTTTTACTATTGTTTTTTCTTTTTCCTCTTTCTCATAGTTCAAAACTGCAGTACCAACTTTATCACTGCCGGGATCAAGTGCCAGTAAATCACTCATTATTATCGGCCTCCCCGGCAGCTGACTCCTCTGCCACCTTATCTTCCAGTTCGAATCTTAAGTTGTCGCTCAATCTATCCCGCCGCCAGATATCTGTATCTGCATAAATATTTACCTTTACCTTACCACTGGCAGAACGAACTCTATTAACCAGATCATAAAACTGACTGAAGTTAATACTGCCAACCTGGCCTGAGCTGTCAGGTAAAAGTCCCTGATTAATTGCTTTTTTATTAATATCCTGCAGTAGTGCTTCCAGTTCAGTTTCAATTTCCTCACTGCTCTGTTCAGCACTAATTGTTCTGCTGCTGATCAGCTGATCTTTTTCGAATACTTTAAAGTCCTCGTAAAGCTGGAAGTTTGCATAAAGCCAGTCATTTTGAGGAACATTAACTCTGGCTACCAGAGAAACAATCACTCTACTGCCGGGTTCCATATTATAGATTATCCGGGCAGCATTTAAAATATCCTCTGTCTGTAAACGCAGAGCCATCCCGGTTTCCTGATTGACCTCAATGTCTTTCTTGGTTGCAACCTGATTGGCTGCCTGCAGGTATTTATTCAGGGCAGAAATTGTTTCCTGCTCACTGCGCCCTCCTTCGAGGACATCGGTATAAATTATATCACCCTTCTGGTAAACCATATCCTCACCCATATAATAGATTACACCAGCCTGCAGCTGATTTGCTACTTCCCGCAGCCTGCCGTAGTCTGCTTCCAGTTCGGATATTTGATTTTGCAGTTCTGTCACCTGAGATTCCAATTTTTTCCGCTGTGAACTTAACTCGTTTACCCGATTCTGCAGCTCGTCTCTATTCTGGGTTAACTTTTTCAGTTCACTTTCTACAGCAGCTATTTCCTGATCTTTTTTCGCTATTTCTGCTTCTCTGGCCTCAATTTCAGCCTCTTTGTTCGCAATCACTTTCTCTTTTGCTTCGATTTCCTTCTGCAGCTCTGCCAGTTCCTGATCTTTAGCCGCCAACTTTTGATCTTTTGCAGCCAGCTGCTGATCTCTATTTTCCAGCTCTTCATTTAAATATTCAAGTCTTGTTAAAACATCATTAATATTAAATAAGGCCTGTCTTAATTCAGAATAAACTGCCAGTAAAATAGTAATTGAAAGAACTGCGATTAAAATTCCGGTAACAATGGTAATAATAATTGAAGAATAACGGGGGCGGAGACCAAATAAGGAAACTCTCTTTTTACCCATTTTCATCCCAATCCGATCACCAAGATAAGCAATTAAACCACTTAAAATAACAACTGCTCCTATAATAACAAATGCGTTAATAATCTCCACCTCCTTAAAATTTGACTATTCAATCTCTGTTTTCAATGCCAGTTCTTTACCTTTAAAACCAATTCCCAGTTTATATACTTTCTTTAACCCCTGCTTTTTTAAAGCTGCTGCATATTTTTGTTCATTTATCTGCTGTATTGCTTTTTCGGCCGCAGCTGCAGCCGAAATATCAGAAGTCGTATACTCATTTTTAAATTCCATCACAAAAGCATTCTGATCCTTATCTTTTGGCAGGAGCACTATATCAGCTCTTCCCAGCCCATACTCTTTATTGCTTTCTAAATAATATTGATCAGATAAATAAGTCATCAAACCTAAAATCAGGCCGTGATAAAAATTTTCCTGTCTTTCTTTTTCCTGACCTTTTTCCGAAAGCACCCTGGTAGAAGCAGCTGCATCATAATAGCTGCTGCTGACAAGTATTAAATCCTGGAGATGAATTTCAAAACTACTCAAATCACCATTGATTAAAGAGTTTAACATATCCACAATTAAATCTCCACTCTGTTCCTCAAAATTAAACCAGTTAGCCAGAATTTTTTTAAAAATCAACCTAATTTCCCGATTGGGAATACTGAGTCTGTATTTTTGATACTGTTCACTGCACTGCTCAGCCTTTAAATAACCGCTGTGCAGTAAAAAGCTCAGGGCTTTATCAACATCATTAAATACATAATCATAGATAATATTGCTGTCAACTTCTACTGTCAGCGACTGCCCCTGATATAATTTCTCTAAATACTCTTTTCCCTTTTTCTGATCCAGCTGCAGTGCTTCTTTAATCAGCTCCGGGTCACCCGTATTATTCCAGTATGTTTTGGGCTGCCGGGGATTGGATTTAACATAATTAAGAATACTCCAGGGATTATAAATCACTATTCGATCACCGAAAAGATAGCCATTATACCAGTCCCGAACTGTATCCAGCTGATCACTGATAGAATAATAAGCAAGCATTTCTTTAACTTCAGCCTCAGTAAAACCAAATTTATCCGCACAAAAAGAATCAATAATTGTATTTGTTTCCGGATTATTAAAAGCACTAAAAATACTTTCCTGTGATATTTTCATAATTCCAGTAACAACACCTTTTTCCAGACTGTCATTACCTTTAAGCCCATCAACCATTAAAGCCCTCATAAAATTTAGCATCTCATTATAATAGCCATTTAGTTTAGCATAATGGAGAGGAGTATCATATTCATCTATTAAAACAATGCTTTTTTCATTAAAATATCTTTTTAAATAATCAGTTAGTTCTTTGATTGCAGAACTGTAATTGAAAATCTGAGCTTCTTTACGCATCAGTTTTTGATATTCATTTTTTTCAAAATCTGACAGCAGCTCAGAATCCAGTAAATAACGATGCCGCTTATACTCTCTTGCAATTTCTTCTTTTAAAAGATAAGCAGCCTCCTGCCAGTGATTAGCCTTTATTTTTTTGAAAGAAAAATTGAGCAGAGGATAGCGCTCCTGATGTTCTGCAAGTAAAGCCTTTTCTTCTGCAATATCTAATTCTTTAAAAAGATATTCATAACTTTGAGCTTCATTATCAAACTTTCTGCATTCCGGGTTTTCTAAAAAACATTTCAGCATCGAGAAGTTTAAACTTTTGCCAAATCGGCGCGGACGGGTAAAAAGCATTATTTTACTTGTATTATTGATAACTTTCTCAATCAAAAGTGACTTATCAACAAAATAAGCATTTTTATCTATCAGCTCTTTAAAATTGTCTATTCCCAGGGGGATACCTTTTAGGTTTTTATTCATTTTTACCCATCCTTTCCTAAAATATAATCATTTAAAAACATTTTGCTAAACTTACTTTTTCGCTCTCCTTTAAATTTACTGTCTGGCAGTCTTAATCAGCATTCCAACTCCAACAATGAAGATCACAATATTCTGCAGCCAGGCCCCGAGCCAGGGCTGAATTGTTCCCTGACTGCCGAGGGCATCTCCGACTGTCATTAAAACATAATAGATAAAAATAATTATAATACTGATTCCAAATCCGGTGGCAGAACCAGCCGAACGCTGTGGTTTAATACCCAGTGGTGCTGCCAGCAGAGCAAAAATAAAGCTGGCCAGGGGGATAGAAAAACGATGATGCAGTTCTACCCGTTCCTCATAGGCTGTCCGCCCCTGCTCTTCCATCAGAGCAATCTGCTCACTTAGTTCCCGAATATTCATCTCATCTATATTTTTGCCAAGCTGTCCGGCCCGGCCCGGAGAATGAATTTCCTCCCGTGAGCGATAGGAATCAAACTCCAGGGCAGGACGTCTGCCTTCTGCATCCAGAAAGTAAATCGTGCCATTGTAAAAGTGCCAGCCATCACTCAGCCATTCTGCTCTTTTAGCTTCTAAAACACTATCAGGGCTGCCATTTTCGAAACTCTGAACCACTACATCCTTCATCACACCACTATCTCCATTGAAACTGTGGGCATAGAGCATATAATCCGGTCGGCGGGTACTGCTGTCCATCGGGGTTAAAAATAAATCGTACTGAGTCTCCGGTCTCTGCTCCCCGTGGCGGGCCTGATACATTATCTGTTCCGCTCTATAATTGGCTCTGGGTACCAGAAACTCTGTGATTCCGATAGTAACTCCACTTGTCACCAGCCCCATGATTAAAGCAGGCAGCACAATAGAAATTATGCTGACTCCGCCGGCTCTCATGGCCGTGATTTCGCTGTCTCCAGAAAGCCGATTATAGGCCATAATTGTTCCCAAAAGAGAAGCCATCGGGAAAGTAAGCACTATTATCTCGGGCAGGCTCAAAAAGAAAAGCCTGATCAAGGTAAAAACCTCCACTCCCCAGCGGGTATAATATTCGGTTAACTCAAAAATTAAGTCTGTACCAATAAAGATGCCGGTAAAAGCTGCCACCCCAAAGAAAAAAGGTGCTATCAATTCTTTATAAATATATTTATTAAGTATTTTCAAAAAACTGCACCTCTCTATATTTGAAATTTATCGCCCAGATAAAATTTGCGGGCCTGCTCGTTTTCTGCTATTTCTGCTGAGGTTCCTGAAAGTAAAATCTTTCCCTCATGCATAATATAGGCTCGATCTGTAATCGAAAGAGTTTCGCGCACACTGTGATCGGTAATCAGGACCCCGAGTCCCCGGTTTTTAAGATAACGAATTATCTCCTGAATATCATTAACTGCAATCGGATCGACTCCGGCAAAGGGTTCATCCAGCAGAATAAAGTCCGGATCAGCTGCCAGGGCCCTTGCGATCTCAACCCGACGTCTTTCCCCTCCAGAAAGCTGAAAAGCCTTGCGGTTTCTGAGATTGTCAATATGAAATTCTGCCAATAATTCAGTAATCGCGGCTTCGATTTTCTGGTCACTTAAGTCTCTGTGTTCTAAAATCGCCGCCAGATTTTCTCCAACTGTTAGTTTGCGAAAAATTGACGCTTCCTGGGGCAGGTAACCGATTCCAAGCCTTGCCCGCTTATAGACAGGCAGGCTGGAAATATTATGCTGATCGAAGAAAATCTGCCCCCCATCAGGATTAATTAGTCCCAGAATCATATAAAAAGTGGTAGTCTTACCGGCACCATTAGGTCCCAACAGCCCGACTATCTGACCCCGCTCAACCTTAAGATCAACCTCATTGACCACTCTTTCTTTATTATATTCTTTAATCAATCCCTGAGCTTTAATAGTCATCTATTTATTCCTCCGTTGCTCCACTCTTACTGCTGCTTTCAGAATTATCAGCCCCTGAGTTAGCACTGCCTGCTGAAGTTTCACTCTCATTTTCGCTGAATCTTAAGGTTGCCTGACCTGTGAGTTTAACTGTTTCGGTTTTCTGATTAATCTCTGCTGATTGAGCAGTAAAACTCTCTCCGTTTCGCTCTCCCTTTACATTACCGGTGAGAGTAATTAATTCCTGGTCCAGAAAATAGCTAATCTTATCTGCTTCCGCCCAGAAATTTTGATACTCCAGATAGGCATTACCCTGAGCCACTATTTTTTGCTGGCCCTGATAAAAATCAATCCTATCGGCTTCTAGATAAGAATTTTCTCCTTCAATCTGAGCATTTCCGATTAAATGAAAAATTTCTTCCTCTACATTTCCAGTCAGTTTATCCGCCTGACCTGTAAAATTTTGATAATAAAGCTTCACATTTTTTCTGAATTCAATTTCTCCGTTATAACGGCGATATATTCCTTCCCCGGCAGCAGTTATCCGGAGCTCATCATAAATCAACTCCACATTACCGGCGGCCCTAAATACCTGACCCTGTTCAGTCTGCTCAAAATTGAGTTTATCACCATTCAATTCTCTAACCGCACTTACATTTGCAGTTAATGTCAAAATAAAAATTATAAAAAATAATAAAATTTTTCTTCGCATTTTTATTGCCCCTCACCTGAAATAGTCCGCTGGACTAATCATTCTTACTTATCATTCGTCAAGATTATCAAAATTTATTTCAGCCTGATCCTCATTTCCAAAAAGTTTTAAATTATTCAGATTAAGATCAGAACGAAAACTCTGAGCCCGGGAATTAAAACCACTGCCTGTAATTTTAACTGAACCTCTGCCCTCTAAATAATTTCGATTAAGATAATAATCCAGAGCCGCTGACTTAATCTGATAGCGGTCACTCTCAACTACTACATTACCCCGCAGCTCTATATAACCCCGACTGCTGTAATAGCTGCCAGAATCACCAGTTAGTGTATAAAGCAGTTCGCCAGTAGACTTATTAAACACTTTAATTTTTACAGGTTTTAGATCCAGCCGCTGTTCTGACTCAAATCTTTTCACCTGCTCACTCAGCAGTCTAAGCCGATGATTCTGCTGATCATTATAGATAGTTAACTCTACTCCCTGCAGCTCTGCCTCAGGCAGCTGCTGATTCTCTGCAGGTGATTCTGGAGTTATAATCGGATTCTCCTCCAGACTAAAATATAAAGAAAAAACTATAATAATAAAAATAAAGAGCGCTAAAAAAATACTTTTTCTATCCACTATTTTTTAGCCCTCCTTCTCTAAGCAGTAAGTCTGCTGTTTTTTCCACTGCTCCTCCTCCACCGAGTTTCTGGCGGACAGTCTGCAGTTTCTCTTTTATTTGATTGAGTTCTTCAGGGTGATCTAGCCAGTTTAAAGCAAGTTCAGCAATCCTTTCTGCCTTAAAATCATTCTGCAAAAGTTCTGGTACAACTTCCTGCCCGACAATTATATTGGGCAGACCCACAAATTCAACCTTAAAAATATATTTTGCCAGCAGATAGGTGGTTAAAGCTGCCTGATAGGCAATAATCTGCGGGGTATTTAAAATCGATGCTTCCAGGGTTGTGGTCCCTGAAGCTGAAATTATAAATTCTGAAATCTTCATTAACTGATAATTTCTTTTTTGAATGATTTTAAGCTCAAAATCAAATTTTTCGGTAAAAGATTTTAAATAATCAACCTTAATTCCTTCTGCAGCTGAGAGCAAAAATTTAAGCTCCGGTTTTTCTCTTTTTATTTTTTGAGCTGCCTGCAGCATCTCCGGCAGCAGGGATTCGATTTCTCCCCTGCGGCTGCCCGGAAAAAGCGAAACTACCAGCTGTTCCGGTTTAAGATTAAGTTCTCTTTTGATTTCTGCCTCTGATTTTTCAACTTCTACCAGATCTACCAGCGGGTGGCCGACAAAAGTCACCTCAGCTCCGGCTGCCTGATAAACATCTCTTTCCATGGGAAAAACTGCTGCAATGTGGGTTCCATAAGCTGCCATTTTGCTGGCTCTGCGCTTATTGTAAACCCAGGCAGAAGGTGGAAAATAATTAACAGCCTTAATTCCTTCCTGACTGCAGGCCTCTGCCATTTTCATATTAAAGGCAGAATAATCTACCAGAAACACCAGATCCGGCTGGCGCTGCCGCAGAATTTTTTTCATCTGCTTAAGATGTTTAAAATGCTGTCTAATATTTTTTAGGGCTTCTATATAACCAATAGTGCTGATTTCGGTAGGGTCAATTAAAATCTCTGCTCCCATTTCCTTAAGGGCAGTTGAGCCCATCCCGAAAATTTGAACACTATCATTTTTTTGTTTTACTTTTTTCAGGACTGCCGCAGCATGCATATCACCAGATACTTCACCTGCAGAAACCATTATTTTTACCAAGGTAGGATTAACTCCCCTTCTTTATATTCTGCAGCAGCAACAACAATTCCCTCTGCAGCTGCTCTGCGGCAGAATTCTTCTTTATTTAAAATAAATGTATTACCCGCCTCAATAATTAAGGCTGCTGCCTTATTTTCAATTAAATTTGCCAGAGTTTTAAGACCAACTGTAGGAAGATCAAAACGAAGATCCTGATCACTTTTGCTACATTTGGCCATTACAACTCCCGGGCCCCCATATTTAGCCGCCCGTTTTATGGCCTGATCTGTGCCTTCAATTGCCTCCAGAGCCATCACAGCTCCATCTTTTACCAGAGCTGTCTGACCGATGTCAAAGCGGCCCAGATTATAGGCAGTCTCGAAAGCAAAAATTAAATCCTTTTTTAACTCAGTCCTAATTTCTCCGGCCAGAATACCGGCTTCTGCCAGCTGATCTTCTAAAAGATAGGTCTGGGGCAGAAGCTTAACTCCGGAGTTTATAAATTCCAGAGCCAGGGCCATCAGGATTGTATCATCATTTAAATCAGGCAGCTGGGCCAGCAGCTGCTGTAATTTCTGATCCGGGTTAAAATCAGCAAAAAGATGTGCTTTCTGTATTTTCCCCAGCCAGACAGCTTCTTTGATTTTTTCTTTTTCTAAAATCTCGAGTATCTCTCCCAGCTGAGTTAAATTTACCGTATATTCTGCACAGTCTAAATCAGAGAATTCAGCTGTAATTTCTCCGGCAATTTTAATTACAATAAAATCTTCTCCTGCAGCCTGGGCTTTTTCAGCCCAGATTCGCGGCAGATCACCCCAGCCTGCAATTAAAGCTTTTTTAGTCATTAATTACACCTACCGGCAGATTCCGCGGCTGGCATTACGCAGGAAACGCAGAAAATGTTCGATTTCTTCACTGGCATCCAATTCCTGATCCATTTTTTCTATTGCTTCATCAATATTTAACTTAGAGCGGTAGAGAGTTTTATAGGCCTTTTTAATTTCTCTCCGCATATCAGGACTAACACCATTGCGTCTTAAACCAACAACATTGATTCCATTAACTCCGGCCGGATGTCCATCAACCAAAATATAGGGAGGTACATCCTTTACTACTTTAGAATGGGCTCCAACCATACTCATTTTACCAATGCGTACAAATTGGTGGACTCCAACCATTCCGGCAATTACCGTATAGTCTTCAATAGCCACATGACCTGCTAAGTTTGTTGCATTGGACATCACAATATGACTGCCCAGCTGACAGTCATGTGCTACATGACAGTAGGCCATAATTAAATTATCATTTCCAATTCTTGTCTCCCCTCCGCCTTCGGCGGTCCCCCGGTGGATAGTAACATTTTCTCTTATTGTATTATTATCTCCAATAAAGAGATAGCTTTTTTCTCCATCAAATTTTAAATCCTGAGGCTCAAAACCTATAGAAGCCCCATGAAAAATCTCATTATTTTTACCTATTTGAGTCCAACCTTTAACCACTACATGGGGTCCAATTACTGTACCTTCCCCAATTTCAACATTTTCACCGATAATAGCATAAGGTCCAATTTCAACATTTTTCCCTATTTTGGCTCCAGGAGCAACAATTGCTGTATCGTGAATATTGCTCATGTGGAGCACCTTTCCCTTTTTCTCTGCTGCCAAGACTATCATTCCCCTTCCCAAATTATCAATTTATTTCTCTTCAAAAGTAAACATCATTTCTGCTTCTGCAGCAAGATTATCGCCCACATAAGCTTCTCCTCTAACTTTAGAAACCCTTTTGCGTAATCTTACCATTTCCACCTTAATTTTCAGCTGGTCACCAGGTTTAACAGGTGTTCTAAATTTTGCTTTATCAATACTTGTAAAGATAGGAAGTTTATCTTCCATTTCTTCAAAACTATAATAAATTAAAATCCCTGCCACCTGTGCCATTGCCTCTACAATTAAAACTCCCGGCATGATTGGATGATCAGGATAGTGACCTAAGAAAAACTCCTCATTTATTGTTACATTTTTTATCCCAATAATCGATTCCTTTTTATGTACTTCCTCGATTCTATCTACTAATAACAAAGGGTAACGATGGGGTAAAATTGACTTGATTACACTAATATCAATGATCTCATTTAACTTACTCAAATTAATTTTCCTCCTCAAGCATTTTTTCTCTGATCTTCTCCGCCAGTTTAACATGGAGCCTGTGTCCAGATTTAATCGCAATAATATGGCCCATTATTCTGCCATTTAAAAACATATCCCCAATCACATCCAGAATTTTATGTCTTACAAATTCATTTTCAAATCTGAGTGGATTAACTGTTTTGTTTGCTTCTATTAAAACAGCATTCTCCAGATTACCTCCCAGAGCAAGACCCCGTTTATGCAGTTTTTCCACCTCTTCTGCAAAACCAAAAGTTCTGGCCTTTGCAATTTCTTCTCCAAAATCTATTTTTTCAGCATCGAACTCAAAATAACTGCTTCCGATTACTGGATGTTGATAATCTAAAGTATAGGAAATCTTAAAACCGGCATATGGTAAAATAGTAATATATGAATCATGCTGACGGACATATATTGGAGCTTCAATTTTAAAAACTTTTCTCTGCTGCGGCTGTTCTTTAAGTCCACTGTCCATAATCCGCTGATAATAGGGATAAGCACTCCCATCAATAACCGGAATCTCCGGACCAGAAACTTCAACTTCTAAATTATCTATTCCACTACCCCAGATAGCTGCCATTAAATGCTCGACTGTACTTACTTTAGCTTCCTTAATTTCCCGGCTGCCAATAGTTGTATTTCTAACTAAATTAACCACTGAGCCCGGTTCTGCTTTAAGCCTTATCCTTTTATCTAAATCAGAACGATAAAATATAATTCCTGTATCAGCAGGAGCTGCTTTCAGTCTGATTGCTGCATCTTTCCCGGAATGCAGGGCGATACCTTCAATTAAAATCTCTTTTTTAAGTGTTTTTTGTTTTTCTTTTTCTATATACAAAATTGTCATCCTTTCATTAAAAGCCTTTCAATAGTTTATTATATATTTATTGGCTTTATAATTCAAGGATTATTTATTTTCCAGTTCTGCCAGCCTTTTTTCCAGCTGCTTAATTTTATCAATATATCTCGGCAGCCGCCTTAAATATGCCTGTTCTTTAAGGGCTTTGCGGTGAATTTGAGCCGGAGCACCTGAGATAAAATCACCCTCACTTGTGGCTGAGGTAACCATTGCTCTGGCTGCTGCTGTCGTATTATCAGCCAATTTAATATGCCCCACAACTCCGGCCTGTCCACCCAGAGTTACTCTGCGGCCCAGTTTTGTGCTGCCGGCAATACCGGTTTGAGCAATTAAGAGTGATTCTTCGCCAACTTCGACATTATGTCCGATCTGAATTAAATTATCAAGTTTGCTCCCCTGTTTGATAACGGTCGGTCCACTTGCTCCCCGATCAATTGTGACATTGGCTCCAATCTCAACCTCTGATTCAATAATTACATTTCCCTGCTGAGGAATTTTGTGGTGGCCGTTTTCGTCTGTAGCAAAACCAAAGCCATCAGAACCAATTACAGCACCGGATTGGATTATAACATCATCCCTGATTATTGTTTCTCTTTCGACAATCACCCCTGGATGTAATAAGCAGTTATCCCCAATTTCTACATCCGGTCCTATAATTACTCCTGGTGCGAGAACGGTATTATTTCCGATTTCCACATTCTGGGCAATAACTACCCCGGGATGGATAGAAATATTTTCCCCCTTCTTTACTGATTCATCTATTACAGCCTTAGTAGAAATTTCTCGATTATCATAAGGACGCGGTGTTAATAAATCAGCAATCTGAGCGTAAACTCGCCTCGGATTATCTGTCAGCAAAAAACTTTTATTCTCCTTTAATTCTGAATCCAGCTGTTCACAGATTCGATAGTCGCTGACAATTACTGCAGCCTCAGATTTTAAGGCTTTAATTAAATATTCTTTCTGATCAGCAAAGGTAACTGAATTTTGATTGCTTTCTTCTATTCCCCGGGCATTATCAACAGATGTTTTTTCATTTCCCCTGATCTTAGATGCTGTAATTTCTGCTAATTCCCGGAGCTGATAACTGATTTTTGGATTATTTGCTGTCAATTTAATATTATCCCCCTCAAAAAACTATCATGTTATATTTTATGATCCTAATTATCATTTTTTTTATTATTCTAACCATCATTTTATCTATCTGCCGTCAATATTTATTTATAGTTTTTATCTATCCGGGCAGCCAGTTCCTGAGTAACATTTTTACCACCCTGATAGATTGCCTGATCAATTAAAATACTGCTGTAGCTTTTTTCTGCTGCCAGTTCTGCCGCTTCTGTTTTTAGAGTTTTCATTATTTTATTTTCTGCTTCTTTTATTGAAACTCCATCTGCTGCTTGATCAGCTGAGCTTTCAGCTTTTATCTGACTGAGATAGGTACTGGAGATAATTACCTGCTCTAAATTAATTACTGCTGTTTTTTCTTCTTTTTCTAAAAATAGGGGCAGGATTAAAACCAGCACAATTATAAATACTGCAGCGGCTTTCCGATAATAATGCATTGTCATTAAAACCTCCTGAATTAGTAATACTCTTTTTTTGTCTTTTTTATCAGCTGCTCCATATTGGCTGCTTTTTGTTCCCGGGCGGCAGCTAAATCGCTTTTTATTTCTTTTCTGGCCGCGGCCAGCTCATTTTCAATTTTTGTCCTCAGTTGAGAAAGAATCTCTCGCTGCTGAGTTCTTAACTGTTCTCTATAAGCTGCATACTGCTGATTAAACTCCATAATCAGCAAACTGGTCCTGTGAGAAATACTCTCATTCAATTCCGAATTTTTCCGGGCTATAAGTGCCTGCTGTTCGGCTTTTACTTTTTCCAGCTGCTGCTGATATTTTTCTCTTTCACTCTCGTTTCGAGCAATAAATTCAATTTTAAGTCTGAGATTAATCATCTTCAGGTAATTATCCCTGATCTGCTCCTGATTAAAATCAGAATACTTATTTCGTATTTCCTGCCGCAGCTGCTGCAGTTTTTGAGAAAGCTCCGCTTCTAATTCCTGCCGTTTTTCCTGCAATAATCTTTTCTCTCTTGCTTCAAGCCGCCTTCTTTCAGCCTCCAGAGCCAGCATCTGCTTTTCTCTTAATCCATTCATCTTTTCTAAATAATTGGCGCTAATAACCGCCAGCATGGTTTTTTTACTCTGCTCCATCAGTTCAAAGCTTCTATCTTTCAGTTTTTCCTTAAATCTCAACTTCTCAGCAGTCATTGTCACTTCCATATTTTGAGGTGAGGAAGCAAAAAGAGCTGGACTTTCTGATAGCTCGAGACTGCTCTTCTGCAGGCTGTAAATAGGGTAATCCTCTCTCAGCTGAGGAGTAAAAACATAAACAAAGAGAAAGGCAAAAACTAAAGCCATTAAAATTGCAGTTAAAAACTTTATTGAGATAAAATGATAATCATGTTTATCCATTCTGCCTCTCTCCTTTCCCTGCTCAGCCTTAAACATTAGTCCCGGCTGGAGATTAAAAAGTAAAATAAATCAAACAGCCAGTTACCATTCCTCCCTTAATTTCTTCAGTACATCATCAGTCAGGTTATAACCACCATATAAAACCTGCTCTTCTTCTAACACAAATTTTACCTTTTTCTCGGCAGCGGTCTCTTTAATTACTTTTTCCACTTCTTCTGTAACTGAAGCTAACAGTTCAGATTCCAGATCCTGCAGCCGCTGCTGATATTCTGCTAACACCTCTTTTTGCTCGGTCCCTGACAGTTCTTCTGCTTTCGATTCCAGCTGCTGCTGATATTCCGCTGCTTTTTGATTTAAGGTCTGTTCAGCAGCGGTTTTTGCTGGGTGTTCTTCAAAAACTCGCTCTAAATTAACATAAGCTGCTTTATCAACAGCTTCATCTTCTGTCAGCACCCCAAGCAGGATTACTGCAGCTAAAATAGATATTAATAAAAGCAGAACTGCAGTCTGAAACTTGCGGTCACTCCAATTCATATTCGAATTCCTCCAGACTGTATCATTTCTTTTTCAGTCTAATCTCTGTTCTTAATTAAATTATAATCAAATTATACAATTTATAAAGTTAAATTTTATAAATTAGATAGGTCTCTAGAATGTATTACCGATACTGAAGTGCAGCCGTCCATCCTGTTCCTCATCCCAGCCGTAATCAAGGCGGAGCTGTCCAACAGGAGTGTTCATCCTCATTCCCAGTCCATAACCATAATGCAGGTCGTCAAGGGCAATACTCTCTCGATCTTCCCAGACATTACCGGCATCAGTAAATAGAACTCCGGTAAAGCTTTCATTGAAGGGAATTCTGTATTCCAGATTTAATAATAATAGATTGTTGTTTGGAACAGCATCATCAAAATCACTCCGCTGATAACCGCGCAGGCTATCTGAGCCACCAAGATCATATTCCTCACTTGCGAGAGGAGTTCTCGGTTCACTTAAGCCGAGCTTCATCCTGGCTGCAATTGCATGATCACTGAAAGCAGGAAAATATCTGCGGCTGTCCCAGGTAAATTTAGTAAAGTTCATTTCTCCACCAATAAAATCTCCAGCGTGCTCAATTTCAAAATTATTGATTGAACCAGAAGTTGGGTGAAATCTGCTGTTGGAGGTGTCTCTACTAAAACCAAGAGTTAAAGAACGCAGACTCTTATCATAAAATGTTTCACCGCTGTCACTCCAGGTTTCTTTTGTATCCTGAGCTCTATATTTTAGTGAAGTCCTCCAGTTTTTGGGAAGTGGATGACCAAAAGTTATACTACCCCCTCTGCTTTTTCTGATATAATCTTCATCTGCGGCATTGGTTCTTTCTTTTTCGCGATCATAGACACTGAACCCGAAAGAAAAATCACTGCGCAGGAGATAGGGCTCATAAAAGTTTAAAGAATAAGTTGTAGTATCACCAAACTGCCATCTGGCTCCAATATTCTGACCATTTCCAAATAAATTTTTCTCGCTGACATCAACAAATCCAAGCCAGCCGTCTGTGGAACTATATCCACCACCAAAATTAAGGCGTCCGGTGTTGGCCTCCTCTAGATTAATCACCAATCTGGCCTGATTATCTTCACCTTCTACCCGAACTAATTCGGGATTAATGTTTTTGAAGTATTCCAGCTGGTGTAAATTTTGATAACCCTTCTGGATTTTATTGATATTTACTATATCTCCGGCTTCAATCGGCACTTCTCTCAGAATAACATAATTTTCGGTTTTTGTGTTACCTTTAATTTCGACAGCACTCAGGTGACCGGGACTAATTTTAACTGTCAGTACACCTTTTTCTGAAATATTAACATTTTTATAACGAGCTAGAACGTAGCCGTCATTCTGCATTTTTTCCTGAAACGATTTTAAGTTTTGATTCATCTTCTTAACATTTAAAACAGTTCCTGTTTGTAAGTCAAGTTCTTTTTTTATTGAAGCTGCTGTATATAATCCTTCATAACCGGAAAGCTCAATTTTTTTCAAGACCGGATTTTCCACAACTTCAAATATAACATGCAGGCCCCCCTCAAAATTTTCGAAAACTATATTTACATCCGAAAAATAACCGAGATCATAAATTGACTGCATGTCAGAACGCAGTGCTTCCTGACTTGTCTGATCACCAACCTCTGTCTGAACTGCATTCAAAATCTCAAAATCACCTACATATTCATTACCTCTAACCGAGATTTTAGTAACTTCATCAATTGGAATGTTTTGAGCTGCAGCTGTGATAGAAAAACTCAGCAGGATTGCTGCAATAAAGACTACTGTGACTAAACTTTTTTTCATTTCCTTGGCCTCCTAAAATTCAATTTCTGTTTCTATACTAATTTGATACTCCTGATCACCAAAATAAGTACCCTTAAGAACAGTTGGTTCTGTTAATTGATATTCAAAGGATAATTCTGCTCCTCTTCCTTCCTGATTAAAATAATTGGCATACTCTATATACAATCTATCTGTAATATTTTTACCTAAATAAATAGTAAATTCTCTCTCCATTCCAAACTGAAGGGCATCTATCTCTGCTCTATCAAGTGAAAATATCGTTTCAAAATCTGACTCAAGATCAGAGATTACACCCTGCTGCAAAAATGAATTTACAATCCTCGTCAGCTCCTGCCAGATAATATTTTGAACCCCTATATCTTCTCCACCGATAATAGCAGAACCAAGAGCTCCCCGGGTGGACAGAAGATTTAGGATCTCATCCTGGGTAAGATCCGCATCAGAACTCAGAGTAATCCTCATATTATCTGCAGGTCCTCTCAGGTTGATAGTGATCTCATATCCACCGGCATAGGTAACCGCATTAACACTGAGCTCGGGAATATCATTTTCGTTAACCGGACTAAATACTGCTTCTGCATTTTCAAGATTAAAATAAGAACTATAATAGGTAAATTCACCTTCCTGACTGCGCAAACGCCCTTCCAGTGAAAGCGGATCAGCCAGACTATTATTAAACTGCAGATTAAGACTTCCTCTCTGCACTATTATTTCCATATTTTCATTTTCCACTCTTACATTTTCTCCAGGTGTAATATCTAAGTTAATCCTGGGCACAAAAGCATTCGAATCGACCTCAGTTTCAGGCCATTCAAAGGGAATTCCAATCACAAAATCATGAACTAGCAAATCTCCTTCCAGCAGAGGATTTAATAAGGGTCCAGTGAAATTTAAATCTGCATCAAAATTACCTGCCAGCGAACCGTGTTCCAAATATAAATTCTGCCCAGTTAAGGATAAATTCCAGAAGTTTTCTAAATTCAAGAAATTTAGCCTGCCGTTGACAGAAAACTGACCTTCAGCAAAATTTCCATCTAGATTCTCTACCACTGCCTTTCCCTGAGCGAGGCTGATTGTTCCCTGCAAATTTTCTATCCGATGACTGAGACCGAGTTCTAAATATTCAGCTCCTATTTTCAGCTCCCCTTCTAGTGCTGGAGACTCCAGGCTTCCTTCCGCTCTAAAAGAACCATTAATACTGCCGGAAGCAGAATAACCCTCTCCCAGAAAAGAAATCAAAAAGCCCAGAGGAAGAGATTCAAGATTAGAACTTAAATTTAACTGGTCATCAATCAGAGAATAGCTGCCGTCTAATGTCAGTTCTCCACCCTGACTGAACTCTAGATTTTCTGAAATCGAAAACCTCCGACTGCTTTCCAGAATTATTTCTCCTTCTACCAGTTCCACGCTGTTGTTGTTAAGAGTTAGTTCCCGCAGCTGATGAGTTAACCTCACCACTGGAGCCTGCAGGCTTCCCTCTATACTTCCACTAAAATCCAATAAACTATTTAATTTGAAATTAAAACCATACTGACTGGAATTAACATTAAGTGCCAGCTTTGAAGCCTCAAAGTTAAGAGCCATATTTTCGCTAACTGTACCACTTAAGGACAGATTACCTGAACCTGTTTGAGCATCAGCATTAATATCAACCTCTGCCTGGTAATCTAATCCCTGAGATTTAAAATCTATCGAACCGGCAAAGATCAAATCTTCTGCCAGTGGATAAAAATTAGCAAACTGAAGAACCAGGTTTCTGGTTGGAACCTCCAGCAGCTCAAGTTCTAGCTCTGTTTTTATTTGACTACTTAAATCAAAAATTCTACCACTTAAGTTATAGCTGCCGGAAGCAGCAGAAAAATTAAAATGATCAATCGAAATCAGATTTTCATTTATATTATAGCTAAATGAGTTGTCATTAATCTCAATTCCCAGTTCAGAAAAACTCAAATCCTGAGAATCAAGTTCAAAATCAACAGTTATATTTTCCAGCTTCCCTCTGATCTTTCCGCTCAGAGAAAGGCTGCCATTTAGGTTGTCTGCAGCATACTGATAATCATTCAAATAATTGGCAGGTTGAAAACCATCCAACTGTAAATCTACATCAAATCCCTGGCTGAAATTAAAGCTACCGGCAGCAGTCAGCTGTAGATCCTGCTGTTCAGCAGCTAAATCATTAATTATAAAGTCACCATTTTCGCGGCTGATTTCTGCCTGCAGATTTGAAAATTCAATTTCCTGACCATCAAATTCCAGAATACTGTTATCTGCTTTTAAACTCAGATTAAGATTATAATCATTTACTCTGCCGCTAAAAGCTGCCTGGATCTGAACTTCCCCACTTAAGGGTAATTTTTGTCCGGCAAAGGCTGCTATATCCTGGAAATATAAATCCTGACTATTTACATTTAGATTAAGCTCTGCTTCTCCCAGTCGGGAAAGATTTTTAATCTCACCTGCCGCAGTAACTGAAGCCTGGGCAATTTTTGCCTGAAAATCATTTATCTTCAGATTATCATTTTCATAAACTGCAGAAAGCATCAGATCTTCTAAAAGATAATTATCATATTCTAATTGATTCATATTCAACCTGAGATTAACTGTTGGATTTGTAAAACTATCCAGAATCGAGCCTTCCAGGTAGGTAATATTTGGATTCAATTCAGTCAAAATTGAAGCTTCCCGGGCCAAAAATTCGTTTATAATTTGTGGTTCAAGATGGCGAGCTGCATAGCGAAGCTGCAGTTTTTCAGTCCCAAAATCAAGCTCGCCCATCAGATCCAGCCGGCCGTAATCAGAAATAACTTTAAAAGAATTAAGCAGCAGCTTCTGATCTGTATACCAGAAAGAACTGTCTACCTTAAAATATGATCCGGCAGCTGCAGTTTTAAAAGATAAATTTAAATTTCCATTTGCTGACAGCCCCTGCTGTTGACCGTAAAGCCCGGCTGCATCAATTTTAAAATCCAGCCGCCTGTCTTTAATCTGATTGAGCTGGGCCAGATAATTGTTCTCAGCAAAAAATTCAATCCGGGTCAGGTTAGAAATCAAATTTTCTGATAAAATAAAATTTTTCGCCTCTGCAGTTAAAAAATAATTTTTATTTTCAAAATTATAACTTCCTTTTAGAGCCAGCTGGTTTTCATCAGCCAGGGAAATTTCGGCCTTATTAAGAAAAAATTCATCCTGATCAAACATCAAAGAGATATCTGCTGAATTTAAGTCCATATATTGGCTGCTCAGCTCTGCCGCAGAAATTTCTGCGGCAGCAATCTGCAGCTGATTACTGGCTGTACTGAGATTAAAATTAAAGTCAAAAACACCTTTATTCAAATAAGGAGCTAAAAACCGATAATCATAATTAAAGTTTTCAGCTTCTACTTTTAACCTGTAATCCAGGGATTGATCAATCTTCAGACTCAAATTAACAGGATTCTGATCAACAAAAATTGTATTCTCACTGATCACTAAACTCAGTTCAGGACCTGCAGCCTTAATTTTTAAACTTGGTGAAGATAAAGTTAGCTTTTCCTTCTCTCCCTGAGCATAGTTATAGCTGCTCTGAAGAGTTAAATCCTCAACAGTTATCTGACTTTGATAGCTGCTGAGCTGATAATTTTTAAAGCTGAGTTCACCTCTTACAGAAGCCAGACCCTGAAGAGTTTTGAGATCAACCTCAAAATCCTGATAATTAAATTTACTCCTCTGCAGATTAGCAGCTGCTGCTGCCAGCTCAAGGCTTTCCCCTGCAAAATAGAGTTCCGCAGTGCCCTTATTCTTCTTAAATTTTAAATCTAAGTTACTTATCTTAAAATCATTGAGCTCTAAATCATTTTCGAGCTGCAGCTGTTTAATCATTACTCCTGCAGAAAAATTAAGTTTATAGCTCTCAGTACTCTCTGCTTCTAATCCGAGCTGTAGATCAGTTAACTCCAGATTAAGAGCAGCTGTCTTTAATACCAAATTTGAATTTCTAATATTTACATTTATATCAGCAAAAAAATCGGGCAGACTGAGGGCAGATAAAAAATCAGCATTACTCAAATTAGCCCCCGGCCTCTTAGCTCCTGGCCGCCAATCTGAAGCAGACAAGTTCTGATTTAAATTAATAAAATCTCCCTGAACTTCAATTTCTGCCCCAATCAGTTCTATAAACTCAACCTTAACTATTTCTTCCTCATTAAAATTCAGGCTGTAATCCAGGTTAAGACTTTCGGCTTTAAAAGTGCTTCCATTTCTGGCAGTAAACTCAAAATTGTTGAGTCGAATTCTATTTAGAGGCCATAAAGAGACAGAGCTGAAAGAAATATTGCCTGAAAATCTTTCTTCCAGAAAAGCAATAATATCCTCTTCAAAGTATTGGGGTAAGCCTACCAGCAAACTTAAAAAATAAGCTGAGATAAGCAGTACAATTAAAACTCCCAATAGATATTTAATTTGCTTATCCATTTAAAAACCTCCAGAAATCATTGACTATGTTTATTACTGCCTTAATTTTTCGTCTTTTTCCCATCCTGCAGCTGAATCACTTTCTGCTGTGGGCGAAGCTAAGATTTCTAGATCAAGATTCAAACTACCTTCCAGCACATATTCGGTAGAATATCGCTCTTTTATTTCTTCCTCCAGATTTCCAGCATCTTTAGCACCTTTAACTTCTTCCGGCTTCTGTTCATTTTCAGTTTGTTCTTTGTTTTCCGGTTTGTTATCTTCGCCTTCTTTATTTCCGACAGACTTCTGTCCCGGAGGCTGCTCACTGCTCTCCTGATAGATAGGAGCCGCATAGGAAGGATAAAGCTGTAAAATAAGATCATTGTTATCCGGTGAATCTAAATAATCGTTTAACATGGATTCCAAACTTTTGTGGCCAGAAATTTCAGCTTCATTTAATCCACCCAGGCTCTGATTTTGCATGGGTTCAGTATCTTCCGGCCGCACTGTCTCGCCTGTATAACCTCCATCAACAAAGAGGGTGGCTATACCAGGTTCCACATCTTCGGGTACTTTCATGGTAATCATTTTCGTTTTTGTGCCATTGCGATAGCGGTGGAGGGTTACTTCAACTCTCAACTTATCCCCGGGATATATTTTTTCGTTTAAGACCTTTGCTTCCTGAATCAAAGCCACACTATGACTCCGATTAAAATCCAGTTCTAAGCGAATATCAATTAAATTAACATCTGTAAACGGATTAGTCAGAATCAAATCTAACAATTGAGAAAAATCGGATAAAGCTGTACTTCCAATATCATTCTGACTGTAATACATATTGCTGGATTTTACCTGCAGCTCAGGTAGACCTCTCCCCATGATTTTAAGACGGGAGACTGCAGAACCGGGACCAATTCTATCCAGTGCCGAATCTACTGCCTGCAGAGCAGCACTATTTGCAAGAGAGGAAAATAAATACTCATCATTAATAATCTGCAGGCTGACTTCCTCAACCAGCTGCCCATTTTTGGAGACAGAGATATAAAGAGGAGTAATTTTGGGATATGTATCAATTCTTCCTGCAATACCAGCCCCTCTGTCCTGAGTTACTGAACCTAAAAGCCTGTTGTAAGGTGAACCGAGTTTAAAAGGCTGTTCTGTACTGGGAATAACAGCATTTATATGAGCTCGGCTCAGAAGATAATTTACCCGACCTCGATTGGTAAAGGGATGACCAAAAGCCAAAAATTGCCCCTGATCCACATAAGTCAGGGTACCAATTGAAGCTACACTGATATCACCTCTTACCAGCTGCACAGCAATCGCCTCTCCTGGTTTAGGTTTTTCACTGCTTTTATCTGCCTCTTCAATCCCTGAACTGGGAATAACACTTAGATTTAATTGGGCCAGCTTTTTCTCCAGTCTATCTAAAGCTCGACCGTTAATTCCACTAACCATAATTGGACTTTTTGTTTTAATAATATTTTTTCCTGGTGTAAATTCTTCAAGTTCAAAGTCACTAAAATTACCGCTTGTTTCTTTAAAATCATTATCTTCGAGCAGCTTAAGCATTCTCTCGATCGGGGTCACCAGACCATAAAGGTGATTACTATTATTCCATCCATAGCCAATAGCCCCAATTATACGATCTTTAAGATAAATAGGACTGCCGCTCATTCCGGCAGCAATTCCACCATATTTTTCTGCTTTATCACCGGTTAATTTAATTAATATTAAATCTTGATCCAGACTGCGGTTGTCGAGTACATCAATTATTTTCACTTCAAATTTTTCAATTTTACTTCCAGAATAAACAGTCTTTCCATAGCCTGTCATTCCTGCTTCTACTTCCTCTAAAGGCATAATGTTATCTGCGGCAAGCACTGGGGTATTGCTGAGAATTAAGACTATTAGAATAAAAAATAAAACCTTTTTCATAATTTTTTTCAAATTTAATCACTCTCCAGTTACTTTTACGATAAAATGCCCTGATCACCTGTGCTTAATACATTTGATATTTTGTCTAACTCATTTAAAGCCTGTCCGGTTCCTTCTGCAACACAGATCAGGGGATCATCAGTTACAAAGGCTCCAACTTCTGTCTGCCGACTAATAAATTTATCCAGACCCTCCAGTAGAGAACCTCCACCGGTCAAAATGATACCTTTTTCGACTATGTCAGCTGATAATTCTGGTGGAGTTTTTTCTAAAACCCGCCGGGCGCCCTGAGCAATATTATCAAGCAGTTCCTTAAAAGCTTTATGAGTTTCCTGGGCGGTTAACTCTATATGTCTGGGCAGTCCTGTCATTAAATCTCTACCTTTAACTTCATACACAGCAGAATAATTGGGATCTGCACTGCCGATGTTTATTTTAATTTCTTCCGCAGTTGATTCTCCGATAACTAAGTTATAATTTTCTCGAACATAACGTACCAGAGCTTCATCAAATTTGTCACCACCAACCCGGATCGACTCCCCGACAACTATTCCACCCAGAGAAAGAACAGCAATTTCTGTTGTTCCTCCCCCAATATCAATTATCATATTACCTTCTGCCTTTTCAATTCTAAGACCTGCTCCAATTGCAGCTGCAACCGGTTCTTCAATCAAAAATGCCTTGCGAGCTCCAACCTGAACTGCCGCTTCTAAAACTGCACGGCTTTCCACCCCGGTAACTCCAACAGGTATACAGACCATAATCAAGGGCTTAATAAATCTACTTTTAACCCCAACTTTTTTCAAAAAACTTTTGAGCATCATTTCGGCGACCTCAAAATTTGCTATTACACCATCTTTTAAGGGTCTAATAACTTCGATATTGCCTGGAGTTCTTCCCAGCATCCGCCGGGCTTCTTCCCCAACCGCAATTATTTTATTCGTATTTTTATCAAGAGCTACAAAAGAAGGTTCCTGTAAAACAATACCTTTGTCACTCTCATAAATTATAACTGTGGCTGTTCCCAGGTCAATTGCAATTTTTTTACTAAATTTATTTAATAAGTTCAATAGCATACTCCTTTCTTATACCTACTTTTTATTATAAACGATCAATCTTAAAATGAAATTAAAATTAACTATAATCTTCCCGGGACTGATTTCCAGCATTTATTTCTCCAGCATTGACTACAGCATATTTAGTTAAGAGAGGTCCGACCACTTCAGTTATCGCTGCGGTCAACAGCAGAGTATTGAAAATCAAAAGTCCGACTTCAGTTTCCTGAGTATACTGTTTTTGCACAGTATAAGCCAGAGCAATTGCTACCCCACTCTGGGGTAATAGTCCAAGGCCGATATATTTTTTTACTGCCTCTGGTGCTCCCGAAACTTTAGCAGCTAAAGTTGACCCCCCCACCTTACCGATGATCCGTGCTGTTAAATAACTAAAGGCTATCAGCAGAAAACTAAGGGAACCCATTTCGGAAAATCTAATTTCTGTACCTGCAATTATAAAAAACATCGCATAAAGAGGAATTGTTAAGGTATCCAGATATTCGGAAATCTGCAGATTCTTTTTAGCAAAGTTTTTAATTGCAAATCCAACTGACATATTGGCAATTAAAGGTGAAAATTCAAAAAATACTGCTATAGAAGAACTCAAAATTATGGTCGTGACAATAGTCAATATTTTTCTCGTTTTTTCATTAAAAATAGTTAGCAAATACTGAGCTGCATATCCCAGAGCCAGACCCACAAAAATAGATCCAAAAATCTCTGTCAGCGGATATATAATTAAGGCTGATAAATTTAATGGTTCTCCCGCTCCGCCCAGATACTGAGAATAGGCAATCGGATTGATTAGCGAAAAAATTATTAAAGCAAGAGCATCATCCAGACCAACAACCGCCATAATGGTTGAAGTCAAAGGTCCTTCCGCATTATATTCTTTTAAAACCATTACCGTTGCTGCCGGAGCTGTTGCAGAAGCAATAGCACCAAATAGGAGTGCCATATAGAGCGGGTTACCGATAAGATAAATAGCCGTGGTAACAACTACAAAAGCTCCAAATGACTCAAGTAAGGCTATATATAATATGTTTTTCCCCAGCCTTTTTATTGTTTTTATCGAAAGTTCACTACCGATGGTAAAAGCAATAAATGACAGAGCAATTGTGGTTACATAATTCAGATTTGCGAGAATAAATGTATAAAAATTTGTAAACTCCTGATCTATCAGCGGCAGTAAAGAAATTATATCTGGACTCATTAAAATACCCAGAAAGACATATCCTACTACTATTGGTATTTTATACTTTTTAGCCAGTAAAACTATTAAAAAAGCAAAAAGTAAAAATATTGAAATTAAGTAAAGTTCTTTATTGGAAATATTATTCAAAACCAACCATTCTTCAACTATAAGAACGGAAATTGATTCTAGCTCATTCATAACTACACCTCTTTTTTTATTCTACTTTCCTTATCTCCTTGTAAACTTATAAATAGAAAAATTATTCTTCAGCAGCTGTTTTGGATTCTGTTTCATCTAATAAATAATGCAGTAGGTTAGATCTCTCAATAAAACCTCTCAAAAAACCATTATCATTTGTTACAAACAGTACAGATTCTTTGTTGTTAAGCATAATATCAGCAAGTTTTTTCATATCACTGTCTTCTTTAACCGCATCTCGATTGCGGGCCATATACTTTTCAACTTTTTCGTCCTTAACATATTTTAAGTTTTCTACCGCTTCATTAACTTCATAAAAAAGACGGCTGCTGTCCAGAAAGCCAAAACTTTCTGGAATTATGTTCTTCAGAATATTATTACTGTAGATAGTTCCCACAAAAAGGTTTTGATGATTCACTACCGGCAGCACTGACTGCTCTGACCTATACATTAAAATTATAGCTTTGCGAATACTGTCATCAGGAGTAACTGAATTCATAGTCCGGATCATATAATCTCTTACATTACTCAATTTCTACACCTCCAGCTTATTAATTTCCAGTCGATCAAGATAGGAATTATAATCTTCCCGGTTCTGTAAGTAAATTTCTTTATTCTCTGCTATCCATAAAGCTGCCGCTCCTCCACGCAGATTAGCTTCTAAAAAATCGAAGTCCTCTGTCTGAAACGCATAATCAAGATAGCCTGTATTATAAGCATCACTGGAGCCAAGCCAGTTAACAATACAGTACCCTTTAGGTGATAACTGATAGACATCTCCATTTTTATCAAAAAGCAGTCGGTCACAGTGGAAGGGAATCATCACTCTTTTTGCACCCTGTTTTTGAATCTCTTTACCTGCTCTAATATAATCTTCTTTATCGTTCATTTCCATATCCAGAATTGTTTTATGGTGCTTAAAATAAGGGGTCACTATATCTGGATTTGACTTCAAAGCCAGTTTTAAAGCCTCTCCACTCGCCTGCAGAAATACGTGTTTTCCCTTATCCTTTGCAATTTTTATTAAACGCTGATAGATATCAAAATCTACTCCCTCAGGTACTGAGCCGGAGATTAAAATACATTTACTCTCGGAAATCGATCTTTTAAAACGAACAATTAATTCTTTTACCTCTTCTTTTTCTACCCGATAAGTATAATCATTATACTGAGTATAAGTTGCAGGTTCTCGACCAATTATTTTAACATTGTTTCTAATTTCACTTTCGGTATAAATATAGTTGCTGATAATATCCTGTTTCTGGACCATTTTTTCGAAGAACATTCCCTGTTTTCCACCAACAAAACCAATGTTTTGAACATCCTGATAACCTAAAGACTTAAAGTTAATTGCACTAATTAAACCCTTTCCCCCCGGGTAAATTTTTAAGTCTTCATCATTATAAATAAATTGGTTTTTCATAACTTCATTCTTATCAACAAAATATTCGCGGTCAATAGCTGGATTCAATGTCACTGTTGTAATCATTTTTTCACCACCTTGTTTTATTGAAAAGCAAAAACTAACTTTCAAAACAGAAAACCGCTGAAATATCAGCGGCAGGTTTTATTTACTCAGATACTTTCTTTATTGAGGCTCCAACTTCTCGAAGCCTCTTTTCTATATTTTCATATCCCCGCTCTACATGATAGATATCCTTGACCTCTGTTTGTCCTTCGGCAGCCAGTCCGGCCAGAATAAGTGCAGCACCTGCCCTCAGATCGGTAGCTCTAACTTCGGCACCAGTCAGGGGGGCCGGTTTGATGAGAGCACTATGACCATCAATTTTAATTTCTGCTCCCATTCTTTTCAGTTCATCTACATGCATAAAACGATTTTCCCAGACTGTTTCAATAATTAAACTTGTCTCATCAGTCTGAGTCAGCAAAGCCATCATTTGAGACTGCATATCTGTAGGAAAACCCGGGTAAGGTAATGTTTTAACATCAACGGCCTTTAAGTCATTACCTGCTTTAACCCTGACACCTGCTATGTCTTCTTCTACAGTAATACCCATCTCATGCATTTTAGCGATTAATGGTTTTACGTGTTCAGTCAGGACATTGCGGACAAATACATCTCCACCAGTGATAGCCGATGCTATCATATATGTACCAGCCTCGATTCGATCAGGTATGATTCGATGTTCAACTCCATGCATCTCATCAACACCCTCAATTTTGATGATATCTGTACCTACACCTTTAATATTAGCTCCCATCACGGTCAAAAAGTTTGCCAGGTCTACAATCTCTGGCTCCCGGGCCGCATTTTCGATAATGGTCTTACCTTCAGCCCGACTGGCAGCAATCATAATATTAATAGTGGCCCCTACACTTGGATAATCAAGATAAATCTCTGCTCCTTTTAATTTATCAGCCTTTACATCAACAACCCCATGGTCTAAATTAACCTCTGCTCCCAGAGCCCTAAACCCCTTAAGATGAAGATCAATAGGACGATTACCAATATTGCATCCTCCCGGAAGAGTAGTTCTTGCATGCCCTGATCTGGCAAGCATCACTCCCAATATATAATAAGAAGCACGCAGTTTCCTGGCTAAATCATGATCTGCTTCGGTTTTAGATACCCCGGTTGGATCAATAATAATCCGGTTTTTATTTCTTTCTATTTTTGCACCCATATCTTCAATAATACTGCATAAATTGGTTACATCTCTAAGTCGTGGAATGTCATCTAAAACAACCTGAGAGTCAGCAAGTAAAGATGCAGCTATAATTGGCAAAGCCGCATTTTTTGCTCCCCCAACTTTAATTTCTCCTGTAAGTGGATTTAAACCCTGTATAATATACTTGTCCACCTCTAAAAGCCCCTTTCTAAAATAAATCATTCCTTCTTTAAAATCCAGATCAAATTTTATCCTTCAATCATTCATTAATAAATGTCAGTTATTTATTTTGACAGCCTACACAGTTGGCACCTGTTAATTTATCGAATATGCCGGCCTTTTTATAATTAATTTTTTCCTCCGGCGCTTTTTCCATTAATTCCTTCCAACAATCCCCGCAGAGCAATGAGCCTGCATTCCTTATAATATTATCAGATAAACCCTTTTTTTGCAACTTTTCCTCACGGTCCGGAATCCGACCAAATTGCTGAGTTACAGCATCTTTTCCAGCAACTGCCAGCGCTACATTTCCCCGGAACTCCGGAGAGTTTTTTCTATTAAATCGAATTCCTTTTTCCCGGGCCCATTTTATATAATCTGAGATATGTTTTTTAGCGATATCTCCTCTAATAATCAGCTTGTTTGCTTCACTACTTTTTAAAACATCTTTTATCTCGGGGTATAAAGCTGTTTCTTTAACCTGATCCTCTGTCAAATAGGCAATAACTCGTTCCTCATATTCACCCAGAAATCTATTTTTTTCACCTTTTTTAATTTCAGTCGGACCAAAAGCTCCCTCACGAGCTTTTTTTTCTAATTTGCTTTCATTATCATTTGTCATAACTATACCCTCCTCTTAATATTTTAACATTTTAAGTTCGAGATGTACACCTCACGTGCACCTACCGTTTACTTGTCGTTTTTTGTCGAAATATAATTTTGATCAGCAGGGGAATTACTCAGCACTGAAGCGATGAAATATAAAGCCAGATTTAAAGATGAAGAAATTAATTTTATATATTGATGACTGCAATTTATCATTAATAACTTTTTATCTTTTAAACTGAAAAAGGGCCCCTGGGGGCCCTTTTCTATTTATATAGTTTTATAAACTCATACCCTTTTCTACATTTATCGACATAAGTCGACAAGTAAACGGTAGGTGTTATAAACGATCATAGCCGTGATCCTGATGACCGGCGGCTTTGAGGCGGGCCAGAGCACGATCATAGGCTGCTTCTGCTTTAGCAAAGTCAACTTTGTCATGTCCTTTTTCCAGCTTTTCTTCTGCTCTTTCTTTTGCAGCTTCCGCCCGCTCAATATCAATCTCTTCCGGCAGTTCGGCGGTTCTAACCACCAGATTAATCCGATCAGGCTGAACCTCCATAAAACCCTCACTGATAGCTATCTGAATTTCCTCACCATCTTTAACAACTCTTACAACTCCAATCTGCATTGCAGTTACTAAAGGTGCATGGTCAGGCAAAATACCAATCAGACCATCAATTGCAGGTCCTTCTATCAGATCTACCTGTTCACTATAAGCTAATTTTTGCGGTGTTACCACATCAAGCTGAATTTTTGGTGCAGCAGCCATTGGCTACTCACCTTCTTCCAGCTGTTTAGCTTTTTCTACTGCGTCTTCGATTGTACCTACCATGTAAAATGCTTCCTCTGGCAGATCATCGTAGCGCCCCTCTAAAATTCCTTTAAAGCCTCGAATTGTGTCATCCAGTTCAACATACTTACCTGGTGTTCCAGTAAACTGCTCAGCAACAAAGAATGGCTGAGACAGGAATCTCTCAATTCGACGGGCTCTATTTACAACAATCTTATCTTCTTCAGATAATTCGTCCATACCCAGGATAGCGATAATATCCTGTAAATCTTTGTATTCCTGTAAAATTTCCTGGACCTCACGTGCAACATTATAATGTTCTTCACCCAGAATTCTGGGGTCAAGAATATTAGAAGTTGAATCAAGTGGGTCAACAGCAGGGTAAATTCCTTTTTCCACAATATCTCTGGAGAGTACTGTTGTAGCATCCAGGTGAGCAAATGTGGTTGCAGGAGCAGGGTCAGTCAGATCATCTGCAGGTACATATACTGCCTGGACAGATGTGATTGAACCTTTCTTTGTTGAAGTAATTCTCTCCTGTAAGGTACCAACATCATAAGCAAGTGTTGGCTGATAACCTACCGCAGAAGGCATTCTACCTAAAAGCGCAGATACCTCAGAACCGGCCTGAATAAAACGGAAGATATTATCAATAAATAATAATACATCCTGACCGGCTTCATCACGAAAATACTCGGCCATTGTCAGTCCTGTAAGTCCAACGCGCATCCGGGCTCCAGGTGGTTCATTCATCTGACCAAAAACCATCGCAACCTTATCTAAAATATCAGCTTCCTGGAACTCCAGCCAGAGGTCATTACCCTCTCTGGTTCTTTCTCCAACACCGGAGAATACAGAATAACCACCGTGTTCTGTCGCTATGTTATTAATTAATTCCTGGATAAGTACTGTTTTACCTACACCAGCACCACCAAAAAGTCCAACTTTACCACCACGAGTATAAGGTGCTAAAAGATCAATAACTTTGATTCCTGTTTCGAAAAGTTCAGTTGTTGATTCCTGCTCTTCAAATTTAGGTGCAGGGCGGTGAATAGGCATTCTCTCATCTGTTTTTACCTCACCACGATTGTCAATAGTCTCTCCTAAAACATTAAACACTCTTCCCAGTACAGCCTCTCCTACTGGAGTACTGATTGGTTCTCCCTGATCTACAGCTTCCATTCCTCTTACAAGTCCATCTGTGGAAGACATAGCAACTGTTTTAACTCTATCATCACCCAGCTGCTGCATTACTTCACAGGTTAAGTCTATCTCACTTTCTTCATTTTGTATTTTGATAGCATTGAAGATCTTAGGTATATTTCCATCCGGAAATTCAATGTCAACTACCGGACCAATAACCTGAACTACTCTACCAATGTTCTGGTCACTCACGCAAATTCCTCCTTTAATAAAACTTTATTTAAGTGCCTCTGCTCCACCAACAATTTCTGTAATTTCCTTAGTGATTTCTGCCTGACGAGCTCTGTTATACTTAAGGGTTAGATCATCTATCATCTCACTTGCATTTTCAGTCGCAGAGTCCATGGCAGTCATCCGGGCACCAAACTCACTTGCTTTAGACTCCAGAAGGGCTGAATAAATAACATTAATTAAATACTGAGGTAAAATATTATCAAAAACTTCAGCCGGAGAGGGTTCGAAAATATAATCTACATATTTCTTTTCTCCCTCTTCTTCTACTGTTTCAGCATCCGTTTCAGCATCCATCTCAGCTTCCACAGGCTCCTTCTGCTCAGTTTCAGGTTTTTCTGCCTCTTCCGCAAACTTTTCTACCGGTAAGAGCTGCATATTTTTTACTGATTGACTGATAGCAGAATTAAAGTGGGTATAAATCATCGACACCTTATTGACATCTTCTGCTTCAAAATGATGAATAATCTCATCAGCAAGATTGTTGGCAAAACCATAACCAGGGTAATCATCAAGCTGAACATATTCAGCCATAATATCTGTATCCAGACGTCGAAAATAGTCCCGTGCCTTTCGCCCAAGAACCATTAAAGAAACTTCTTCTTCTGTTTCCACAATTTCTTCGGCCAGATCAATCACCTTGTGATTATAAGCTCCACAGAGACCTCGATCTCCTGTAATAACAATTACCAGATGCCTGCCCCCTTCTCTTTCTGCTAAAAGTGGGTGGGCTGCTTCTTTAGTTCTGGTAAATACACCTCTTAAAACTTCCACTGTTTTATTGAAAAATGGCCGGGCATCTTCTGCTCTATTCTGAGCATTTTTCAGTTTGGCGGCAGCAACCATTTTCATGGCTCTGGTAATCTTTTGAGTGTTCTTAACACTCCCTATCCGCCGCTGAATATCTCGCATATTCTGCATTGTTATTTCACCTCAGCTTCCTCTGCTTCGGTATCAGATTCGCTAGAATCCATATCTACAATAGTATTTTTTCGAATCTCGAACATATCTTTAAACTCTTTAACCATCTCATTCAATTTTTCTTTAAGTTCATCAGATAATTTTCCTGATTCAATTATTTCTTCTTTTACTTCAGGGTAATTACTGTCTATAAAATTAAGATATTCTTCTTCAAAACGGCCCAAATTATCAACAGGCAGCTCATCTAAATGACCATTAGTCACCGTATAAATAATAATAACCTGTTCTGCCACCGGCATTGGTGAATACTGATCCTGTTTTAAAATCTCTACAATTCTCTCACCACGAGCAAGTTTCTGCTGAGTTGCCTTATCAAGGTCAGATCCAAACTGGGAAAAAGCCTCAAGTTCACGATACTGTGATAAGTCAAGCCGCAGTGTACCGGCAACATCCTTCATCGCCTTAATCTGTGCATTACCACCAACACGAGATACAGAAATACCTACGTTAACAGCCGGTCTTACACCTGAGAAGAACAGCTCACTCTCAAGATAAATCTGGCCGTCAGTGATCGAAATAACGTTGGTAGGAATGTAAGCGGAAACATCTCCAGCCTGGGTTTCAATGATCGGCAGGGCAGTTAAAGAACCTCCACCTAAATCATCATTCAACTTGGCGGCCCGCTCTAATAACCGTGAGTGTAAGTAAAATACATCACCAGGATATGCTTCACGTCCAGGTGGTCTTCTTAAAAGAAGTGACATGGCACGATAAGCTACCGCATGTTTGGAAAGATCATCATAAATTATTAATACATCTCGATCATCTTCGTACATAAAATGCTCACCCATAGCACAACCGGCATAAGGTGCGATATATCTAATCGGAGCTGGCTCACTTGCTGTAGCAGAAACTACTATAGTGTAATCCATTGCTCCTTCTTCTCTCAGTCTTTCTGTAAGCTGAGCTACGGTTGAATTTTTCTGTCCAATAGCTACATAAATACAGATCACATCATTATCTTTCTGGTTGATAATTGTATCAATACCAATCGCTGTTTTACCAGTCTGACGGTCACCAATAATTAATTCACGCTGGCCTCTACCAATTGGAGTCATCGCATCAATTGATTTTAGACCAGTCTGCAGGGGAACCTCTACAGGCTGACGATCAACAACACCAGGTGCTTCCGATTCTACAGGTCGATATGTATCACTTTCAATTGCACCTTTACCGTCAAGCGGCTGTCCAAGTGGATTAACAACTCTTCCTAAAAGAGCTTCTCCAACCGGCACCTCCACTACCCGGCCGGTGCGTTTTACATCATCACCTTCTTCAATTAATGTCTCATCACCGAGTAAAACAACCCCGATATTATCTTCCTCAAGGTTTAAAGCCATTCCAAAGACTTCATTGGGAAATTCCAGAAGTTCTCCGGACATAGCGTCTTTAAGTCCGTAGACATGAGCAATACCATCACCTACATCTAATACAGTACCGACACCCACGGATTCTAATTTTTGTCCATAATTTTCTATTTCTTTTTTGATAATCGAACTTATTTCTTCAGGTCTCAGTTTCAAATTAATTCACCCCTAACTTACTTACTGGAATCGATTTTAGCTTCTGCTTCAGTGAGTTGAGCTCATAGAACAGGCTGCCATCGATAATATAATCTTCAATTTTCAGAACAATACCAGCAATGATTTCTTGATCAACTTTATTTTCAATCTGAATATTATAATCTAATAGTGAATCTAATTTTTCTTTTAATTTATTTAACATCGAATCATTTAATTCCACAGCTGATGTAACTTCTACATGCAAAATGCTTTCCGCATCATCAACCAGTGTATTGAATTCTTTGAGAATTGATTCCAGAAAAAACTCTCTTCTTTTTTCAATTAAGATAAAAAGAAAATGTAAAATATCCTGATCCAGCTCTTCAGCAAAGATTTTCTCCAGAGTTCTTTTTTTATCTTCTGGAGTTATCCGCTGATGGAAAAGAAGCATATTCAAATCTTCATTTTCCTGTACCAGCTGCCAGAATTCAGACAAATTTCTTTTTAATTCCAATAGATTATCATGGTCTTTTCCCAGTCCAAATAAAGCACGACTGTATTTAGATGCTACTTCATTTCTCATTGCAGTTCACCCAGTTTCTCTTTATCAAGCTGGTCTATAAAGTCCATAATCATCTGCTGATGTTTGTCCTCGTTTAACTGCTCCTGGATTAGTTTATTTGCTGCCTGAACTGTGTAATCAGCAATATTGTCTCTGAGTTCAGCTGCTGCCTCCTTTTTGGCCTGTTCAATCTCTTCTAACTTTTTGGCCTTTAAGTTCTCAGCTTTATCTTCTGCCTTATTTATAATATCTTTTGCTTTTTTGTTGGCTCTACTTTCTGCTTTATCTACAATTTTTTGAGCCTCATTATGAGCATTTTTAAGTTTCTGCTCATATTCTGCTTTAAGTTCTTCTGCTTCTTCGCGTGTCTCTTCGGCTTGATCCAGATCACTGTTGATCTGATCGGCTCTTTTATCCAGTATCTCTTTTACTGGAGAATAGAGATATCTTTTTAGTAAAAACATTAAAACAAAAAAGTTTACTAACTGCCATAACATTGTAGTGTTAATATTAACCAAGAGTACATTCACCTCCTGAAAGATAATTCAGGCTTAATTTCTGCCCAAAATATTTATACTCAAAAATTTTATAAAAAACGACAATTAAAGCTGCCGATTTTATTAGCGGCCCATCATTATAAGATGGGCTGACAAACAAATAATATAGTAAGTACTATTAAGTCAGGAGAATTACTCTCCCGACTTAATTACAGACTTAAACTATATTGTAAAGATTAAAACAATGGCAATAACCAGAGAATAAATACCTGTTGACTCAGCAACAGCCTGACCTAAAAGCATAGTGGTAATAATATTACCTCTTGCTTCTGGATCTCTAGCTACAGATTCTACAGCTTTTCCAGCGGCATAACCCTGACCAATACCAGGACCAATACCTGCGATCATTGCAAAACCTGCTCCTAAAAGTGCAGCTGCTCTAATAATTGTGTCAATAACTGCTGGTGAAAATTCTACCATTATAATTTCCTCCTTTCGGTATTAAAAACAAAAATCATTATTTATACTCATCAATTTTACTTTGAAAAGTATCTTTAAGTAAATCAATAACTGACCATGAAATCACAACAAATTTAATCATAAACAAACCTACTGCAGCTGCCAGGAAATTTAATCTGGCATGTCTAACGGCAGTAACCAGAACCAGAAAATAAAGAGCATATTCTAAAAAGTATCTGTTTCTGATAAACTTTTCAGCTGATTCTTCTTCCATACTCAATGCCCTAATTATGTTATTATATTTTAATCTTAACAGAAGAGTTGCAATTACCAGGCCAAAAATAAAGCCGAGGGTAACATCATATTCTCCTGCCAGTAAAGAAGATATAATTGGCAGCAAAGAAATCAAATAAGTTTTTTTCAGGATTTCTTTCTGTACTTTTTGTGGATCATCAATATCTTTCATCTATTACTCCTTAATCATTTACTTCTCAATTATTACAAAGTTAAATTCCAAAAATCAAAAAGATTGCAATAACCAGAGAGTAAATACCAGTTGAAGCTGATATTACCTGTCCCAGCAGCATAGTTGTAATAATTGGACCTCTAGCCTGAGGCTGCCTTCTGACAGCAGATGTTGCTTTACCAGCAGCAAAACCCATTCCAACTCCGGGACCAACTCCTGCAATCATCGCTGCTCCTGCTGCAATATAAGAGACAGTTGTAATCACTGTATTGGCCACTTCGGGTGAAAATTCTATCATGATTTGCCTCCTTTCTCAAGACTAAGACTTAGCAACTGAAATATAGGCAATAGCAACCATTCCAAAGATCAGAGCCTGAATTGCACCAACAAATATCCCAAACCAGGCATGTAGTGGTACGGGAATTAAAAACGGAGCTGCCTGATAAATAAGTGTTATAATTATACCTCCACCAACAATATTACCAAAAAGACGAAATGAGTGAGAAATAGGTTTCGCTAATTCTCCTATGATATTAATTGGAAGTAAAAAGATTACCGGTTCGGCAAAACTTTTTATATATCCCCAGACACCATATTCCCGCATTCCTTCATACTGAGTGACAACAAATACTACCAGTGCCAGTCCCAGGGTGGTATTTAAATCACCAGTCGGATTGGTGACACCGGGTACAACTCCAATCAGATTTCCAACTCCAACGTAAATAAAAATAGTCGCAATAAAAGGAAGGAATCTCCAGCCTTCTCCCGGCAGCATAGGTTCAATCTGTTTATAAATGATTTCTATTATAAACTCTGCTACATTCTGCTTACCGTTAGGTCGGATAGTTAAACTGGTGGTTAAATATTTAGCACCTATTAAAATAATAATTACAGAAACCCAGCCAACAATCAGGGTGTCAGTAATCGGTAAAAAATCTTTTCCAAAAAGATAAAATAATATCTTCGGACCTGGATTCAAAATTATTCCTCCTCTCGTAAAAATAGTTTAAAAAGACAAAACTTAAAATAAATCAAATTTAAAAATAACTAAAACTAAACTGAAAAAGAACAGAAAAATTTAAAAATGGCTTTTTATTTAATCATCAAAAGTCGACATTAATAGTTTGTAAACAGAATAAAAGCCGGCCCCCAGACCAACAATTAATCCTGATAATTTAAATAAAAGATCAAAATCAAAAAAACTATCAATTAAATAACCGGCCCCAAAACCAATACCTCCAGAGACGACTATCACCAGACCAACTTCTGTTAACAGAGCAAGTCCACGCATAATTTGACGCCAATCTTTGTTATCCATTTTTTATCTTACCTTTGTCATATTTTATTATATTAAGACTAAAGTTGCAAGCTCACTTGTGAAATTAACAACAAAATATTTAAAAGAACAAGTTTTTATACAATACTTATTTTATATCTTCAACCACTTAAATTCTGTAAAAAACAAACAAACAGAGGAGAGAATTGCTCCAATAAATTTGTTTACTACAATTAACTATCTTCTTACAATTAACTGTCTTCCAGGGAACATCCTTCCTGAGGAAGTTCTACAGAAAAAATTCCGATTTTTTTGGCTCCATAAATAATAATTAAAATAACTGAAATAAAGATAATTAAAGCATGATCAAATTTAATTCCATTAATGACAAAAGCAACTGTACCCAGGATTGCACTGATCATATAAACGGAAAGAACTGCCTGTTTCTGATTCATTCCAATTGCCAGCAGCCGGTGGTGAATATGTCCGTGGTCAGCCTCTCCAATTGGGCGGTCATTAAATATTCTTCTAATAATAGCAAAAGTAGTATCCATGATTGGAATTGCCAGGGCCAGCATCGGCACAAAAATCGTCACAGCTGCTGCACTCTTTAGAGCACCTGTAATCGAAACAGCCGCAATAATATAGCCGATAAACATGGAGCCCGTATCCCCCATAAAAATTTTAGCGGGATTAAAATTATATTTTAAAAAGCCAAAACAGCTTCCGGCAAGTAAAACTGCCAGCATCGGAGCAGTAACCTGATTTTCCTGCAGCGCAACTGCAAAAAGGGTTAAAACTGCGATAATTGAAACTCCTGCTGCCAGGCCATCGAGACCATCAATCAAATTAATAGTATTAATGATACTAACAATCCAGAAAACTGTAAAAGGAACTGTATAAATACCAAGATAGATAAAACCGCCAAACGGGTTGGTGATAAAATTAATTTTAACTCCATAATAAATTAAAATCAGAGCACCTATTATCTGACCAATAAACTTTATGGGTGCAGAAATTTCGAACTTATCATCCAGCAGTCCTAAAATCAGCATAAACGTTCCACCTACCATGATCCCTGTAATTGTCTGATTGGCAGGCAGAAAAAACCTGAGAGGAATCATAAAGGCAAGATAAATTGCAGTCCCCCCTGCTGTAGCAATCACCTTTTTGTTTATTTTTCTTTCTCCCGGTCGGTCAATAAAATTAAGCTGATGCGCCAGCCTGATAATAACGGGAGTTATGATTAAGGATAATATTAAAGTAATTATAAAAGCAGCCAGATAAAGCAATTATCTTACCTCCCCTAAAGGGTACCGGGTACTTGTAAAAATTAACCAGACACAAACTCCAATATTTATGGTAAATTTTTACAAGTACCCGGTACCCAAATTTTATTTAGTACCGTAAAGCCTATCCCCTGCATCACCAAGGCCGGGAACAATATAAGCATGATCATTTAATTTTTCATCCAGTGCACCTGTCCAGATATCAATATCGGGATGTGCATCCTGAATTTTCTTAACTCCCTCTGGAGCTGCAACCAGTACCATTAATTTAACACTGCGCGGATTTCTATCTTTAATAAACTTAATTGCTTCCATAGCTGTATTACCTGTAGCCAGCATGGGATCAACTACCAGTAAATCTCTTTCCTGAATATCAGTTGGAAGTTTACAGTAATACTCAACAGCTTCCAGTGTTTCAGGGTCTCTATATAAACCAATATGACCAACCCGGGCAGCAGGAATCAGTTTTAGAACTCCATCCAGCATCCCCAGTCCGGCTCTTAAAATTGGCACAATCCCCAATTTTTTACCGGCTATCATTTTAAATTTGCCTTTGGTAATCGGAGTTTCAATTTCTACATCTTCTAAAGGCATATCTCTTGTTACCTCATAGGCCATTAAAGTTGCTACCTCATCGGCCAGCTCCCTAAATTCTTTGGGGCCGGTATTTTTGTCCCTCATTATTGCAATTTTGTGTCTGATTAACGGATGGTCCATTACATGTAATTCACTCAAAATTATTTCTCCCTTCATATTAATATTATTCTACTTAAAGAAGCTTAGTCCTCCTCAATCAACTCAATATTCTTTAGTTTTTTTAAGGAAAACCTTAAATTCTTCTGAATTTCATCCCGGGTCTCTCTATATACTTCTTCGGAAAGACCAAAAGGATCCTGAATATCTCTGGAATCAGTATCCAGCTCACTCAATTCCTTTAAAGTAAAAATTTTATCGGCTAAATCTGGATGTCTGAGGACCAGGGCCCGACTGTGCTTGCGGGTCATAGTAATAATTAAATCTTCCTGACCTAGCTCGATCTCTTCAATATTATGAGAAATATGATCGGAAAGATCAATATTTAATTCTTTCATCACAGAACTTGCCTTTTCATTGGCTTCAGCACCTTTAACAGCCGAAATTCCAGCTGAAAGAACTTCCCATTTTTTTAATTTAAGTTCATCATTTTCTGATATCAATTCTTTTAATAAATACTCTGCCATTGGACTTCTACATGTATTTCCCGTGCAAACAAATAAAATCTTTTTAATTGTCTCCACCTCCTGGCTGAGAATATTCTCCGGCAGCGGCAGCCTTATAAACCCTGTTCATCACAGCCTCACCGATACCCGCTGTCTCTAATTCTTCAATGTAAATTTCTTCAATACTCTGATCAGCATCAAGTTTTCTAAGTAAATCAAAAAGTTTTTGGGCCAGTTCTTCCGGAGCTTCATGATCAAAAACTCTCAAAATTTTTATATTATCTTCTGTAAGATCTTTAATATTTATTTTGCTTTTTCTAGCAGTGATAACAGCAATTTTTTTTGTTTCTGCTCTTTTTAAAGCCTGTCTCAAAACAGAAATTCTGTCCTCAAAATTAAAGATGTGTAATTTTTTCTGGGGCGCATAATGGCGGTATTTCATTCCCGGAGAAAGTACTTTATCATCTTTGAGTTCAGCAGCTAAACTAACATCTTCTCCTAAAAAAGAAGATATATCTTCGCGGCTGACACCACCCGGCCTTAAAACTCGGATCTCTTCTCCGCTCAGATCAATAACTGTTGATTCCACCCCAAATTGAGAGGGCCCTCCGTCAAGAATCAACGGTATTTTTCCTTTGAGATCATTATAGACATGTCTGGCTCGAGTCGGACTGGGAAAACCAGATGTATTAGCACTGGGAGCTGCCAGGGCCAGTCCAGAAAGCTCAATGACAGCCAGCATCAGAGGATGAGCAGGCATCCGGACTGCTATAGTCTGCAGACCGGCAGAAGTTACAGCAGGCACCTTCGCATTTTTCGAAAAAATAATTGTCAGCGGTCCCGGCCAGAATTTTTCCATTAATTTTTTAGCTTTTACAGATGTTTTACCGGCTGTCAGCTCTCCAAGCTGTGACTGATCAGCAATATGAACAATCAGCGGGTTATCCTGGGGCCGACCTTTGGCTTTAAAAATCTTCTTTACAGCTTCCGGATTCATGGCATCTGCCGCCAGACCATAAACTGTTTCTGTAGGTAGAGCCACAACTTCTCCATTTTTTAAGAGGTCAGCAGCCTCAATAACTGCCTGATCTTCTTTTAATTTATTTCTCAAAACAGAATCCAGAGCAAGTCCTTCAATTCTGTCAGACTCAAATTTTTTTTGATATTCGGTTTTTTTTATTTTAGTTTTAAATTGCATCAGCTCCACCTAACTTCATCTACTGCAGCAGTATTTTTTAATTATTTTAACCCTCAGTTTTTTTAACTGCTTCAAAAACTGCTGAGACAATTCTGTCATTCTCTGCATAATCCTTTTTCACTTCCACCTGAGACCAGCTTTTACCAAAAAGATTGCTGACAGCTTCAGCCTGCTGATAACCTATCTCCAGAAAGATTTTGCCACCATTTTTTAGCACTTTTTCGGCCTCCGGTATCAGACGCCGGTAATAATCTAAACCGTCTGCTCCTGCTTTCAGGGCAGTTTGTGGTTCCTTTTTGACCTCCGGTGACAGTTCTTCCATTTCCGCCTCCGAAATATAAGGAGGATTAGAGACTATAATATCAATTTCTTTAATCTCCCTTTTGATAAATTCTGCCAGCAGATCACTTTTTAGAATACTCATCCGCTCACTTAATTCGTGTTTTTCCATGTTCCGGCGGGCAACTTTTAGGGCCTGTGGATCAAGGTCAACTCCTACAACTTTAGCTTCAGTCAAGTAGTGAGCCAGACTAACAGCAATGGCCCCACTACCTGTGCCCACATCAATTATCTGCGGACTCTGCAGCTCATTCTGACGGCAGTATTCAATAACTGTCTCCACCAGATTCTCTGTCTCCGGTCGGGGAATTAAAACCCCTTCCTTTATTTCAAATTCTAATGACATAAATTCTTTTTTCTCAGTAATATAGGCTGCTGGGACTCTCTGCGCCCTCTTTTTTATCATTTCTCGATATCTGTCAACTTCGCTGCTTTTTAAAGGATAATCATATTTTACATAAAGATTGATCCTTTCCATATCCAGGAGATCTGCCATCAGTACTTCAGCATCCAGGCGAGAGCTTTCGATCCCTCGTTCAGCCAGAAACTGATCACTGCGTTTAAGAAGTTCTTTAATATTCATTTTAGATCTTCTCCAATCTCTTGATATTATCCTCCTCAATTAAGGCTTCAATAACAGGATCCATCTCTCCATCAAGAATTTTATCCAGCTGGTGGACAGTCAGATTAATCCGGTGATCACTTACTCTCCCCTGAGGGAAATTATAGGTTCTGATTTTCTCGCTGCGGTCACCTGTACCAACCTGTGATTTGCGAGCTTCAGCTCTTTCCTTTTGTTTTTCCTGCTCTTTTTTCTCCTGCAGGCGGGCCCGCAGAATCCGCATTGCCTTAGCTTTATTTTTATGCTGTGACTTTTCGTCCTGACAGGAAACGGTAAGACCGGTTGGCTTGTGAGTAATTCTAATAGCGGAGTCAGTTGTGTTTACACTCTGACCACCTGGACCACTGGAGCGAAAGGTGTCAATAGTTAAATCATTAGTATTGATATCTACATCCACTTCTTCAGCTTCCGGTAAAACAGCAACGGTAGCGGTAGAAGTATGGATCCGACCGCTGGACTCAGTTGAAGGCACACGCTGTACTCTGTGAACCCCACTCTCGTACTTTAAATATTTAAAAATATCTGTTCCTTCAATTGTGAAAATAATTTCCTTAAAGCCACCAGAAGCAGACTCGTTGGCACTCATTATCTCTACCTTCCAGCCCTTATTTTCTGCATAACGAGAATACATTCTGTATAAGTCAGCCGCGAAAAGTGCAGCTTCATCTCCACCAGCACCGGCCCTGATTTCTACAATAACGTTTTTCTCATCATTGGGATCATCAGGCAGCAGCATAATTGGAAGCTTTTCCTCCAATTTTTCTTTTTTAGGCTTTAGTTCTTCAATTTCTTCTTCAAACAGAGCCTGCATTTCTGGATCATCTTCCAGCTCCATCATTTCCTCTGCTTCTTCGATACCCTCTTTTGCTTCTTTATATTCTTTATATTTTTCTACTATCTTTTTTAATTTTGCATGTTTTTTTAAAAGTTTTTGATATTTATCACTATCATTGATTACCTCAGGATCACTGAGTTTGGAATTTAATTTTTTATAATTCTCAACCAGTTTATCCAGTTTTTCTTCTAAGTTTTCTAAATCAAACATTTATATTTCACCTCATATTATCTTTAAAATTGGCAGCAGATTATTCCCCTTTAAGAGCATGACAGCTTCTACAGCGAGCTTCGTAAACCTCAGATGCTCCCACTAAAATCACCGGGTCATCTGCAGCCGCTGGCTGTCCATCGATTAAGCGCTGGGTTCTGCTTGCAGGTTCTCCACACTGGATACAAATAGCATGCAGTTTATCAACATATTCAGCTCTGGCCATTAATTCCGGCATCGGTCCAAAGGGCTGATTGCGAAAATCTCTATCCAGTCCGGCCAAAATAACTCTAATCCCTCTGTCAGCCAGGTCTTCACAAATTTCTACTAAATCTTCATGAAAAAATTGAGCTTCATCAATCCCTACTACATCAACTGCAGCATCGATTCTTTCTAAAATTTCTTCTGGATGATCAACTGGTACTGCTTCTATACTGTTTCCACTGTGAGAAACAACATCTTTTTTGCTGTAACGGTCATCTAAAACGGGTTTAAATACTTTTACTTTCTGTTTAGCAATTTTTACCCTGCGCAACCTGCGGATCAGTTCTTCGCTTTTTCCACAGTACATGGGGCCTGTAATTACTTCCAGCCAGCCGCTTTTTGTAATTTTATACAATTATTCCACCTCATCATTATAATACTGATCATAATTCTTTAAAATTTCCAGGCAAAACTTTCTATTTTATCGCCAGTTATTGAAAATTTTTCTAAAAAAAAAGCAGAGCAATTAAGCCCTGCAGCAGAAAAAAAGGATTTCTGTTCCGTTCTACTCAGTATCTTTTTCAGATTCTTCTTCTGAGCTTTCGTCTGAAATCCCGTATTTTTTATTAAATCTTTCGACACGACCACCTTTTTTGGCTTTACGCTGTTTTCCTGTATAGAATGGATGACAGCTAGAACAAACTTCAACCCTGATATCTTCTTTAGTTGACTTAGTTTTATAAACCTCGCCGCAGGCACAGGTTATTGTGGTTTCTTTAACGTCTGGGTGGATTCCTTCACGCATCTATATCACCTCTCTTGCATTCATAATTATTGTTACACCGATTATTTTATGTCTCAAAAATCGGGCTGAAGACATAAATCTTCACGCTAAGATTTATTATAACACAGGGCTTTTAGTGTTGCAAGGAGAAAAAATTAATTAGAGAAAGACTTTATTCTGCCTGTGAGAAGTTAAGTCTGCTCTTTATTCCACTCTCAAAGTGCTAATTTTATTTATTTGATTTATAATGACTGCCCAGGGCTGCCGGTGGTCTGGATCTAATTACTGCTCCGGCTAAAATAAGAACAGTCAGAACATAAGGCAGCATCTGGATAAATTCAGAAGCTATATTTAAGTTCATTCCCTGTAATCGCATCTGGACAGCATCAGTAAAAGCAAAAAGCATGCTGGCAGCAAATCCTCCCAGTGGATTCCACTGCCCAAATATATTGGCCGCCAGTGCCATATATCCTCTCCCGGCTGACATATTGCTGCTAAACCAGTTTAAATGGCCCAGGGACAAATAAGATCCTCCCAGTGCTGCCAGGACACCACTTAAAGTTACAGAAAAATATTTAATAAACCGAATGTTTATCCCGAGAGTATCTGCTGCTTCGGGGTGCTCACCGGTAAAGCGGATCCGTAATCCAAGGGGGGTTTTAAACAATAGATACCAGCTGGAAATTACAATGATAAACATCAGATATACAATCGGGGAATTACTGGCTAAAAGATCACCAAGCAGAGGTAGATCTGCCAGAATTGGTATTTTAATTTCAGGCAGACCAGCAACCTGTGGTGAAGCACCTTTTTGGCCCCAGATAACCTGCATTAACCAGGTAGTAAATCCCAGAGAAAGAATATTAATTCCAACTCCAGCAACCACATGATCAGCTTCCAGGTCTATTGTAAAAAAAGAAAAAAGGAGTCCTAAAATTGCACCAGCAGCTAATGCAGCCAGAACACCAAAAAAAGCACTGCCGCTGTAATAGGAACCCACAGCTCCTGCAAAGGCGCCTGTTAATATCATACCCTCCAGACCAATATTAATAACTCCAGATCTTTCGGAGAAAGCTCCCCCTACTGCTGCTAAAGCAATAGGAACAACCAGCCGAATTGCAGCAGCTAGAGTATTTATACTAAAAATTGTGCCTAATACATTCACGAATTATCACCTCTAAATATTCCGCTTTTATTTTTTAAGATTTTAAAAATTGAAGGTGCGGCAACAAATAAAATAACAAGCCCCTGAACTATTGTCATCAAGTCAGCTGGAATTTTGGCAAAAAGCTGCATTGACATCCCGCCAGACTCTAAAATCCCAAATAAAAAGGCTGCAAACAGAACTCCCAGCGGTTTATTTCTCCCCAGCACAGCAACAGCTATCCCTGTAAAACCATAACCTGGAGAAAAATTGGTAATAAATCTATGCAAAACTCCCAGAACCATGGTGCTTCCGGCCAGGCCAGCAATTCCTCCACTCAAAAGCATTGTATTAATGATAACTTTATCCGAATCTACCCCACTGTATTCGGCAGCATTTATATTTTCTCCTACCAGCTGTAAATCATAACCATAAGCAGTGTGGTTTAATAAATAATAAATTATTATAATAACAAAAATCGCTATAAATAAAGCCCAGGTCAAACGAGTATTTGCTACTAATTCCGGCAGCCTTGCCTGTTCCGCTATTTTTTTTGTCTGATCAACGGGGCCTTCTTCTTTAAAATAATTCTTCAGCAAAAAAGTAGTTAATAAGATTCCAATATAATTAAACATAATTGTGGTGATAACTTCGTGAGCACCGGTTTTAGCTCTTAAAATACCGGGTACTGCTGCCCATAAAGATCCTGCCAGGGCACCTGCTGCTAGAGCTAAGGGGATTAAGATAAATCCCGGCAAATTCGAAAAAATAATAGCAGCCAGAGCTGCAGCAAAAGCTCCAAGATAAAGCTGACCCTCTGCTCCAATATTAAAAAGACCGCTCTGAAAACCGACAGCAACTGCTAAACCGGTAAAAATTAAGGGAATTGTTTTCAAAAAAGTTTGAGCTATATTATAAGTGCTGCCAAAAGCACCGTAAAATAAATAATAATATGCTTTTAGAGCACTGTGACCAGAAAGTTTTATTAAAAGAGCTCCCAGGAGCAGTGCTGAAATTATAGCTGCCACAGAATATAATATTTCCTTCAGATTTTTATTAAAAGCCATCTATCTTTCCTCCCTGCTGTGTCCGGCCATTAAGAGTCCTAATTCTTCCTGATCAAAATCTTCTACTTTACCCCGGGCCACAATATTCCCCTCATAGATAACCAGAATTCTATCACTTAAACTCATCAGTTCGTCCAGTTCAGCCGAAATCAAAAATACAGCCTTGTCTTCTTCTCTAATTTTTAACAGCTGCCTGTGTATAAATTCAATAGCCCCAATATCAACACCTCTTGTTGGCTGTGCTGCTAAAACAAATTCTGCTCCTCTGCTCAATTCTCTTCCAATAATTAACTTCTGCTGATTACCTCCCGATAGTTCTGAAGCCCTGGAATTTTTACCAGAGAAGCGAACATCATATTCTTTTAAAATTTGATCAGTATAATTATTAAGATAATCAAAATCAATCATAAATTTATTTTTAAACTCAGGATTCCACTCTGAGCCCAGCAAAATATTTTTAGCGAGAGAAAAGTTTCCAACTAAACCGTATTTATTTCTATCAGAGGGGATATGTGCCAGCCCCATATTTCTCCGCTCCCGGGTAGAAACTTTAGTTATTTTTTGAGAATTAAAGAGTATTTCTCCACTGTCCGGAGCTTTTAAGCCGGCAATAATTTCTTCTAACTCCAGCTGTCCATTACCTTCTACTCCGGCCAGTCCAACAATCTCTCCCTTTTTAAAAGATATATTTATCTCATTAAGTTCTAAACCGCTGACCGGGTTTTTATAACTTAAATTTTTAATTGAAAAAATTTCTTTTCCGGGATTTTTACTGCTTTTTTCTAAATCTAACAAAACCTCTCTCCCGACCATCATATTAGCTAATTTCTGCGGAGTTGTATCATTTTTATTAACAGTTCCTATCTTTTTACCATCTCTTAAAATAGTTATCCGATCAGCAATTTCCATTGTTTCGTTTAATTTATGAGTAATAAAAATTATTGTTTTATTATCTTCTTTTAAACTTTCCATGATTTCAAATAATTCTTCCGTCTCCTGAGGCGTTAAAACCGCTGTTGGTTCATCTAAAATTAGTATTTCTGCCTCGCGATATAAAGCTTTCATAATTTCCACCCGCTGCTGTTCTCCAACTGAGAGATTTTCGATTAATGCTTCCGGATCCAGATCAAATCCAAAATTCTGAGATATTTCTTTAACCTTAACTGCAGCTTTCTTTTTATCAATACTGGTCCCCCAGGTTCTGGTTGGCTCCTGACCTGCAATAATATTTTCAATTATAGAAAATCTGTCGACTAACATAAAATGCTGATGGATCATCCCCATCTTTTCTTTGATTGCCCCGGCTGGATTATTAATCTTTACCGGCTTATTATTTATTTTTATCTGGCCCTGATCTTTATTATAAAGACCAAATAAGATTTTTACCAGGGTTGACTTCCCCGCTCCATTTTCGCCAAGCAAACAGTGGATTTCACCTTTTTTTACCGAAAAATCTATACTGTCATTTGCTTTAACACTACCAAAAGACTTAGAAATATTTTTCATTTCAACAGCATTTATTGTCATCACCTCCAACTCAAATAGAAAGAAAATAGGGACATTTCTGTCCCTATTGCATATTTGTTATTTTCTAGCTGCCTCAATAGTGGCCGGGATTTTTATTTCTCCCGCTGCTATTTTATTTTTAATTTTCTCTAACTTTTTAATAATCTCAGCTGGAAGCAGGCTTTCGGTATAACCCAGTCCCTGTTCTTCAATACCAAGGACATGAACTCCGGGTTTAAAGTTGTTTTCTATAACCTGTTTAACAGCTCTTTTTACTGTGTGATTAACAAATTTCATTCCATTTGTTAAAACATGTTCTGGAGCAACATGATTTTGATTAGAGTCAGCTCCAATTCCATAGATATTGTTTTCTGCAGCAGCTTTGAGCACTCCCAGGCCAGAACGACCAGCAGCACCCCAGATAACATCTGCTCGCTGTTCTATCATAGCCTTAGCAAGTTCTTTTCCTTTGGCAGGATCTGCCCAGCCGCCAACATAAGAGTGAATTACTTTAACTTCAGGATCTATATATTCTGCTCCTGCTATATAACCTGCGATATTTTCATCAATTAAAGGAATTTTCATTCCCCCGATGACTCCTATTACTTTAGCTGGATTAATCTTCTCATCTTTAGTCCTGGTGGTCATCATAGCAGCGGCTGCTCCCATCAAAAACCCTCTTTGCTTTTCCTCATAAACATATGAGGCGACATTATCCTGTTTAACTACAGCATCTACAATAGCATATTTTTGCTGAGGATATCTTTGAGACACCGTATTCAGAGCATCAGCCTGATCAAAACCAATAGATATTATCAAATCATATCTATTTAAGGCTGAAAACTGGGTTAAATATGTTTCATATTCAGAAATAGAAGTAGGTTCAGCTGCATCAAAACTAATTCCATATTCTTCTCTGGCTGCTTTGATACCTTTAAAAGCCATATCATTAAATGACTGATCACCCAATCCTCCTGTTGCAAATACGATTGCTATTCTTCCCTCGGCCAGCACAGCAGAAGATAAAACAGCTGTCGCTAAAATTAAAAACAGAGCAACTAATAATAATTTTTTTCGCATAAATATTACCTCCCAATTTTAATTTTCTCTTGTCAGAGCCTCAAGTGCCAGAACAATCTCCTGCTCAACTGCCTGAGAAACTTCTTCTCGATGAGGGTCATAACTATCAGCATCAAAATTAACAGCTATGCCATCAATTGCCAGCACTGCACCTGCTTTAATGTTATTTAAGGATGCAATAACAAATAAAGCGCTGGCCTCCATTTCTACAGCTATTGCCCCTGCCTGACTGAAATAATTATTGCTCAATGATTCAATTTCCGGATAAAAAGCTGCAATTGTCGAAACAATGCCGGTCCTTGTCTTAATTTCTAATTCATTAGCTGTTTGATTAAGCCTATTGACAATTTCCCAGTCAGCCACTGCAGGATAAGATAAATCCACAAGCTGCTCTGTCAGACCATCATTTCTGACAGCAGCTGAGGCAATAACAAGATCCCCATCTTTAATCTTTTGAGAAAGTGAACCCGCTGTTCCAACTCTAATTATCTCTTCTACCCCTCCTTTGATTAATTCTGTAAAGGCCACTCCGGCTCCCGGACCACCAACTCCATGGGACAAAACACTAATTGGTTTATTATTATATAAACCATTAAGCAGTTTATATTCTCGATTATAGCTTATCTCTTCTGGGTTGGACAAAAAGCCGGCAATTTTGTCAGCTCTGGCTGGATCTCCACAGACTAATGCTTTTTTTCTAATATTTTTACTATCAGTTTTTAAAATAGGTAAAAATATCTCTTTCTTCAAAATTCTCAACCCCAATTCCACTACTAATAGATACTTTGTTAATAATAAAATTCCCGATAAATTAATATAATCCTTTATTGATCGGCAAATTTTTTTGAATATCCATGCATAATACACACTATTAATCTTTAAATAATTTTTTAATATTTTCCCTAAATGGAGGTTCTACTATTCCTTTTTCAGTAATAATAGCGGTAATATATTCTTTAGGTGTGACATCAAAAGCTGGGTTATATGCCTTCACTTCTTTCGGGGCAGTTCTTTTGCCAAATCCATTTCTAATTTCTTCGGGATCTCTTAATTCAATTTCAATATCTGCTCCAGTTTCAGTTTCCAGATCAATAGTAGAAGTAGGAGCCAGAAAATAGAATGGAATTCCATATTCTTTAGCTAAAATTGCAACTCCCAGAGTTCCTATTTTATTAGCAGCATCACCATTAGCAGCAATTCTATCCGATCCAACTAAAACAGCATCAATTTTTCCTTCTTTCATCACCTGAGCTGCCATGTTATCGGTAATTACAGTTACATCCAGACCGGCCTCATATAATTCAAAAGCAGTTATCCGGGCTCCCTGCAGCAGTGGTCTGGTCTCATCAGCATAAATTTTAAAATCATAACCCCGGTCACAGCCCAGATACATCGGCGCTTCTGCTGTGCCATAGCCAGAAGTTGCCAGTCCTCCTGCATTACAGTGAGTTAAAAGTCCCATACCCGGCTCAAGTAATCTCAGAGCATGTTCGCCAATTGCTTTATCCATTTCCTGATCTTCTTTTAAAATCTGATTACTTTCTTCTAATAAGGCATCTTTGATTTCCTGAACATTTTTACCCTCATTTTTTTCTAAGTCAAATCTTTTTTTCATTCTTTTTAAAGCCCAGAAAAGATTGACCGCTGTTGGTCTGGAAGCAGCAAGATGATCACTGATTTTTACAAGTTCCTTTTCTAACTCAGAAACTGAATCTGTTTCAATTTTTTTTAAGCAGACATAGAGACCGTAAGCGGCTGCAATCCCAATCGCCGGTGCTCCTCTGACACTTAAGTTTTTAATTGCCTTCCAGACCCCTTCTTTTGTGTCAAGCTCCAGATATTTCTCCTCTTCCGGTAATAAAGTCTGGTCTAATAAGATTAACTTATCATTACTCTCATTTAGTCTGGCCGGTACAATACTTTTGGTCATTAAAATTCCTCCTATTTTAATCTTCTGCCTATAAATGCCCTCTTATCTGCTGTTTGAATAAACAGAATATTTAATTTTTGTTCTATATTTAATTAATTCAACAAAACCCGCTAAATAACCTTTTTATTCCCAACAAAATTACCGAACTTTGAAAATAATGTTTTAGCTCAATTATGAAAAAAACCAGCTGTCATTAAAAACAGCTGGCTCATTTGTAGATTATTCAATTTTGCAAAATCATCTTATTTAATTCTTAAACACCTTATCCAGCATCTGCAGCAGTTCTTCATTATCTTTAGTATTTTTTAGCTGTTTGAGGAAAGTACTCATCAGTTCATATTCCGACATATCCTGAGTCTGCTGACGCAGCTTCCAGATAATCTCCAGTTCTTTTTCTCCCAGAAGCATTTCTTCTTTTCTGGTACCGGAGCGGTTAATATCAATAGCAGGGAAGAGTCTTCTTTCGGCCAGACGGCGGTTTAAGTGGAGCTCCATATTACCTGTTCCCTTAAACTCCTCATAAATTACATCATCCATCCGGCTGCCTGTATCTACCAGAGAGGTAGCAATAATTGTCAGGCTCCCACCTTCTTCAATATTCCGGGCTGCCCCAAAAAATCTTTTGGGGAAATGCATGGCTGTTGGATCCAGACCACCGGAGAGAGTTCTACCGCTCGGAGGAATAGTCACATTGGCAGCTCTGGCCAGTCTCGTAATACTATCTAATAAGATAACTACATCATTTTTATGTTCAACCAGCCTCTTTGCCTTTTCTAAAACCAGTTCTGCAACCTGAATATGTTCTTCAGGCGGCTCATCAAAGGTAGAAGCAATAACCTCTGCATCAACCGAACGCCTCATATCTGTTACCTCTTCCGGACGCTCATCAATAAGCAAAATCATCATCTTGCTTTCTGGATAATTTTGACGAATACTGTTGGCTATCTTTTTTAAAAGCACTGTTTTTCCAGCTTTAGGAGGAGAAACTAAAAGTCCCCGCTGTCCTTTACCGATCGGAGCAATCAGATCAATCATCCGGGAGGAAATCTCGTTTTTGTGATATTCCAGTTTGTATCTTTCTTCCGGGTACAAAGGAGTTAAATCCTCAAAGTGAGAGCGCTCTCTCGCTTTTTCCGGGTCCTGATAGTTGACAGCCTCAATTCTTAAAATAGCAAAATATTTTTCACTATCTTTGGGCTCTCTCACCTGACCGGAAACAACATCCCCGGTTCTTAAATCAAAGCGCCGGATCTGAGAAGCTGAAATATATATATCATCACTGGAAGGTATATACTTAGAGGGTCTTAAAAAGCCATATCCCTCACTCTGGATAATCTCCAGTACACCTTCAGCAAAGATATTACCTCCCTTTTCTGTTCCCTTTTTTAAAATAGCAAAGATCAGATCCTTTTTCCGCATCTGCGAATAACCGCTGACACCCATCTCCTTTGCTATCTCATGTAATTCTGTAATAGTCTTTCTTTCTAGTTCACTGATGTTAAGCACATCAAGTCCACCTTTCTTAAATTATCCCTGTTTTTTTAAAATAATTATGTCATACTTAAATTTTAAGTTGTTTGTTAATCCTGCCGCAGGAGGCGGCAATAGATTAATGATTAGCAGAGTTAAAACTGACCGAAGAACGGGATGTTCTGATTTGAAATTAAATTACATTCAGTCCAAGCTGAAAGAGCAGATAAACTCCTGCAAAATAAACAACGGCAGCGGCAATCGCGTCCCAGCCCATCCACATAAAGGAGCGGCGCGAACGATAAAATAATCCAATCAAAATAATTGAAGCCATGATGATCCCGACAGTTGCTGTTAAAATATGAACTATCCGAACATTATCTAACAGTACTCCCTGAGTATAAAATACATCAGCAAAAAAGATAATTGTCATATTGAAAATATTACTTCCGAAAACATTTCCAACAGCCATATTATAGGATCCAATCCTAATTGCAGCAATAGTTGCAACCAGTTCCGGCAGTGAAGTTGCTGCAGCCACCATAATTGACCCCATAAAACTCTGGTCAATACCTGTCAGCATCGAAATCTGATCAGCAGTAATACTTAACCGATAACCGCTGAAAACAATAACCACTGCACAAACTAAAAATCCCACTAGAGCCTTATTTAAAGTGTAATCCGGATTGGGATCAACTTCTTTTACCGGATCATCTGGATCAAGAGGGTTCTTTTTATCATAACGATAAATCATCCTTACAGTCACAATATATGTAAACAATAGGATTATACTGTCTATTCCTACACCAAAAATACTTAAATTAAAATTCATAAAATGAGATAAGATAAGGCTGAAGACTACCAGAGCGGAAAGTAAAATTCCTACCAGACCGGAGAGTAAATGGCTGTAGTTAACTCGAAGTAATAAGGGACCTTTACCCTGGAGTAGATCCGCAAAGGCCAAAATAACAAGATTAAAAGTATTACTGCCAAAAGCATTACCAACTGCAATATCTGGAGCACCCACAATAACAGAACTAACACTGGTCACCAGTTCCGGCAGTGAAGTTGCCATCGCAATTAAAATCCCGCCAATAAAAGCCTGACCAAGACCGCTTTTATCAGCAATTATATCACCATATTTTGATAAATAGGTTCCTGAAATAATAATAAAAATTGCCATTAAAATAAATTCTAACCAGAGCTGTAACAATTAAATCCTCCTTTTTAAATAAAGATACCGGGTACTTGTAAAATATCTCCAATTAACTGCTTTCAGTAATCATTTTAGGAAATATTTTACAAGTACCCGGTACCAATAATTACACTTTAGATTACCAGGCCATATCATTACTGCCTAAAATCTTAATCTTTTCTTTAACCTTTTCGGCAATAGCTTCTCTACCGGGTCCACAGTATTTGCGCGGATCATACAGTTCTGGTTTTTCAGCAAATACTTCCTTAACTCTGGCAGTAAATACCTGCTGGAAGTCTGTATTTACATTAACCTTGTTAACACCCAGGCTAACTCCTTTTCCTAAATCTTTAGCGGAAATACCAGAAGCTCCATGTAAAACAACAGGCATCTCAATTAGCTTTTTGATAGTTTCCAGTCTTTTAAAATCTAATTCAGGCTCTCCAGCATAAACACCGTGAGCTGTACCAATTGCAATTGCAAGAGCATCGACTCCGGTAGCTTCTACAAATTCTTTTGCCTGATCTGGATCAGTATACATTGCATCCTTTTCGTCAACTGTATGGTCATCTTCTGTACCACCAATTGTTCCTAACTCTGCTTCTACACTAACCCCGACATTATGTGCTGCTTCTACAACTTTTTTAGTTAGAGCAATGTTTTCCTCAAATGGTTTTTTGGAAGCATCGATCATTACAGAAGAATAACCTGCTCTGATACACTTCATAATACTCTCAAAATCACTACCATGATCAAGGTGTAAAGCAACAGGAATATCAATATTTTTAGTTGCAGCTTCTACCATCTGCATTACATAATCCATTCCTATATAGCGAATTGCACCTTCACTGGTCTGTAAAATAACAGGTGAATTAAGTTCTTGAGCTCCCATCATAATTCCCTGCAGGAATTCCATATTATTAATGTTAAAGCCACCTACTGCATATGTTTTTTCGTGTGCATCCTGTAAAATATCTGCCATTGGAACTAAGTTCATAATTAATTTCCTCCTTATTAAATATTAATTCAGGGTCTTTTAAAAATTATTGGGTTTTCCCTGAATAGTATGCAGCTGCACTTTATTTAGCTGTCTTAGATTTTTTAAGTCATTCTGGTTAACAGCGTCTATATTTAAGTGCGAACCACAGTTGTTACAAATTAGTTGAATTTTGTCAGAAAATAAATCTATGTTTATCTCATCACTGCCGCATTCACAGCTTAAGGCTCCATCTGCAGCAATGTCATGAATCAAATCAAGTGACTGCAGCATAACGTCCGGGCTTTTAAAATCATCAAAGCCAAGTTCTGCTGCCATTAACTCCAGGTCCTGTTTTTCCTTTTTAATTTCTTCATTAACTAAAGTCGGGGGGCCAAAAAATCCCGGATTCAGACCTGTTTCCCTGCAGGAAAGAGGATGTAAGCCATTTGAACGCCAGAATTTCTGAGCAGAAACTGTAATTTTGTGAGCCTTATTACAGTGCAGACAGAAATAATGAATCTGTATCTGAGAATTATTTTTTCTTTTAAGTGCAGCTTTTTCTGCTCCACAGCTGCAGCTCAGCTGCTTTAATTCTCCTGCTGGTAGTTCAAAAATATTAATTTTTTCCTTTTCCAGACAACCACAGGCAGGACAGCTCAAAGCAATTGTTGTTGAAAGATTGATTAACATTATTTATCCCGGCCTGGATATCTCAAGGCCAGGTCGTCACCTCCTTAACCTAATTATTCTTCATTAGTTCTAAAAATCCTTTTTTCAATCTCAAAAATTAGGTTAAGTTCTCAGACTAAGTTAGCTATCTTCCTTAACAATTCGCTTCATTTCTCTAATTCTTACTTTATGTTCTTCAGTTTTAAAGCACTCGGCAAAAGCTTCACTCTCATACTCATATCCCGCTTTTGCATCCTCTACATACTTTTTATTAACAGCAGTTTTGATCAGCTTTACAGCTTTAGTAGAACGGTCAGTTATCTCCAGGGCCAGTTCTCTAGCCTCAGAAAGCAGACTCCGGGGGGTAACCACTTTATTGATCAACCCCAGCTCATAAGCCAGAGCAGCATCAATAATATCACCTGTATATAATAATTCTTTAGCTTCTGCCTCTCCAATCAGGCGCGGCAGCCGCTGTGTGCCGCCAAAAGCAGGTATAATACCAAGTTTAACCTCCGGCTGACCGAAACGGGAGCGAGTTGAAGCAAGACGGAGATCACAGGCTAAAGTGATTTCCATACCTCCACCGAGAGCATATCCGTCTACAGCTGCAATTACAACTGTGTCACTGCTTTCAATTAAACTACATAGGTGCTGTCCTTTTTGCGATAATTTTTTTGCCTGTTCACTATTTAAGCTTTCCAGATAATCAATATCTCCACCAACAGAAAAAGCTCTACTGCCTTCTGCAGTTAAAATTATAGCTGCTGCTTTTTGATCTGCAAAAAGTCCTTCCAGGGTTTGATAGAGCTGATCCAATAACTCTTCATTATAGGCATTTAAAACCTGTGGTCGATTAATAGTAACAGTTGCTACTGGTGAATCAAAGTCACATTTAACTAAATCTCCTGCCATTCTTTTTCCCCCTTATTTTTTATATTCTAGTGCTGCTTTGATAAAGCTGACAAATAAAGGATGTGGTCTATTTGGACGTGATTTAAATTCTGGATGAAACTGAACTCCCACAAACCAGGGATGATCGGGTATTTCAACTATCTCCACCAGTCTCTCATCTGGGGATAATCCACTTAAAACCATACCTGCCTCTTCGATCTGTTCTCGATAATGATTGTTAAATTCGTAGCGGTGGCGGTGACGCTCATAGATAACCTCTTCCTGATAGGCATCCCGGCTGATACTCTCTTTCTTCAATTTGCAGGGGTAGAGGCCTAACCGCATGGTTCCACCCATATCTTCAACATCATGCTGATCCGGCATTAAGGCAATTACAGGTTCCTTTTCTTCCTGGTCAAATTCACTGCTGTTAGCATCTTCTAACTGCAGTTCATGGCGTGCATACTCGATTACTGCACACTGCATTCCCAGGCAAATCCCAAAATAGGGAACCTTATTTTTACGGGCATATTCTACAGCCTTCAGCTTACCTTCAATTCCGCGGTCTCCAAAACCTCCGGGAACTAAAATACCATCCAAGTCCGCCAGCTTCTCTTCTGCCTGAGCTGCAGTTTCCAGCCCTTCTGCATAAATATATTCGATCTCAACTTCACAGTTATTGGCAATACCGGCATGAGTAAATGATTCGGCAATACTTATGTAAGCATCTGGCAGTTCAACATATTTACCCACTATCCCGATTTTAACCTGATGGTCACGGTGTTTAATTTTATCTACCAGTTCAATCCAGTTATCCAGATCTACTTCCTGGACTCTATCCTCTAATTTTAGCTTTTTGATCACATTTTCCGCCATACCTTCTTCCTCGAGCATTAAAGGCACTTCGTAAATGTGCTCGGCATCAATCAGCTGGATAACATCCTCTTTTTCTACATTTCCAAAAAGCGAAATCTTATTCCTGACTTCCTGAGTCAGCTCCCACTCGGAACGGCAGACAACTATATCAGGCTGAATACCAATTCCCCGCATTTCCTTAATGCTGTGCTGGGTTGGTTTTGTTTTCAGCTCACCTGCTGCTTTTAAATAGGGAATCAGGGTACAGTGTAAATAAAGAATATTATCCCTGCCCAGATCATTTTTCAGCTGTCTGATTGCTTCTAAAAAAGGCAGACTCTCAATATCACCAACCGTACCTCCAATTTCGGTGAGTACTACATCGGCATTTGTTTCTCTACCTACTCTAGTTACCCGTTCTTTAATCTCATCTGTGATATGAGGAATCACCTGCACAGTTGCCCCCAGATAATCTCCCCGGCGTTCCTTTTGAATAACGGAGCCGTAAATTTTTCCGGTCGTTACATTGTTGCTCTGACTTAAATTAGTGTCAATAAAACGCTCATAATGGCCTAAATCCAGATCTGTTTCGGCACCATCATCAGTTACAAAAACCTCACCGTGCTGATAGGGACTCATTGTGCCTGGATCATAATTAATATAAGGATCGAATTTCTGAATACTGATCTTAAGACCTCTACTTTTAAGCAGGCGGCCCAGGGAAGCTGCAGTTATCCCTTTACCAAGGGCAGAAACCACCCCTCCTGTTACGAAAATATACTTGGTCATTTTTGCTATCTCCTCCACTTTTAATCTTTAAAATTAGTTATAAGTATTTACTACATCTGCTCCGGGGCACTGATCCCCAGCAGAGTTAAAACATTCTTTAAAACCTGGCAGGCTGCGTTGACTAAATAAAGTCTTGCCTGAGCTAAGTTTTCATTATCTGTATTTACCCGACAATTATTATAGAACGAATGGAAAGCAGTTGCAAGGTCATAGGCATAAGTTGTCAGATGATGGGGCTGTCTTGACTCAGCAATCATTTTAATTTCTTCCGGAAATTTAGCCAGCATCTTCATTAAATCAATTTCAGCTTCATCTGTTAAGAGATCAAGGTTTTCAGCATCAGCTTCCAGCTCAGCATTATCTATTATACTGTGAATTCTGGCATGAGCATACTGAACATAATAAACCGGATTGCTGCTTGATTCTTCCTTGGCAAGTTCCAGATCAAAATCAAGGTGGCTGTCAGTACTGCGCATTACATAATAATAGCGGGCGGCATCTATTCCAACTTCCTGATTTACATCTTTCATAGTTACAAAACTGCCTGCTCTTTTAGACATCGGCATTTTTTTACCATTCCGGAGCAGGGTAACCATCTGAACCACAATGACCTCCAGAGTCTCTCGATCATAACCAAAAGCTTCAATCACAGCTTTCATCCGCGGAATATAACCGTGGTGGTCAGCTCCCCAGACATTAATCAGTTTATCAAAACCGCGCTCTAATTTGTCTAGATGATAGGCCATATCTGCTGCCAGATAGGTTGGAGAACCATCTGATTTAATGATAACCCGGTCTTTATCATCACCAAAGTCAGTTGATTTAAACCAGAGAGCATCTTCCTTCTCAAAAATATAACCCTTATCTCTCAGCAGCTCAATTGCCTGCTGAACTTTATCGGGATGAAGTGTCCGCTCACTAAACCAGTTATCAAATTCAATTCCAAATTCTTCTAAGTCTTCTTCGATATTCTTAAGCATTTTCTGATAGGCATATTCGCGGCAGATTTCCAGTCTTTCCGCTTCTTCTTTTTCCATTAGATCAGAACCATATTTCTCATATAAATCCTGTGCAATTTCTTTAATATAATCACCAGCATAAACATCCTCCGGCATTTCAATATCTTCACCCAGGATTTCTCTATATCTCAAAAGGGTTGACTGACCGAGAATATCCATCTGATTTCCGGCATCATTGATATAATATTCTCTTTCTACCTCATAACCGGCAGCCTCCATAACTGAAGCAGTTACATCACCAACTACAGCTCCCCGACTGTGACCCACATGCAGCGGCCCGGTAGGGTTAACAGAAACAAATTCCAGCTGTACTCTTCTGCCTCTACCAGCATCAATTTTACCATAATCTTCTGCCTGTTTAGTAATCAGCTTCAGATTATTCCAGAGCCAGGCATTTTTTAGTTTAAAATTAATAAAACCCGGGCCAGCAATACTGATTTCCTCTACAATTTCACTTTCAAAATTCTCAACTATTATTTCGGCAATCTGACGGGGGTTCATCCCTGCCTGGCCTGCTAAAACCATTGCCAGATTAGTAGCATAATCACCATGCCCTTTTTCCCGGGGTACCTCAATTGAAACTTCAGGCACCTTTTCTAAGTCTAAATCTCCCTCATAAATAGCTTTTTTTACACTTTCGACCAGAAAACTGATTAATTCAGCTTCCACTGCGGCCTGTAAATTTTTCTGCAAAACAATAAACCTCCTAGTGATTTTAATTCTATTATTTTTCTTTTAATATTTTATAATTAATTTTCAAATGGTGTTCAGCATTTAACTCTCCACCTAAAAAGACCTGATAATTAATCCTGATCAGTCCGGCATTCTCGCTGATTTCCATTTCCAGTCTCTTAGTTTTAACTGCCATTTTAATTTCACCATAGGCAGTTTTAAAATATCCTTCCTGCTTTTTTCCGATTACAAAATCCTGTTTCATAGCTGCGGGCTGATGACGCAAAAGCAGAACCCGTTCCCGCTCCGGATCAATTTTGACAACAGTCCGGGCTCCATCCATACCTTCGGCATCATCCTGATAACTTAAATAAAGTTTTTCATTTTTAATATAAAATTCGCCCTGGTACTGATTATTTATTCTCTGTTTTTCCTGATCATCAATTATTTGCTGTACATTTTCTAATTTAATTGAAACATTTTTACTCATTCTTTATTAATCCACTCCAGAATATTATAATTTGAAAAAACCACAGCCCAAATTTTAACTGCGGTTTTTAAATTCTATATTTTAAGATTTTTACCAAATTCTACTGCTGACTGGTGGTCCTTAATTGCCTTAAAATTTTTAACTATACAGCCCTGTGATTCCAGAGCCGACATTACTTTTTTTAAAGACTTATTCGTTGCAAAAAAGCGAGGTTTAACATAGGCGACAGCATCTTTCCCTACAGTTCGCTTGGCTTCGGAAAGGAACTTATTTAAAGATTGATCTATCTTACCCCGAAAAATCCCCTCGGTTGTGCTGCCTGCTATAATCAAATCATAGGGATAAAAGGAGATACCATTCCCAATATCTTTAGTGTTCTTCATATCAACTCTAAACCCCTGGGCTTCTGCCCCTTCTTTAATACCTTCTGCTATCTCCGTCAGATCAGCATCAGGCGTATGTATAACTAATAAACGCTGCACTTATAACCCTCCTTTTTTAATCAATCTTAATTTTATCATAAAACTTTGTACTTTTACAGGGTTATCTGCAAGAAAATATAAAAAACCCCTCTTCTATCTTAAAATAGAAAGAGAGGTTTTGAAATTTGATTAAAATTTATTATTTTAAATCTAATTTTTTTACAAGTTTATCCTTGGGCATATATCCTACCAGTTTATCTACAACCTTACCATCTTCCATAACTAACATGGTGGGAATGCTCATGATTCCATATCTGGAAGCAGTAGTCTGATTATCATCAACATTTAATTTGGCAACCTTAATCTGATCCCCATATTCTCCTGCTACATCCTCTAAGACAGGGGCTACCATTCTACAGGGCCCACACCATTCTGCCCAGAAATCAACCAAAACTTTTTTGTCAGCACTTAATACCTCTGTGTTGAAGTTATCATCTGTTACTTTTACCGGTTTGCTCATTATAAAATTTCCTCCTGTTGTGAATTTATTTATTTGTACCAGGCACCAAAAAGATTTTTGGTGCCTGGTACAAGTGAATTAAAATATAAAGTTTATATTTTAGCTGGCTGCTTTTGCTAAATCCATAATTTTCTTTAAAATTGTTTTGGCTGGAACTGCACCAACCTGCTCATCTGCACCTGAGTTAATAACTGTTTTTGGGACCCCGGAGACATTAAAGCTTGCGGAGAGTTCTTCAAACTCCATCGCCTCTACCATTTCTCCTCTGACCTTTGGGTTAAGCATTGCCATCTGGTGAGCAACTCTAACCGCACGAGGACAGTAAGGACAGGTTGGAGTAATAAATACCTGCAGCAGAACATCAGATTCAACTGCTCTTATTTCTTTTTTAATATCTTCAGATAAGTCAATTCTCTCCTGATCAGACATATCCAGAATATCTTCAATTAAAGAAGTAAACTCATAACCTGATGGAATTCCATAAAAATGAACTCCACTGTCCTGACCTTCATTATTTAGAAAAATAATTGCCGGTGCTCTATCAACACCTAATTCTTCAGCTTTATCGCTGCCTACTAAATGTTTTTCGAAATTTACTTTTTCATCTAAAGCGGTTACTTCTGTTAGAATTTCTTCTGTATCTGCACAGTACTGGCAGTCCTCATCTTTAGAAAAGAAAAGTAAATTAACTTCGTCTTTTAAATGTTTAGAAAACAGTTCCTTGATCTTGTTTTTTTCTTCCTGATCGATTTTCGCCATTGTAGATCACTCCCTGAGTATTATTAGTTCTTATTATGGCAGTTATTGTAATATACCATTTAACTTACAACATTTATTATATACGATATAAAATTAATTAAAGTTAAGCAATTAACATTTCCCAAAATTAAATATAAAACACAGGGGAAGCAGCCCCCTGCTCCTCCTGTGAGTTTCTAACAATTTTAAGCTTAATTTATTTTTCTAAAAATACATTATAAGCTAAATAAGTATGATATACATCTGCCTTACTTACCACTTCATAGGGTGAATGCATTGAAAGTACAGCCGGTCCACAGTCAACTACATCCATATTGTAATTGGCCAGGAATTGAGCAATAGTTCCGCCTCCACCTTCATCAATCTTGCCGAGCTCAGCTGTCTGCCAGATTACACCTGCATTATTAAAGAGACCTCTGATTTCTCCCATAAATTCGGCACTGGCCTCAGAAGCTCCAGCCTTACCGCGGGCTCCGGTATATTTAGAAATAACAATACCTTTGCCCAGATAAGCAGAATTATGTTTGGCATAAACTTCAGCAAAATCAGGATCATAGGCTGCATTTACATCAGCTGACAGCACTCTCGAGTTCTGCATTACCTTACGCACCAGTAATTCGCTGTATTGATTATAATAAAGGTCCACCAGATTTGCTACCTGATCCTCAAAGAAATGAGACTGCATACCGGTAGATCCCATGCTTCCTACTTCTTCGCGGTCCATCAGCAGAACTACAGAAGTATATTGAGGTTCTTTTACATCTAAAATCGCCTCTAAAGCTGTATAACTGCAGACCCGATCATCATGACCATAACCGGCAAGTAAACCTCTGTCAAAACCAGCATCTCTGGTCTTAAAGGCAGGCACTATCTGCAGATCAGCACTGATAAAATCTTCTTCTTTAAAATCATATTCGGATTTGAGGTGATTTAAAACAGCGGTTTTAATTTTATCTTTTGCATCTTCATCAGCAACAGGAATACTGCCCACAACTACATTTAACTGCTCACCACTGATACCCTCACTCATTGATTTTTTCATCTGTTTTTTGCCGAGATGAGGCAGAACATCACTGATAAAAAATACAGGTTCATCCTCTTTTTCGCCGATACTGATCTTTATCTGGCTGCCATCATCTTTAACAACCACTCCGTGCAGGGCCAGGGGCATTGTAACCCACTGATATTTTTTAACTCCACCATAATAGTGAGTCTTAAACATTGCCATCTCACCATCTTCGTAAAGTGGATTTGGTTTTAAATCCAGTCTGGGAGAATCAATATGGCTGCCGATGATTTTTAAACCTTCCTTCAGGTCTTTCTCGCCAATCACAGCTGCCATTAAAGCCCGGGAACGGTTGGCTACATAAACCTTATCTCCCTTTTTTAAGCTCTCATACTGTTCAATATTTTTAAAACCTGCCGCTTCCAGCTCAGCTATCGCAGCACTGGCAAATTCTCTTTCGGTTTTATTCTCAGTTAAAAAATTTGCATAATTTTCGTTAAAGGCAAAAACTTCTTTTCTTTCCTCTTCGCCCATTTCTGTCCAGGCATTTTTCGCCTGATACGCATTCTCATTCTTTTTTTCTTCACTCATCTATAATGCCTCCTATTATCTGATTTTAAATTTTATTCTCATTAATTATATCAGCTCAAAGACCAAATTGTAAGTAAATTATTAACAATAAAGGAATTAAGATTAGCAATAAAATTTCTACCTTAAATTTTACTACAGCAGAAAGAAAAAAGTCCTGCCTTTTAGGCAGGACTCCGCTGAATATAATCTTTAGATAAAAAAGATTCCATTAAATGTTCTTTTTGATCTCCGCTTCTTTTCTTAGCTTTTGTAAATATTGATTAATCGCCTGACTCTGCTTCTGCTGCTTGAGCATCTGCTTTAACTGCGGCTTCAATTTTTCGAAAGAAGTGTCCTTCCCACTCTTAGCAAAGGCCTTTTTATTTTGATCATATGCCTGCTGCAGTTCTTTTTCACTGACTTCAATATTGGACAGTACTTTCTGCTCAATCAGTTTATTAATTTTAATCTGAGGATTGTTTAAAAATTCTTTTTTATAAGCAGCTTCATTCTCATAACCCTGCTTTTTCAGAATAGATAGAAACTGTTTTTCAGTCATCTTATTCTGCTTTAATATAGCATCTTTCTGCTTTTTATAAATTTCATTTTTTTCACTCTGAGTTAGAGTAATGTTCGATTCTTCTGCTGCCTGTTTTAATAAGACATTATCAATAAGGCCATCTAATTTAGCCTTTTTGAGTTCATTTAATACCTTTTTCCCAGCCTCAGAACTTGATAAAATCTGGGCCAGCTGCTGATCAACCCGACTAACCTGCTGCAGGATTTGATTAACATTGGCCTGCTGTGCAAGTTCTTGAGATGTTATTTCTTCTCCATTAACAGCTGCCACTACCTGCTTAGTCTGATTTGATGAGCCAGCAGGCTGCTCGCCATTATTAGCTGCATCCTGAGCCAGAACAGCTGTCGGAACCATCAGAACAGTTATCAATAAAAGTGAAATTAAAATCTTTTTCATTAAATATAAGCACTCCCCTTAAATTAATTCTGCTTAACTCTAAAAATATTTAGTTAAGCATCGATCTCTTTTGTCTAAATAACACTATAGTTCAGAAATGTGATGAAAATATGATGAAAAGATTAAATTCTTATAAAGTCTATTCAAAATATTTACCTCAGCTTATCTATTTAATATAATAAGGGATAATTATTAGAATATGGTTAAAATGAAATAATTATTAAATTAAAACTTTCGCAGCTGTTCTAAATAGCCGTCATAATTGCGCTTGATTTCCCTGATGCTGTCCCCGCCAAACTTTTCGGCAGTACTCCCGGCCAGCACAATAGCTGTCACTGCTTCTCCAACTATACTGGCTGCCGGAACTGCACAGACATCAGAGCGTTCTTTAGCAGCAGTTGTTTCTTTTTTAGAAATTATATCAGCTGAATGCAGAGCTTGAGCCAGAGTCGGAATCGGCTTCACTGCCAGCCGGATAATTAGTTCCTCTCCATTTGTCATTCCACCTTCTATGCCGCCGGCCTGATTGGAGTTCCGGTAAAAACCGCGGTCAAGATTATAAAATATCTGATCATGGGCTTTAGAACCAGGGAGTCCGGCTCCCTTAAAACCAGCTCCAATTTCTACACCTTTAACTGCCTGAATCCCCATCAGCTGAGCTGCCAGTTTGCTTTCCAGTTTTAAATCCCAGTGGACATGACTGCCCAAACCCACCGGCAGCCCGGTGACGACTATCTCAAAAACTCCGCCGACTGAATCTCCATTGTCCCGCCAGGAATCAATTAAGTTCTTCATGGCCTCAGTTTTACTGCTGTCCCCACAGCGGAGTGGAGTCTGATCCAGTTCGGCAAAATATTTTTGGACAGCTTCTTTATTCGCAAATCGATCCGGAGCCTTTGCCTTTAAATCGGTCCAGGTTTCACTTTTTAGATTCCCAATCTGGACCACATGACTGTAGACATCAATCTCAAATTCCGCTAAAAATTGTCCGGCCACTGCTCCTACTGCCGTCCGGGCAGCAGTTTCGCGGGCACTTGCTCGCTCAAGCACATTACGCAGATCACGGTGGTTATATTTTAAAGCTCCCGCCAGATCAGCATGTCCAGGTCGGGGATTGGTCAGAGCCTCAACCTCTTCCCCCCGCTCCTGGTCAGGGGCCATCACCTCAAGCCAGTTCTGCCAGTCCTTATTTTCGATAGTCATACTCAAAGGTGTACCCAGAGTTTTTTTGTGGCGCAGACCTGAATTAATAATCACCCGGTCACTTTCTATTTTCATTCGTACCCCGCGGCCATAACCCTGCTGCCTCCTAAATAACTGTTCGTTTATTTTATCAACTTCTACTCTCAAACCGGAGGGGAGGCTTTTAATTATCGCTGTCAGCCTGGGCCCGTGAGATTCTCCAGCTGTTAAATATTCAAACATGTATTTTCCTCCTCGATATCTGCCAAAATTTGTTCTTTCGCCTAAATTTTAGCTGAATGATTTTTTACCTAGTTTATTTACAGCCGCTTATTTATAGGCAACCTTCTTTTCTCTGGATTTAAATGAACTCAAAGAGGTCATAATAGCATTTACTTCGTCCATCAGCAGTCTAAAGTTATCCGGCTTTAAAGACTGAGGACCATCCGAAAGAGCATTTTCGGGATGAGGATGTACTTCAACCATAATTCCATCTGCACCCACTGCCGCAGCTGCTCTGGCAACAGGAATTACAAGTTCCCAGCGACCTGTGCCATGACTTGGATCTGCGATTACCGGCAGGTGACTTAACTGCTGGACTAAAGGAATTGAACTTAGATCCATTGTATTTCTGGTTTCCTCACCAAAGGTCCGGACTCCTCTCTCACATAAAATTACATTGTGATTACCTTCATTCATCACATATTCTGCAGATAAAAGCCATTCCTTAATAGTAGCTGACATTCCTCTTTTCAGCATCACCGGTTTATCGAGTTTACCGATCGCTTTAAGCAGGGCATAATTCTGCATATTACGGGCCCCAATCTGAATAATATCCGTATACTCACAGACAACATCTATATGTTCAATATCCATCAGTTCGGTAATTATCTTGAGTCCGGTTTCCTCGCTTGCCTTAGCTAAAAGCTTAAGACCTTCCTCTCCCAGCCCCTGGAAAGAATAGGGTGAAGTTCTCGGTTTAAAGGCACCACCGCGCAGGATTTTAGCCCCGGCGTCTTTGACAACCCCTGCTGTCTCCAGCATCTGCTCTTCGTTTTCCACAGAACAGGGACCGGCCATCACTGTCAGCTCATCTCCACCGACTTTAACCCCATCACCGAGGTCAATCACAGTTTTATCCTGCTTGAAATTCCAGCTGGTTAATTTATAGGGATCGGAAATCACAACTACCTTTTCTACTGCACTCATAACCTGCAGTTTTTCTTTTAAGTTAACCTTTTTATCAGGTGCAGCTCCTACCACTCCGACAATTGTAGTTTCTGCTCCGGTATCCGGATGGGCAGAAAAGCCCTCCGCTTCTATCAACTCAATTACTTTCTGTTCATCTTCTTTGGTTGAGCCGCGTTTCAATACTGCTATCATATTACTCATTCCTCTCTGCTAATACTTTTTTTAAGTTCCTGATAAAAAATTCATTATCAGCTCTGGTACCGACGGTAACCCTGATCCAGCTGTCCATTCCAAATTGATTACCCGGTCTGATAATTACTCCCCGCTGCTGCATTTTTTCAAAAACTTCTGCAGCCGGCATCTGGAGGTCAACCATCATAAAATTGGCCTGAGTTTCTATATACTCAAGTTCCAGCTCCTCAAACTTCTGATAGAGAAATTTCTTTTCTTTTTCGTTTAAATTATGACAGATTTCTAAGTGTGACTCCGATTCCAGGGCAGTAACTGCTGCTTTCTGGGCCAGACTATTAATATTAAAAGGCCCTCTAATTCTATTTAAATAATCTACCAGTTCCGGATCAGCCAGAGCATAACCAACTCTCATCCCTGCCATTCCATAGGCCTTTGAGAAAGTACGCATCAGCATCAAATTCGGATATTTATCCAGCAGCTTAATTCCATCAAAAGGATCTTCGGCTGTGATATACTCCTGGTAGGCCTGATCAACTATTACTAAAATCTCATCTGAAACCCTTTCTAAAAATCCTTCAATTGCTTCCTTTTTGAGCATGGTTCCGGTCGGATTATTGGGATTACAGATAAAAATCGCCTTTGTTTTGTCTGTAATTGCTGCCTCCATTGCTTCCAGATTATGTCGGTGGTTTTGATCAAGAGGAATCTTAACACTCTGTCCTCCTCTAGATTTTACCGCCAGCTCGTATTTAATAAAAGCTGGATCTCCCTGAATTACCTCGTCTCCGGGATTTAAAATTAAAGTCATTAAAAGATCAAGTATTTCGTCAGAGCCATTACCGAGGAAAATTCGTTCCTCCTGCAGCTCATATTTTTCTGCCAGTGCTTTTTTGAGCACTCTGGTTTCTGAATCCGGATATAAGTTGACATTTTTGGCTTCGGACTGAATGGTATCAATGACCTGAATCGCAGGCCCCAGTGAATTTTCATTAGAAGCCAGTTTAACCACCTTTTCCAGCCCATATTCTTCCTTTACCTCTTCGATACTTTTGCCTGCCTGATAACGCTTCATCTCTTTAATTCTATCCGCAATTCCTTCAATTATCTTTTTCATTCTCTCACCTCTGCTAATAAGTCTTTAAAATTAGGAAAAGAAGTGGCAATAATCTCACTGCCCTTAATGGTAATTCCATTTTCAGTATTTAAAGCTAATACCGCCAGCGACATTGCAATCCGGTGGTCATGATAACTCTCAACCTCAATCCCACCTTTAACTGTCTGGGGACCACTTATTTCCATACCGTCTTCATTTTCAATAATTTCTATTCCCAGCTTTTCAAATTCCTTGACAACAGCCATAATTCTGTCGGTTTCCTTAACTCTGAGTTCTGCTGCATCTTTGATTACTGTCCTGCCTTCTGCAAAAACAGCCAGGACCGAGATAATAGGAATCTCATCAATCAGCCGGGGAATAACTCCTCCGCTGACTTCTGTTCCCTTTAACTTAGAAGGTTTAACCAGAATGTCTGCAGTTGGTTCTCCACCCTGATCCCGTTTATTTAGGAGTTCAATCCTTCCATTCATGGCCTCTATTACTTCCAGAAAGCCGCTGCGGGTCTGATTAATCCCAACATTTTTAATTAAAAGCTCTCCCTGATCAGCTAAGAGCCCGGCTGCAATAAAAAAGGCAGCTGAAGAAATATCTCCAGGGACCTTAATCTGAAAGGGATTTAGTTTTCTTGCTGCAGCTTCTTTTAAAATAATCCTGTCTTCCAGGATTTCTAAGTCCAGGCCTGCTCCCAGCAGCATTCGCTCTGTATGGTCCCGGGAGACTGCAGGTTCAATAATTACAGTTTCGGCCTCTGTTTTTAAAGCTGCCAGCAGAATTGAAGATTTTAGCTGAGCACTGGCAACAGGAAGTTTGTATTCCATTGATTCTAATTTCTGACCTTTAATACTTAGTGGGGCCAGCCCGTCCCGGCGGGACCAGATCTGAGCTCCCATTTTTGATAAAGGTCCAATTATACGCTGCATTGGTCTTTTACGCAGTGAATGATCACCTGTTAAAACTGAATAAAAATCCTGAGAGGCTAAAAGCCCGGCTAAAAGCCGCATTGAAGTACCTGAGTTGCCGCAGTCTAAAACGTCATCAGCTTCTTCCAGCCCATCAAGTCCCTTTCCCTGAACTGTATATTTACCTGCACCTTCTTTTGTAATTTCTATTCCCAAATCACGCATTATTCCCATTGTACTCAGACAATCTTCTGCCTCCAGAAGACCTTCTATTCTGCTCTCTCCCTCTGCTATCGAAGATAGGATCAGGGAACGGTGGGAAATCGACTTATCTCCCGGAACTTTTATTTCACCATTAATTTTTTTTGCTGGCTCAACTTGATATACCATCATTTCCTCCTCATTTTTCTCTACTTTTTTATAATTTTATTAATTTCGCTGTCTAGCTCAAATTATTATTAACGATCCTTATTATCTTTTTATATTTAATTACCTATTATATTTATATTTCATTAACCTTATTGATTATCCTCTGTTTTATTCTTGATTTCTGCTGCCCTGGCTAAAAAATTATAAACTTTTTCTTGATCATTATTTTCTAAATCCTGCTGCAGCTCTTTTAATTCTGCTATGTATTTTTCAATTAATTCTGCTAAGTTTTCCCTGTTTGATAAAATAATATCCTGCCACAGTTCGGGCGAGCTGCCTGCAATCCTGGTCATATCGCGATAACCACTTCCTGAAAGTTCAAAAAATTCGCTGTTAAAATCTTTTTGCTGACTCAAATTTACCAGGGCTGATGACAACAAATGGGGAAGATGACTTAAATAGGCTGTACAGCGGTCGTGTTCTGCTGCCGAAATAATGTGGACCCTGGCTCCAATTTTTTCAATTAAAACCTTAAGCTGCTGTAGCAATTCTTTTTTTTCCTCCCCCTGCTGCTCCCCATCCAGCCAGGGAGTTAAAATAAATGGTGCCTCCTTAAAGAGCTCCGGATCATGCCAGTCAATCCCGGATTTATGGGAGCCGGCCATCGGATGACCGCCGATAAAAATTTTGGAGCTGTCCTCTAAAATTTGGGCTGCCTGCAGCATAATTTCTTTTTTGGTGCTGCCGGCATCAACCAGCAGCTGCTGACTGTCACTGCCCTCTTTGATCTCTCTAATCACAGCTGGAACTGCCGCTACCGGTACAGCAATAAAAATCAAATCCTGATCTTTTAAATTATCCTTAATCTCTGTAAAACCTTGATCGATAATTCCCAGTTTCTCTGCTTTTTTAATGCTCTCTGCACTTCTGTCAACCGCAGTTATTTTTAGATCTGGCCCGGTTTTTTTTAAAGCTGCTGCCAGGGAGGCCCCGATCAGGCCAATCCCGACAACAGCAATTTTTTCAAAATTAGGCATAAGCTATTTTTCTTTCTCTGGATTCAAAACTCTGCAGAGAATTGGAAATAGCTTTGATCTCGTCCATCATCAAGTTGAAGTTTTTGGGCTTCAGTGACTGAGGACCATCAGAGAGAGCGTTCTGGGGATCAGGGTGTACCTCAACCATAATTCCATCTGCTCCCACAGCAACTGCTGCTCTGGCAACCGGAGTCACCAATTCCCAGCGGCCTGTACCATGACTTGGATCTGCGATTACCGGCAGGTGACTTAACTGCTGGACTAAAGGAATCGAACTTAAGTCCATGGTGTTTCTAGTTTCCTCACCAAAGGTTCTGACTCCTCTTTCACATAAAATTACATCATGGTTACCATTATTCATTATATATTCCGCCGAAAGCAGCCATTCCTTAATTGTTGCTGCCATACCGCGTTTGAGCATTACCGGCTTATCCAGTTTACCGATTGCCTTTAATAAGGAATAGTTTTTCATATTCCGGGCCCCAATCTGAATAATATCGGTATATTTACAGACAACATCTATATGCTCAATGTCCATCAGCTCAGTTATAATCTTGAGTCCGGTTTCTTCTCTGGCTTCAGCCATTAACTTCAGCCCTTCTTCTCCCAGACCCTGAAAAGAATAAGGGGAAGTTCTCGGTTTAAAGGCTCCACCGCGCAGAATTTTTGCTCCTCCAGCCTTAACAATTTTGGCTGTTTCTACAATCTGCTCTCTGCTTTCTACCGAACAGGGTCCGGCCATAACTGTCAGCTCATCCCCACCAACTTTAACTCCATCACCTAAATCAACAACAGTTTTTTGCTGCTTGAAATTCCAGCTGGTCAGTTTATAGGGATCTGAAATTAGAACAACTTTTTCCACAGCTCCCATAGTCTCCAGTTTTTCCTTCAAATTTGACTTGCGTGCCGGATCACCCAGAACACCTACTACTGTTTTCTCTACTCCCTGAATTGGATGAACATCAAAATTTTCTCCTCGAATAACCTCAATTACCTGATCCTTATCTTCCTGACTTGCACTTCTTTTTAATACTGCTATCATTTCTACTCACTCCTCTTTTAATGTTAATGTGCTACTACCGTTTGCGGAACCAATTTTTGGTAATTATTTAAAATTCAATAAATGTCTAGTTTCAAATCCTTAAATAACTGTTTAAAAACCTATAAAAATGCAAAAAATCGCCCCTTAGTCAGGGCGATTGATATCGCGGTACCACCTGTTTTAATCTCATTAAATAACAGATTATCTCTACTGGAAGCTAACACTTCCGCACCGGGTAACGACGGCTGACGGCCTTTAAGCTTACTCGTCTAACTTTCAGCTGGCAACTCAAGAGGTGTATTTCAGCCTGCGGCTTACTGGGTCCTCTTTCAAAGTTTTTAAGTGAGTTTATTTAGTTAATGAGTATTATAGCAGGCAATTTTACTTCTGTCAAATAAAATTTCCGCTTTTTCGCCCAGATATTCAATTTTCAAGCTGCAAAATCAAATTTTAACTTTTTAGAAACAAATTTAAATTTCAATAAAAATTTACCTAAATCAATTAGTCAATTACTGTCTTTGGATATGATCCTAAAAGCCTGAAGTAGGAAGTCATTTTTTTTATTTCCTGCAGAGCTGAACTCAGGTGCTGGTCACTGCTGCAGCCCTTTAGATCAATATAGAAAATATATTCTCCCAGGCGCTGACGGCTGGGGCGGGATTCAATTCTTGTCAGATCAATATCTTCCTCAGCAAATTTACCCAGCATTCTGTAGAGTACTCCCGCCTCATTGACCTCAGGCGCACAAATTATAGAGGTTTTAAAATCACTGGCTGCCGCTTCTCCAAGATGATTGTTGCTGCCAAAGTTCTTATCCTTTTTTGCCGTCAGGACAAAACGGGTTGCATTTGGCAGATCTCCCTGCAAATTTTCAGCCAGAATCTCAAGCTCATAAATCTCCGCCAGTCTAATTGAACCAACTGCAGCTCTGTCTGCTGACTCAAGTACCTTTTTGGCAGCAGCAGCAGTACTATCTGTGTAAATGATTTTTGCATCTTTAAACTCTTCTGCCAGAAAATCACCTGACTGAGCGATCGCCTGGGGATGACTGTAGATCTCTTTAATCTCTTCTTTACCGACCCCGGGCTGGACCAGCAGATACTGCTCGATGGGAAGTACAATCTCCCGGTAGAGTTTAAGTTCTGGATGCTGATATAAAAGGTCCAGACTTAAATTTACTGAGCCCTCCAGTGAATTCTCCAGCGGCAGAAGTCCAAGGTCAACTCTGTCTGCTATCACCGCCTCTACAATATCCCTAATTGATCCACAGGCAGTTGTACTGCCTCCATAGCTGGCACAGTAGTTAGAAATCGCCTGCTCGCTAAATGTTCCCGGTGGACCTAAATATCCATATTCTAAATTACTCATCTACTCACTCCTTTTTCCCTGCTTTTTTGCTCCTTGCTCCTTGCTCCTACCGTTTACTTGTCGATTTATGTCTTTTTTTCGACATGGTTCGACAAGTAAACGGTAGCTGTAATATATTAAACTACAAAAAACCCCCGCTCTAATTAAAGAACGAGGGTTTGAATTCTCGTGGTACCAATCTTTTTGGCTAAAAAGCCCACTCAACAATTACGGGAATTATTAATGATTCCAATAATCTGTCCGGATAACGGTAGACGGCCGGTGCAGGCTTACTTTTTCGTTCAGCTGACAACTCACAGGGGAACTTCATTAAAATACTTACCGGCAGGCTCTCACTAACCCCGCTTCGCTGAGATAAATACTTCTAATTACTTTCCCTGATCAAAGTTTTTAAATATTATTTTTTCTAACTCAAGTTTTATTAATTTTACCTTATTAATTTCCATTTGTCAAGCTCAGATTTCTATTTCTGTTTTTCTGATGGAATAATTTTAACTGCAAAAAATAGTTTAGAGAATATCTTTCCGATTACATTCCTGGTTAATATAGCCGATAAATTCTTCGGCTTTTTTTGTTGGAGCCTGGGTAAATAAGCTGACTATCAGAAAAACTGCTGTCGAAACAAGAAATGTCCAGACTCCGGCACCATATCCCAGGGGACTCCAGCCGCTAAACTGCAGATATAAGGCGGCAGCTGAACCGACAATTATACTGCTCAAAGAAGCAGCTGCTGTAGCTTTTTTCCAGAAAAAGGCCCCAAACATCGAAGGCACTACAACCAGCAGACCAACTGAGGCTGCCACTGACAGGGCTGCAATTAAATCAAGCTCCTGAATCGCAAAGAAAAATCCCAGAAGAGCAATGATCAAAATTGCAATTTTCGCAGTTCGAAGCTGTCTTAAATTCTGATCCTGATCCAGATTATCCTCCATATTTTTGAAAATATCTCTGACTACAAGTGAGGATAAAGTCAGCATTATCGAGTCAATGGTAGAAATTGCAGCGGCAGTGATTCCAATCATCGCCACCAGCGCTAAAATAGTTGGCACATATTGAGATGCCAGCAGCTCCGGTGTTGCCAGATCAGCATTAGCCAGGCCTGGAATTAAGAGACGGGCAGAAAAACCCCAGAAAACTGAAACCAGGGTATAAATAAATCCGAAAAGCAAAAAGCCTTTAATCATAGTCTTCATTGCCTTTAAGTCCCGGGGAATAAAGAGCCGCTGGCTGACCTGGGGATTAGAAATTGAAAAGAAAAACCAGGGCAGACTCAAACCGAGGAAAGTTTTGAAACTAAAAAATCCCGGCCCCGGCACAGTCAGCACATTCCCTTCCAGGGCAGTCAGAGAACCAAAGAAGCTCATAAAACCTCCCAGATGCTGATAAATTACATAAAACAAAATTATAATACTGACCAGAATCATGATTAATGACTGCAGAGAATCAGTCCAGGTAACAGATTTCATCCCGGCAATTAAAGCCCAGGCGATGGCCAGCACTACAGCAATTACCACCCCGAAGACAAAGGGGATTTCACCTCCGGAAAGTCCGCTCAAGAGATAACCAACTCCCATCAGCTGTACCGCCAGATAAGGAATCAGAAAAACACAGGCCGAAAGTGAAGCAGCAAAAGCAATCCACTGATTCTGATAGCGATCTCCAAGCATCTCATAGGGAGAGACATAGTTATTCTTTTTGCCGATCAACCAGAAACGGGGACCAAAAAAAGCAACCAGGGACAAACCGGATAAATAAACCAGTTCAAAACCGAGGGCCCCAACTCCTCCAGAATATGTAAAACCCGCCAGGCCAATCATCATAAAAGCACTGTAGGTGGTGGCACTATAAGACAGAGCTGCCACAAAACCACCTGTATTTCTCCCACTTAAAAAATATTCTATCACACCTTCATTCATTTCTTTTCTGGCCATTAAAGCAACTATTGATCCAATAATTATGTATAAAATTACCGCTGTGTATAAATATATTGTTGGCATTTGTTATTCCCTCCAGTAACCTGTGATTTTGATAGTCAAAAAGATAACGGTTAAAGCAAAAAGACTCCAGAACAAAAAGGCCCCTCTAAAAAGATTAATCGAGTTGAGCAGAGTATAGGGGACTGCAAAAGCAGAAATCACCAGCAGCAGAATTACCAGTGTGTAAAATAAACGCAGTTTCTTCAATTTCTTATTCTCCATAATTAGATACCTCCCAATTTTTACAGCAAAACTTTACAGCTGTCTTTACAGTAAAAGCAAAAATATATTATTCTTCCAGCAAATAACCTTTTTCATCTAACTCATCTTTGATTTTTTCCAGAACCTGCTCATTAACAGCTTCAATTGTGTGCAGATGAACTCCATCAGTTAATTTTGAAAGCAGTGCTGCCTCATTTTGATGGTAGTTGTGGACAAAATTTTCTACATCCTCAACACTGCTGATCATCAGATTCCCACAGAGTTCTCCGTAAATTGGATGCTCAACTTTAACATCAATAATTCGCCCACCGTAATTTACCACAGTTAAAAGCTCATCTTTAAGTTCTTCCTGATCATCATGACGACAGGCAATAGAAGCTTTAACAGTGGGCATCCCCAGATTTTCTTCATAAAAATAACCCTGTGAGGTGGCAACAATTTTTTCTCCCTGGGCCCGCAGAAGAGCAATATCCTGGACAATCACCTGACGGCTGACTCCAAATTCTTCGGCCAGCTGGGAACCAATTAATGCTTTTTGAGATTTTTTTAGTCTCTGCAGCAGCTTTTCTCTTCTCTGTTTGGTCTTAATTTTAATCACCCCGGTAAATTAATCATTTTAAATCCCTTTTAAATTACTTGCTCTTTATTTTATCATTTGTATTGTCAGCTGTAAAGTCATTATTTGCTTTTATTATTCGATTACAACTTTAGACGGTTTTAAGATGGCAATTAAGATTAGGAGGGGGAGACTGGACCCGGCAGAATTTAGGGGAACAGCAGAAATTACGAGAGCCGAATCTCAGGCAGTCAATAAAACTCCCTGCTTATATTAAACAGGGAGTTTCTAAGTTTATCTTAATTTTCATTTTCAGGTTGAATTAAAAGCCTGCCGCCACCAACATAACTTTTATTTGGAAAAACAATTCTTACCTGATAGGGAAACTTTTCCCCACTCAGAGGATCCTGATAGCCTTTTTTCATAATAATAACCTGAAACTGAATAACATCGTTTTCAACATAATAAATCTTATCTTCTCCAGCCGGTCCCAGCCAGAGATCATCTACAGGAGCTTTAATCTCAAGTCTGCCGCTATCATTAACAAATTTAATCTTGTCATCATTTCTAATTTCAACCAGCCATTCCGGATCATTACCAACAGCACGAAATTGAACTCCTTCTTCCTTCGCCTTTTCCCAGACATCAACTTCTTGAGCATTAACTGCAGTGAAAGAAATGAATAAAGTTAAAATAATTGTCACCAGCACTACATATTTTTTCAAAAGTCTCTCCCCCTCTAAGCTTTAAAAAGAATATATTTTTCTTGATCAGTATAAATAATATCTAAACCAAAATCTGAAGCTAATTTACTAAAGGTCTTTTGGTTATAAAAAACAATGTGGGTTGGATCCCAGTTATACCACCAGTCTTCAAACTCCTCCGGTCCGGGATGAAAAGAAGTCATCACGGCCAGATGGCCACCATCTTTTAAATGAGAAGTTAACAACTCCATTTCTTTAATTGGATCAGAAAAATGTTCAAACACCTCTGTCGAGGTAATTAAATCATATTTTTTATCTAAAAACACTTTCTCCGGAAAAAAATAGGGGTCATAACGATCAACTTCGAGCGCCTGAGCCTCCAGGAGATCAGCCAGAACCGGGCCGGGTCCACAGCCAAATTCTAAAACATCATTTATCTTCTCTAAATCTAGATGAGGCTCAATTAGCTCCTCAATAAAATCCTCAAACATCTGAACATAGCCCTCATTCTGATGATTATTATCATGTCCCTCATATCTCTCTTTTTCCTCAGCCTGAGCAACTATTTCCGTCGGGTCAATAAAAATAACTTCACAATCCTGACAGTGATAATATTTATTTTTAATATCAAGTAATTCTAAATCACTGCTGCCGCAAATTATACAGTCCAAAACTTACACTCCTCTTAAATTTCGTTATTATTTTGTATTTTGAAAATTATTTAAGTAAAATTAATTTTAATCTGATAACATAGCTGGATTTATAATAACATCCTATATTTTATTATATTACATCAGGTCTTACTTTGTAAATTAATTTGCTAAAATTTTATTTAAGTTTTAAAATAATCGACTTAATCTTTGAATTGTTAAATAGGAACTATAACTTCTGCCTTAAACTTGATAAGATAACTATGGATTAATAACCGCGGCTAATAGTTATTAATAAGGAGGAAGTTTAAATTGGCCAGAAAAAGAGGTCCAAGATTTAAAGAATCAAGAAGACTGGGTGTTAATATTTATGGACATCCCAGGGCAATGAAGAGAGCAGATGGGACATTTAATCGCGAAAAAAGAAACTTATCAAACTACGGCCAGCAGCTGCTGGAAAAACAGCGCCTGCGTGCATATTATGGTTTGATGGAGAAAAAATTTAGTAATTATGTAAAAAAAGCCGCCAGTGAAGACGGTGTGACTGGTGATAATTTGATTAGAATACTGGAAAAGCGGCTGGATAATCTTGTCTATCGAGCAGGTTTTGCCCGTTCTATCAGACAGGCAAGGCAGATGGTTGTTCACGGACATATTTTAGTCAATGGGAAAAAGATAGATATTCCATCTTATCAGGTTGAGATTGGTAATCAGATTACTTTGAGAGATAAATATAGAAAAAACAATTTGTTTCGAGAAAATTTTCTGGATCGACATTTAAATCAGATCAGCTATCTGGAAAGAGATTATGATAATTTTGAGGCGAAGTTAAGTTCAGAAGTAGAAATAGATGAAATCCCAATCGAAATTAATGATCAGCTGGTAATAGAATTTTATTCCAGGAAATAAAACTGAAAAATTTCAGATCTAAAAAATGCCAGCGACCGGTTCAAACCGATTTCTGGCATTTTAGCTTTAAATAATTGTTCTTTTATTCACTTGTACCAGGTCCAAAAAGGCCTTTTTGTCCCTGGTACCTACTTATATTTTTTTATTATAAATGATAGGGTTCATTATTATTAATTTTAAAGGCGCGGTAAATCTGTTCCAGCAAAATTAAGCGGATCATCTGGTGGGTAAAGGTCAGATGGGAGAGAGAAAATCTGTAATCGGCCTGCTGCAGGACAAAATCACTTAAGCCGGTTGCTCCTCCAATTACAAAGCTGAAAGAACTGTAGCCTCGAACCTGCAGATTGTGCAGTGATTTTGCAAAACCGGTAGAAGTCATCGGTTTCCCCTTTACATCCAGGGCAAAAACATAACTTCTCTCCGGAATATTTTTAATTATCCGCTCACCTTCCAGGGCCTGCAGTGCTTCAAGATCTTTAGCCGAAGGGTTTTTGGGAACAGTTTCGTCTTTAACTTCGATAATATTTAAATTACAGTAGCGGCTTAAGCGTTTTTTGAATTCTTCAATTCCCGGCTCCAGGAAGGAAGATTTTAAACTGCCGACAGTAATGATATTAATATCCATAATTAAAATGATTCCTTCTTTTTTGCTTTCTGATCAATCCTGAAAAGTGGAGTCGTTTGATGCTGATCCGCACAGCCCATTCTTAAATCCCTGCCGACTTCCAGGCCGGCTTCTTTGAGGGCATTATTGACTGTAATGTAAGCAACTTTAGGATTATTATTTTCCTCACTCAAATGAGCCAGCACTACTGTGGGAAAATTATCCTTAATCAAACCCGGCAGCAGTGCAGCTGTGTCATCATTGGAAAGATGACCCTCACTACCCTTAATCCTATTTTTTAAAAAGTAAGGATATTTGCCTGTCATCAGCATTTCCAGATCATGATTTGATTCCAGAACAAAAAAGTCTGCTCCCTTAATTTTATCGATAATCTTTTGCTCCATAATACCTGTGTCAGTGGCCAGTACAATTTTTTTGCCGCCGGCCTGACAGACATAACCTACCGGTTGAGAAGCATCGTGAGAGATCGAGTAGGGAGAAAATTTAAGCCCCCCAATTACAAAATCACCAGTAAAAACCCTTCGATTTTCGGGCTTAATCTTACCCAGTTCCGGCTCCGCTTTTGCCCAGGTGCCGTCATTGGCGTAAATCGGCAGATCATAGCGGCGGGATAAAATTCCGATCCCCTTTATATGATCCTTATGTTCGTGAGTGATCAATAATGCATCCAGGCCTGCCGGATCCAGATCCAGGGCAGCCATTCGTTCTTCCAGTCCTTTGCCGCTTAAACCGGCATCAATTAAAACCGAATATTTTCCGGCCCGAATATAAGTAGAATTACCTTTGCTGCCGCTGGATAAAACCGCTGTTTCTATCCTCACGTTTTACTCACCCTTTGCTTCCATTTCTTCCTGCCAGCTTAAATGATATATCAGAGAAACAATACCAACTGCCAGGTCTTCATTTTTAACTTCAATCTCATCTGGAACATAAAGTCTTGTTGGTGCAAAATTCCAGATTGCTTTGATTCCTGCTTCAACCATCTGGTCGGCAACTTCCTGTGCCGCCTCAGTTGGAACAGCAATCACTCCCAGTTTAATATCATTTTCCTTGACTATTTTATCAATCTCCTGCACACTCTTTACTTCGCGTTCGTTAATCATATTTCCTATCTTGTCTAAATCATTATCCAGCACATTGCTGATTTCAAAACCCATCATGGCAAAACTTCCGTAATTAACCAGGGCTCGCCCCAGATTACCGGCCCCGACTAAAACTGCCGGCCAGATCCGATCAACTCCCAAAATCTTACCTACAGATCTTTTTAATTCGTTGACATTATAACCAACTCCCCGGCGTCCAAACTCTCCGTAATAGGAAAGGTCTTTCCGCACCTGAGTTGAGGGAATATCAAGTCTTCCTCCCAGATCCTTAGAAGAAACTACCTCAACCTCTTCAAAAGTATCCATTTTGTCAAGACACCTGTAATATAAAGGGAGTCTCTCAATTGTAGCCTTAGGTATATTCTCTCTATCTTTCACTGTGAATTCCTCCTGCTTTAATAATTATTTTACCTGACTTCCATTTGCAATATCAGCACTTACAGTTGATAAAACCATGTTATCTTCTGGATCAGAAGCAGCTAAAATCATGCCCTCTGACTTAACCCCAAAAATTGTGGCAGGTTCTAAATTAGCTACAATCAAAATCTGACGTCCAATAACATCTTCCGCGCTAAAATGCTTTGCGATTCCAGCCACTAACTGTCTTTCCTCCAGGCCAATATCGACCTTCAGTTTTAGCAGTTTATTGCTGCCTTCAATTTTTTCTGCTTCTAAAATCTCAGCAACTCTAATATCCGCATCCATAAATTCTTCAAAAGTAATTCTGTCTTTGATCTCAACTAAATCCAATTCGTTTTCCTCCTCCTGCTCAGCTTCGGCCTGCTCTTTGCGGGCTTCCACCTTTTCGAAATATTCTTCTAAATCTATCCGGGGGAACATTGGATCCCCATTATAAACTTTAACTCCAGTTTTTAAGCCGCCCCAGTTAGCATCTTCCCAGTCAGCCTGTCTGACTGCCTCTGCCTGACCCAGCTGCTCACCCATCTTATGAGGAGCCTCTGTCAGAAAAGGTTTTAACATTACTGCAGTAATCCGTAGAGATTCCAGCAGATTATAGAGTACTGTTTTTAATCTTTCGCGATCTGCTTCCTCTCTGGCTAAAATCCAGGGAGCTGTCTGATCGATATATTTATTGGTCCGGCGGACAAAATTCCAGATTTTTTCCAGGGCCACAGTGTATTTTAATTCTTCCATCTCTGCTTCAATATCTTTTTTGGTCTCTGCAGCCAGATCAATCAATTCCTTGTCTACTGCTTCTTCTGCTCCCGGCTCCGGAATCTCACTGTCAAAATACTGTTCCACCATGGACACAGTTCTGTTTAAAAGATTACCCAGATCATTTGCCAGGTCAGAGTTAATCCGTTGAATTAAAGCTTCTGTAGAATACCTGCCATCTGTACCAAAAGCCACCTCACGCAGCAGGTAATAGCGAATTGCATCTTTGCCAAAATCATCGATTAAAACAACCGGATCGACAACATTACCCTTGGATTTTGACATCTTACCTGTCTCACTTAAAAGCCAGCCGTGACCAAATACCTGATCCGGTAATTCCAGATCCAGGGCCATTAAAATAGTCGGCCAGATTACCGTGTGGAAGCGGAGAATGTCCTTACCAACCAGATGTAAATCTGCCGGCCAGTAGTGTTCAAAATTCTCCTGGTCTGTCTGATAACCAATAGCTGTAATATAATTGCTTAAAGCATCAATCCAGACATAAATTACATGGTCCTCATCAATTGGTACCGGAACTCCCCAGTCAAAGGTAGTTCTGGACACACTTAAATCATCAAGGCCATTTTCTATAAAATTAATCATCTCATTCCGGCGTGATTCCGGTTCAATAAACTCCGGATGGTTTTTTATATGTTCTAACAGGCGGTCAGCATATTTGCCCATCTTGAAGAAATAGCTTTCTTCTTCCACCCATTCTACCGGACGGTGGCAGTCGGGACAAACTTTTTCGCCATTTTCCTCTTCCAGCTGTCTTTCGGTCCAGAAAGCCTCACAGGGAGTACAGTACCAGCCCTCATAGTTACCTTTGTAAATATCGCCTTTATCATAAAGTTTTTTGAAGATTTTCTGCACTACTTTTTCGTGGCGCTCCTCGGTAGTCCGGATAAAGTAGTCATAGTCGATATCCAGCTTATCCCAGAGCTCCTTAAAAGTTTCTACAATCTGGTCAACATATTCTCTGGTTTCCTGACCGGCATCTTCTGCCTTACGCTCAATTTTCTGACCGTGTTCATCAGAACCGGTTAAAAACATGGTGTCATAACCCTGCATTTTTTTGTAGCGGGCGATTGTATCAGCCGCAACTGTTGTATAGGCATGGCCGATATGTAATTTATCACTTGGATAGTAAATCGGGGTTGTTACATAATAGGTATCTCTGCTCAAAATTGATCATCCTCTCCAGATTTAGTCATAAATCTTTTAATCATAAATATTTACTCAAATTTTTATAAAATTAAGCTAAAATTCATCTTAAAAACTATTCAAATTTATCCTTATCAACTGAAATGACAACTGCTTCTTTATAAACTTCACTCTTGGGCAGCTCTCTCAAATTGGCAACCTTTTTAATTGCCTGTTTTTTGGTCATTCCACTCTCAATTAAAAGTTTAAGATGTTCCAAAATACTTAAGTCTTCCCAGCCTTCACTTTCTGCTTCCACCTGACTGCGGCCGGCAATTACTACAACGATTTCCCCTTTGATCTCCTGCTCTTTAAGCCTCTCTTCCAACTCAGCCACTGTACCATAATATTTTTCTTCGTGCATTTTTGTGATTTCGCGGGCCACAACTGCCTGGCGTGAGGCAAGTTCTGAGCTGAACTGGCTGAGATCTTTGAGTGTATCTTTAAGTCTATAGGGAGATTCGTAAAAAGCGGTTGTATCTTTAGCTAAAGCCAGCTCTTCCAGAAACTGCTGCCGTTTTTTACCGGAGCGGGGAATAAAAGCTTTAAATGAAAAAGCAGAAATATCAAGTCCGGAAACAACCAGGGCTGCCAGAAAAGCACTCGGCCCCGGAATCGGAATCACTTCAATCCCGGCAGATACAGCTTTTTTGACCAGGATTTCCCCGGGGTCTGAGACTCCAGGCATCCCGGCATCACTGACTAAAGCTATTTTTCGACCAGCCTGTAAATATTCAATCAACTCTTTACTTCTTTCTTTTTCGTTGTGCTCATGATAGCTGATCATTTTTGTTTTGATCGAAAAATAATTTAAAAGTTTCTGAGTTCTGCGGGTATCCTCACAGGCGATAAGATCAACCTCTTTTAGTGTAGCCAGCAGCCGCTGGCTTACATCATCTAAATTACCGATTGGGGTTCCACATAAATAAAGCTCTGCTGCCTGCAAAAAAATAACCTCCTGTAAATAATCATTCTAAAACAATCATGTATTGCAATTATAGAATAAGGAAAGTATATTCCAAATTATTTTTGTCCATAAATTTCTTTGAGCTCTGCTGTATATTCACTGCTGTTCTCCTGATAAATTATTAAAACAGGTTTAACCCGCAGGCCTGGATTGGCTCCCTTTTTGGCCCGGAGCAGAAAAATATCGGCTTCTTTATCACGCCGGGCCTGAACCAGCCGCAGTTCTTTGGCCTGACAGTTATATTTAGCTAAGGTTTCTATTACTTCTGTCAATCTCTCTGCCCGGTGAACAAGGAAAAATTGACCTCCGTACTTTAAAAGTCGGGCGGCCTCAGCCACAACATCCTCCAGCTCTGCGTGGATCTCATGTCTGGCAGCTGCCAGATAATCACTTTTCTTCATTCTACCAGCTTCTACAGGTAGATAGGGTGGATTGGAAACCACAGCATCGAAGCTGCCGGCCTTCAGTTCAGCATCCAGCTGCCGGAGATCGGCATTAATAATTTTAATCTGATCCTGCAGCTGATTGAACTCCACATTACGCTCTGCCAGCTCAGCGGCCTCAGGCTGGATTTCGACTCCTGTGACCTCTACACCCTCATTTTTATATGCTAAAAGCAGTGGAATTACACCACTGCCTGTACCAAGATCAATTACTTTATCTCCTCGACGGAGTTTAACAAAATTTGCTAAAAGTACAGAATCAGTTCCAAATTTAAAAAACCGATTATCCTGTATAATTTCAAGCTCATCTTCAATCAAATAATGAATCTCTTCCATCACTATTTCTCCTTACCCTGATTTTCCAGCAGATTTAAACAAAAAAGGCAGTCTCCTTTTCTTTTTTCTCCAAAACTTAAAGGACAAACATGATAACCTTCATCATAGATATGAATCAAATTACTGTAACCTTCTTTTTCAACCACAGCTTCTTCTGCATCTTCCTGATCTTTAAAAAGCAGAGATCTCAGCTCTTCGTTTTCGCGCTGCAGTTCTTCGTTTTCCTGATAGAGCTTGTAGGTAATATCTTTAAGTTTATGAAAACGGAGGGAAAGTGCCTCGATTTGTTCCTGAAAATGGGCAAGGCTGCTCAATATTTCCTGATCCATTAAATTTCCTTCCTTTCCATTCAATCTAAATCTAAATCATATTCGTCCAGTTCCTCTACATCTACTTCTATATTTTCTTCTGTTCCAATATCAACTTCTACAGTGTGTTTGACCAGATTGCGGTCAACAACTTTTCCTTTACCCATCTCAAGCTCAATTTTTTCGCCTATATTGGGCATTAATCTTTTAAGGGCTTTATAGGTCTGAGCTTCATAGCGCAGACAGCACATTAAACGGCCGCAGAGACCTGATATTTTGGAAGGATTGAGTGATAAATCCTGCTTTTTTGCCATTTTAATTGAAATCGGCTGAAAATCGCGTAAAAATGTCGCACAGCAGACAGGTAAGCCGCAGGGACCTAAACCACCAAGCATTTTGGCCTCATCCCGGACTCCAATCTGACGCAGCTCAATTCTAGTTTTAAAAACTGATGCTAAATCTTTAACAAGTTCTCTAAAGTCAACTCTGCCATCTGCTGTAAAATAGAATATAATCTTATTGTGATCAAAAGTATATTCTACATCTATCAGCTTCATCGGCAGTCCGTGTTTCTCAATTTTATCCAGACAAATGTCATAAGCTTCTGCTTCCAGTGCTAAATTCTTCTCATGTTTATCTCTATCTTTTAAAGTGGCCTTTCTGATAACATCTTTTAAAGGCGCAACTATTTCGTCATCTGATATTTCTTTTTTGCCAACCACAACTTCGGCATATTCTATACCGCGGGCGGTTTCTACTATTACATAATCTCCGGTTTTTATTTCCAGTTCACCAGGATCAAAATAATAGATTTTTCCGGCTTTTTTAAAACTTACTCCAACTACCGTCTTCATTAAATTAAACACCTCATTTATCTATTCTTGATCAGGCTGGCGCAGTTTGAAAAATAAGACTTCCAGACTAAGTTCTTCTCTAATATTGCGTTCAATATATTCTTCACTCTGGGCTATCAACTCCAAATTTCTAATTATATTCTGCAGACTAAGCTCTGCAGCCAGCTCTTTTAATTCCTCAAAATAGTCTTTATTGGTCACTGCATCCAGATAATCCTGTTTAATCATCATTATATCGCGATACCAGTCTGATAGCAAATTAAAACAGGGAAAATCAGCTTTCAGCAGTGAAGATAATTTTTCTGTGATTTGAAAAATTTCGATTGTGTTTTTGGAATTAATATCTTTTAAAAAATCATAAATTTGCTGACGCTGCTCAAAATAATCGTCGATCTTTATAATCTCCAGCGCCTTACCCGGACTTCCAGCTGCAGTACTGCTGACTATTTCCGCCCGCTCAACCTCCAGGCCCTCCGCTAAAAGCAGCTCCTTGATTTTCTCTTTACTTACATTACGCAGCTTGATCTGCTGACAGCGCGAAACTATTGTCGGCAGCAGTTTACCGCTGTCCTCGACCAATAAGATAATTGTGGCAAAAGAAGGAGGTTCTTCTAAAGTCTTTAAAAGCGAATTTGCTGCTTCTTTTGTCATCTTTTCGGCTGTTTCCATAACGTAAATTTTATGATCACTGTCATAGGGCTTATAGGCAATCTCTTTTTTTAACTCTCTGATCTGATCGATAGAAATCGCGCTTTTGCCTTCCAGCACAGAAATCACCTTAAAATCAGGGTGGTTCTGGTGATCCATTTTACGGCAGTTAATACAGCTGCCGCAGCTGTCAGCCTCAGCTTCCTCACAAAAACTGGCCTTTGCAAATTCAAAAGCCAGCTTTGATTTGCCGCTGCCCTCTTTAGCAGAAAACAGATAGGCATGGCTGATTCGATCATCTTTTATTTCATCCTGCAGTATTTCTACCGCTTCTTTTTGTCCGATAACTGAGTTAAAACTCATTTAAAAACTCCTCTATTTATTATAAACTACACTTTATCATTTAAATTAGACCACAGCTTATTAACTCTTCTAAATCTTAATTAAAAACTCTATATTTTAAATAACTGCTCTACATTTTGATAAACTGTTCGACATCAATGATAAATACGGTTGCTCCTCCAATTTTGATTTCCATTGGAAAAGAATAATAACCTTCTAACGAATTTGCAACAGGTGACATCGGGGCCACAGTTTTTTTGCGTGACTCACAGTTTTCTCTAATGATATCCAGCACTTCTTCTACATGTTCCTGATCGGAGCCGATCATAAAGGTGGTGTTACCTTCTCTTAAAAATCCACCTGTTGAGGCCATTTTTGTAGCCTGAAAACCCGAAGTTGTCAGCGACTCCAGCAAGTCAGCCGCATCGTGATCATGAACTACAGCAACCACCATTTTTACTGTTTTACCTGATTCTGCTCTTTTTTCCATTAGAATAACCTCCTGGCGATAATTTTTTTTATATTTTTCTGGACCTCTTCTCTGTCTCCACCCGCATCTACCAGGGCAAATCTTTCGCCCTCTGCCATCTCCAGATAAGCGTCTCTAACCCGCTGATGGAAATCATCAACTTCTCGTTCCAGTCTATCTCCTGCTTCATCCAGGCTGAGTGCCCGGGCTCTTTTTAAACCTTCTTTGATCTCAATATCTAAAATAAAAGTTAAGTCCGGCCAGGTAGAATCAATTACCCAGTCATTGATTTGATATACCATCTCATAATCAAGACCGCGGCCGGCTGCCTGGTAAGCAAGATTAGAATCCACAAATCTATCTGAAATAACAATTTTCCCCTGCTCTAAAGCAGGTTTAATTTTTTCTCTAACATGCTGAGCTCTATCGGCAGCATAAAGAAGAATCTCTGTTCTGTAGTCCATCGAATCATATTGAGGATCTAAAAGCAGCTCCCTGATTTTTTCTCCCAGAGCTGTTCCACCCGGCTCCCGGCTAACTAAAACCTGATAACCCTGCTCCCGCAGATATTCTGCCAGTAAATTAATCTGGGTGGTCTTACCTGAGCCCTCAATTCCCTCGAATGTAATAAAAAAACCTTCTGCCAAAACGGCCAGCCCCTCTCTAAACTTTGTTAAAATAATCTTATTTATAATATAATTATATAATAATCCCTCTGTTAATGCAATGAGACTCCAGCTGCAAAATAAATAATAATTGTGGGTTTTCACCGATTCAAAAAAGAAAAAAACCGACTTCAGCATTCTTGAACTTCTCAAGAATACCCGCCGGCTAGATTATCAAGGTTTATAATTATATTTTTAGTTTTAGATTTAATCCAGGTTTAAACTGAGGCTTAAACTTCCTTCTTCTTTTTCAGCCCCATCTTCCTGGCTATCTTCATTCTTTTCGCCTGTAAAATCTTTAATCTTAACCTCTCTGGCAGGGAAAGAATCTTCCTTTTCTTCAATATATTCGGAAGCTTCGATTGCAGCTTTAGCTCCAGAACCAGCTGCCACAACAACCTGTCTGTAATCGGGATCCTGGACATCTCCACAGGCAAAAACTCCCGGGATATTGGTGTGCTGTTTCTTATCTGTTAGAATATAGCCGTAGTCATCTAAATCAATCTGGCCTTTGAGGCATTCGGTTCTCGGCTGATGACCAATAGCAACAAACATCCCATCGACTTCCAGCAGTCTTTCTTCACCATTTTTATTATTAAAGATCTGGATACCTTCTAATTTGTTTTCCCCATTAAGGCTTTTAACCTCTGTATCCCAGAGGATCTCGATATTTTCTTTAGCCTTTACTCTGTCACCGAGAATCTTGGCACCTCTAAATTTATCGCGGCGGTGCAGGATATAAACCTTAGCAGCAAATTTAGATAAAAAAGTTGCCTCCCATAAAGCGGTATCACCACCACCGACGATCGCTACTTCTTTGTTTTTAAAGAAAGCGGCATCACAGGTTGCACAATAAGAAACTCCATTACCTCGAAATTTATCTTCCTTATCAAGTCCCAGAGTTCTAGGCTCGGCTCCTGTTGCTATAATTATCGAGTCTGCAATATATTCGCCCATTTCTGTTTTAACAGTAAATTTGTCTCCAGAAAAATCAATTTCTTCTGCACTTTCGTATTCTAAACGCACACCAAAATTTTCGGCCTGCTCGGTCATTTTTTGAGATAATTCAAAACCACCAATCGGCTCCGGAAAGCCGGGATAGTTTTCCAGTTCAGAAGTTGTTGTAATCTGACCCCCTGGTTCCGGACCATTTAAAACCAGTGGTGCAACTCCATTCCGGGCTGCATAAATTGAGGCAGAAAGACCACCGGGTCCTCCACCAATAATAATTAAATTTTCTTCCTGTCTAATTTTTTCGTTCATTTTAATTCCCCCTGTTATCAACTTTGCTAACATTTTTTGTTCTAAAGTGTTTTTAGGTGCTTTGTGTGAGATATATAATATTTTTTATTTTTTGTTTATAAGATAAACTTTTAACTTACAGATATAATCTTAATACTATTTAGCCTATATTTCTGTAAAACTAGCAACAAAGCAGGTGCTAACAGCAAAGTCTGAATCACTTTTGTTCTATTTTATTCTCTTTTGGCCTGTCCAAAAAGAAAAACTCTCTGCCGGAAAAAGAACAGAGAGCATACTAAAAAATTTTGACTTAATCAATACTGTAATTTGGAGCTTCTTTTGTTACCTTAACATCATGAGGATGGCTTTCGCGGAGACCAGCTGCAGAAATTTTGATCATCCGGGAGTTCTCAATCAAAGAATCAATATCAGGGGTTCCACAGTAACCCATACCGGATTTTAAGCCTCCAACAAGCTGATAAACAGTTTCTGCCAGTGTACCTTTATAGGGAACTCTTCCTTCAATTCCCTCCGGCACAAATTTTTCTGTTTCAGTTTCATCTTCCTGGAAGTAGCGGTCTTTACTTCCTTTTTTCATGGCACTAACTGAACCCATTCCGCGGTAGACTTTATAACTTCTACCTTTATATATTTCCAATTCTCCCGGACTTTCTTCGGTTCCAGCCAGGAGACTTCCGATCATCACATTATTGGCTCCAGCAGAAATCGCCTTAACAATATCACCAGAATACTTAATACCACCATCAGCAATCACTGTTTTACCGTGTTTTTTCGCCACCTCAGCTGCATCATTAATTGCAGTAATTTGAGGCACACCAACACCAGCAACAACTCTGGTGGTACAGATTGAACCGGGTCCGATTCCGACTTTAACCACATCAGCACCAGCTTTAATTAAAGCTTCAGTTGCTTCAGCAGTTGCCACATTACCTGCAATCACAGGCAGTTCTGGGTATTTGGTCTTGATTTTCTTAACTACATTGATCACATTTTTCGAATGTCCATGGGCGGTATCAATTACTAAAATATCAACCCCGGCTTCAACTAAAGCTGCCACTCGCTCATCTGTATCATTTCCGGTCCCGACCGCTGCAGCAGCAAGTAATCTTCCCTGCTTGTCTTTTGAAGCAAGAGGGTACTGTTTTGCCTTTTCTATATCTTTGATTGTAATTAAACCTCTTAAAATTCCTTCGTCATCAACTATGGGCAGTTTTTCTATTTTATGTTTTCTTAACTGAGCTTTGGCTCCCTCTAAATCTGTTCCCACAGGGGCAGTAACCAGTTTTTCCTCGGTCATTACTTCCGAAACAGGCCGCTTATAATCCTCTACAAAACGCAGATCTCTATTGGTTAAAATTCCGAGCAGTTTTTCGTTTTCATCAACAATTGGCACACCTGAGATATGATACTTGGACATTAAAGCTTCTGCTTCCTCAATCAGGGCATCTGGACTTAAAAAGAATGGATCAACAATAACTCCACTTTCCGAACGCTTTACTCGATCAACCTCAGCCGCCTGCTGGTCGATCGGCATATTTTTATGAATTACTCCCAATCCACCTTCTCTGGCCATTGCAATTGCCATATCACCTTCGGTAACTGTGTCCATTCCCGCCGACATAATTGGAGTATTGAGATAAATATCATCAGTCAGTTTAGATCTTGTACTTACTTCTTTTGGAACTACATTTGATTCTGCCGGCACCAGCAGAACATCATCAAAAGTCAAGCCTTCTTTAATTATTTTTTCCATAACCAACCTCCTTGAGTTTTGTAAAAATTAATACTTAAAATTATGAACTGAAAACTGCAAAACTAACCCTCATTGATATGTAATAAAATGAGATAATTGGATAATTATTATGCCGTAAGAACAATCTAATATTTTAAGTATTTTAACAAAGCTCAGGGCTAATGTCAAGCTGTAAAACGTGCACCTACCGTTTACTTGTCGAATTTTAGCGAAATATATCCCATTTTGTGCTCCAATTTTAGTTTTAATTTTAAAAAAAGCCCCCGTTCAGGGGACTTCTCCTTGTGCACCTACCGTTTACCTGTCGAATTAACGACAAAATTCGACAGGTAAACGGTAACTGTAATATTTATAACTCTCTTCTTCCCTCTAAAGCCTTGGAGAGGGTTACCTCATCTGCATATTCTAAGTCGCCGCCGACAGGAATTCCGTGAGCGATCCGGGTCACTTTAACTCCCAGAGGTTTAATCAATTTAGCAAGATACATTGCAGTAGCATCACCTTCTGCATTAGGGTCAGTGGCTACAATAATCTCCTGGACATGATCCTTTTCCAGACGGGGAATCAGGGAACGAATTTTTATTTCATCAGGCCCAATTCCATCCATCGGTGAGATAGCTCCGTGCAGCACATGATAAAGACCGTTGTATTCTCCGGTCTTTTCCATTGCAACTACATCCCGGGGGCTTTCCACTACACAAATCGAAGTCCTATCCCGCTCCTCAGACTGACAGAAAGTACAGGTCTCTCCCTCAGTCAAATGGTTACAGTTAGAACAATAATTGATCTTCTCCCGGGCTTCAATCAGGGCATCTGACAGGGTTTTTACATCATTTTTGGGCTGGCCCAGTATATAAAAAGAAAGACGGCGAGCAGTTTTAGGCCCGATACCGGGCAGTTTACTGAGCTCGCCGATCAATTTCCCCATTGGTTTAGGATATGGATTCATTAGGGCATCCCTGGTAGATTCATACCACCAGTTACTTTACCCATTTCATCATTTACCATTTCCTGCATTTCGCGCATACCCTGATTAACAGCTGCCAGTACTAAATCTTCCAGCATTTCTACATCCTCCGGGTCAACTACTTCAGGATCAATCTGCAGATCAACAACTTCCTGCTTACCATTAACTACTACCTTAACAGCTCCACCACCTGCAGTTGCCTCAAGTGTCTTATCTTCCAGCTCTTCCTGCATCTTGGCCATCTTGGCCTGCATCTTCTGTGCCTGTTTCATCATTTTTTGCATATTCATTTTAATTTCCTCCTCTATTTTCTAAAATTGATTGGTCCACTTCTATAATCTCACCAGAAAAAATCCTGGCTAAAGCTTCTATGTCCAAATCACCGGCCTGCTCAGGTTTTTGTTCTCTCCCCTGAGAAGCAGGTTCTTCAGCTTCTGATTCATTTTTTTCTGATTTTTGTTGATCACTTTTTGAAAATTCGTCTGCCTCATCCGGCTCAGAACTGTGACTGAGATTGGTTTTCTGCTCCGACTGTCCTGCAGCTGGACTGCTGTCTTCAACTAAATCAACAGCTTCAGTTTGGGCAACATTTTTTTGAACAGTTTGAATGTCAGAATCTCTATCTGCCGACTGCTCAGTTATTTTTTTTTTAGCTCCCAGCTGAAATTCCGGTTCCACTGCCTCATTTAAAACATTTCTTAAAACTCGAGCAATTAAAGCCTCATTGGAAGCAGCTCCTTTGTAGTGGAACTTTTTATCTTCCGGAAAAGCAATAACTATTGTTTTTCCTTCCACTGCTGCGGGAGAACCTTCTCTTAAAAGCGCCTGCACCGAAATATCCAGCTGACGGATTTCCTTTAAAACCCGGGCCCAGCTTTCTTTAACCTGGCTCAGACTAATATCAGCTCCAGCGGCTGCTGTATTTTGATTTTGCTGTTTAGATCTTTCAGCATTACTGCCAGCATTTCTGGAAGTGTCTTTTTCTGACACATTTTTTTCTTTTTTAACAGACTCTATCTGTTTTTTGGCCTGCCTATTTTTTGGCCCAGATTGGTCAGATTTTGAAGATTTATCAGCTTCAACAGCTGGTGTGTGTGTCTCAGCTGCTGGTTCATCTGCAGCAGTTTCTTCTGGAGTTGGTTCAGACTGATCTTTCCCGCTCTCAATTTTTTTCTGCTCCGACTTTTCGGCAGCTGATTTCTCAAGCTCAAGTCCACTTTTAAACTCAGAACTATCCTGATTAGTCAGGAAATTATCCAGTTTGAATTCCAGTTCTGAAAGTCTTGCTTCCAGAGAACTGCTGCTGCTCCCTCTACTACTTAATTTTATAACACTTATCTCCAATTGTAAACGGGGTCTGGCACTTGAGCGCAATTTATCTTTTAAAGATGCAAATTCATCAATAATATTTGTTATCTTTTTAGTACTTAAATTAGCAGCTGCAGAAGCAATTTCTTCTAAATAACTGCGGGAATATTCGAGAATTCCAGAATCAATACCACATTCTTTGATTAAAAGTAATTCGCGGCAGTATTCGATTAACTCATCACTAAATCTCTCTATACCGAGCCCTGATTCGAGCTGTTTATTTAATAATTCTAAAGCAGGCTGGCTTTTTTTGTTACTCAAATGAAGTAAAAATTCTTTTAAATCTGATTTATCAATCCTTCCCAGCATCCGGGATACTTCTTCGAGACTGAGCTGACCATCACTAAAAGAAATGGCCTGGTCTAAAAGGCTGATCGCATCTCTCATCCCTCCCCGCGCACTGCGGGCTAAAATATCAAGAGCTTCTTTGTCAATCTCATAACCTTCAGCATCAGCAATATATTTTAGACGTTTTTTAAGATTAGTTAAAGTTAGTAAGGTGAAATCAAAGCGCTGACAGCGGGACATAATCGTTGTGATCACCGCATGTGGTTCAGTAGTTGCCAGGATAAAAACCACACTTTCGGGCGGCTCTTCTAAGGTTTTTAAAAGAGCATTAAAGGCACCTTTGGTCAGCATATGCACCTCATCTATAATATATACCTTATGTTTGCCTTCACCAGGATAAAATTTGACCTTTTCTCTCAGCTCTCTAATTTCGTCAATACCGCGATTAGAAGCAGCATCAATCTCAATTACATCAAGAGAATTACCCTTTTCTATCCGCTGACAGGAATTACACTCACCACAGGGTTCAAAATCCGGAGTTGGATTAGCACAATTAAGTGATTTGGCAAAAACTTTCGCTGCCGAAGTTTTTCCTGTTCCCCGGGGACCAGCAAAGAGATAGGCATGAGCTACTCTATCATTTTTTAGAGCATTTTTTAAAGTCTGTTTAACCTGATCCTGACCGATCAGATCATTGAAATTTTCTGGCCTATATTTTCGATAAAGAGAGAGAAAGGACATTTTTTTCACCTCAAAAAATAGTATTATATAACAAAAACACCCTATTCCGGGTGTTTTAAAAAAGTGACCGCACACCGTGTTTCGAAAATTCTCCCCCAGGCGTTACCCTGACAGTTGGCTCGAATCAGGCACCCTCGCGGCACATGAAGCGACTTGCTTACCGCTGCTTCCTCCCGGATCTGACGGGGTTCACAAGACTTCATTGCGCGAGACCCAATTGTCAACACTACTTATCAGGGCCAGACCCTGAAAGAAAAAATCCTCAGCCACGGCGTCAATCCTGCTTTAGCGGTTTGCAGGTTACAGGGTACCGCTACCACCCCATCTAGTGCGGCCAAATCTTAACAAAAATTATAAAGTTTTTAATGGCGGAGAGGGAGGGATTCGAACCCTCGGTAGGTTTGAGCCTACACCCGCTTTCCAGGCGGGCCCCTTAAGCCAGACTCGGACACCTCTCCGTAAGGAAGTAGGAGGTAAGAAGTAAGAGGTCGGATAAAATCCAATCACTCCAATTCTAAGTCTCTACTTTTAAAATTTATATATAATTCTATGGATGATAAAATCTAATGGCGGAAGGAGAGGGATTCGAACCCTCGAGACAGTAAAACTGTCTACTTGATTTCGAGTCAAGCGGTTTCAGCCAGACTCACCCATCCTTCCGTAATCTTAACTCACGGAAAAAATCTTTTAAAAGCTGAGCTGATTCTTTTTCCAGTACACCTGCCTCAACTTCTACCTGATGATTAAAACGGTTATCATCTAAAAGCTGATACAGGCTTCTGACAGCTCCTGCTTTGGGATCACTGGCACCGTAAACAAGGCGTTTAATTCGCGACTGTAAAATTGCACCTGCACACATTGGGCAGGGCTCTAAAGTCACATAAAGCTGACAATCTTCTAAACGCCAGCTGTCCTCATTTGCGGCAGCTTCTCTCAGAGCAATCATTTCGGCATGAGAAGTTGGGTCCTGAGTTTGCTCCCGGAGATTAAACCCACGGCCAACAACCTGATCATCACAGACAACAACTGCACCGATTGGAACTTCAGCTCTATGATAAGCCTTCCTGGCTTCTGCCAGGGCCATCTGCATATATTTTATATCATCTTCCATAGAATATCTCCTGAATAGTGCAAAATTTTAACTTGCAACATTAACTATTATAACAGCTGCTTTTAGCTTTTGCAAGACCTTTTTGAGATAATTTTCAAGGCCCAGCAGCCGGAAGTGTCTGGTCAATTATGTCGATAAATAACAGCTATAAATATAAAAATCTCCCTGCTGTGTTAACTGGGAGTTTACTTTTGCTATCTTATTTAAAATGGCGCGCCCGAGAGGATTCGAACCCCTAGCCTACTGATCCGTAGTCAATCGCTCTATCCAGTTGAGCTACGGGCGCACAGTAAGATTATGTCATATCGGGAATCTTTCCCTTTGCTTAACCCTTTTTGGGGAGTTAAAACCATAAAACAGCAGCCGGTGAACGACTGATTGTTTCAGACGACGATTATTATTATAACAGCATACAGGGGTCTCGTCAAGGTTTTTTTGAAATAAATTAGTGTTGATCGAATTGACAGCCGTTGTGAGCTGTTATTAATTATAATCCTGGAGATTTAACACGAGTTAAAAAGGTAAATCATCAGAAAAAAAGTCATCCTGATAGGCTTCATCTTCATCAAAATATTCTTCGTACTCTTCTTCTGTCATCGATGCAATTTTTTCCACCAGTTGATCATCTTCTTTTCTTATTCTTTTTAGTTCCTCAAATTCTTCTATAACTGATTTCGCCGCTTCCCTTACTTTTTTAGAATCATCATTTAAATATTTATCAAGCTGCTTTTTATTATTTTTAGATAAGTTCATAAAACGAGTCATACCGTAAATTTTATTTACTTTTATTTGTTCATCCTGCTCTGCAGCTGATTTTTTAGAACATTTTTTACATATATGCCGACTGTGACCTTTGCCAGAGAACTTTTCATTAGGAAGTACACTTGCACACACTACGCAGTAATGACCATTTCTTTTTTTACCCATTAGTTATTCAACTCCTTATAACCTTAGAAAAATTATGATCTAATCTGTTCTCTCTGCTCATTAATTATTCTTACCTTTTCTTCTATTTCATTATAAATATTAATATCTTCTTCAATTTTCAGTGTAACTGCGAGTGCATAAGGAATTTCAATATCATTCTTATTCAATTCATTTGTTTTATCATAGCAGTTAACACTAACTTTTATGTTGTCACTATCATAATAAACACTGGCTTTATCACCTGTTAAAATTTCATGCTGAAGAGTGCCTCTCATTACAGCCTGCCAGTCCGCCTGACTTCTACCCAACAATAATTCATCTTGTGGTGGTTTAAAATATAATTTAGCCAGTCGATAATTTTTAAACTGAGATTTTATTGGACTAAACCAGGCCAGAGTAATAATTAGATTTCTTGGAATAGCTTTACTTTCAAGACTTTTAGGTAAAGGAAAAATATATTTATGCCCCTCCTCAGCCTTGATTTTTGATGTAGCAAATAAAGTGACCTGTCTTTCAGTGCAGCCATATGTTTGCTCTGGATTAATAAAACCATAACCCAAAAACTTTTGTGCGTGTCTTCTAAAAGAATTTATATTTACATCTTCAGACAATGTTTCTTCCAAAAATTTATATCCATTATTCCAGTCTGCATAATGAACTAGCAGACATTTTATTAATGCTGTAATCTCATCATCTGGTATTTTTATAAACTCTTCATTAGTTTTTAGTAACTCATATAATTCAGCGGCTTTATGGGTTGCTAGCGCATTAGCATTACTCGTACCATTAGTATAAGCAAAATTATTTAACCCTGGACTTGATCCAGGAAAAGCAACTTTTAAGCCGGGGGGTTTATGTGGAGAAAAGTTAGGAGTAAATCTATAATTTCCCCCAGGTAAGTAATTCTTATTATATATCTGTCTTCCACCTGGCAATAAAATATCAGGTTTAACTGTTCTATTATAACCTAAACCAAAGCGTGAAATAGGACTGGGTAAATCATTATACCCTTCAAAAAAATCGATATGAAAATTACCTTCTAAAGAAAACTCACTATAATCTTTATGTTGAGCTCCAACAGTAATTGAATTTATTGACTCTGCAGGTGACAAGATTTTACTGTTTCTTAGATTTTTATTTATATTTTTTAATAAACTGTCTTTTGTATATTCTCCCTCTTCGAAATCAAAATTATCAGCTTTATTACCAGCACTAACCATAAAAAGAATTCTATATTTCCATGAAAGCCAATCTAATAGTCTGGCCAGAGAACTCATCTTATCTAAATATGGACGATATTTATCACCAATGGAAAAATTAATAATCTTTATCTCAGAAGCTACCCCATCATTTCCTTCTTCGAATAATCTTTTCACAGCTTGATAAATCCTTTTTATAAATAATTTATCCTCAGGGATAGTTTCTCTTATTTGACCATCAAAATTATTTTCTAAGTCTGGCTTTAATATTGGTCTAACATAAATAGGCCTTTCATGTTTAAGAAAAGAATTATTTAAATCTCCATTTAAAATCAAAGAGGCCATACTTGTACCATGTAATCTATAGTTTGCCAGATAATTATCCTCAAAATCTTCAGGATCATCAATAATTAATTTGTTTTTTATAGATTGATGGTTTTGCAAAGGCAAACCATCAAATAAAGCAACCACTGGCTCCATATCGGTTTGTTCTGTAGTACCAATATTGTCGGTAGCTAATTCTTCCAATTCTTCAACCTGAAATTTATAATCTGCCTGGGGAAGTGGATTAAAAAACATTACAGATTCAGATTTTAAAACTTTATTATCTTTATCTCGTTTAAAATCAGCAACTAATTTTTCAGCTGCAACAGCAGGAATCTCAGCTAAAAAAGCATGATATTTAATCTCTTCAATTAAAGCTGAATCAATAATCTTACCCTCAAATTCCTCAATTTTACTTTTAAAATCAGATTCAATTAATTTTTGTTTATCCCGATTGTCATTAAACCAGAATTCTATTTCAAACTTAACTGAATCCTGATATTCTAAATCTTCTTTCCATCTTTTTAACAGACCTGTATCTTGAAGCCTATCCTCTACACCCCAGGTTCTGATATCCTTTAAATGATTAAAAATCTCTCTCCAACCTTTTTTACCTCGAGGAAGATCTTCTTCCCTGTTAAATTTATCCCATAACTGGAGTAACTGTTCCAGAGCAGTCCTATTTGTTAAAAGCATATATAACTTGCATTTTAATTCCTTACCTGAAGGAGCACTATCTTTATAAAATTCTTCATTTTCTTCAATACTCTCTGAAATAGAATCTACCAACCAGCTAAACCCTTGAGTATTTTTTACTGCTGTATAAAAATTACCGACACTTCCTACTGTTTCTAATACCAGAACCATATCCGGATCTAAGCCAGTAGTCTCATCTTTTATTTCAGCAAATCTTGACTCCATTGTACGCGTCAACTCTCTCATGGGACCATCAAATTTATCTTTTTGTTTTTCACGAGAAGGACTCTTTATCTTAGATCTTCCTCCAGTTAAACTTTCACGACCATTGATTGTATAATTAGGAAAAGGGATATACTTTTTCTGGGGCAAGTTGGTTTCCTCCAATCAATTATTAATTAGTCATTTATTTTATTATCCCACTGCTCTAATCTTTCATTTATTATACTTTTAAGAGAATTACCACTTAAGATTAATCTCCGATAAACATCAAGACCAAATTGCTCTATCTCTGCAAAACTCAGCCCTAACAATTTATCCGCCAGAATCTCTTTATCAAATTTTAAATTGGTATTGATACTTTTTTCAAATTTATTAAACCATTTAATAATATCCTTTTTGGAAGGATAATCTAACTCAAGTTTAATTTGGAATCTACGCCAGACAGCCCTATCCAATAATTCTGGATGATTAGTCGCAGTCACAACAACTACATTACTTGGTAAATCATCTACCTGCATTAATAAAGAACTGACCACTCTTTTAATTTCTCCTGACTCTCTGGAATCTCCTCTTTCTTTACCCAAAACATCAAACTCGTCAAAAAATAATACACAATTTCTTTTGCTAACAAATTCAAATAATTCATCAATTTTCTTAGCTGTTTCTCCCAGATAGCTGCTTATAAGTTGTTCATACGAAACTATAAATAAGGGAACCATTAGTTCCTCGGCAATTGCTTCTGCTAAAGAAGTTTTTCCATTTCCAGGCGGGCCCACCAAAAGTACTCTATGTCGTGGTTCCACGTTGTTTGCTCTTAATATATCAGCCTTTTGCTGTTCCTCAATCAGTTCAACACAAATATTTAGTGTTTTATTATTTAATATTAAATCATCAAAAGTAAATCGAGGAATTCTTTCTATTAAAGCTTTATTTTTAGCATTTTTATTTTTAAGATAATAGGTATTATTTTTATTATCAGAAGTGCCCTTATTCTTGTTTTGGAACTTTTCTTCGATCCTTGAAGCCAGAATATGGTGGTCTTTGGCTTTTTCTTCCGAAATAATAGCTCTTGTAGTTCTTTCAAACAAGCTTTTATCTCCAGACATTCCAGCCTGAACTAATTTTAAAACTAAATCACCTCTAGCCATCTTATAACACCTCCAGATAGTTATAATTTTATAGAGTTATATTAAATCACATTTTTTGTATAAACAATATGCTAAATTCATATATTTATAAATCATTAATTATATTTTTAATTGTATTTGCATATTTAAGAGCAAATTCAGAGTCTCTCTCCAGAGTTCTACCATTTGAAGACGGATAGATATTTTTATAATCTGCATCTATCCTGTAAGTTTTTAAGTCCCTTAAATATTCCCCTACAGCTCTTTTTCTCTGATAAATATTTTGAGATTCGAGCTCCATTTTTGTTATATAATCACTATTGTAGAAAGCATTAATAACTTTATTATGAGAATCAGCTCCTGAAAATTCATTAGTAATCCAGCCGGTTTTTAGTGCAAATTCTCTGGATAAACAAAATGCACCATAATAACTGCGGCTGATTATATTTCTCATGATACATTCATTCTTTTGAGAAGTATTCGATAATGCTTCAGCAAATTCTATATACTGCTGCCAGTCAAAGTTCTTTTCAGGTGGCATTAATATGAATCCTCCTTAAAAAATCATTGTCTTTCTTTAGTAAAAAGTCACTTTTAAAATCCATTAAATATTGAAAAGCGCTGTCAACAGTTAAATCAGATGTGTTAATTAAAATAATTAAAATTTCCTCTCCTGTTTCAAATTCTTTTCTCACTTCTAAACTTAATTTTCTTTTTTTATCAAAGTAATTTATTAAAACATCCGGTAATGATTCTAAAAAAAACAAAATATCTTTATTTTTTAATAGAAAAGTTAATATTTTATTTTTATTTATTAAAATATAATTTTCTTTAACAAATGAAATTTTATTTTGAATTATTACTTTTTTTATTTTATTTAATATATTTTCAGACTTATGATCCAAAGACTGAGAATCTAATAAAGCCCCACCTAAAAATCTGGCAGTTATCTTTACTGGTATAGTAAAATTTGTTAGTTTACCAGCAGAATATTCATCAATATTTAAATCTTTAGTAATTAAGCTCAAAACTTTTTGAAAGTCAAGTTGCCCTTTTTCTCTGCTCAATTTGGCTTCACCCTTAAAACTTCGAGGAATAACAAAGCTACTCATAATATCAGCTCCCTAATAAAATTTAATTATTCCTTATCATTATTATTTAAATTTAACAAATTTTTGTCAAATTCATTGTTATACTCCATAATCAATTCTACCAGAGATACAACAAATTTTTCAGCCATTTCGGGAGAAAACTTAACCATAGAGACAAGATCAAGATCATATTCCTGATTTTTATTAGTATCAGCAAAGTCAACAAGTATTTCTGACTCATTATATTCTAGTTTAAAAGAGTTAGCATATTTTCTCTTCAAATCATCTGGAATATTAATTTTTAAATCTCCATCTTTAATTTTCCCATACATTTTTAAACACTCCTTCATAAAAAATTATCCAAAATATGATCTATTTATAATATTCATCATTAAGACTAAGAATCCTTTTAATATTTTTAAAAAAGTGCAGCGATCTCTTTTCCTTATTAATGGTTTAATTATTCTTCATTCAAACTCCGATAAAGATCAATAATGATTGTTGTAAAAAGGGTGACGATCCGCTTTTATTTCAGATAATCTTAAATTGTTATAAAAAAAATTGATAATTTTAACTTGCAAAAGCAAAGTCCTTAATTAAAATAGTGATAGGCTGCAGTTTTAACTGAAAGTGTAAAATATTATTTGACATTCACACTATATATGAAATTAAAGAAAACCCCGCAGACCTTAATCAACAAATAAGTGAGTTTTATTTGAAAACACTTGACTTTTTATCAATAAAACAGTAATATTAATTTAGAAAATAAAATTATAAAGAGCTCTTCAATGGGCAAAATTAAAATTATGAAAGCACCTGATATTTTATCAGGTGTTTTTCTTTTTTTATAATTAAAAGCTATTTTTCATCAGGCTTTTTAAATTCTTTTAAGAATATTTTTCTTAAATATATATTTTATGGCTAGCATTGCACAAAAATACTTAAACAAAGTCAAGTGCTATTCTCAGCAGCGCCCCCATCTAACCAAGCTTTTTGTATTTAAAAAGTTTTGTTTTGCATTTAGCACATTTTAACCGTCAGCAAGATATAAAATTTATATCTAAATCAAAATTAGTGCTGAGAGCTGTCATTAATAAGTCCCATTATCTTATTTAAAACAGCTCTCGGATTCTGAATAAACTCTGAATAAGAAAATTCCAGCTGATTTTCTTTCAGTTCTACCTGCAGTATATCTTCTTTAAGTTTGATTTTCGCTTTTCCAGCTCTGAATCCTTCAATTTTTTGGATTTGATCCAGATTATCATTTTTTAATTGTAGCTTAATATCTTCCTTGAGCCGCTTTAATTCCAACCAGAGCCGCCATTCTTTTAAAGAACGAATGCTTAGCTCCGGCAGAGTATCTGCCTTTTTAAGCAGCATTAGATTGGAATAAATATGACTGCCGCTGACTCCATAGCCTTCGGATTTAATTTTTTTGCCAAGCTGCTGCCAGCTTTCAACTTCAAAGAGCAAATAATTCTGATCGGTACTTCTGCTGCTGGAAGGAAAATCTATTTCCTCTCTTTTGACTATCTTTTTATTCTTGATTCTGCCGTAATACCGGACTCCACTCTGCTTACCAAACTTTGTTTTACTCTGAAAGATTGCCACATATTCTAAATTATGATTTAAGACTGACTGCTGTAAAGGTAAATAGTAGAGATTATTGTCCAGTAAATACTCAAACTGCTTTTTACTGCGCAGAGATCCAAGCAGCAGGTCAACCTTAAATTCAGGCTGAGGTCTAAATTCATCTGCAGCAGCAGGCATCAGGTTGCGGTCAAAATTACTTTGAGCTGATTCGTCAATAATATTTTCTAAAAAATCAGCCAGTAGTTCTGTGCTGCCGGGCAAAAAAGGAAAAGCTCCAATATTGACCTGCTCAATACTCTGATAGAATTTATGTTCTTTAAATCTTTTTTCTTGATCACGATAGGGAAAGAGTACATAAGCTCCGACCATTGTTCTCCGGTAGTCTTCTCCCATCTCTGCTGCTACGGCATCTCGATAGCGGTGCATGGTGTTGATATCTGATTCTTCCGGACCAGGAATCCCCTCGTACCTATCACCATATCTAGTTCCCTCTTCTGCGGTGTTGAGCCGATATTTAGCATCAAAAATAAATTTATACTGATGCTCAGAATCATTTTTACTAAGTGAAAGAATATTATCCGGCTTCTGATTGGTGGTGATTCCATCTCCACTTGATCTATTGTAGCTTAAAGTAAATTTCTCACCGGTAATTGGATTCTGATATTCAACTTCAGCCGCTGCTCCCTGAGAAAGGGTAACATTGATCCCGCTATAATCTAAATCAATAATATTATTTTTAATCATCTTATATTTATCCTGGAGCAGGCTGTTTAACTTAAGAAATGTCCAGTATTCATAGAGCTGCCAAAGCTGCTTAATTGAAAGTCGAAAGATATCTCCATTGAGAGAAAGACCTTTTAAAAGCATTAGGTAATATTTATATAATTCCTTGTAACCAGGAGCCATCTGCAGCACTAGAGAGATGGAATCTATTTTCTGCAGTTCACCAACTTCTGCCAGAAATGAATGTTTAAGTTTTAATTTGAGTTTTCTGATCATTTTATCGATTTCATTCAGCAAATTTTGATCCGGATTTGTTTTGGCTTTAGAGTAATTTACTTTAAAGTGTTTCAGCCTTTTGATCAGTTCTGAAAAACTCCACTTGATAAATTTATTTTCAAAATTGTCATAACTCAGCTTCTTTTCCACTGCCAACATCTTTTCCGGCAGCTTAAGGTCCTGATCATAATGACGGCTGTTTTTATTTAACCATTTAAGGCTCTGTCTGCCGACCTTTTTGACTCTGGAAGCAGGCTTGACATTTCTCTTTCTAATAATTTGATGATGAGGTGACTCTTCTATTCTCTTTAGAGCTTTAAATAAATCTTCAAAGATATTTTCAATGATCGTAAAAAACTCGGCTTCAGTGATATTCTGCTTTTCAGAAATCTTCATTTCTTGATAGGTCTTTCTTAAAAAGTCATAGGCTAAATTATATACTTCCTTATTTACTTCCTCTAAAAGCTGATTGTAGTCCTGCTGGTAGTCAATCTTGCTGGGAAAGACCTCCAGTTTGAGGGTTAAAATCACCTGAGAGTTACTGCGGATTTCAAATTCAGAATAACCGATATCACTTCCAAAATTGATGCTGCCGTAAAGTACATTAGGCTTGTCATTTGGATGTGACAGCGATTCTCTTATTTCCCGATTAGGATGGTAGAGCTCAATCGGCTCTTCTGCTTCTATGTGAAAATCATAATTTTGATATTCAAAAAAGAGGGGAAAACTTTTTATGGAATTAGACTGGCTCAATTTGAGCTGATCTATTTCAGGATCGTGATATTTAAAATCCAATCTTTTTTCTAAACTCGAGCTGAAGCTGTAGGAAGCCTGAGCCTTATTTTTCTCCGGGAATTTCTTTTCGTGATCAGGATGAAGAGGCTTACCCTTAATATTTAGAGAAAATTTATCATTTTTAATTGTGATTAGATCTATCTTTTTAACTGCCATTTTATCACCTTAATATAGTCGATATCTCATCTAATATTTTTATATTCTTACTTCATTTAAATTTATTGTCTGTATTGCAGTCCAAACTATAACCAGTAAGAAGTAAAACCATCTTCTTCAAATTTCCTCAGCATATATGTTATTTTTTCTGCAGATTCCGGATATTTAAAATCCTCTTTCTCTGCCTGATAATAGTTCCAGATTTTTGCAGACAGCTGCCCATTTTCTTTGCTGAAGCTAGCTCCACTGAAGAAATCAAATAATTCCAACAAAATTTCCTTAATAACAGCTGAACTACCCTGAATCCTGGGTAATACCTTCTGCAATATTTCTTTATCAAAGGCAGTGTTTTCAGCCAGCAGTTCTTTATCCAGAGCTTCAACAACATAGAAGTTGATCTCATCTCTGATTCTGTAGCCGACCTGCAGATTTGCCTTTTTAAGTATCTGGTTTAGTCTTTCCAGTTCTTCAGTTATTCTTCTAACTTCATCTTTTTTAGCAGGCAGCAGATCTTTTAAATTTAGATACTCAGTTTTTAGAAATTGATTATTTACCTTTAAACTCTGAGCCTGCACTGAATAATCTTCCTTCAAAAAGGCTGTTAAATCGATCTGATTGAATTCAATTGTATTTGCTCTATCTAATACCTTTTTACTGAACGGATGGGTTGTTTCATCCATATTAACCGTTCCAATGAGATAGAGGTTGTCCGGGATATGTAGATTAGAGTATTTAGTCTTAGAATTATTTTTGTCATTTGGATCAAAATCATTTTCATTTAGTAATCTATCTGTTTTAATCTGATCACCATCATAGTGTCGAGTCTCCATTTTTGATAAAAAATCACTAAAATAATATTCCACTCGTGCCAGATTCATTTCGTCAAGACAGACTAAATAGGGATTAGCAGGATCTGCAGCAGCTTTTTTGATTGTTTCTAAAATCGGGCCAGGCTGAAAGTCTCCTCTAATATTGCTGTAACCTAAGAGATCTGCACTGTCATTCCAGTCGGGTTTGACTGAAATCAGCTTAAAGCGATCGTTATCTGATGGGCAGCCAATAGCTCTAGCAAAAAGTTCTACCAGTTTTGTTTTACCTGTACCTGAGATACCGGCCAGCAGGACAAAAGGTTTTGTTTTTAGAGAAAGATAGAAGTTTTCGATTAGTTTATCAGGATAGGTATAGCCCTGAGCTTTGATGTAGGTTTTAATTTGGTTTAGTTTTTCTTTGGTTGTAAGTTTATCTGATTCTGCTATCATTGGGTCCTCCTCTAAAAGAGCAAATTCTGGCCAATTAGTTTCTTTAGCTTTATTTTGAATAATCGTTAATGCTTTTTTGTTAAAATAAAATAAGTAGCCTTGATTAACTCCACCTAACTTATTGATTGGTCCTTTTTCAATATCTAATTCTACTATTTCTTGATTGAATTGGTCTAAACTAACTTCCGGTTCAAGTTTATAATAATCTGTTTTGATTAATCTACCTTCTCGATTCCAGTCATCTGCTTCCATACTTGCCGGTTTTTCTGATTTAACCGCTTCTTCCTTCACTTGACTTACATACCTTAAGGAACCATTTGCATAATGAAGAATAATATCTCCTAACTTAACTTCGGTCATTGTCTCCCAATGATACTGAGTAGTACCACCTTTGCTTTTTATTGGAGCCCAGAGTATCCCTTCATTCTTTTCTGCTTCCATAGTTTGACCTTGGTTGACCCACCAGATATTTGGATCAAATTTATCATATGTAATATCAGTCTCTTCACCTTTAATTAATTCAATTTCATATTTATTGCTGCTTTTCTTGAAAAATTTAAGTTTTGGTCTTTCCTGATCACTTCCATAACTGCTATCTTCTTCAAATTTTTGATGCCAGAAAGATAATTCATCTTTTAAAATATTAGCAAAATCCTGTCTCCACATGATTCGATAGCGGTCTAAGCTTATATGTTCAAATCTAGCATAATACTCTTCATCATTATAATTAAATATAATTTCTCTATTGCCGCCTTCTGCAATATCTTCTATTTCAAAATATTTAATTATATCCTTTGGAATTCCAGTTCCATTATTATGTAATACTGACTTATCAATAATTTTCAGAAAGATATTTTCTGAAAGTATTCTCCAGGAGTTAGAAGAATGTAATATGTCAGTCCTATTTTCTTTTTCTATTTCTTTTCTAAAATTATCTATTGAACCATATTTATCTAATACTTTTTCTAACCTGCTATTTGCCAAAGGATTGGCGCCCATGATAAAAGATTTTTTATACCCAAATTCCTCTATCAATATTTTTTCTGAAGGTATATCTAAAATGTGAACATCATCTAAACAAAAGATATATTCAAAGGGAACACCATCACTCTCCCAAATATACTCTGCTACTTCTTGATTATGAAAACGATATTTAAAGATACCTGACATTACAATTTGATCATCATTATACATTAAACAGAGATCATCTTCGTTCATTCTGGCCCAGACATTATCTTTATTTTTGTTATCTGGAAATCCCCAGCATTTCATTTTAGCATCAGGATAAATAGAGATTAAATCATTATATGTAGCTTCTGAAATCATATTTTTCTCATATAATTCATTGATATCAACAGAGCTTTTGATAGTTCTATTAAAATTTGTTTTTTCTCCAATTATTAGATATATTCTTCTATCATTATCAGCCATTTTTATGCTCCTTATTTAATAAGCTATTATAATTGATCATATTTCTCTTTTGAGTTATATGATTTTTCTACAGGATATTTCTTTTCATTCTTTTCTAATTTCTTTTTTACAGCTTCATCTAAATTAATATCTAGTTTATCTGCCATTAAAGTACAATAAATCAATATATCTGCTAATTCATCCTGCAGTTCTTGATAATTATTTTCTACTACTTCATCACTATTATTCCATTGAAACAATTCTAATAATTCAGCTGCTTCTAAAGAAATAGAAATTGCTAAATCTTTTGGGTTGTGAAATTGAGACCAGTTACGATCATCTCTAAAATTAATGATTTTTTCTATTAATTTTTTATCCATTATCTTAACTCCAATCTGATTATTAAGTTATAAACTCAAATCAGCAGTTTTATTAACTTTCGGTCCAGTAAAAAATTAAAACCCATTCATGCTGCTCACAATTACATAAGCACCATTGTCATCTGATAATTTTTTGATGGTTTTTCGCAATTTACCGTTAGGACACATTTCTTTTTCTATTTTTGAAGCAGGCATATTAGTAGCTTTAACCTGGAAGATAGTATTTTTAGCTGGTATAAAGCTATCTTGATTAATTTCAAAATTCACCTGGACTCTGACATCAACACCATCATCTCTGGCATTCTGATCTCCATCCCAGGTAACACCTTTTCGTGAGATATTATTCTAGACCTTGATGTCTTCCCCTGCCATAATCAAAGGTCTTATTATCTTCCCCATATATAATTAGTTCAAATTAATTTTTTACATCTAACTACATACTTCTTGAAATATACTGTTTTTCCTTTATTCACAAGTCGACAAATTCTGCCATTTTCCAACTCAGCTGCTCACTTTTTATGATATAATTAGCTTAGATGAAAAGCTTAGAAGGGAGGCACTCATGAAAGAAATATTCAACTTAATCAGTACTTATGGGTTTCCGATGGTTTTATCAATTTATCTTTTAGTCAGGTTTGAACCTTTAATTAAAGAATTAAAAGAATCAATCGACACCTTGATCATGCTTAACGATAATGATCAACACTTTAAACACTAAAAAAACGGCCCCTGCTTTTACACAGAGACCGGAGACGACTTAATGACTTTTTAATTCCTGTTTTAAGATTCTAATATATAATTCACCCTGATTTTTGCAGTCCTCAATATTATTACCACACTCAAATTTGTTGAATTTACAGTCCTCACAGAACAGCTCATCTATTTTAAACTGCAGCTTATAATGCTCAACTATCTTTCTCAGTTCTTCTGCCTGCCTGATCCTCTGGCTGCCGAAACTTTTTTTGAACTTTCTATAAGAAGGGAATTTCTGATCTCTATCTATATCTCTGGCAGTAGGAATTTTTCTTTCTGTTTTGACTTTTTCTTCAAACAGTTCAACCAGTTTTTCACGTCTCACAGCAACCACTCCTTATTTTGATTTTCATTTTTAGAAGCTGCCTCGAGCAGCTCATCTCTAACTGCAGCAGGTAAATACATTAATTCCTCATTGTGGCGGTTAACTTCCTGATAAAGCTTCATAAAATGACTGCGTACATAATCATTATTGCAGTCACTGTGACAGATTGCTGTAAAACCACCAAAATGTTCTACAGTCTCTCTGACTTTAGGTGGTAAGGACTCCATTGCCTCTCCCGCTCTATAATAACCATATCTTCTGACAGACCTCAAAACCAGACTCCAGGCCTCACCGGCACTAATCTTTGCTTCCGCCGGCAGTTTTAAGCTTTCAACTTCTTTTACAATTTCTCCAACCGAAGGCGGCCAGTGACCGCTGTTGATTATCAATTTTTTTAAAACACTGATCACACACTGATTATCATAAAATTTGAGCAGATCATACCAGACTTCGATCAGCATTTCATTTTCTCTTTTTGATTTTTTAGGAAATTTAAATTTCCCGGGATAACAGTGATTTAAATAAGTTAGCAGTTTAATAATTTCTTTTTTATTCATCTAAATCATCCTCTTTTGCCTCCGCATATAATTCTGCCAGCATATCCATTTTAGCTTCCGCCTGATCCCGATATCCGTTTCTCTGCATCTGGTTTTCCAGAACTATCACCTGCTTTCTTAACTTTTGTGGACTTAAAATATTACTTCTCCAGAAATCATCCTGCTGACTAAATTCTATAATCTCATCAATTTCCTGCCAGCTGTATCCTTTATTTTCTTTTTCTTTAGCTCCTACAGGACCCAGTCGATTTAGTTTTTCAATAGAACCTAACCACTTCTGAAAACGTTTATTTTTTAGATTTTTATCCGGCACACTGGCTCTAGAATTATTCGACAAAATTAAGTCTATTAGTTTTTCGGTTAATTCCTCTGCTTCAAAATCATTTTGGTCTGCTTGAGATATTGATCCGTTTTTTGAGTCTGAAGTATTATCTTCAGCAAAATTATTTTCAAAAAATATGATTTCCATTTCCGAATCCAGATCGAATGTTTTATTAATTTGAGCTAGATTTAGAGTTGGAGCTGGAGTTAGAGCTGGAGCTGGTTCTAGTTCTGGATCTGGTTCTAGAGAATCACCCATGCCATCATTAACGGCATCATCAATGCCATCTGCAATACCATTATTGATAGCATCGAAATCGCCCGCTGTATCAGGATCTTGGTCAATAAAATACTCCGCCAGTTCTTTTTTTAAGTATTTTGCAAAAGAATTATTATACTTCTCAGCCAGCTTCAAAAATTCGTTAAACAGATATGATTTAGGCAGTTCATTTAATTTTTTTAGAGCGGCTTTTTGATGATTCTTATTTATGATGGGAGAATATTTTAAAGCCTTTTTAATTAAAATTATTGAATTCTTTTCATCATAAGCTATAAATCCATTATCAATTAAATTATTTAGCAGCTGATTAACTTCCTCAATCGAAATTGACAGATCTCCGGCAATATATTGTTTTGGCAATCTATATAGACCTTCAGAATATCTATGCTGATTAGTTAAAATATACAGTGCCAGAAATTTAGTTTTATAATCCCAGGCTCTTACTTTCTCGTCAATCCAGAAACTCGTATCTACTTTATTAAATTTCATTTGCTACCTCCTGTTTGGTTTGCCAGCCGACTAAAATAAACCTCCTTTCTATTCTTTATTTGTTAAAAACCTATCATTATGTTAATTTATGGTATTATACCATTATTAGTATAATATTTCAAGTCAAAATATTGCAAATTTTTACTTATTTTAATAAATATTGATTTAATTTCTTTATTCTTATTTATTTAAAATCGATTTAAAAATTCATCTGGTTAACATCGAGTAGGAGGGAAATAATTAGTTTATTCCCCGTCCTCTCACACCACCACAGCTTACCGATCGGTACTGGGCGGTTCATTAAGAATTAATTACTTGTGCATATCTTTCCGTAAAACTAAAGTATCCCAGTTTCTTTAATAGCTGATTGGTAAAGGTTCTTGCAAGTATTGGGCTATTGGATATTCTCCAGTAGCCTTTTCTTGTGTTAGCATATTCCCACACTTTAGGCTCTTTAATACCTAATTTCCTGAGCATCCTAAAGCGGGTTTTAACCTTCTTCCACCGTTTCCAGTAGCACATTCTTATTCGTCGTCTTGTCCACTGGTCAAGAGCTCGCATCTTGCTTTTCATATCAGCTATTTTATAATAGCTGACCCAGCCTGTGATTGTCTGTTTTAATTTCTTAAAACGATATTTCATCGTCCAGGGCTTGCTTCTTGATGTGAGTTCTTTTATCTTTGCCTTAATTTTCTTAATTGATTTCGGATGGACTCTAACCCTTACTTCACCATTCATTTGATAAAATGAAAACCCCAAGAATTTTCTTCTCCAGGGTCTGCCAACTGCACTTTTTGTTGTATTGACTTTTAATTTCAGTTTCTTTTCAATAAATACAGTAAGACTTTCCATAACTCTTTCAGCCGCTTTCCTGCTTTTAACATAGATCTGACTATCATCAGCATAGCGACAGAATTTATGATTGCGTTTCTCCAGTTCTTTATCCAGTTCATCCAGCATAATGTTACTAAGCAATGGACTTAAAGGTCCGCCCTGTGGGCATCCTTCATCTGTTTTCTTAATTAAACCATCAATCATTACTCCTGAGTTAAGATAAGCTCTTATTAATTTCAACACCCTTTTATCCTGCACTTTCCTGGCTACTAAAGACATCAGTTTATCATGTTGGACAGTATCAAAATACTTTTCAAGGTCAATATCAACCACCCATGTGTAACCATCATTAATGTATTCTTTAGCTTTATTTACTGCCTGATGTGCATTCCTTCCAGGTCTGAAACCGTAGCTGTATTCTGAAAATCCTGGGTCAAATATTGGTGTCAG